>NZ_MVOO01000039.1:0-4996 GCF_002156405.1 Pseudomonas sp. SCPG-7 | reverse complement strand
CTCGGTCATCACCATCGAAGCCGGTAAAACTACTGGCACCGTGACGGTTCCCGCGCCTGCCGACGACGTCTACAAAGACGCCGGCAAGGTTGAAGTCAGCATTACCGGTACCACCGGCGGCAACTTCGAGAACCTGGTGCCGAGCACCGTTCCGGCGGTCACTGAAGTGACTGACACCATCGACACCTCGACCGTCAAACTGACCGCCGATACCTCGGTGGCCGAGGGCGGGACTGTCACTTACACCGCGACCGTTGGCGCACCAGTCACTGGCTCGCCAGTGACTGTCACTTTGGCGAACGGTCAGACCATCACCATCGAAGTCGGCAAAACCACTGGCACCGTGACCACCACCGCGCCGAACGACGCGCTGACGGGTCACGAACCGCTGACCAACTCGATCACCGGCGTCACCGGTGGCAACTACGAAAATCTGGTCGCTGACAAAACCCCTGTCAGCACCACCGTCACTGACACCGTGGACACGACGAACCTGTCGCTCAGCGCCACCAACTCGGTCGCCGAGGGCGGTTCGATCACCTACACCGCGACCCTGACCAACGTTGCTGGCTCGCCCGTTACCGTGACCCTGTCCAACGGTTCGGTGATTACCATCGAAGCGGGCAAAACCACCGGCACCGTGACTGTTCCAGCACCTGCCGATGACGTCTACAAAGACGCCGGCAAGGCTGAAGTGACCATCAACGGGGCAACCGGCGGCAACTTCGAGAACCTGGTGCCAAGCACCGTTCCGGCCGTGACCGAAGTCACCGATACCATCGACACCACGTCGGTGAAACTGACCGCAACCGAGTCCGCGGCTGACGGCGGCACGGTCACCTACACCGCGACTGTCGGTGCACCCGTGACCGGTTCGCCAGTCGTGGTGACCCTGGCCAACGGTCAGAACATCACCATCGAAGTCGGCAAAACCACCGGCACCGTGACCACCACCGCACCGAACGATGCGTTGAACGGTCATGCGCCGCTGACTAACGCCATCACCGACGTGAGCGGCGGCAACTACGAAAATCTGGTCGCTGACAAAACCCCGGTCAGCACCACCGTCACTGACACCGTGGACACGACGAACCTGTCGCTCAGCGCCACCGGTTCCGTCGCTGAAGGTGGTTCGATCGTCTACACCGCGACCTTGACCAATCCAGCGGGCACACCAGTCACCGTGACCCTGAGCAACGGCTCGGTGATCACTATCGAAGCCGGTAAAACTACCGGCACCGTGACCGTTCCAGCACCAGCCGATGACGTTTACAAAGACGCTGGCAAGGTTGAAGTCACCATCAACAGTGCAACCGGCGGCAACTTCGAAAATCTGGTGCCGAGCACCGTTCCAGCCGTGACCGAAGTCACCGACACCATCGACACCACGTCGGTAAAACTGACCGCAACCGAGTCCGCGGCTGAAGGCGGCACGGTCACCTACACCGCGACTGTCGGTGCTCCAGTAACCGGTTCGCCTGTGGTCGTTACCCTGGCTAACGGTCAGAACATCACCATCGAAGTGGGCAAAACCACCGGCACCGTCACCACCACCGCGCCGAACGATGCGCTGAACGGTCATGCGCCGTTGACTAACGCCATCACCGACGTGAGCGGCGGCAACTACGAGAATCTGGTTGCCGACAAAACCCCGGTCAGCACCACCGTGACCGATACCGTCGACACCACCAACCTGTCGCTGGCCGCGACCGGCACCGTCGCTGAAGGCGGTTCGATCGTCTACACCGCAACCTTGACCAACCCGGCCGGTACGCCGGTAACCGTGACTTTGTCCAACGGCGCCGTGATCACCATCGACGCGGGCAAAACCACCGGCACCGTGACCGTTCCAGCGCCAGCCGATGACGTCTACAAAGACGCCGGCAAGGTCGAAGTCACGATTAAGGATGCAACAGGCGGCAACTTCGAGAACCTGGTGCCAAGCACCGTTCCAGCCGTTACCGAAGTCACCGACACCATCGACACCTCGACGGTCAAACTCACCGCCGATACTTCGGTGGCTGAAGGCGGCACTGTCACTTACACCGCTACTGTCGGCGCTCCAGTGACTGGCGCGCCTGTTGTTGTGACCCTGGCCAACGGTCAGACCATCACCATCGACATCGGCAAGACCATCGGCACCGTGACCACCACCGCACCGAACGATGCGCTGAACGGTCACGAACCGCTGAACAACTCGATCACCAATGTCAGCGGCGGCAACTACGAAAACCTCGTTGCCGACAAAACGCCGGTCAGCACCACCGTGACCGACACCGTCGACACCACTAACCTGTCGCTGAGCGCGACGCCGGCGGTGAACGAAGGTGGCCAGATCACCTACACCGCCACCCTGACCAACGCCGCCGGCACTCCGGTGACCGTGACGTTGAGCAATGGCTCGGTGATCACTATCGAAGTCGGTAAAACTTCCGGCACCGTGACCGTCGATGCACCGAAGGATGACGTCTACAAGGACGCCGGCACCGTTGAAGCGACCATCAAGGGCGCGACCGGTGGCGACTTCGAAAACCTGGTCACCAGCAACACGCCGGCGGTGACCACCGTCAACGACACCATCGACACCTCCACCGTGTCGCTGACCGCCACCGCCAATGTCGCCGAAGGCGAAACCGTGGTTTACACCGCGAGCGTGACCGCCCCCGTCACCGGCTCGCCAGTTGTCGTGACCCTGTCCAATGGCCAGACCATCACCATCGCCGTCGGTGAGACTACCGGCAGCGTGAATTTCGTCGCACCGAACAGCCCATTGGCGGGCGGCAGCTCGCTGAGCGTCGCCATCGACAAGATTGCCGGCGGTAACTATGAAAACCTGGTGGCCGACAAGACACCGGCGAACACCTCGGTTTCGGACACTGTCGACACCACCAACCTGAACCTGACCGCCAGCGACTCGGTGGCCGAGGGTGGTTCGATTGTTTACACCGCGACCCTGACCAATCCTGCCGGGACGCCGGTGACCGTGACTCTGTCCAACGGCGCGGTAATCACTATTGAAGCGGGTAAAACCACTGGCACCGTGACCGTTCCGGCACCTGCCGATGACGTGTACAAGGACGCCGGTAAAGTCGAAGCAACCATTTCCAGCGCTACCGGTGGCAACTTCGAGAACCTGGTGCCGAGCACCGTTCCAGCCGTCACCAACGTTACCGATACCATCAACACCACCACGGTCAAACTGACCGCGACCGAGTCTGCTGCTGAAGGTGGCACTGTCACTTACACCGCCACCGTCGGTGCTCCGGTAACCGGCTCGCCTGTGGTCGTGACCTTGGCCAATGGTCAGAACATCACCATCGAAGTCGGTAAGACCACCGGCACCGTGACCACCACTGCACCGAACGATGCGCTGGCCGGCCATGCGCCGTTGACCAATGCCATCACCGACGTGAGCGGCGGTAACTACGAAAACCTCGTGGCGGATAAAACGCCGGTTTCGACCAATGTCACTGACACCGTCGACACCACCAATCTGTCGCTCAGTGCGACCGGCACCGTGGCCGAGGGTGGCTCGATCGTTTACACCGCGACCCTGACCAATGCGGCTGGCTCGCCAGTCACCGTGACTCTGTCGAACGGCGCCGTGATCACCATCGACGCTGGTAAAACCACTGGCACTGTGACCGTTCCGGCGCCGGCCGATGACGTGTACAAGGACGCCGGTAAAGTCGAAGCGACCATTTCCAGCGCTACCGGTGGCAACTTCGAGAACCTGGTGCCAAGCACCGTTCCGGCCGTCACCAACGTTACCGACACCATCGACACCACCACGGTCAAACTGACCGCGACTGAATCCGCTGCTGAAGGTGGCACCGTCACTTACACCGCGACTGTCGGTGCCCCAGTGACCGGTTCGCCTGTGGTCGTAACCTTGGCCAACGGTCAGAACATCACCATCGAGGTGGGTAAGACCAGCGGCACCGTCACCACCACCGCGCCGAACGATGCGTTGACCGGTCATGCACCGCTGACCAACGCGATCACCGACGTGAGCGGCGGTAACTACGAAAACCTCGTGGCGGATAAAACGCCGGTTTTGACCAATGTCACCGACACCGTCGACACCACCAACCTGTCGCTCAGTGCCACTGGCACCGTCGCTGAAGGTGGTTCGATCGTTTACACAGCAACCCTGACCAACGCCGCTGGCTCGCCAGTTACCGTGACGCTGAGCAACGGCGCTGTCATCACCATCGAGGCCGGCAAAACCACCGGCACCGTGACTGTTCCAGCTCCGGCGGACGACGTTTACAAAGATGCCGGTAAAGTCGAAGCAACCATTTCCACCGCCACCGGTGGCAACTTCGAAAACCTGGTGCCAAGTACCGTGCCGGCTGTCACCGAAGTCACCGACACGATCGACACCTCGACCGTCAAACTGACTGCCGATACCTCAGTGGCCGAAGGTGGCACCGTCACCTATACCGCAACCGTCGGCGCGCCAGTGACCGGTTCGCCTGTGGTCGTGACCTTGGCAAACGGTCAAAACATCACCATTGAGGTGGGTAAAACCACTGGCACCGTGACTACCACTGCGCCTAATGATGCATTGACCGGTCATGCTTCTCTGACCAACGCGATCACCGACGTCACCGGTGGCAATTACGAAAACCTCGTGGCTGACAAAACCCCGGTCAGCACTAACGTCACCGACACCGTCGACACCACCAACCTGTCGCTGTCCGCCACCGGTACCGTGGCCGAAGGTGGCTCGATCGTTTACACCGCGACCCTGACCAACGCCGCTGGCTCGCCAGTCACCGTGACGTTGAGCAACGGCGCCGTGATCACCATCGAGGCTGGCAAAACCACCGGCACTGTGACCGTTCCGGCACCGGCCGACGATGTCTACAAAGACGCGGGTAAAGTCGAAGCGACCATCTCCACCGCTACCGGTGGCAACTTCGAAAACCTGGTACCGAGCACCGTGCCGGCTGTGACGCAGGTCACCGACACCATCGATACCACCACGGTC
>NZ_MVOO01000038.1:0-6795 GCF_002156405.1 Pseudomonas sp. SCPG-7 | reverse complement strand
CTCATACCGGCCTCGCAGCGACGAACGCTATTGGGGATCGCGCAACTGATCATGCTGGGAGAGCTGGCGGTGAATCGGGCGCTGGATAATCTGGAGTTGGCAGGCTAAGAAGACAGGCAAGAACCTGTGGTGAGGGGATTCATCCCCGATCGGCTGTGCAGCAGTCGTAGATCCTGAGCTCGCGGTATTCCTGAAAGATCGCAGTGACAGGTTTTAGGGCCGCTGCGCAGCCCATCGGGGATGAATCCCCTCACCACAATGACCTCGGCAAGAGCGGGGCAATCATTGGGTCGAGCATAAAAAATCGCCGCCCCGCTGCTGGGCATCGCACAGCTGATCATGCCCGGCGCGCTGGCGGTGTATCGCGCGCTGGATAATCTGGAACTTCGACTAAGGTCGGTAATGTTCGAGCGTGCGCTGTTGATTGACTGAGAGCGATCTACCAGTTTCTCCGCTCCTTTAAAATAAAGTTTTGACGCATGAAGCAGACGCAGAACGGCTACCGCAAGAAGCCTTCAAACTTTTCCAGAGAACGGAATACGCGTTGTTTTTCGATGAATCGAGCCCAAGCGGTGATGGATTGCTCTTGCGCGGCCACCACGCCGAAAGTGGTAGCAACGTGGCACAAGTGATTCACCTGTGCCACGCTACAGAAGGTCTGGAGCAATAACATAATGGTGGATAGAACGGAGCAACCACCGGGCGCTTCTGCTCATGGATTCAACCGTACATAGCCCAGATATCACCATTGTCCTTCTGGGTTGAGAGCGCTCGAACAGCATCTATTGGTATTTCAACGTCACGAACAAGCGACCAACTGCGAGCGTCATATACAGAAACGAAACTTCCCTCATAATTGTAGCAATAAACCAGTTCCCCATCAGCACTGAGAGTCAGCGACCTCACATGCATCTCAACTGTTTTCTTTACACCGTTGCTTACCGTATCGATAACAGTGATGCTGTCACCACCAAATGCGTAAAGTTCCTGGCCATTGGGGCTCAGTGCCAGATTCCACGGTGATTCTGCTGGTATATGCCTGACATTACCGTTGCTTGTATTGACAGCAAATACCCCTTGCGCCTCGCCACGCACCCCTAGGCAGCCAACGTAGACTTCATCTCTGAGTGGATTTAAAGCGATCGAAACTGCAACATTACCTACAGCGATTCTATTAACGACCTCCTGCGATTCTGCATTGACAAAAATCAGAGAACTTTTAACCAATCCTTCGTCCAGACCTACAACAAAAAGTTGCTTCGCATCATGACTTACTACCAGGCCGCGAACCGTGCCAACATAGGCTCCCATCTCCAACCTGTCCGATTCAACGTCGAGAATATAAATGTTGTCTTTAAACCCAGAGGCCAAATACAACAGTTTCTCGCTGGCACTAAAACCTCCAAGATACATATCTTCAGGACTGTAACGCTGGACAATCTTGCGCGTCTCAAGATCAATTTTATTAACCGATTTAGCGCTAGCAAACATGAATTTGCCGTCGGGACTGAACAACGTTTGCCTAAACCCTGGAGTAAAACGAAACACGTCATCGGCAATTTTCTGAGTACTTACACACGTCTCAAAACTCACATCAATGCTTGCATAAATGTGATCCTCTCCCGCATCCACCTCGAATCCTAGATGGGAAGGCGGCATGGTTTTCACCCGCAGGGAAGCTTGATGTGGGCTTTGCCGCAAGCCAACTCCCTTCTGCTCTACCTGATAGCAAAGCACGTGAACACCGTGAGGAAGCAGGTCGCCCCCCACTGAAAATCTGATGCCTGTGCCAGCCTCCCCGGACTTCAGTGTGTGAGTGGCAATTACTTTACCGTCCAGTACTAACTGAACTTCGCTGCCCACCTTCGCAAGTTTATCGCGCACTAAAACGCTCACCCCTTCACCCGGGTAAAAACCTCGTCTAGCAGCGCGGAGGTTTAGCGAGTCGGCTTGATTTTTCGTCCGTTGTTTACCTTGAACTTCAATGGAGAGGGCAGACGTTGCATCATCAATGATTACGCTCATGAGAAAATTCCTGTCGTTAGAGGAATGCCCATGAAGCGCCCACTGATGCATGGCCACAACTGTCAGACCTGACAGGTAAGTGTCGAAATCCGACAGACGGACAGCGCTTGATAGGGAACCAGGCACTGACGACTGGTTTCGTTTGACGTTACAGAAGGCGTACACCAACTGTGCGGCGCCAACGAGCAAGCAAACCGCAAATGTATAGCAGAGAAATGTGGCAGCTCAGTAGACTCTAGGAGTCTTCAACCATGATTAAACCAACAGCCACCCCCCCGCAACCGACACCACCGCCCCCCTACGAATCCTTCAATTCAAAAAAACTCCACGAAGCCGCCGACCGTGCCCTCGACTACTACCTCTGCCCGCCCGGCGCCACGCCGATTCAACGTAAAACCCGCTCGATGTACGCCGTGACCGCCGACTTCAAAAACGAAGAACTGCCGGCCGATGCCTGCGAAACACGCGCCTCAGCCAGAACCATCGCCAATGATTTCGCCCACCTCATACCGGCGTCGCAGCGCAGGACGCTGCTGGGCATCGCACAACTGATCATGCTCGGGGAACTGGCGGTGAATCGGGCGCTGGATAATCTGGAATTGCCGGGCTAAGAAGGCAGGCAAAAACCTGTGGCGAGGGAGCTTGTCGAATCGTCGCACCGTCCCGCTCGGCTGCGCAGCAGTCGTAAAACCCTGAACTCGGGGTATTTCTGAAAGATTGCAGTGACAGGTATTGGGTCTGCTGCGCAGCCCAGCGGGAGCAAGCTCCCTCACCACAATGACTGCGGCAAGAGCCGAAGTTTCATTGGGTCAGGTGGGGAGCTGGCGGTGAGTCGAGCGCTGAATAATCTGGAATTGCCGGGCTAAGAGGACAAGCAAGCCCTGTGGCGAGGGAGCTTGCTCCCGCTCGGCTGCGCNTGCGACGTCTCGCTAAACCCCCTCACCACAATGACCGGAGCGGCAGAAGACTGCGATCTTTTGACGTTGAGGGATCAGTCAACCTCAACCCGCCAATATAGCGACGAGCCCTGATTGATATCGCAAGCTGCCAACCTCCCCTCCGGTCGTTGTGAATGGTGCAGGTCCTGCTAAGTAATTGAGAGCGACCCACCGTTTTCCCAGATTCTTTTAGAGCATTTTTTTGGCGGCCGGAGCGGGCGCACGGCGGCTATGCCAAGCAACCTTCCTACTGTTGCATCGGGTGCAATCTTTCGCCTTTAGTCGTCACTTTGATCACCGTTCGTCGCCACCTGTCAGATCTGACAGGTGCGCAATTCCTCCAATCCGCGCTCAATAACTCCATCACCCAGCCCTCCTGACCGGAGTTCGCCAAATGTCCAGCCAAGCAGACCCTACCCCTCAAGCCCTCAGACCTCCGTATTTTCCGGCGCTGGTCAGCCTCAGCCCTGCCGAACACTATAACGGCGGCGTCCCCATCAGAGCCGTGGAAGGCGATCTGCAAGGCATCATCCCCGCCTGGCTGACCATGTCCATTGGTGATCATGCCGAAGTGTTCTGGGGTAATGACAGTGCAGCGGTTTGGAGCAAATCCATCGAGAACGACGCCGAGCTCAACCAGGATGTTGCTTTCACCATTGCCAAGGACCACGTGCTTGAGGGGGATGCCACGCCAGTCTTCTACCGGATCACGCGCAAGAACCAGACCCCGGAGGACTCGACCCCCGTCATGACCTTGCTGGTCAAACTCACCCGTCCCGGCGAGTACGATGACATTCCCGGCGATGACGGCCACTCCGATCTCAAGTTCTCCCTCTCCCATGACGAGGTCGATGAGACCCTGTCGCCCAGCGGGGTGACGATGCACATCGTGCCCTACCGCAACCTCACCCGATACGACCGCATTCTCGCCCGCTGGGGCAGCCAGCAAGTGGTGCATGTCGTTACGCCCCAGCAGGCCCAGGACCCGATCGGCCACCCGATCGAGGTCGTTTTCAGCCGTGCCGTTATCGAGGCGGCAGGAGACGGAGCGCGCGTGGCGGTGGCTTATCAGGTCATTGATCGCTGCGGCAACTACCCGGACGAGCGTGCGCCGTGGTCGGCGACGCGTCATCTATTAGTCGACCTGGAGGGCAATCGGCTGGACGAACCGCAGGTGCTGGTCAGCGGCATTCCAACCAATAGCATCGACCTCGATCAGCTCGGGGACGACGATGTGAACACCCGCGTGTACATCACCAAGGACGATTTTGCGGTGGGCGACAAGGTGCTCCTGACCTGGATCGGTACCCCGGCGCAAGGCTCGCAGATCATCGTCGGACCGCTGGAAAAAGAGGTGTTGTACGTGCCCTTCCAGCTCGATTTCACCATCCCCAACGCCGCCGTCAAAGCCATCGCCAAAGGCGCCGCCTCGGTCGGCTATGTGCGCCGTCGCAGCGGTGAAAGCGACCTTCCTTCGAAAAATGTCAGTGTCACGGTGATTGGCGACATCAGCCAGTTGGCCGCCCCTACCGTCGACGAAGCACCCGGCGGGACGTTGCCACCGGAAACCACGTGGGCAACCGTCAACATCCCTTGGTATCCCGGGCGCAATAGCAGTGACCTGATCAACCTGATCTGGTGGGCCCGGACGCCCGGCAACGACACCGTTTATTACGAAGATCCCCGTCCGGTCGGCAACGTAGCGGACAATCAGCCCGTCCTGCGCAGTGTGAGCAATGCCGAAATCCAGCGCTTCAATGGCCTGAACGTCAAGGTCTATTACATCGTCACCAACAGCGAAACGGGGCTGTTGAGCGTCCGCGAGTCGCTGCCGTTCATGATGCAGGTCGGCGTGCCCTTGCCGGCGTTCGACCGGCCGGAAGTCGAGGGCGCAGATGCCAACGACGTGCTCGACCCGGACAACGTGCCACCCACCGGCGCCACGCTGGTGGTGCCGTACCTCGGCACCCAGGACAAGGATCGCGTGAACTACCGTTGGCGCGGCTCCGCCAGCGGCGGCAGCATCAGTGATCATGTCGACCTGATCCCCGCCACCGCCGGCCGGCCGGTACGCATCACCGTGGATAAAAAATACGTGACCGCCAACCTCAACGGCACGGTGGTCGCGGATTACAGCATTCAGCGCGGCAACGTGCCGCTGGGGCAATCCCGGGAATTGACATTGCGCATCGGCACGGCGCTGACGGAGCTACCGCCACCGTTTCTTGTAGCACCGGCCATCGATCCGATTGATGTCCTGGCCTACCCGAACGGCGTGACGGTGCGCATCGAATTCCTTGAAGCATTGAGCGGCGACAAGGGACGTCTCGTGGAAGTAAACCCACCGGCAGGCTCGCCGCAGTTTCCACTGGTGGAGTTCAACAGCAACAAACGGGTGAACACGGTGTTGAGCCAGACGTTTCTCGCGGCAAGGCAAGGCAAGGAGATAAAGCTGCACTGGAATTTGAATCGCAATGGAGGGCAGGCAGGAAAGTCAGGTCTATTGGAAGTGAACATATTGAAGATTGCAGATGAGGACGCACGACTCCCTACTCCCTTCATCAATCGCGCCTCCGGCGACAATCTTGACGTAACGAAGCTAGAGCCAACAGACACAATATCTGTCACCCCCTGGCCGCACATCCCTGGCGAATTAATCTCGTTAGTACTGGAAGGGGAATATTTTGACGGCACTGATTTCGAATCGGAGCTGGTCAAAAACGAACCAACCACACCTCCCGGCTTCAGCACTCTTCTGCCGCTTGAAGAATTAAAAAAACTAAAAAACAACAGCAACCTCAACATTAAATTTAATACATCCACCGACACTTCAGGCGACTTGATAACAACCAAGTTCCCAGAGAGGAATTACAAAATACAAAACGCGATACTTGAAGAAAACTTCGATGAGGTACCGATCCAATCAATTGGCTTTAACGGAACAATCGAAACCCCAGCCATGACAATCAAATTATTATCCACCGCCGCGACACTAGAAATCGCAAAACTGGATACACTCAAGCCGCCGCAACCGAAACCTCCTGAACAGGAGGGGAAAATGTACCAGAATGTTTTGTATCTATGGTCAACTTCAGCTGCCAAAATCCTAATAACATTTAAAAAACCCTATTCATCGATTAGTTTTTGGTACAACCAGACAAAGTCGACTACCAAAGTAACTTTTTTTGGACCCAACAGACTTCTCCTTGGCACACAAAACTTTAAAAGTAATGAGGTACCCTCGCAGCTGGACAATATGATTGCCACTTATTCCGAAATAGTAGAAATGGAAATCTCAGGAGCAAATGACGCTTATTTATTAGACTGCTTCACATTCAAACTGTAGATAAAGATAGCAGACAGAGAAGGGTGATATTGCATCCAGAGAGTCACCCGATCTTCTGCGTATTAAGTGGAGGAGTTTAAAAGACACCTCCAGACACGCCTCCAAGGCTACACATCCTTGCGCCATTGCCTATAGCTACGCCAGAATCCGCCGGCTTGTGCGCCTTAGGGGCGGGTTCTATTGTGGGTAGGTCGCTGACAAATCAGCGATCGGGTCTCGCAGCCCGCTGATTTCTAAACGGACAACTTCCGTCCTCGTTTTATGGCGGCTGTACGTGGGAGACCTTTGGGTCTGCCGGTTCTAGAGTCCCGGTCTGCGACCCGCGTATAGCTGCCACCTCCCTTTCGTATCGCAGCGAAATGTGGCAGCTCCGTCGACTCTAGGAGCTTCACCATGATCAAACCAACACCCAACCCACCCGAAACCGACACCACCGCCCCATACGAATCCTTCAATTCAAAAAAACTCCACGAAGCCGCCGACCGT
>NZ_MVOO01000037.1:0-13020 GCF_002156405.1 Pseudomonas sp. SCPG-7 | reverse complement strand
TGGCGATGACGAACGGTGGCAGTAAGACAGTTGCTCCCACAGGGTCCTGTGGCGTTCACATATTAAGTGACCTGTCACAAGACCTGTGGGAGCGGGCTTGCCCGCGAAGAGGCCCGAACGGAGGACACATCAGCTCAACTTGAACCCTCCCATCTGCCGCGCCAGATCATCCGCCAACCGCTGCAACATCTGACAATCCTCACGACACGCCCGCACCTCTCCGGCCGTGGCCCGGGCCAGATCGGAAATTCCCTGCACGTTGCGGTTGATCTCTTCAGTCACCGCCGACTGTTCTTCTGTCGCGGTTGCCACTTGATGGTTCATGTCGCTGATGCGCTCGACCTGCCCGGTAATCGCGGTCAGGGAGGCGCCGGTACGCTGGCTCGACTCAACCCCGGTGCCGGTCGCCGCCTGCCCGGTACGCATCGATGACACCGCATTCTCCGCGCCTTGCTTGAGGCTGCCGATCATCTGCTGGATCTCGTCGGTAGACGCCTGAGTCCGTCTCGCCAAGGTGCGTACTTCATCGGCCACCACGGCAAACCCACGGCCCATGTCGCCGGCCCGCGCGGCTTCGATGGCAGCGTTGAGCGCCAGCAGATTGGTCTGCTCGGACACCCCGCGAATCACTGCCAGCACCGAATCGATCGACGCCACCTGATGCGCCAGCTCACCCACCGCGCCCGCCGCCACGCCAATCTCATCGGACATGCTTTCGATATGACGAATCGAGCCGCCAACCACTTCCCGCGCCTGCAACGCTTCATCCCGGGCGGTTTGCGAGGCGAGTGCGGCGTTGCCGGCGTTCTGCGCGATTTCCTGCACGGTCAGGCCCATCTCGTGCACCGCGGTGGCGACCATGTCGGTCATTTCCTGCTGACGCCCGGAGCGTTCAGCGGTGTTTTCCACCACTTTCGCCACTTGGCCGACGGCTGTGCGCAGGCGCTCGCTGGTGGTCAGCACTTCGCCGATCAGCCCGCGCTGGCTGTCGAGGAAACGGTTGAAGCCTCGCGCCAGATCGCCCAGCTCATCGGCGCGACTGGAATCTAACCGATGGGTCAAATCTCCACCGCCGCTACCGATCGCTACCAGCGCGGCTGTTACCTGACGAATCGGTCGCACCAGCCCCTGGGCCAGCCACACCACCAGCGCCAAGCACACCAGCGCCACCGCCAAGCCGATACCGCCGCTCATCCACATCGCCTTGCGGGCTTCGGCGTAGATCTGCGCTTGCGGCACTTCGGCCACCAGCGTCCAGCCCAGATCGCGCAGCGGCAGGCTGAAGGCGAGGAAGTCTTCGCCATCGCGCTGGAACGAGCTGTTGGTGGCGACTTTTTGACCCATGACCGCTTGCGCCGCCGACGCACCGATTTGCTCCGTGAGGGTGCGCTTGCCGCTGAACTGCGCCTCGGGATGGACCTGGATCAAACCGTCGGAACGCACGAGATAGACCTTGCCGCGTTCGCCAAAGCTGAAGTTGTGGATCAGCTCCGACAGCTCTTTCATGCTCAAGCCCAGCCCGGCGACGCCGACCACTTTGCCGGCCTGCTCGACCTTCAAGTCGATGAACAGCGCCAATTCTCCAGTGGCGCCATCGTTGTCAATGTTCAGGGTGCGCGGCTGATTGCTGTCGAGAAAGGAATAGAACCAGGCATCGGCTGGTTTGGTCCGGCTGAGCGTGCGATCCAAGCCTTTTTCGGTGATGTAGTGATTGGAGTCGCTGCCGATGATCAACGCAGTGAAGGCTTTATGTTCGGCGCGGATGCCTTCCAGATACTGCGCGAAAGCCGCTGTTTTGCTGCTGTCTTCACCCGAGGCCAGCCAGTCGCGCACCATGCTGTTGCTGGCGATGTCTTTGGCGGCTGTCAGCGGCTGGACGAGGATGCGTTCGATGTCGTTGCGCGTCGCTTCGATGCTCGACGGCAGCGCTTGTTCGACCAGATAGCTCTGGGCGAGGCGGTTGACCACCAGGGTATAAATGCCAATCACGATCAGGATGCTGACCAGCAGGGCGGTGCCCATGCTGAGAATCAGCTGCCATTGAATACTGCGTCGCCACAACTGCATGGAGCACCCCCAAAGAATAAGTGGCCGAAACAATGCAACAGCCGTGCCGATTGTATACAACCTGATCGACAATCTATTCTTTGGTTGTGCGCAACCCCATCAGCCCTGATTGATGGTCTTGGCGATGGTGTCGACCGTGGCGCTGACTTGCTCTTGGTAACGGTCGAGTTCCTGCTGGTGCTGCTTCTTCATTTCGATCTGCTGCGAGCACAGGTTCATCGCTGCCAGCACCAGCAAGCGGTCACCGATCAGCGTCGGGTATTTGCGTTTGGTGTCGGCCAGAGCGGCCTTGAGCATCAGTGCGGCGTCCAGCAGGGTCTGTTCTTCCCCGGCCGGTGCCTTGATCGAATAGTCCTCCCCGAGAATGGAGATGACTTTTACCCCTGCGGTGCCGTGGTTCATGCGCTGACAGGACCTGCGTTGACGCGATCAACCAGGGCCTGGATGCGCGCTGCGGTGGCGCCGTGCTTCTCTTCCTGTTCCATCAGGCTCAGTTGCAGGCTTTCGTTTTCATCCTTGGCCTGGGCCAGTTCCGTGGACAGGGTCTGGTTGGTTTGCGCGAGGGTCTGGTTCTGTTGCACCAGGTCGCTGACGAGCTGTTCCAATTGGCTGAGGGATGCTTCCAACATTTTGATCTTCCAGGCGTTTTTCAAAGGGCGCGTACGATAAAGAAAAGTCACTGCGGATGCCAGGGCTATACCGGCGCAAGGCCTTGATTTTCCTGGCGGCCGACTGTTCTCGCGAGTTTAAAAGACTGTGATCTGCCGATCTGGTTCCTGCACTTCGTCGCTCAGCCCCCTATGCGACAAATACGCACAGTGCCTCAAGACTTTAGTCGTATGACCGATAAGTCATCCATACAGCAGTCTCAGCCCGCATGGATGCGGCCCTTTCTGGTATCCGCGCCATGTCCCTTCGCAATATGAATATCGCCCCCCCGGGCGTTCACCGGCTTCGCCCTGATCGGCGGCCTGATGCTGATTCTCGGCGTGTTCGCCCTGAACCAGATGAGCAAAATCCGCGGCGCTGCCGAGGACATCACCAACAGCAGCGTGCCGAGCATCAAGAACCTCGACGAGTTCACCCAACTGACCTTGCGCCTGCGGGTGCTGTCGTATCGCTTGCTGGTCAATCGCGAGCCGGACGTGCAGCAGAAGACCATGGAACTGCTGGACACCCGCAACCAGCAGATCCGCGCCGCCCAATCGGCCTATGAGCCGTTGATCAGCGGCCCGCAGGAACGCGCGGCCTACGATCAATATGTGCAGTTGCTGGGCCAGTACCGCCAGATCGAAGACCGGATGAAGAGCCTGTCGCGCAACAATCAGGTGGACGAGCTGCGCAACCTGCTCAACACCGAGTTGCTGAACAACTCCGAAGCGATGAACACCGTGCTCAACCGCCTGATGCAGATCAACGGCGAGCAGATCAGCCAGACCAATCAAGAGGCGGTCGACCAGTATTCCTCGGCGTTCAATCTGGTGGTCACCCTGCTGGTGGTGGCGACCGGCCTGACCTTGCTGTTCGCCTGGCTGCTGACCATCAGCATCACCAAGCCGATTTCCAAAGCACTGGACGCGGCAGAAACCATTGCCGAGGGCAATCTGACCCAGCCGATCCACGTCGACGGCACCGACGAAGCCGGACGTCTGCTGGCGGCCATGGCCAAGATGCAATCGAAGTTGCGCGACACCTTGCAGCGCATCTCCGGCTCGGCCACCCAGCTTGCATCTGCAGCGGAAGAACTGAACAGCGTCACCGACGAAAGCGCCCGTGGCCTGACCCAGCAGAACAACGAAATCGAACAGGCTGCCACCGCCGTCAACGAGATGACCAGCGCCGTGGAAGAAGTGGCGCGCAACGCAGTGAGCACTTCGGAAGCCTCGAAGAACGCCACCACTTCGGCGGGCGACGGCCGCGACCTGGTGCAGGAAACCGTCAGCGCTATCGAGCGCATGAGCGCCGACGTGCAGAGCACCGCGACCCTGATCGGCGATCTGGCGAATGAGTCCCGTGACATCGGCAAGGTGCTGGACGTGATTCGTGGTCTGGCGGATCAGACCAACCTGCTGGCCCTGAACGCGGCGATTGAAGCGGCACGTGCCGGTGAAGCCGGGCGTGGTTTCGCCGTAGTCGCCGATGAGGTGCGTGCCCTGGCGCATCGCACCCAACAGTCGACCAGCGAAATTGAACGCATGATCGGCAGCATCCAGAGCGGCACCGAACACGCCGTGGATTCGATGCGCAACAGCACCGAGCGTGCCGAATCGACGCTGAACATTGCGCGGGGCGCCGGGATGTCGCTGGACACCATCAACAGCGCGATCGTCGAGATCAACGAGCGCAATCTGGTGATCGCCAGCGCCGCTGAAGAGCAGGCACAAGTGGCCCGCGAAGTGGATCGCAACCTGGTGAACATCCGCGACCTCTCGGTGCAATCGGCCACCGGCGCGAATCAGACCAGTGCGGCGAGTAACGAGCTGTCACGGTTGGCGCTGGATCTGAACAATATGGTCGGGCGGTTCAGCCTGTAAATTTTCAGATCAAGGTCAAAAGCCCCTCACCCCAGCCCTCTCCCAGAGGGAGAGGGGGAAAGGGAGCACATTGGGGGCTTTGCAGATTTTGAGTTCGGCTCGATATAGCAGGTCGGTGTAACTTGAACAAACCCCGCGGTCGGTCCCCTCTCCCTCCGGGAGAGGGCTAGGGTGAGGGTAGCGATCCCCAGCCGAACCCATACCTTAAATCCCATAGCGTAAAAAGCTTTTTGACAGCATCACATTTCAACAGGTTAGAATCGCTGGCACGCAGACTGCATGGTCAGTTTGTGCCCGTCTTTACGCTTCTGGAGTACTGCCTTTGAATGCGACGACCATCAACAGCCTGTTCTTGATCGGCGCGTTGCTGGTAGGTGCGAGCATTCTTGTCAGCTCACTGTCCTCCCGTCTCGGCATTCCCATTCTGGTGATCATCCTCGCAGTCGGCATGACCGCCGGGGTCGATGGCGGCGGGATCATTTTCGATAACTACCCGACGGCTTATCTGGTCGGCAACCTCGCACTGGCGGTGATCCTCCTCGACGGTGGCTTGCGCACCCGGGTTTCGAGTTTCCGCGTGGCCCTGTGGCCGGCGCTGTCACTGGCGACGGTCGGGGTGTTGATCACCACCGGACTGACCGGCATGGCCGCCGCGTGGCTGTTCGACCTGAACCTGATTCAGGGCCTGCTGATCGGTGCCATCGTCGGTTCGACTGACGCCGCTGCGGTGTTCTCGCTGCTCGGCGGCAAGGGCCTCAACGAACGGGTGACCGCCAGCCTGGAAATCGAATCCGGCAGCAACGACCCGATGGCGGTGTTCCTCACGGTGACCCTGATCGACATGCTCGCCAGCGGCCAGACCGGCCTGCACTGGAGCCTGTTGACCCACCTGATCCGCGAATTCGGCATCGGCGGCGTGATCGGCCTGGGCGGTGGCTGGCTGATGCTGCAACTGGTCAACCGGATCAACCTCGCCACCGGCCTGTACCCGATTCTGGTGATCGCCGGCGGTCTGGTGGTGTTCGCCCTGACCAACGCCCTGCACGGCAGCGGCTTCCTCGCGGTGTACCTGTGCGGTCTGGTGATCGGCAACCGCCCGGTGCGCAGCCGTCACGGCATTCTGCACATGCTCGACGGCATGGCCTGGCTGGCGCAGATCGGCATGTTCCTGGTGCTGGGGCTGCTGGTCACTCCGCATGATTTGCTGCCGATCGCCCTGCCCGCCCTCGGTCTGGCGCTGTGGATGATTCTGTTCGCCCGCCCGCTGTCGGTGATCGTCGGCCTGCTGCCGTTCAAGGCGTTCCATGGTCGCGAGAAAGCGTTTATTTCCTGGGTCGGTCTGCGCGGCGCGGTACCGATCATTCTCGCAGTGTTCCCGTTGATGGCCGGGCTGCCGAATGCGCAGCTGTACTTCAACCTCGCGTTCTTCATCGTGCTGGTGTCGCTGCTGGTGCAGGGCACAAGCTTGCCGTGGGTCGCCAGACTGCTCAAGGTGACAGTGCCGCCGGAGCCGGCGCCGATCTCGCGATCGGCGCTGGAAGTGCACATCACCAGCGAGTGGGAACTGTTCGTTTACAAGCTCGGCGCCGAGAAATGGTGCATTGGTTCACCGCTGCGCGAGCTGAAAATGCCCGAAGGGACACGTATCGCCGCGCTGTTTCGTGGCCAGCAACTGCTCCATCCGTCGGGTAGTACGGTGCTGGAAGTCGATGATTTGCTGTGTGTTATCGGTCATGAACACAACCTTCCAGCCCTCGGCAAACTGTTCAGCCAGGCACCGCAACGCGGTCTGGATCTGCGTTTCTTCGGTGACTTCGTCCTCGAAGGAGACGCCCAGCTTAAAGCGGTTGCGGCGCTTTACGGGTTGCCGGCCGAGGGCATTGATCCGGACATGACCCTGGGCGCGTTCATTGCCCAGAAGGTTGGCGGTGCGCCGATCGTTGGCGACCAGGTGGAGTGGAACAACACCCACTGGACGGTCGCGGTCATGGACGGGAACAAGATCGGCAAAGTGGGCGTCAGATTCCCCGAAGGAAGTCGCCCGGGTCCCGGTCTCTTCCTCTAAACTGCGTCCACTCTCACTTGCTTGACCGGTCTCTATGCCTACCCTGCGCTCTTTCTTTTTCGCGGCCCTGCTGGGCCTGAGTCTTTCCGTCGGCCCGCTGTATGCCGCTGAACCGCCGTCCAGCGAAGCCGTGCAGGCCAGCCTGGACAAACTGGCCGACAGCAAACTGCCGGATGCCGACAAAAAGACCCTGCAAACGGTCCTGCAAACCACGCTCAACCAGCTCAACAGCCGGCGTGATTACGAGCAGAAGCTGATCGACCTCAAGCAGCAACTGGCTTCCGCCCCGCGGCAGACCATCGAGAACACCCGTGAACTCACGCGCCTCAAGGCCACGGCAGTGGTGCCGGTGGCGCAGCGTTTCAGCAAAGAGTCGATCCAGCAGCTGGAGCAGATCCTCACCGATCGCTCGACCCAGCAAAGTGACCTGCAAAAAGCCCTGGCCGATGCCAACAGCCTGATCATCACCGCCCAGACCCGCCCAGAGCGTGCGCAGGCAGAAATCTCTGCCAGCCAGACGCGCATCCAGCAGATCAACAACATCCTCAAGTCCGGCAAGGACAGCGGCAAGACCGTCAGTGCCGAACAACGCGATCAATTGAACGCCGAGCTCGCCGCGTTGAACGCACTGATCCCGCTGCGCCGCCAGGAACTGGCCGGCAACAGCCAGTTGCAGGATCTGGGCAACAGTCAGCACGACCTGCTCACGGAGAAGTCCGACCGACTCGATCGCGAGATCCAGGAACTGCAGACGCTGATCAACCAGAAGCGTCTGGCACAGTCGCAGGAAACCGTCACCCAGCAATCGATCGAGGCACAGAAGGCCGGCGGCAGCAGCCTGCTCGCCACTGAAAGCGCCGCCAACCTCAAACTTTCCGATTACCTGCTCAAAAGCACCGACCGCCTCAACGAAGTCACCCAACAGAACCTGCAGACCAAACAGCAACTCGACAGCCTGACCCAGAGCGACTCCGCCCTCGACGAGCAGATCAACGTGCTCAAGGGCAGTCTGCTGCTGTCGAAGATTCTCTATAAGCAGAAACAGGCGCTGCCGCGACTCAAGGTCGACCGCGATCTGGCGGATCAGATCGCCGACATTCGCCTGTATCAGTTCGAAGTCAGTCAGCAACGCGAACTGCTGAGCAACCCGGCGACCTACGTCGACAACCTGCTTTCCACCCAGCCACCGGAACAAGTCACCCCGCAACTGCGCAAGAGCCTGATGGAACTGGCCAACACCCGCGCAGATCTGCTGGAACGTCTGAACCGCGAGCTGAGCGCGGTGCTCAACGAATCGATCACCCTGCAGCTCAACCAGAAACAACTGCTGAGCACCGCGCAGAGCCTGCGTGCGACCCTCGACGAGCAGATGTTCTGGATCCCCAGCAACAAGCCACTGGACACGGAATGGCTACGCGGTGTGCCGGAGCGGCTCAAGCGGCAGATCGACACCCTGCCGCTGGCCTCGAGCCTGAGCGAGCTGACCGACGGTCTGACCCAGCGTCCGCTGCTGTTTCTGCCGCTGGCCCTGCTGATCGGCGCTCTGCTGTGGCGGCGCAAGGCGCTGTATGCACGGCTGAACAAGGTTCACCAGGACATCGGTCACTTCAAGCGTGACAGCCAGTGGCATACCCCGCAGGCGATCCTGATCAACATTCTGCTGGCGATGCCGGTGGCCCTTGGCCTGGCGCTGTGCGGGCTGGCCCTGCAGATCGACGCCCGCGGGCAGAACGCCAACATGGGCGCGGCGCTGCTGCAAATGGGTCAGGCGTGGCTGGTGTTCTACACCGCTTACCGGATTCTCTCGCCAGGCGGTGTGGCCGAGTTGCATTTCCGCTGGGACAAACCGCAGGTCGAATTCCTTCAGGGCTGGATCCGTCGCCTCGGGCTGGTGGTGATGGCGCTGGTGACCGTGGTGGCGGTGGCCGAATTGCAACCGGCAGCGCTGGCCGACGACGTCATCGGCATGCCGGTGGTGCTGACCTGCTACGCGCTGATGGCGTGGCTGCTCAGCCGCCTGTTGATCAGCAGCCCGGCCCACGAAAACACCTCGCTGTTCCGCAAGGCCGTAGGCGTGATGTTCACTCTGTTGCCAATCGCCCTGTTCGTCGCGGTGTGCTTCGGCTACTACTACACCGCGCTGAAACTCAGCGACCGATTGATCAACACCCTGTACCTGCTGATGTTCTGGCTGGTGATCGAAGCCACGTTCGTGCGCGGTCTGGCGGTCGCTGCACGCCGCCTGGCCTATCAGCGCGCCCTGGCCAAACGTCAGGCGGCCAAGGAGGCCGGCGACGGCGAAGCGGTGATCGAAGAGCCGACCCTGGACATCGAGAAGGTCAACGAACAGTCCCTGCGCCTGATCCGTCTGGCGCTGCTCGGTGGCTTCATCGCCGCGCTGTACTGGGTCTGGGCTGACCTGATCTCGGTGTTCTCGTACCTCGACAACATCACCCTCTATGAATACACCAGCGGCACCGGCGCCAACATGAGCATGGTGCCAATCAGCATCGGCGACATGCTCGGCGCGCTGATCATCATCGGCATCACCTTCGCCCTGGCGCGCAACCTGCCGGGTCTGCTGGAAGTGTTCGTGCTGTCGAAACTCAATCTGGCGCAGGGCAGCGCCTATGCGACCACGACGCTGCTGTCCTACGTGATCGCCGGCGTCGGTTTCGTTTCCACGCTGTCGACCCTAGGCGTCAGCTGGGACAAGTTGCAGTGGCTGGTGGCGGCGCTGTCGGTCGGTCTCGGTTTCGGTATGCAGGAGATCTTCGCCAACTTCATCTCCGGCATCATGATCCTGTTCGAACGCCCGGTGCGGATCGGTGACACCATCACCATCGGCAACCTGTCGGGCACGGTCAGCAAGATCCGCATCCGCGCCACCACCATCACCGATTTCGACCGCAAGGACATCATTGTCCCGAACAAGACGTTCATTACCGGGCAACTGATCAACTGGTCGCTGACCGACACCATTACCCGCGTCACGCTGAAACTCGGTGTGGATTACGGCTCCGACCTGGATCTGGTCAAGGAACTGCTGCTCAAGGCCGCCCGGGAAAACCCGCGCGTCCTCAAGGAACCCGAGCCGCATGTGTACTTCCTCAACTTCGGCGAAAGCACCCTCGATCACGAACTGCGCATGCACGTGCGTGACCTCGGTGACCGCAACCCGGTGATCGATGAAGTGAACCGCTTCATCAACCGCGAATTCAAGAAGCAGCACATCAACATCTCGTTCCGCCAGATGGAGGTGTACCTGAAAAACCTTCATGGTCAGGAATACAAGCTGGTTCCCATCGAAGACGAGAACAAAACCATCGTCCCGATGGGCGCGGAGCAAAAGCCGCTGCAAGAGCCGCCGCCGGCCAAACTCGACTAACCGGTCTGATCCCAGCAGAATGCTCGGACATTCTGCTGGAGCCGGCCCTTGAAAGCCCTCGACGAACTGACCTTCGACAATCGCTTCGCCCGCCTCGGCGACGCGTTCTCCGCCCATGTGCTGCCCGAGCCGATCGACAACCCGCGCCTGGTCGTCGCCAGCCCGGCGGCCCTGGCCTTGCTCGATCTCGACCCGACGACGGCTGACACTCAGGAATTTGCCGAGCTGTTCGGCGGCCACAAGTTGTGGGCCGATGCCGAGCCGCGGGCGATGGTCTATTCCGGGCACCAGTTTGGCGGCTACACGCCACAACTGGGCGATGGTCGCGGGTTGTTGCTCGGCGAGGTGTATAACCAGGCCGGCGAACATTGGGATCTGCATCTGAAGGGCGCCGGGCAGACGCCGTTTTCGCGCATGGGCGATGGCCGCGCGGTATTGCGCTCATCGATCCGTGAATTTCTCGCTTCCGAAGCGCTGCACGCGCTGAACATTCCGTCTTCACGTGCAGCCAGCGTGATTGGCTCCGACACCCCGGTGTGGCGCGAAAAGCAGGAACGCGCGGCGATGGTGTTGCGTCTGGCGCCAAGCCATATCCGCTTCGGCCACTTCGAATATTTCTATTACACCAAGCGTCCCGAGCAGCAGAAGCAGCTCGGCGAGCATGTATTGGCGATGCACTATCCCGAATGCCTGGAGCAACCGGAACCGTATCTGGCAATGTTCCGCGAGATCGTCGAGCGCAATGCCGAACTGATCGCCAAGTGGCAGGCCTACGGCTTCTGTCACGGGGTGATGAACACCGACAACATGTCGATCCTCGGCATCACCTTCGACTTCGGCCCGTTCGCCTTCCTCGACGATTTCGATGCCCACTTCATCTGCAACCATTCCGATGATCAGGGTCGCTACTCGTTCAGCAATCAAGTGCCGATCGGCCAGTGGAACCTCAGCGCCTTGGCCCAGGCGCTGACGCCGTTCATCAGCGTCGAAGCCCTGCGCGAAACCCTCGGCCTGTACCTGCCGCTGTTCCAGGCGCACTACCTCGACCTGATGCGCCGTCGCCTCGGCTTCACCAGCGCCGAAGATGACGACCAGAAATTGCTTGAAGACCTGCTGCAGCTGATGCAGAACAGCGGCGTCGACTACACCTTGTTTTTCCGCCGCCTCGGCGAAGATTCAGCAGAACAGGCTGTCGCCCAATTGCGCGATGACTTCGTCGACATCAAAGGCTTCGATGCCTGGGGCGAGCGCTACGTGGCACGGGTTGCCCGCGATGGTGACAGCGATCAGGCACAACGCCGTACGCGGATGCACGCGGTCAATCCGCTGTACATCCTGCGCAACTACCTGGCGCAAAAGGCCATCGATGCCGCCGAACAAGGCGACTACTCCGAGGTGCGCCGGCTGCATGCGGTGTTGAGCAAACCGTTCGACCAACAGCCGGGAATGGAAGGTTATGCCGAACGGCCGCCGGAGTGGGGCAAGCATCTGGAGATCAGTTGTTCGTCTTGAGGCAGCCTAGATGAATACGTCTACAGGCACCTTGAAGTAGTCGGCCAGCCAGCGAACTTGCCGCAAGTTCAACTTGCGCTTGCCGTTCAGAATTTCCGAAACAACGGATTGAGTACCCACACCCGGCAGGTCGCTCTGAGTCAGTCCATGTTCGCGCATCAGGTAGCCGAGGACCTCTTCGCCGCTCGCCTCGGCCATCGGATGGTGTGTGCGATCCCACTCCCCAATCCAGTCACTGATGATGTCCACCAGACTCGCGAGTGGGTGCGAGCCATCATCACCGGTTATCTCAAGGATCTCGCCGACGGCCTGAACCAAGGCGTCGTAATCCTCTTCATTTTTCGGTTTGCGCAGCAACGGAGAGACAAACTCCCAGTGCTCGGCAACTGTCTTGATCAAACTACTCATACCTTTCCCTCCTTCCATTTGCCCCGATCGTATTCGCGGTGGTCGAGCACATGTTTGATGTAGAGCCTTTGTGACCGATAACTGACAAAAGCGATTAGCCTCAATTTGTTGCCACCAATGTCGAAAACGTGGAGATCACCCACCTTGTCGGTGGCAGGAAATATCGACTTCATTGCCGCGAAGTCCGTTGGATTACTCCTGCTTGCCAGACGAAACCATTGCGCTAGCGCGCTTGCTGCCTGTGGCCACTGCTCCTTGGCCTCTCGAATGGGTTTTTCACTGAACATGCATGCAACATCCTTATCGCATTCTGCTATGGGGAGTTAATCACAAAATGAAATTATCGCAACTTGCGATACATCCAGGCAGACCAACGGTCTGCCTCGGTACGACTCAGCCTAGATCCAACATTGAAATCCGCATGATTGAAAATATGAGCAAACGTCTCCAACTAGGGTTTATCGCCCTTCACTGGACCTCGTTCATGACCACCCCATTGCTGATCCCCTGCCCCGCCTGCAACGGCCTCAACCGCATCCCCGCCGAACGCCTCGCCGACCAGCCAAAATGCGGGCGCTGCAAGTCCGAGGTGCTGCGGAGCAAGCCGTTCGAACTCAAGCAAGGCGATTACGCCAGCCAGATCAAGGGTGATCTGCCGTTGTTGGTGGATGTGTGGGCGGACTGGTGCGGGCCGTGCAAGTCGTTTGCGCCGGTATTCGAGCAGGCGGCGGCGCAGTTGGCAGGCAAGTGCCGGCTGGCCAAGCTCGACAGCGAAGCCAATCAGCAGTTGTCGGCGCAGTTGGGGATTCGTTCGATTCCGAGTTTGATTCTGTTCAAGAACGGCCGGGAAGTGGCGCGTCAGAGCGGGGCGTTTCCATTGCCGCAGTTGCTGGCGTGGCTGCGTAGCCAGGGCATCTGACCCTCCACAGGACCCCATGTGGGAGCGAGCCTGCTCGCGAAGGCGCCCGTTCAGTCAACCGAGATGTTGAACGTGCTGGCCGCTTCGCGAGCAGGCTCGCTTGTATGTTTAGACTTGAAGGGGTGGG
>NZ_MVOO01000036.1:0-15516 GCF_002156405.1 Pseudomonas sp. SCPG-7 | reverse complement strand
AGCAGCGGTCAGAGTGGTTTTACCGTGGTCAACGTGACCAATGGTGCCAACGTTGACGTGCGGTAGGGAACGATCAAATTTTTCTTTAGCCACGACAATTAACTCCTAGCCTAAAGGGGCTGAATCAGCCTTGTTTTTTGGTTACGGACTCGACGATGTGCGACGGAGCCGTATCGTATTTTTTGAATTCCATAGAGTAGCTTGCGCGACCCTGGGACATGGAACGAACGTCGGTCGCATAACCGAACATCTCACCCAGTGGAACCTCGGCACGGATAACCTTGCCGGACACTGTATCTTCCATACCCTGGATCATGCCGCGACGACGGTTAAGGTCGCCCATCACATCACCCATATAGTCTTCAGGCGTAACAACCTCTACCGCCATGATCGGCTCGAGCAACTCACCACCACCCTTCTGGGCCAGTTGCTTGGTCGCCATGGAAGCAGCCACTTTAAACGCCATCTCGTTGGAGTCGACGTCGTGGTAAGAACCATCGAACACGGTAGCCTTCAGGCCGATCAGCGGATAGCCGGCAACAACGCCGTTCTTCATCTGCTCTTCGATACCCTTCTGGATAGCCGGGATGTATTCCTTAGGAACCACACCACCTACTACTTCGTTCAGGAATTGCAGACCCTCCTGACCTTCGTCAGCAGGAGCAAAACGGATCCAGCAGTGACCGAACTGGCCGCGACCGCCGGACTGGCGAACGAACTTGCCTTCGATTTCGCAGTTCTTCGTGATGCGCTCACGGTACGAAACTTGAGGCTTGCCGATGTTGGCTTCGACGTTGAACTCACGGCGCATCCGGTCAACCAGGATGTCCAGGTGCAGCTCGCCCATGCCGGAGATGATCGTCTGACCAGTCTCTTCATCAGTCTTAACGCGGAAAGACGGGTCTTCCTGAGCCAGCTTGCCCAGTGCGATACCCATTTTTTCCTGGTCATCCTTGGTCTTAGGCTCTACGGCAACCGAAATAACCGGCTCCGGGAAGTCCATACGAACCAGGATGATTGGTTTGTCAGCGTTGCAGAGGGTTTCACCAGTGGTGACGTCCTTCATGCCGATCAGGGCCGCGATGTCGCCAGCGCGCACTTCCTTGATCTCTTCACGGGCGTTTGCGTGCATTTGCACCATACGACCCACGCGCTCTTTCTTGCCTTTAACCGAGTTGATCACGCCGTCGCCGGAGTTCAACACGCCCGAGTAAACGCGGACGAAGGTCAAGGTACCCACGAATGGGTCAGTAGCGATTTTGAACGCCAGCGCCGCGAACGGCTCGTCGTCACTTGCGTGACGCTCCATTTCCTCTTCCTCGTTATCAGGGTTGGAACCCTTGATCGCAGGAATGTCGGTTGGAGCAGGCAGGAAGTCGATAACGGCGTCGAGAACCAGGGGAACGCCCTTGTTCTTGAACGAAGAACCGCACACAGCCAGAACGATTTCGCCAGCAATAGTGCGCTGACGCAGAGCAGCCTTGATCTCTTCGATCGACAGCTCTTCGCCTTCCAGATACTTGTTCATCAGCTCTTCACTGGCTTCGGCCGCAGCCTCAACCATGTTGCTGCGCCACTCAGTAGCCAGCTCGAGCATGTCCGCAGGGATTTCCTTGCGAACAGGAACCATACCCTTGTCAGAGTCGTTCCAGTAAACAGCCTGCATGTTGATCAGGTCGATCTGGCCCTGGAAGTTGTCTTCCGAACCGATAGCCAGCTGAATCGGCACTGGAGTGTGACCCAGACGCTGTTTGATCTGACCAATCACGCGCAGGAAGTTGGCACCAGCACGGTCCATCTTGTTTACGTAAACAAGACGTGGAACGCCGTATTTGTTGGCTTGACGCCATACGGTTTCCGACTGAGGCTCAACACCCGAAGTACCGCAGAATACAACGACAGCGCCGTCGAGTACGCGCAGGGAACGCTCAACTTCAATGGTGAAGTCTACGTGGCCCGGGGTATCGATGACGTTGAAGCGGTGTTCGTGAGGATACTGCTTCTCGGAACCTTTCCAGAAGGCGGTGATGGCAGCAGAAGTAATGGTAATACCACGCTCCTGCTCCTGCACCATCCAGTCTGTGGTCGCGGCGCCGTCATGCACCTCGCCCATTTTGTGACTTTTGCCAGTGTAAAAAAGGACGCGCTCGGTGGTGGTGGTTTTACCAGCATCCACGTGAGCGACGATACCGATGTTACGGTAGCGACTAATCGGAGTAGTACGAGCCATAAAGCCCTCGCAAAATTAGTGAAGCTAAAATTAGAAGCGGTAGTGCGAGAAAGCTTTGTTGGCTTCGGCCATACGGTGCACGTCTTCACGCTTCTTAACAGCAGCACCTTTACCTTCAGCAGCATCCAGCAGTTCGCCAGCCAAGCGCAGAGCCATAGACTTCTCGCCACGCTTACGGGCGAAGTCTACCAACCAGCGCATTGCCAGAGCGTTACGGCGGGAAGGACGAACCTCGACCGGAACCTGGTAAGTAGCACCACCAACGCGGCGCGACTTCACTTCGACCAGCGGAGCGATGGCGTCGAGTGCTTTTTCGAAGAGTTCCAGGGGATCGGTGCCGGCCTTACGAGCCTTCACGGTTTCCAGGGCACCATAAACGATACGCTCGGCAACGGCTTTCTTGCCGCTTTCCATAACGTGGTTCATGAATTTGGCGAGGATCTGGCTTCCGTATTTCGGATCGTCCAGAATCTCACGCTTTGCTGCTACGCGACGTCTTGGCATGATAAGCCCTCAAGCGGTCTTCAGGTTAGTTCGGGACAGATCCAGTGGATGCAAGCCCGACCTTACTCTTATCGACTCAATAAAATGAAAATCTGCAAAACGGCCGATTACTTCGGACGCTTGGTACCGTACTTCGAACGACCCTGGTTACGGCCTTTAACGCCGGAAGTATCCAAGGAGCCGCGAACGGTGTGGTAACGAACACCTGGCAAGTCTTTTACACGACCGCCACGGATCAGTACCACGCTGTGCTCTTGCAGGTTGTGGCCTTCACCACCGATGTACGAGGAGACCTCGAAACCGTTGGTCAGACGCACACGGCATACTTTACGCAGTGCCGAGTTAGGTTTTTTCGGCGTGGTGGTGTACACACGGGTGCACACGCCACGACGTTGCGGGCAGTTCTGCAGCGCAGGTACGTCGGATTTCTCGACGATACGCTTACGCGGCTGACGTACCAGCTGGTTGATAGTTGCCATCTACTAGCTCCACTGTTGTCTTGCGACGCTATTGTCTTGCAAGAAAAGCAAAATGACAGGAACGGATTCCCGCCAAATTTAGGGGATCAAGAGTCTAAAGAGGATCTTGTCCCCAGTCAAGGCAAGGCCCCGACCTCCCCGCCCGTCGAACCTTGACAATTTGTCTCGATTCGACGAACGGAGCGATCAGGGCCTCAGCTTAGTTACCGCAGAACTCAGTTACCGCTCGAGTTCAGCGCTTCGGTCAGTGCAGCTTCCACTTCACTGGCGCTTACGCGCAACGGCTTGTCGGCATCACGACGACGCTTGCGCTCGCTGTGGTACGCCAGACCGGTACCGGCCGGGATCAGACGACCCACAACCACGTTTTCTTTCAGGCCGCGCAGGTAGTCGCGCTTGCCGGTGACTGCCGCTTCGGTCAGTACGCGAGTGGTTTCCTGGAAGGAAGCCGCCGAGATGAACGATTCGGTCGACAACGACGCCTTGGTGATACCCAGCAGAACGCGAGTGAACTTGGAGACAAACTTGTCTTCCGCGCTCAGACGCTCGTTCTCTACCAGTACGTGAGTCAGCTCCATCTGGTCGCCCTTGATGAAACTGGAATCGCCGGACTCGGAGATCTCAACTTTACGCAGCATCTGACGCAGGATGGTCTCGATGTGCTTGTCGTTGATCTTCACACCTTGCAGACGGTAAACGTCCTGGATCTCGTTCACGATGTACTTGGCCAGCGCGCTCACACCCAGCAGACGCAGGATGTCGTGCGGATCGCTTGGACCATCGGAGATAACTTCGCCGCGGTTTACCTGTTCACCTTCGAACACGTTCAGGTGACGCCACTTCGGAATCAGCTCTTCGTACGGATCGCTACCGTCGTTCGGGGTAATGACCAGACGGCGCTTGCCCTTGGTCTCTTTACCGAACGCGATGGTGCCGCTGACTTCAGCCAGAATCGACGCTTCCTTCGGACGACGAGCTTCGAACAGGTCGGCAACACGCGGCAGACCACCGGTGATGTCGCGAGTTTTCGAAGTTTCTTGCGGGATACGAGCGATAACGTCACCGATCGCGATCTTCGCACCGTCCGCAACACCGACCAGGGCGTTGGCTGGCAGGAAGTACTGAGCGATAACGTCAGTGCCTGGCAGCAACAGATCCTTGCCGTTGTCGTCGACCATCTTCACTGCTGGACGGATTTCTTTGCCCGCAGCTGGACGATCTTTCGCGTCGAGTACTTCAATGTTGGTCATACCGGTCAATTCGTCAGTCTGACGCTTGATCGTGATGCCTTCTTCCATGCCCACGTAGGTCACGGTACCTTTCATTTCGGTAACGATCGGGTGAGTGTGCGGATCCCACTTGGCCACGATTGCGCCAGCGTCGACCTTGTCACCTTCTTTAACCGAAATCACAGCACCGTACGGCAGCTTGTAACGCTCACGCTCACGACCGAAGTCATCAGCGATTGCCAGCTCACCGGAACGGGACACGGCAACCAGGTGGCCATCCACTCGCTCAACGTGTTTCAGGTTGTGCAGACGGACAGTACCGCCATTCTTCACCTGAACGCTGTCGGCTGCGGAAGTACGGCTTGCCGCACCACCGATGTGGAACGTACGCATCGTCAGCTGGGTACCCGGCTCACCGATGGACTGGGCAGCAATAACGCCGACCGCTTCACCGATGTTCACCTGGTGACCACGAGCCAGATCACGGCCGTAGCACTTGGCGCAAATGCCATAGCGGGTTTCGCAGCTGATCGGCGAACGCACGATCACTTCGTCGATGCTGTTCAGCTCGATGAACTCGACCCACTTCTCGTCTACCAGGGTACCGGCAGGAACGATAACGTCCTCGGTGCCTGGCTTGAATACGTCACGGGCAATAACACGACCCAATACGCGCTCACCCAACGGCTCTACAACGTCACCGCCTTCAATGTGCGGAGTCATCAACAGACCGTGTTCGGTGCCGCAATCGATCTCGGTTACAACCAGATCCTGCGCCACGTCTACCAGACGACGAGTCAGGTAACCGGAGTTCGCAGTTTTCAACGCGGTATCCGCCAGACCTTTACGAGCACCGTGAGTCGAGATGAAGTACTGGAGTACGCTCAGACCTTCACGGAAGTTCGCAGTAATCGGCGTTTCAATGATGGAACCGTCCGGCTTGGCCATCAGACCACGCATACCGGCCAGCTGACGAATCTGTGCTGCGGAACCCCGCGCACCCGAGTCGGCCATCATGTACATCGAGTTGAAGGACTCTTGGTCGACTTCGTCGCCGTGACGGTCGATGACTTTCTCTTTCGAGAGGTTGGCCATCATCGCCTTGGAAACTTCGTCGTTCGCCTTCGACCAAAGGTCGATCACTTTGTTGTACTTCTCGCCCTGGGTTACCAGGCCGGAGGCGTACTGGCTCTCGATCTCTTTCACTTCGTCGGTGGCTGCACCGATGATGCGGGCTTTTTCATCCGGGATAACGAAGTCGTTAACACCGATGGAAACGCCGGAGATGGTCGAGTAAGCGAAACCGGTGTACATCAACTGGTCAGCGAAGATCACGGTCTCTTTCAGACCTACCACGCGGTAGCACTGGTTGATCAGCTTGGAGATCGCCTTTTTCTTCATCGGCAGGTTGACGACATCGTACGACAGACCTTTTGGCACAACCTGGAACAGCAGCGCACGGCCGACAGTGGTGTCGACGATACGAGTGTTGCTCACGCTGTTGCCGTCACGGTCATTGACGGTTTCGTTGATACGAACCTTGACCTTGGCGTGCAGTGCAGCTTCGCCGGCACGGAACACACGGTCAACTTCCTGCAGATCCGCGAACACACGACCTTCGCCCTTGGCGTTGATCGCTTCACGAGTCATGTAGTACAGACCCAATACAACGTCCTGCGACGGAACGATGATTGGCTCACCATTGGCTGGCGACAGAATGTTGTTGGTCGACATCATCAACGCACGCGCTTCGAGCTGGGCTTCCAGCGTCAGCGGTACGTGCACGGCCATTTGGTCGCCGTCGAAGTCGGCGTTGTACGCGGCGCAGACCAGAGGGTGCAGCTGGATAGCCTTACCTTCGATCAGTACCGGTTCAAACGCCTGGATACCCAGACGGTGAAGGGTCGGTGCACGGTTGAGAAGAACCGGGTGTTCGCGAATCACTTCAGCGAGAACGTCCCAAACCTCTGGCAGCTCGCGCTCGACCATCTTCTTGGCCGCTTTGATGGTGGTCGCGAGACCACGCATTTCCAGCTTGCCGAAAATGAACGGTTTGAACAGCTCGAGAGCCATCTTCTTCGGCAGACCGCACTGGTGCAGACGCAGGGTCGGACCTACGGTAATTACCGAACGACCGGAGTAGTCAACACGCTTACCGAGCAAGTTCTGACGGAAACGACCCTGCTTACCCTTGATCATGTCAGCCAGGGATTTCAGAGGACGCTTGTTCGAACCGGTGATAGCGCGGCCACGACGACCGTTGTCGAGCAGTGCATCGACAGCTTCCTGCAACATACGCTTTTCGTTGCGTACGATGATGTCCGGAGCGGACAGATCAAGCAGGCGCTTCAAACGGTTGTTACGGTTGATCACTCGACGATACAGATCGTTGAGGTCGGAAGTCGCGAAACGACCGCCATCCAGCGGGACCAGTGGACGCAGATCTGGTGGCAGAACCGGCAGAACGGTCAGCACCATCCACTCTGGCAGGTTGCCGGAGCCCTGGAAGGCCTCCATCAACTTCAGACGCTTGGACAGCTTCTTGATCTTGGTTTCCGAGTTGGTTTGCGGAATCTCTTCGCGCAGACGGCCAATCTCGTGTTCCAGGTCGATAGCGTGCAGCAGTTCGCGGACAGCCTCGGCACCCATGCGGGCGTCAAAATCGTCACCGAACTCTTCCAGCGCTTCGAAGTACTGCTCGTCGTTCAGCAGCTGACCTTTTTCAAGGGTGGTCATGCCCGGATCGATAACGACGTAGCTCTCGAAGTAGAGAACGCGTTCGATATCACGCAGGGTCATGTCCATCAGCAGGCCGATACGGGACGGCAGCGATTTCAGGAACCAGATGTGGGCAACCGGCGAAGCCAGTTCGATGTGCGCCATGCGCTCACGACGAACCTTGGCCAGTGCGACTTCAACGCCGCACTTCTCGCAGATCACACCACGGTGCTTCAAGCGCTTGTACTTACCGCACAGGCACTCGTAATCCTTTACCGGGCCAAAGATCTTGGCGCAGAACAGACCGTCACGCTCAGGTTTGAACGTACGGTAGTTGATGGTTTCCGGCTTTTTAACTTCACCGAACGACCACGAGCGGATCATCTCAGGCGAGGCCAATCCGATACGGATGGCGTCGAACTCTTCGACTTGACCCTGGTTTTTCAGCAAATTCAGTAGGTCTTTCAAGGCCTTTCCTCCTGGCGGAGCAGAGAGCGGGCAGTCCTGCCCCGCTCTCGATCGCGTCACGTGTTATTCGGTTTCCAGATCGATATCGATGCCGAGGGAACGAATTTCCTTGATCAACACGTTGAAGGACTCGGGCATGCCCGGCTCCATACGGTGATCGCCATCCACGATGTTTTTGTACATCTTGGTACGGCCGTTCACATCGTCCGACTTCACTGTGAGCATTTCTTGCAGAGTGTAAGCAGCACCGTATGCTTCCAGTGCCCAGACCTCCATCTCCCCGAAACGCTGACCACCGAACTGCGCCTTACCACCCAGCGGCTGCTGGGTAACCAGGCTGTACGAACCGGTAGAACGCGCGTGCATCTTGTCGTCTACCAAGTGGTTCAGCTTCAGCATGTACATGTAGCCAACGGTAACTGGACGCTCGAACTTGTTGCCGGTACGGCCGTCAGTCAGCTGCATCTGGCCGCTTTCCGGCAGGTCTGCCAGTTTCAGCATGGCCTTGATTTCGCTTTCCTTGGCACCGTCGAACACTGGAGTGGCCATTGGAACACCGCCACGCAGGTTCTTCGCCAGATCCAGGATTTCCTGATCGGAGAAGCTGTCCAGATCTTCGTTACGACCGCCGATCTGGTTGTAGATCTCGTCCAGGAAGGTGCGCAGCTCAGCGACTTTACGCTGCTCTTCGACCATCCGGTTGATCTTCTCGCCCAGACCTTTGGCCGCGAGGCCCAAGTGGGTTTCAAGGATCTGACCAACGTTCATACGCGAAGGTACGCCCAACGGGTTGAGGACGACGTCGACCGGAGTGCCATTGGCATCGTGCGGCATGTCTTCAACCGGCATGATCACGGAGACCACACCTTTGTTACCGTGACGACCGGCCATCTTGTCGCCCGGCTGGATGCGACGACGGATTGCCAGGTAAACCTTGACGATTTTCAGCACGCCTGGAGCCAGGTCATCGCCCTGCTGCAGTTTGCGTTTCTTGTCTTCGAACTTGTCGTCCAGCAGACGGCGACGATCAACGATGTAGGCCTGAGCCTTCTCGAGCTGCTCGTTCAGAGCATCTTCAGCCATGCGCAGTTTGAACCACTGACCATGCTCAAGACCGTCGAGCACTTCGTCGGTGATGTCCTGACCTTTCTTCAGGCCGGCGCCGCCTTCAGCCTTGTGGCCTACCAGAGCGGAGCGCAGACGTTCGAAGGTCGCGCCTTCAACGATACGGAACTCTTCGTTCAGATCCTTGCGGATCTCGTCCAGCTGGGACTTCTCGATCGACAGTGCACGAGCATCACGCTCAACGCCGTCGCGGGTGAAGACCTGTACGTCGATGACAGTACCTTTGGTACCGGTAGGTACACGCAGGGAGGTGTCTTTAACGTCGCTGGCTTTTTCACCGAAGATCGCACGCAGCAGTTTTTCTTCCGGAGTCAGTTGAGTCTCGCCTTTCGGAGTGACTTTACCGACCAGGATGTCGCCTGCGCCTACTTCAGCACCTACGTAAACGATACCGGCTTCGTCCAGCTTGTTCAGTGCAGCTTCACCCACGTTCGGGATGTCCGCAGTGATTTCCTCTGGGCCAAGCTTGGTGTCACGCGCCACACAGGTCAGTTCCTGAATGTGGATCGTGGTGAAACGGTCCTCCTGAACCACACGCTCGGACAGGCAGATGGAGTCTTCGAAGTTGAAGCCGTTCCATGCCATGAACGCGATGCGCATGTTCTGACCCAGCGCCAGTTCACCCATGTCGGTGGACGGGCCGTCGGCCATGATGTCGCTACGCTGAACGCGATCACCCTTGCTCACCAGCGGACGCTGGTTGATGCATGTGTTCTGGTTCGAGCGGGTGTATTTGGTCAGGTTGTAGATGTCGACACCGGCCTCACCGGTTTCAACTTCGTCATCGGCAACACGAACCACGATACGGCTGGCATCAACGGAATCGATCACGCCGCCACGACGAGCCACGACGCAAACGCCGGAGTCGCGAGCCACGTTACGCTCCATGCCGGTACCGACCAGCGGCTTGTCAGCGCGCAAGGTTGGTACAGCTTGACGCTGCATGTTCGAACCCATCAACGCACGGTTGGCGTCGTCGTGCTCGAGGAACGGAATCAGCGACGCTGCAACCGAAACTACCTGCTTCGGCGAAACGTCCATCAAGGTGACGTCTTCCGGCGCCTTGACGGTGAATTCGTTCAGGTGACGTACGGCTACCAGTTCGTCGATCAGGACCTTCTGCTCGTTCATGGTCGCCGAAGCCTGCGCGATCACGTGATCGGCTTCTTCAATAGCGGACAGGAACACGATCTCGTCGGTGACCACACCCTCTTTCACCACACGGTACGGGCTTTCCAGGAAGCCGTACTGGTTGGTGCGAGCGTACGCAGCCAGGGAGTTGATCAGACCGATGTTCGGACCTTCCGGCGTTTCAATCGGGCAGACACGACCGTAGTGAGTCGGGTGTACGTCACGGACTTCGAAGCCCGCGCGCTCACGAGTCAGACCGCCAGGGCCGAGTGCAGAGACACGACGCTTGTGGGTAATCTCGGACAACGGGTTGTTCTGGTCCATGAACTGCGACAGCTGGCTGGAACCGAAGAACTCTTTCACCGCCGCAGCCACTGGCTTGGCGTTGATCAGGTCTTGCGGCATCAGGCCTTCGCTTTCGGCCATCGACAGACGCTCTTTGACCGCACGCTCAACACGTACCAGGCCAACGCGGAACTGGTTCTCGGCCATTTCGCCTACGCAGCGAACACGACGGTTACCCAGGTGGTCGATGTCATCGACGATGCCTTTACCGTTACGGATATCGACCAGAGTCTTCAGGACCGCGACGATGTCTTCCTTGCACAGCACGCCCGAACCTTCGATTTCGGTACGACCGATACGACGGTTGAACTTCATCCGGCCGACCGCAGACAGGTCATAGCGCTCAGGGCTGAAGAACAGGTTGTTGAACAGGGTTTCGGCAGCGTCTTTGGTTGGCGGCTCGCCTGGACGCATCATGCGATAGATCTCGACCAGCGCTTCCAATTGGTTGCTGGTGGAGTCGATCTTGAGCGTGTCGGAGATGAACGGACCGCAGTCGATGTCGTTGGTGTACAGAGTTTCGATGCGAACAACGCCAGCCTTGGCGATTTTCGCCAGGACTTCGGTCGACAGCTCGGTGTTGCACTCTGCCAAGATTTCGCCGGTAGCCGGATGCACGATGACCTTGGCGGTAGTGCGACCCAGAACGTAGTCCAGAGGCACGTCCAGCTCTTTGATCCCGGCTTTTTCCAGCTGGTTGATGTGGCGGGCAGTAATACGACGGCCCTGCTCGACAATCACCTTGCCTTTATCGTCCTGGATATCGAGGACGGCCACTTCACCGCGCAGGCGCTGCGGCACCAGTTCCAGGCTCAGGCCTTCGCCTTTAACGTGGAATACGTTGGTGGTGTAGAAAGCGTCCAGCACTTCTTCGGTGGTGTAGCCGAGCGCACGCAGCAGTACCGAGGCCGGCAGCTTGCGACGACGGTCGATACGCACGAATACGCAGTCTTTCGGGTCGAACTCGAAGTCCAGCCACGAACCGCGGTAAGGAATGATGCGCGCGGAGTACAGCAGTTTACCGGAGCTGTGCGTCTTGCCGCGGTCGTGGTCGAAGAACACGCCCGGGGAACGGTGCAGCTGGGAAACGATAACACGCTCGGTACCGTTGATTACGAAGGTACCGTTCTCAGTCATCAATGGGATTTCGCCCATGTAGACTTCTTGCTCTTTGATGTCCTTGATCGCTTTGTTCGACGATTCTTTGTCGAAAATGATCAGGCGCACTTTTACCCGCAAAGGTACGGCGAAAGTTACACCGCGCAATACGCATTCTTTGACATCAAATGCCGGTTCGCCCAAGCGATAACCGACGTACTCCAGCGCAGCATTGCCGGAGTAGCTGATGATCGGGAAAACGGATTTGAAGGCCGCATGCAGGCCCACGTCGCGGAACTGATCTTTAGTCGCTCCCGCTTGCAAGAATTCACGATACGAATCCAGCTGGATGGCCAGGAGGTACGGCACATCCATGACGTCCGGCAACTTGCTAAAGTCCTTGCGGATACGTTTTTTCTCAGTATATGAGTAAGCCATCAGCGTTCCCCAGCTTGGTCACCTGCTTGTTTGGCCCCTCCCGACGGGAGCAGCCAGAAAATCGTGCAAACCCCATGGTTTGCGCCACCGCATCGGGTGGTTACAGCGCCTTTATCAGCACCGACCCAGTCGGCTGCCAATAACGGAAAAAGGCCGGTGGCAAGAGCCACCAGCCATCAGCCTGTCGCTTGACGCTCGGGCTGGAGGAGCAAAGTCGATACTTATTTCAGCTCGACTTTAGCGCCTGCTTCTTCCAGCTTCTTCTTAGCGTCTTCAGCAGCTTCTTTCGAAACGCCTTCAGCTACAACCTGAGGAGCGCCATCTACTTTCTCTTTGGCTTCTTTCAGGCCCAGACCGGTCAGTTCACGAACTGCCTTGATCACGTTTACTTTCTTCTCGCCGGCTTCAACCAGGACAACGTTGAACTCGGTTTGCTCTTCAACAGCAGCAGCAGCTACAGCTGGGCCAGCCGAAGCGGCAGCAGCGGTAACGCCGAAGGTTTCTTCCATCGCTTTGATCAGCTCAACGATTTCCACTACGGATTTCTGGCCGATTGCTTCGATGATTTGTTCGTTAGTCAGAGACATGACTCAATTCCTGAATTGGGGGACGGCCTACGCGACCATCGAAATAAACAAAAAACGCGAGAAGTCGACGAGTCTTAGGCTGCGGCAGCTTCTTTCTGGTCGCGAATTGCCGCCAGAGTACGAGCCAATTTGCTGGTAGCGCCTTGAATCACGCTCATCAGCTGAGAAATTGCTTCGTCACGGGTCGGCAGAGTTGCCAGTACGTCGATCTGATTAGCTGCGAGGAACTTGCCCTCGAACGCAGCTGCCTTGATCTCGAACTTGTCCTGACCCTTGGCAAACTCTTTGAAGATACGGGCAGCAGCGCCCGGATGTTCGTTCGAGAATGCAATCAGGGTCGGGCCGGTGAACACGTCGTTGAGGACACTGTATTCAGTGTCAGCAACAGCGCGCTTGAGCAGGGTGTTACGTACAACACGTACGTAAACGCCAGCTTCACGAGCCTCTTTACGGAGTCCGGTCATTGCGCCTACTGTTACGCCACGGGCATCAACCACGACAGCGGACAGAGCGACTTTGGCAGCCTCGTTGACTTCAGCGACGATGGCCTTCTTGTCTTCGAGATTAATTGCCACGGGTTTAACTCCTGCTTGTTACCGTTTCACTCGGTCGAAACCGAATGTCGTTTTGGTGTCTGATTCGGTAAGGAACCGGGAGCACCATCTGCGTAGGCTTATGGTTTAAGACTTGCGTCGCCTACGGTCTTGGATAGCCCCCGCCAGGCAGGGACCCCAATCTTTCAATTGACGCGATCAAACGCGCCAACCTTTGTCTTACGCGTCCAGCGAGCTCTGGTCGATAACCAGACCTGGGCCCATAGTGGTGCTCAGGGTAACGCGCTTGACGTAGATACCTTTCGAAGAAGCTGGCTTGATACGCTTCAGATCAGCGATCAGGGCTTCAACGTTTTCCTTCAGTTTGACGGCATCGAAGCCGATCTTGCCAACGGAAGTGTGGATGATGCCGTTTTTGTCGGTGCGATAACGAACCTGACCAGCCTTGGCGTTTTTAACCGCGGTAGCTACGTCTGGAGTTACGGTGCCGACTTTCGGGTTAGGCATCAGGCCACGTGGACCGAGGATCTGACCCAGTTGACCTACAACGCGCATGGCATCCGGGGATGCGATCACTACGTCATAGTTCAGGTCGCCGCCTTTCATTTCGGCAGCCAGGTCGTCCATACCTACACGGTCAGCGCCGGCAGCCAGAGCGGCCTCAGCAGCTGGACCCTGGGTGAACACAGCAACGCGAACGGTCTTGCCAGTGCCGTGTGGCAGCACAGTAGCGCTACGAACAACCTGGTCGGATTTACGCGGGTCTACACCCAGGTTTACAGCAACGTCGAACGACTCGCTGAACTTGACAGTCGACAGCTCAGCCAGCAGAGCAGCAGCGTCTACAATGTTGTAGGCCTTGCCTGCTTCGATTTTGCCGGCGATAGCCTTTTGACGCTTGGTCAGCTTAGCCATTACACACCCTCCACGTTAAGGCCCATGCTACGAGCAGAACCGGCGATAGTACGCACGGCTGCATCCATATCAGCTGCAGTCAGATCCGCGTTTTTGGTTTTCGCGATTTCTTCCAGCTGAGCACGGGTAACAGTGCCAACCTTAACGGTGTTCGGACGAGCGGAACCGCTGGTCAGACCGGCCGCCTTCTTCAGCAGAACCGAAGCAGGGGTGGATTTGGTTTCGAAAGTGAAGCTACGGTCGCTGTAGACAGTGATGATCACTGGAGTCGGCAGACCTGCTTCAAGACCCTGAGTACGGGCGTTGAAAGCCTTGCAGAATTCCATGATGTTCACGCCGTGCTGACCCAGAGCAGGACCAACAGGTGGGCTTGGGTTAGCCTGAGCGGCCTTCACTTGCAGCTTGATGTAAGCGGTAATCTTCTTGGCCATGAGGCACTCCAATTACGGGTTCGAACGCCTCGAAAGGCTCCCCGGTTACTTGCGCGTTTATCCCAGTGACGACAAAACCCCACAGCCTAGGGCTGCGGGGTTGGGATGCTTGTTCAGTTAGACCTTTTCGACCTGACTGAACTCTAACTCTACCGGGGTAGAGCGACCGAAAATAAGCACTGCCACCTGGACACGGCTCTTTTCGTAGTTAACTTCTTCGACGGTGCCGTTAAAGTCAGCGAATGGACCATCGGTAACACGAACCACTTCACCCGGCTCAAACAGAGTTTTCGGCTTCGGCTTATCACTACCATCGGCCACGCGACGCAGAATGGCTTCCGCCTCTTTGTCGGTGATTGGAGCAGGTTTGTCGGCGGTACCGCCAATGAAGCCCATCACCCGAGGAGTATCCTTGACCAAGTGCCAAGTACCCTCATTCATATCCATCTGCACCAGCACATAACCTGGGAAGAACTTACGCTCGCTTTTGCGCTTCTGGCCATTACGCATTTCAACCACTTCTTCAGTGGGAACCAGAATTTCGCCGAAGCCATCTTCCATGCCAGCCAGCTTAACGCGCTCAATCAGCGAGCGCATGACATGCTTCTCGTAACCCGAGTAAGCATGCACAACGTACCAACGCTTAGCCACGGGACACCCTTAGCCGACAATCAAGGAAACAAGCCAGCCGAGCAGGGAATCAACACCCCACAACAGCAACGCCATAACGATAACCACAGCAACAACAATCAACGTTGTCTGCGTAGTTTCCTGGCGAGTTGGCCATACGACTTTACGAATCTCGGTGCGCGCTTCCTTAACCAGTACGAAGAACGACTTGCCCTTTGCAGTCTGCAGGCCCACAAAGGCAGCAACAGCAGCAATCACGAGCAGTGCTAGTACACGGTACAGGATCGGCGAAGCAGCGTAATACTGATTGCCAACTACACCCACAACCACCAAAGCAGCTACCACAAGCCACTTTAGCAGATCGAAGCGAGAGCCTTGAGCTTCAGCCTTAGGAGTCATCTATGAAGATCCTGTGAAAAGAAAGCCAGATACACCGAGTGAATCTGGCAGGTCAGGAGGGAATCGAACCCCCAACCTACGGTTTTGGAGACCGTCGCTCTGCCAATTGAGCTACTGACCTAAAACAAAATCAGGCCGACCATTATGCCGGCCCGAAAAATACATTACAACCGCTTATTCGATGATTTTAGCTACGACGCCAGCGCCGACGGTACGACCGCCTTCACGGATAGCG
>NZ_MVOO01000035.1:0-20034 GCF_002156405.1 Pseudomonas sp. SCPG-7 | reverse complement strand
CCCACAGGTATGGCGTCGCACACAAATTTGGGGGCCAACACAAATTCTGTGGGAGCTGGCTTGCCAGCGATGAAGACACCACGGGGTATCAGGCCAGCGCCAGAGCGAAGAACGCCTGAATCAAGCGCAACTCCCGCCGCCGCTCCACGCAGCCGATCATGTGCCGGTTCACCAGCCCGTCCCCGACAATCGGCAGCGCTACCACCCTCGGGTCATGGCTGACTTCCACCGATGACACCACGCCCACCCCCAGTTCCGCCGCCACCGCCTCGGTCACCGCTTCGCGACTGTCCAGTTCCAGCAACACCCGTGGATTGACCGCCGCCTGCGCACACGCCTGATCAAAGGTACGGCGGGTGATCGAACTCGGCTCGCGCAACACCATGATCACCTGATCCAGCTCCTTGAGCCGCACCTCGCCGCTACGCTGCGCCCACGCATGCCCGGCGGGCACCAGCGCGCAGATCCGCGATTCGCTCAAGGCTTGCAGATGCAGGCCCTTGCGCGGTTCGACCTCGGTGAGCACCGCCACGTCCGCGTGTTCCGATAACAGCGCGGCGAGGGTTTCCTGGGCATTGCCCAGACGCAGATTCACCGTGATCCCCGGATACCGCGCGCGCAGGCTGGCAAGCATCGGCATGACCATGTGCGGACCGTCCGCCGCCACTTCCAGACGCCCGGTGAGCAACTGACGGTTGGCCTCGAGCAGAGTCTGCGCTTCTTCGGCCAGGCCGAACATGGCGCGGGTGATCGCCGCCAGTTTGGTGCCCTCCTCGGTCAGTTCGACCCGACGCGCGGTGCGCCGTAACAGGGTGATCTGGTAGTGCTCCTCCAGCGCCTTGATGTGCCCGGTCACCGCTGGCTGGCTGATGAACAGGCGCGCGGCGGCGCGGGTGAAGCTGCCTTCCCGGGCCACGGCGTCGAAAGCGCGCAGCTGGAACAGATTCATGAATAACCCTCACTGATGGCTGGCATAACAACAAACAATTTGATTGATGACTCGGCGAATTGCAACGTATGCCCCGTAGCTTCATCCCACAGCGCTATCGCGAGGACACACGAATGAGTACTGCCGCACCCATCCTGCTCACTCCCGGCCCGTTGACCACCTCGGCCCGCACCCGCCAGGCAATGCTGGTCGATTGGGGGTCATGGGATGATCGCTTCAATCAACTGACCGCCAGCCTCTGCGAGCAATTGCTGGCGATCCTCAACGGCGCCGCCACTCACCATTGCGTGCCGTTGCAGGGCAGCGGCACCTTTGCCGTCGAAGCCGCCATCGGCACACTGGTGCCACGTGACGGCAAGGTACTGGTGCTGATCAACGGCGCCTACGGCAAGCGTCTGGCGAAAATCTGCGAAGTGCTCGGCCGCTCGTTCAGCACCTTCGAAACCGCCGAAGACGAACCGACCACCGCCGCCGACGTCGACCGCCTGCTGCGCGCCGATGGCGACATCACCCATGTCGCGCTGATCCACTGCGAAACCAGCACCGGCATCCTCAACCCGCTGCCGGAAATCGCTGACGTCGTGCAGCAGCACGGCAAGTGCCTGATCATCGACGCCATGAGCTCGTTCGGTGCGCTGCCGGTGGATGCGCAAAAAGTCCCGTTCGATGCGCTGATCGCCGCCTCGGGCAAGTGCCTGGAAGGCGTGCCGGGGATGGGTTTTGTCTTCGCTCGCAAGGAATCGCTGGCCGCAGCCGCTGGCAACTCGCACTCGCTGGCGATGGACCTGTATGACCAGCACACCTATATGCAGAAGACCGGTCAATGGCGCTTCACCCCGCCGACCCACGTGGTCGCGGCGCTGCACGAAGCGTTGCTGCAATACAACGAAGAAGGTGGCCTGCCCGCTCGCCATGCGCGCTACGCCGCCAACTGTCAGGCACTGATGGACGAGATGGGCAAACTCGGCCTGCGCAGCTTCCTGCCGGCGGCGATCCAGGCCCCGATCATCGCCACCTTCCATGCCCCGCAAGACCCGCGCTACCAATTCAAGGACTTCTACGAACGGGTCAAGGCGAAGGGCTACATCCTCTACCCCGGCAAACTGACCCAGGTCGAGACCTTCCGCGTCGGCTGCATCGGCCACGTCAACCCGGACGAAATGCGCCAGGCCGTGGCGGCGGTGGGTGAAGTGCTGCGCGAGATGGAAGTGCTGGAGATCTGAATCACCACGATACCTGTGGGAGCGGGCTTGCCCGCGATAGCGGTCTGACCATCAGCATAGATGTCGACTGAAAGGGCCCCATCGCGGGCAAGCCCGCTCCCACAGGATCGCCGAACCTTTTGAATTGCATTGCCAACACAGGATTCTTATTGCCATGAACTACGTAAACCCAAGCAAACTGCAAGCCGCGATCCTCGACTGGGCCGGCACCGTGGTCGATTTCGGCTCGTTCGCGCCAACGCAGATCTTCGTCGAAGCCTTCGCCGAGTTCGACGTTCAGGTGTCCATCGACGAAGCCCGTGGCCCGATGGGCATGGGCAAATGGGACCACATCCGCACCCTGTGCAATCAGCCGCAGGTCGCCGAACGCTATCGCAAAGCCTTCGGCCGCACCCCGACCGACGATGACGTGACCGCCATCTACAATCGCTTCATGCCGCTGCAGATCGAGAAGATCGCCGAGCACTCGGCGCTGATTCCCGGCGCGCTGGAAACCATTGCCAACCTGCGTCAGCAAGGGATCAAGATCGGTTCCTGCTCCGGCTACCCGAAACAGGTGATGGACAAGGTCGTGGCGCTGGCTGCCACTAACGGCTACGTTGCCGACCACGTGGTCGCCACCGACGAAGTGCCGAACGGTCGCCCATGGCCGGCTCAGGCCCTGGCCAACGTGATTGCGTTGGGCATCGATGATGTCGCGGCCTGCGTGAAGATCGACGACACCGTGCCGGGCATCCTCGAGGGCCGTCGCGCCGGGATGTGGACCGTGGCGCTGATCTGCTCGGGCAACGCACTGGGCCTGGATTACGCCGGCTACCGGGCGCTGGGCAGCGACGAACTGGCCAGCGAACGCAAACGCATCCACGCGCTGTTCGCCGATTCGCGCCCGCACTACATGATCGACACCATCAGCGACCTGCCGGAAGTGATTGCCGACATCAACAAGCGTCTGGCCAACGGTGAGATGCCGCAATCGAGCTGATTGCGTCTTGTCGTCAGAAAAAACGCCAGGGTCTTCGCAACGCTGGCGTTTTTTTATGGCTGAAGCCTTGAGTCAGCGCATTGAAACTCCGATCAGCCTCAGGCAAATCCGCCAAAGCGGATTACAGTTAAAGCATGCCGTCGCACAAGAACGGCACGTGGCGACCTGATCTGTGAGGAAACACCGTATGCCGTGGACAAGTTCCGAATCGCGCTACAGCACCGTGTCCGTGCTGCTGCACTGGCTGATGCTGATCCTGTTGATCCTGGTCTATGCCAGCATGGAGTTGCGCGGGATCTTTCCCAAGGGCAGCGGCGGCCGCTCGCTGATTCGCGAAGTGCATTACATGCTTGGCCTGACTGTGTTCGTGCTGGTGTGGTTTCGCCTGGTGGCCCGCAGCATCGGCCCGGCACCGAAAATCTTCCCGGCCTCGCCACAATGGCAGACTCTGCTGGCGCGGGTGATGCACTGGTTGTTGTACCTGTTCATGATCAGCATGCCGATTCTTGGCTGGCTGATTACCAGCGCCGAGGGGCATCAGGTGATGTTCTACGGTTTCGATCTGCCGTTGCTGGTTCATGAAGACAAGGCATTCGCCAAGCAGGTCGAGCACTGGCATGTGTTGATCGGCAATATCGGCTACTGGCTGATCGGCCTGCATGCGCTGGCGGGGCTTTATCACCATTATGTGGTGGGCGATAACACCTTGCTGCGGATGATGCCCAAGCGCGGTTGAACACCGCCTCGGTGATATTCCCCTGTGGCGAGGGAGCTTGCTCCCGCTGGGCTGCGCAGCAGTCCTGAGTTCAAAAATGTGGACTGACAGGCGGACCGTATTTGCTGGATTAGCGACGGCTGCGCCGCCGAGCGGGAGCAAGCTCCCTCGCCACAGAAGTTCAACTGTAGGAAACGAATCCTCGCCGCCCTTGCAACCCACCCGTGTGCACGAAGATCAACCGTGTACCTGACGCGAATCCGCCCGCCTCGATCCGCTCCTTGAGCGCCAGCAACGCCTTGCCGGTGTACAGCGGCTCCAGCGCAACGCCGCTACAGCGTTCAATGCTCTCGATGAATGCAAGTAGCTGCGCGTCAACCTTGGCGAAGCCACCGCGACTGGCGTCGAGCAGCTCGTAGTCGGCAGCAGCGACACCTGCCTCCTGCATAATCGCCGCCACCTGCGGCGCCACCCCATGATCCTCGGGCACCGCCAGTGCGCCATACACCGGATGCGCACCTGCCTCGGCGAGCACCAGCCCTGCCAGCGTCGTCCCGGTGCCGCAGGCCAGCCACCAGCCGTGATAATTGCTCCAGCCCAGGTTGCCCAGTTGCGCGATCACCTGCTCCTTCAACACCTTGCAGCCCAATGCGCCCGCCAATCCGCCACCGCCCTCCGGCACCGCATGAAAATCTGGATACTGCGACTGCCACGGCTCCCAGAACCCCGGTTCATGCCGCGCCCGATAGCCGCCGTAACCAAGCCAGTGCAGTTGCATGCCGAACGCTTGCAGATCGCTGACCGTCGGCGTTTGCTGTGGATGGCCGCGCAACAGGCCAACCGTTTCGAAGCCAAGACGTTTGCCCGCCGCCGCGAGCGCATGCAGATGATTGGAATGCGCACCACCGAGGCTGATGACGCCCTGCGCGCCAGCGCGGTCGGCGGCCTTGAGATGCTCGACGAGTTTGAACCATTTGTTGCCGCTGATCAGCGGGTCGATCTGGTCCAGACGCAGGATCGCGACCTCGATTCCGGCGCGGGTGAGCCAGTCGAGTTCGAGCATTTGGAGGGGAGCTTGGGGCAACCAGTGGGCGGGAGGAAGAAGCATGGGCGACTGATCATTCTGAGTAGAGCCGGCATTCTAGTCGCTCATAAGCAGCCATCGCGAGCAGGCTCACGCCTGCATTGGTTCGATGTTGTTCACCGAATCAGTGAACAACACAAACACTGTGGGAGCGAGCTTGCTCGCGAAAGCGGTGTGTCAGCCAATATATATGTCGACTGACACCACGCCTTCGCGAGCAAGCTCGCTCCCACAGGTTAAGCGGCGTAGCTTAGAGCTCAGCGGCCAGACGCGACCCCTGATTGATCGCGCGCTTGGCATCCAGCTCCGCTGCCACATCGGCACCACCGATCAGGTGCACGTTCTGCCCCGCTGCTACCAGACCTTCCTGAAGGTCCCGCAGTGGATCCTGGCCGGCGCAAATCACGATATTGTCCACCGCCAGCACTTGCGGCTCGCCGGTTTCGCCGATACGGATGTGCAAGCCTTCGTCGTCGATCTTCAGGTATTCGACGCTGTTGAGCATCTGCACCTGCTTGTTCTTCAGACCGGTGCGGTGAATCCAGCCGGTGGTCTTGCCCAGACCATCACCGACCTTGGTTTTCTTGCGCTGCAACAGGAACACTTCGCGAGCCGGCGCGTGCGGCGCAGCTTTGATCCCGGCCACGCCACCACGCGCTTCCAGATGGGTGTCGATGCCCCACTCTTTCCAGAACGCGGTGCGATCCAGACTGGTGGCCACGCCTTGGTGCACAAGGAATTCCGAGACATCGAAACCGATGCCGCCCGCGCCGATCACCGCCACGCGCTTGCCCACCGGTTTGCGCTCAAGGATCACGTCCAGGTAGCTCAGCACCTTGGCATTCTCCACGCCCGGAATCGCCGGCACGCGCGGCGCGATGCCGGTGGCGAGGATGATTTCGTCGTAACCGCCCTCGACCAGTTTCGCCACGTCGACGCGGGTGTTCAGGCACACCTCGACATTCGTCGTCTGCAGCTTGCGCTTGAAGTAGCGCAGGGTTTCGAAGAACTCTTCCTTGCCCGGCACCCGCTTGGCGATGTTGAACTGGCCGCCGATTTCGCTGGCGGAATCGAACAAGGTCACCTGATGTCCGCGCTCAGCGGCCACGGTCGCGGCGGACAGGCCGGCAGGGCCGGCACCGACCACAGCGATCTTCTTGATCTGCTGTACCGGCAGATAGTTGAGCTCGGTTTCATGGCAGGCACGCGGGTTGACCAGGCAACTGGTGAGCTTGCCGCCGAAGGTGTGATCGAGGCACGCCTGGTTGCAACCGATGCAGGTGTTGATTTCGTCAGCGCGGCCTTCTGCAGCTTTGTTGACGAATTCCGGATCGGCGAGGAACGGCCGCGCCATCGAGACCATGTCGGCATCGCCTTCAGCGAGGATCTGCTCGGCGATTTCCGGGGTGTTGATGCGGTTGGTGGTAATCAGCGGAATGTTCACCGAACCACGCAGTTTGGCGGTGACCTTGCTGAACGCCGCGCGCGGCACCTTGGTGGCGATGGTCGGGATCCGCGCTTCGTGCCAGCCGATGCCAGTGTTGATGATGGTCGCGCCGGCCTGCTCGATGGCTTTGGCCAGGGTCACGATCTCTTCCCAACTGCTGCCGCCCTCGACCAGATCGAGCATCGACAAACGGAAAATGATGATGAAGTTCGGGCCGACCGCTTCACGCACTCGACGGACGATTTCCACCGGCAGGCGCATACGATTTTCGTAACTGCCGCCCCAGCGGTCGGTACGGTGGTTGGTGTGCGCGGCAAGGAACTGGTTAATGAAATAACCTTCCGAGCCCATGATTTCCACACCGTCATACTCGGCGCTCTGCGCCAGTACCGAACAGGTGACGAAATCGCTGATCTGTTTCTCGATGCCTTCCTCGTCCAGTTCTTTGGGCTTGAACGGGTTGATCGGCGCCTGAATCGCGCTTGGCGCAACCTGTTTCGGACTGTAGGCATAGCGCCCGGCGTGGAGGATCTGCATGCAGATCTTGCCGCCCGCCTCGTGCACTGCGCGAGTGACGATGCGATGCTTGAGCGCTTCTTCCTCGGTGGTCAGCTTGGCTGCGCCGGAGTACACGCCACCCTCGTCGTTCGGTCCGATACCGCCGGTGACCATCAGGCCGACGCCGCCACGAGCACGTTCGGCGAAGTACGCCGCCATGCGTTCGAAGCCACCCGGTTTCTCTTCAAGGCCAGTGTGCATCGAGCCCATCAGGGTGCGGTTGCGCAGTGTGGTGAATCCCAGGTCCAGCGGGGCCAACAGGTGCGGGTAATGAGCGGCGGTCATCGGTAACTCCACAACGTGCGATCACGGAAATTGCGGGAGCTCTGCGTCCCCCGTCAGTCATGTTCGACAGACTAAGAGTCGCACTGCTGTCACTCAATGACCGAAACTGACAAGTTATTGATCCAAATGCGCAGCGCCCCTTGGCAAGCGCAGGCATGCGCCCTACCCTAGTCGCCACACCCTGTACCCGGTTGTTGTTGGTTTTCATGCGCAAACTTCTGTACCTGTTTTTCTCCATGGCCATCGTTGCCACCCTGACCACCTACGCCATGTGGGCGGCGGACCGGCCGGCGGGACATTACCTGTCGGACCTGCGCATCAAACTGGCGGTCGATCAGGGCACGCCCGGCGACCGTGGCAACTTGCTGGGTATCCAGCCGGAACTGTTCCCCACCGACTACCAAAGCCCGGAGCGCCTGCACCGCAAACTCGCGGCCTATCTGCAGCAAGCGCAGGATCAGGGGCTGCTGAATGAAAAAACCGTGGTGGTGCTGCCCGAGCATGTCGGTACCTGGCTGATGATCAGCGGCGAGAAAGACGAGCTGTACCAGGCGCCGACCCTGGTCGAAGCGATGAATTGGCTGGCGGCGAGCAATCCGTTGCTGTTCGCCCGCGCCTGGCTTACTGCCAAGGGCGACAATCGCCTCGACGATGCCCACCTGCGGATGAAGTCCAAAGCCATGGCCAAGGATTACCAGACGTTATTCGGTGGTCTGGCCAAGGAATTCCACGTGACGCTGGTGGCCGGCTCCATCGTCCTGCCCGAACCGAGCATCCGCGACGGCCAGCTCAAGCCCGGCAGCGGCGCGCTGTTCAACAGCAGCGTGGTGTTTGGCCGTGATGGTGTACCGCTGGGCCAGCCCCAGCGGCAAATGCACCCGATCTTCGAACAGCGCGATGTGATCGAGGGCGAAGACGCCCACGCGATCAACGTGGTCGACACGCCGGCCGGACGCCTGGGCGTGCTGATCGGCAGCGACAGCTGGTACCCCGACAACTATCGCCAACTCGACGAGCAAGGCGCGCAACTGGTAGCGGTGCCGGCCTTCGTCGTGGGTCACGGTGCGTGGAATCAGCCGTGGGCCGGTTATAAGGGCTCAAGTACACCGGGGTCGGTCAGCCTCAAGCCCGGGGAAATCAGTGAAGGTCAGGCCTGGCATCGCCTGACGCTCACCGCGCAGCCGCCGAGCAGCCGTGCGATCGCCGGCATGAGCGTGTTCCTGCGCGGCCAGTTCTGGGACAAGCCCGGCTCGGGCCAAAGCTTCCTCAGCAGCAACGGCCAGCAATTCGCCGATGGCGAAGCCCGTGGCGCGCGTCTGCTGAACATCTGGTTGTAAGCCATGAAACCGCTGCCGATGCGCCTTGGGGATCTGTCGGTAGGCTTCGTGCACAGCCTGGCTGATGCCGTGCGCAGCCACGGCGTCGAGCCGCAACCGCTGCTCGAACAATATGGCCTGGATGCCGCGCGATTGGCCGAAGCCGGCGCGCGACTGTCGATCCCGCGTTACATGCGGCTGGGGCACAGCGCGATCCAGTTGACCGGCGATCCGGCACTGGGCCTGAGCATGGGCCAACTCAGCCGCTTGAGTCAGGCCGGGCTCGCCGGGGTCACCGCTGCACAGGCACCGACCGTGCGCGAAGCGGCCCGCTGCCTGATCCGTTTCGAGCCACTGTACGGTTCCAACTATCGCGGGCAGTCGAGCTTTCACGAGGACGCCCATGGCGCGTGGCTGCGCTTCTATTCGATCAGCCCGTACAACGCCTATAACCGCTTTGTGGTGGATTCGATCATCGCCGGCTGGCTGCATCAGCTGTCCAGCGTCAGCCGCGAGCCTTTGCGCGCCGAGCGCATCGACATCGAATTTGACGCGCCGGACTATCGCGACGCCTATAGCGTGCTGGGCGATTGCCCGATCCAGTTCGGCTCCGAACGCAATCAACTGCGCTTGAGCCTCGCCAGCCTCGCGCTGCGCAACCCGGAACACTGCCCAAGCACCTGGAAACACTTGCTTGCGTTGTGTGAACGGGAACTGGAGCAATTGACCCGCACCCGCAGCCTGCGCGAACGCATCACACAGTTGTTGGGGCCGTTGCTCAATGGTGGCCGGGAACCCGACCTGGAAGAAGTGGCGGCGCGTCTGAAGCTACCGACCTGGACCTTGCGGCGCAAACTGGCCGAGGAAGGCACACAGTTTCGCGCCATACTCAACGACACCCGCCGCGACCTGGCAATGACCTACATCCGCGACACCGAACTGGCGTTCGGTGAGATCGCCTATCTGCTGGGCTTTGCTTCAGCCGAGGCGTTTCAACGCGCCTTCAAACGCTGGAGCGGCCAGACCCCCGGCGAGTTTCGCCGCAGTCATCGCAAAATCGCCTGACGCCTTACAACTCGGTGGCGTCTTCGGCCGGTTCTGGCTGATCGAGTTCATACGCCTGGTATTCGAGCAGTTCTTCTTGATAATCGTCCATCGCCTCATCCCCCTACTGCCCGCTAAAAAAACAGCCCGGTCAAGTGACCAGTGCCTCGAGCGTATCGTGCCCGTATGAAGGGAACGTGACATCCCCGCCTTCATGAATAAAACGTAGCAGGTGGTCAGGAATTTATCGCTGGAATTTTGTCCGGAGAATGTAACGGGATTTGAGTGCGCCACAAAACAAATGTGGGAGCGAGCCCCCCCCCGCTCCCACAGCAGAGCCCCGCGCGGCTCACTGCATCGCCGGAATCGGCTCCGATGGCGGCGGGATATTGGTCGGGTTGGCCGGCGGCGTGATCGTTTCGGCAGCCGGTGCAGGATCTGCACTCGGTGCCGGGGTGATCGGCGCGGATTCCGCAGGCGGCACCACGGGTTCGGAACCCGCTGGCGTCGGTGCAACCGTGGCCGGCGCAGGCGTCACCGCCGGAGTGGCCGGCGTCATGGTCTGGGCTGGCTCGACAATGCCGGCTGGCGGTGGCGCTGGCGCTGTCTCGACTGCCGGGGCAGGTGTTGTCGGCGCTACAGCAGCAGGCTTCGGCTCCGGGACACCCAGATCAGTCTTGGGTTTTTCTTCAATGTGCGCGGCTTTCTTCGCATCGGCCGGCAGGAACAGCTCAACCAGGGTGAAGAAGCGCTCGTAGAACTTCTGCGACGTCACGGTCTCACTGGCCACCTTGACCATCGAATCATCGGACGAGCCGATCGGCATCGACACCGAACCCAACACGCCGACCCCGAGGCTGGCAGAGTTGTTGGTCTTTTTCAACGCGTAGCGATCCTGCAAGGCATTGGCGAACACCGTGGCATGGTGTTTGGAACTGCCGTCTTCGGTACACACCACGTTGAAGCTGATCTCCATGTGGGTTTCACCGGTTTGCTGGAAGCTTTTGTGGCCACTGATCAGTTTCGGGTCACTGCTGGTGATGATGTAGCCCTGGCTGAGCAACGCACGACGGGCCGCCTCGCAACTCGCGGTGTCGGCCACCGGATAATTGCGCGAGAACGTGCCGGAATCATCGAAGTTCTCATGCTCATAGATCGGCTTGTCCTTCGAACAGCCAGCAACAGCGGTCAACAACAGCGCCAACCCAACGACACGCATGGGAGTTGAAATCAACATTGAACATCCTGAGGGAAAACAGTCCGGGGCGTATTGTGCAACAGAACTTGGCCCTGCGGCGCATGGATTGTGTCTTAAAGCCGTTACAACCCTATTGACCATGGTTTGCCGGAAAAAGTCGCAGCCACTCGCCGCACGGGCGAAACGGCCAGCCGCCACACCCAAAACAACGGAAACAGCCAAATCCCAAGCATAAAAAAGCCCCGACCATCAGATCGGGGCTTTCCTGTTACCGCTCAGTCAAACATCAATAGCGCTTGATATCCGCCTGACTTTCCAACTGCTTGCGGAACGCCGCGAAATCCTGCTGACCTTCACGCGAAGCAAGGAAGCGACGGTACTGCGCCTTCTCTTCATCAGTCGGCGCTACTGCTTCATTCACACCGTCCAGGCGCACGATCATCAGGCTACCGTCCTGCAAGGTCACGCTGCTGAACGTCGGCTTGCCCTTGGCCGCCGGTTTCGGCATACGGAACAACGCCTGCAGCACAGTCGGATCAACCCCTTCCTGAGCGCGAGTGGCCGCCGTGACAACCTTCCAGTTCTGACCCTCGACAGCCTTGTCCAGCGGAGTCTTGCCATCGCGCAGACTGGCGATCAGCTGGTCAGCCTTGGTCTTGGCCGCAGCACTGGCATGCTCCTTGGTCAACTGCGCGCGAATCGCCGTGTTGACGGCTTCCAGAGGCAACTGCTCAGGCTTCAGGTGTTCCTTGGCACGCAGCACGACCACGGTTTCCGGGTCCAGCTCGATGCCGGTGCTGTTGGCGTTTTCTTCCAGCACTTCCTGGCTGAATGCAGCGCTCACCACAGCACGGTTGGCCGCAATGCCTTCACCACCTTCACGGCCGAACGGCTTGGAGGTGTGCACAGTCAGTTTCAGATCTGCCGCTGGCTGGGCCAGGTCAGACGCTTCGAACGCCGAGTCTTCCAGTTGCTTGGTCGCCTCGACAAAACGCTGCTCGACCTGTTGAGTCTTCAGCTCGCGGGTCAGCTTGTCTTTCAGGCTGGCCAGGGTCGGAACTTCCGGCGCTTCAACACCCAGCAGCTTGATCAGGTGGTAACCGAAGTCGGTACGCACCGGCTCGGACACCTGGTCCTTGTTCAGCGAGTACAGGGCTTTTTCGAAAGCTGGATCATAGACGCCAGGACCGGCAAAACCGAGGTCACCGCCATTGTTGGCCGAGCCCGGATCCTGCGAGAACTCCTTGGCCAGCGCTTCGAATTTCTCGCCCTTGGCCAGACGCGCCTGGACTTCTTCGATCTTGGCCTTGGCCTGAGCGTCGGTGGTCTTGTCGTTGACTTCGATCAGGATATGCGCGGCGCGGCGCTGTTCCGACAGGTTGGCGATCTCTTTCTGATACGCCGCCTGCAGGTCTTCGTCCTTGACCGCAACCTGGTCGAAGAATGAAGACTTCTTCAGCTCGACGTAATCGACAACCACCTGCTCAGGGGTCATGAACTCCTTGGCGTGCTCGTCGTAGTAAGCCTTGACCTCATCGTCGGTCAGCTTGACCGCGGCCGGGTCGGCCTTGACGTTCAGCGAAGCGAAATCGCGGGTCTGTTTTTCCAGACGGGCGAATGCCAGCACTTCAGCGTCGGTGACGAAACCGCTGCCGGCAACACCGGCGCGCAACTGACCGATCAGCATTTCCTGAGCCAGCATCTGGCGGAATTGCATGCGGGTGTAGCCCAGTTGACGGATCACCTGATCAAAGCGCTCGGAGCTGAACTTGCCGTCCACCTGGAATTCAGGGGTCTGCAGGATCACCTGATCCAGTGCACCTTCGGAGAAAGCGAATTTCGATTGTTCTGCGCCTTGCAACAGCAGCTTGCGATCGATCAGGCCCTTGAGGGCCGACTCGCGGAGCATTTTTTCGTCAAGCAAGGAAGCATCGAAGTCCTTGCCCAGCTGTTGCATCAGCTGACGGCGTTGCATGTCAACGGCCTGGCTCAGCTCGTTCTGGCTGATTTCTTCACCATTGACCTTGGCCGCATCGTTGGTGTGCGTCGTGGCCTTGAAAATAGCGTCGAAACCGGTCAGAGCCATCAGTGCAACGATGACCCCGATAATGGTCTTGGCAATCCAGCCTTGTGAATTGTCCCTGATATTCTGCAGCATGCGTCCCCCAGAAACGGTTGAACTTCAAAAATTTGGCAACCGTGGAGCGTGGGTAGAATCCGGATAGAAGAAAGGCGCATCCGAGGATGCGCCTTCTCGTAACTGGCGGAGCGGACAGGGCTCGAACCCTCGATCCCGGCGTTACAGGCAGCTGTTCCAGCGACCTGCTCTACCGCTCCGCTGCCAAGTCAGGCATGACCCCGACCCGGATGGGTAAAAACCTGAAACAAACTAACTTAGTTAACAGCTTCTTTCAGTGCTTTACCGGCTTTGAAACCTGGCTTTTTAGCAGCAGCGATTTGCAGCGTCTTGCCGGTCTGTGGGTTGCGACCAACGCGAGCTGGACGATCAGTCACGGAGAAAGTGCCGAAACCAACCAGAACAACGGAGTCGCCGGCCTTCAGAGCGCCAGTGACGGATTCGATAACAGCGTCCAGCGCACGGCCAGCAGCAGCTTTCGGGATATCAGCGGATGCAGCGATAGCATCAATCAGTTCCGACTTGTTCACTCTAAGTCCCCTTATATCTATTTTGAGATGATTCTAAGTTTTTTGGTGAAAGCAAAAACGAGTGCTGAATGGCCTACAGACACTTAAGAGCCGCTTTATAACAAGGGCTCTAAAAAGCTGTCAAGGAAGCCCCCCAGGCAAAAACGTATTAATGCGTGCTAATTCTTTCCTTTGAATCAGACTCACGTTTTTCGTCCTTGGAAACTATCTCCGGAGCCACATCCGGCAAGGGCTCCGGCGCGTATTGCAGCGCAATTTGCAGGACCTCGTCAATCCATTTAACCGGTTTAATCTGCAGATCCTGCTTGATATTGTCAGGAATCTCCTTCAGATCGCGCACGTTCTCTTCCGGAATAATCACAATCTTGATTCCACCGCGGTGGGCGGCGAGCAGTTTTTCCTTCAGACCACCGATTGCCAGCACTTGACCACGCAAGGTGATTTCACCCGTCATGGCGACATCGGCGCGCACCGGAATCCCGGTCAATGCCGATACCAATGCCGTGCACATGCCTACACCGGCGCTTGGACCGTCTTTCGGCGTCGCGCCTTCCGGCATGTGAATGTGGGTGTCGCGCTTCTCGTGGAAGTCCAGCGGAATGCCCAGGCTCTTGGCACGGCTGCGCACAACGGTCAGGGCTGCAGTGATCGATTCGACCATTACATCGCCCAACGAACCGGTCTTGATCAGTTGACCTTTGCCCGGAACCACAGCCGCTTCGATGGTCAGCAATTCGCCGCCCACCTGCGTCCACGCCAGGCCAGTCACCTGACCGATCTGATCCTGTTGCTCTGCCAGACCGTAGCGGAATTTACGCACGCCGAGGAAATGCTCCAGCAGGTCAGCTGTCACTTTTACCGAGAAACGTTTTTCCAGCGCATGTTCTTTCACGGCCTTGCGGCAGACTTTGGCGATCTGACGTTCGAGGCCACGCACACCGGCTTCACGGGTGTAGTAACGGATGATGTCGCGGATCGCTTCCTCGTCGAATTCCAGCTCACCCTTCTTCAGACCGTTGGCGGCGATCTGCTTCGGCGACAGGTACTTGACGGCGATGTTGATCTTTTCGTCTTCGGTGTAACCCGGCAGACGAATGACTTCCATCCGGTCCAGCAGTGCTGGCGGGATGTTCATCGAGTTCGAGGTGCACAGGAACATCACATCGGACAAGTCGTAATCGACTTCCAGGTAGTGATCGTTGAAGTTGTGGTTCTGCTCCGGATCGAGCACTTCCAGCAACGCCGACGCCGGGTCGCCGCGCATGTCGCTGCCCATTTTGTCGATTTCATCGAGCAGGAACAGCGGGTTGCGCACGCCCACTTTTGTCATCTTTTGAATCAATCTTCCTGGCATCGAACCGATGTAAGTCCGGCGGTGACCACGAATTTCCGCCTCGTCACGCACGCCACCCAAGGCCATGCGCACGAATTTGCGGTTAGTGGCGTGAGCAATCGACTCCGCCAGCGAAGTTTTACCCACGCCAGGCGGACCGACCAGGCACAACACCGGGCCACGAATCTTCTTCACACGTTTTTGCACGGCGAGGTATTCAAGGATGCGTTCCTTGACCTCTTCAAGGCCGTAATGATCGGCATCGAGAATGTCTTCCGCACGCGCCAGGTCGAGACGTACCTTGCTCTGCGCCTTCCACGGCACCTGCACCAGCCAGTCGATGTAGGAGCGCACCACGGTGGCTTCAGCGGACATCGGCGACATTTGCTTGAGCTTGTTCAGCTCGGCGGTGGCCTTGGCCAGGGCATCCTTCGGCAGGCCGGCCGCATCGATGCGCTTTTTCAGCTCTTCGATTTCGTTGTGACCTTCGTCACCGTCACCCAGCTCTTTCTGAATAGCCTTCATCTGCTCATTCAGGTAGTACTCGCGCTGACTGCGTTCCATTTGTTTTTTGACGCGGCCGCGAATGCGTTTTTCGACTTGCAGCAGATCGATCTCGGCATCCAGCAAGGCGAGCACGTGCTCGACGCGGGCCGACAAATCGATGATTTCGAGGATTTCCTGCTTCTGCTCGATTTTCAGCGCCATGTGCGCGGCCATGGTGTCAACCAGGCGGCCAGGCTCATCGATGCTGTTGAGCGACGACAGGACTTCAGCCGGGACTTTCTTGCCCAACTGCACATATTGTTCGAACTGCGACAGCAGGCTGCGCACGAAAACTTCCGATTCGCGCTCGGCAGCATCGACTTCGTCGATCAGCGAGACCTCGGCGCGGCAATGCCCGTCGACTTCGCTGAAGCGCTCTACAGCGCCGCGCTGCTCACCTTCGACCAGAACTTTGACGGTGCCGTCTGGCAGCTTCAGCAGCTGCAGCACCGTCGCAATCGTACCTACGCGATAGAGAGCGTCTTCACCGGGATCATCGTCAGCCGGGTTTCTCTGGGCCAGCAGCAGGATCTGCTTGTCGCCCGTCATCGCGGCCTCGAGGGCTTCGATGGATTTCTCGCGCCCCACGAACAGCGGGATAACCATGTGCGGATAAACCACGACATCACGCAATGGCAGGAGAGGCAATTCGATGGTTGTCTTCATGATTTCGCCTCTACGGCGGCCATATGGCCGTAATCAGATGGAGTTAAGCTTGAAACCAAGATGGGGGCTGCCTTGAAAAAAAACAAGCGCAAAGCGGATGTAAAAAACGACATAAAAAAAAAGAGGCCCGAAGGCCCCTTCTTTGTACCGGCAGTGTGGACACTTACGCGTCCGGCGCTGCCTTGGCCGTCGGCTCACTGTTTTCGTAGATATACAGTGGCTTGGACTTGCCTTCAATCACGCTTTCATCGATGACGACCTTGCTCACTTCAGACTGCGAAGGGATTTCGTACATCGTGTCGAGCAGCACACCTTCAAGAATCGACCGCAGGCCACGGGCACCGGTTTTACGCTCCAGAGCTCGCTTGGCAACCGATTTCAGTGCGTCGGTCCGGAACTCCAGATCCACGCCTTCCATCTCGAACAGCTTGGCATACTGCTTGGTCAAAGCATTTTTCGGCTCGGTGAGGATCTGCATCAGCGCAGCCTCGTCGAGCTCGTCCAGCGTCGCCAGAACCGGCAGACGACCGACGAATTCCGGGATCAGACCGAACTTGACCAGATCATCAGGCTCGACTTCACGCAGGGATTCACCGACTTTTTTGCCCTCTTCCTTGCTGCGCACTTCTGCGTTGAACCCGATGCCGCCCTTGGTGGAACGGTTTTGAATAACCTTTTCCAGACCGGAGAACGCACCACCGCAGATGAACAGGATGTTACGGGTGTCGACCTGCAGGAATTCCTGCTGTGGATGCTTGCGGCCACCTTGCGGCGGGACGGAAGCGACCGTGCCTTCGATCAACTTGAGCAAGGCCTGTTGCACGCCCTCACCGGAAACATCGCGGGTGATCGACGGGTTGTCGGACTTGCGGGAAATCTTGTCGATTTCGTCGATGTAGACAATACCCATCTGGGCCTTTTCCACGTCGTAATCGCACTTTTGCAGCAGTTTCTGAATGATGTTCTCGACATCTTCACCTACGTAGCCAGCCTCGGTGAGGGTGGTGGCGTCGGCGATGGTGAACGGAACGTTCAGCAGGCGGGCCAGTGTTTCGGCCAGCAGGGTTTTACCGGAGCCTGTCGGGCCGATCAGCAGGATGTTGCTCTTGCCGAGTTCGACGTCGTCAGCCTTCTTGTCACGCTGGTTCAGACGCTTGTAGTGGTTGTATACCGCTACGGCCAGAACCTTTTTCGCACGCTCCTGACCGATTACATACTGGTCAAGGATGCCGCTGATTTCTTTAGGCGAAGGCAATTTATGCGCGCTGCTTTCGGCCTGTGCTTCCTGCACCTCCTCGCGGATGATGTCATTGCACAAGTCGACGCACTCGTCGCAGATAAAGACCGAGGGGCCGGCAATCAATTTGCGTACTTCATGCTGGCTTTTGCCACAGAAGGAGCAATAGAGCAGCTTGCCGTTGTCCTCGCCGTTGCGGGTGTCAGTCATTCGTTCGATCCAAATCCGATAGGCTTGCAACACAAGATGAAGGCTATTGCGGGCTTTTTCAAGCCCGCTGGTGGTCGGACCTGCCGACCCACCTTATTTTGAGCTGCTTATTTTACGCAGGACGCTGGTTGATGACTTCGTCGATCAGACCGTATTCCTTCGCAGCTTCTGCACTCATGAAGTTGTCGCGGTTGGTATCGCGCTCGATTTCTTCAAGCGTACGACCGCTGTGCTTGGCCATCAGCGTGTTCAGACGCTCGCGGATGAAGAGGATTTCCTTGGCATGGATTTCGATATCCGAGGCCTGGCCCTGGAAACCGCCCAGCGGCTGGTGAATCATCACACGCGAGTTCGGCAGGCAGAAACGCTTGCCTGGAGCACCGGCCGTCAGCAGGAATGCACCCATGCTGCACGCCTGACCAATGCACGTCGTCGATACGTTTGGCTTGATGAACTGCATGGTGTCGTAGATCGACATGCCCGCTGTCACCGAACCGCCCGGGGAGTTGATATAGAGATGGATGTCCTTGTCCGGGTTTTCCGCTTCAAGGAACAGCAATTGCGCACAGATCAGGTTGGCCATGTAGTCCTCTACAGGACCCACCAGAAAGATTACGCGCTCCTTCAGAAGGCGCGAGTAGATGTCATAGGCGCGCTCGCCACGAGCAGATTGCTCGACAACCATCGGGACCAGGCCGCCGGCGGCCTGGATATCAGAGTTCTGCTGAATATACGAATTACGGAACATGCTCTGCAGTCACTCCCAAATAGTTATGTCTTGAATACGCATAAGCCAGCTCGAAGGCTGGCTTATGTGTGTACTTCTTAACGCAAAAACAATCAGTCGGCTTTTGGAGCTTCTACCGGCTTGACCGCTTCTTCGTAAGAGACCGATTTGTCGGTCACGCTAGCTTTCTGCAGAACAGTATCCACAACTTGTTCTTCCAGCACAACCGAACGGACTTCGTTCAGTTGCTGCTCGTTCTTGTAGTACCAGGACACGACCTGCTCAGGTTCCTGGTAAGCCGAAGCCATTTCCTGAATCATTTCACGAACGCGGGCTTCGTCAGGCTTCAGGTCGAATTGCTTGACCACTTCAGCGACGATCAGACCCAGCACTACACGGCGCTTGGCTTGCTCTTCGAACAACTCGGCCGGCAGTTGATCAGGCTTGATGTTGCCGCCGAACTGCTGAACAGCCTGCACGCGCAGACGGTCAACTTCGTTGGACAGCAGAGCCTTTGGCACTTCGATCGGGTTGGTGGCCAGCAGACCGTCCATTACCTGATTTTTCACCTTGGACTTGATGGCCTGACGCAGTTCACGCTCCATGTTCTTGCGAACTTCGGTGCGGAAGCCTTCCAGACCGGTTTCCTTGATGCCGAATTGAGCGAAGAATTCTTCGTTCAGCTCTGGCAGTTTCGGCTCGGAAACGGTGTTGACGGTCACGGTGAACTCGGCGGTTTTACCAGCCAGATCCAGGTTCTGATAGTCCTCAGGGAAGGTCAGGTTCAGAACGCGCTCTTCGCCTGCCTTGGCGCCAACCAGGCCTTCTTCGAAGCCCGGAATCATGCGACCGGAACCCAGCACCAGCTGAGTACCTTTGGCAGAGCCGCCAGCGAATGCTTCGCCGTCAACCTTGCCGACGAAATCGATGTTCAGCTGGTCTTCGTTCTGGGCAGCGCGGTCGGCCACTTCAAAACGGGTGTTCTGCTTGCGCAGGATGTCCAGCATCTTGTCCAGATCAGCGTCAGCCACGTCAGCGCTCAGGCGCTCGACAGTGATGCCGTCGAAACCGGCAACAGTGAACTCAGGGAACACTTCGAATACGGCAACGTATTCCAGGTCCTTGCCAGCTTCCAGCGACTTCGGCTCGATCGAAGGCGAACCGGCAGGGTTCAGCTTCTGCTCAACCACGGCTTCATAGAAGGAGGACTGGATGACATCACCAACAGCTTCCTGACGAGCGTCAGCACCGAAACGGCGCTTGATTTCGCTCATTGGCACTTTGCCTGGACGGAAGCCAGCAATCTTGGCCTTTTGGGCAGTCTGCTGCAGACGCTTGTTGACCTGGCTCTCAATGCGCTCAGCCGGCACGGTGACGCTCATGCGGCGCTCAAGAGCAGTAGTATTTTCAACAGAAACTTGCATGGATATTCCTCGTTGCACAGACGTTAGCCGGCCGTTTCCGACCCCAGAATCAAGGGCATGCATTCTAGTGGGTCAAACTCAAGAAGTCACCCTACTGAAAACGGGTAAAAAAACAGCAGGCCATTTATAGGTGTGAATGCAGCAATGCATTCCACCCCGAAGACGAATAAAGACCATCACGCCAGGGGTCTGCTTCAACCGCTTCTATATATAGAAGAGACTGCGAGCCATCTCCCTGACGGCCGATCCAGCGAACATGGCCGGTGGTCGACACGCAGGCTGCAAGCCCGTAAACACGACGAAACGCCCTGCCCTTCGACCTGAAACCCAGCACAACAAACCACAAACCGTAAAACAAAAAAGGCGCCAGACTGTTAAATCTGGCGCCTTTCGAAATATGGGGTGGACGATGGGGATCGAACC
>NZ_MVOO01000034.1:0-23164 GCF_002156405.1 Pseudomonas sp. SCPG-7 | reverse complement strand
TTTTCCGTTTCGACTGCGCCGGAAGTGGGGCGAATTATAGACTTCTAAAATTCGCCGTCAACCCTTATTTCAAACTTTATTCAGATTTCAGCGTGATGCGCGCAAACGCCTTCTTGCCCGCCTGACAGACGTGAGTCGCACCCAGTACATATATAAAGGAGCGATCAACCACCTCACCATCAACACGCACACCACCGGAAGCCAACAGATCGCGCGCCGCCGCCGAGTTCTTCACCAGGCCTGCTTTATTAAGAACGGCGGCAATTGGCATATCCTCAGCAGAGGCCAGCTCGATCTCCGGCAGATCATCCGGCAACTCACCATCCTTCATACGGTTACCTGCAGCCCGATGAGCATTGGCCGCAGCCTCCTCACCGTGGAAACGCGCAACAATCTCTTCCGCCAGCTTGATCTTGATGTCGCGCGGGTTGGCCCCCGCCTCCACATCTGCACGCAAGGCATTGATCTCATCCATCGAACGGAAGCTGAGCAGCTCAAAGTAACGCCACATCAGCGCATCCGGAATCGAAACCAGCTTGCCGTACATGACACCTGGCGCCTCCTGGATACCGACGTAATTGCCCAACGACTTGGACATCTTCTTCACGCCATCCAGCCCCTCGAGCAACGGCATGGTCAGAATGCATTGAGCTTCCTGGCCATATCCACGCTGCAGCTCACGCCCCATCAGCAGGTTGAACTTCTGATCGGTACCGCCCAGCTCGACATCCGCGCGCAGAGCAACCGAGTCATAACCCTGAACCAGCGGATAGAGGAACTCATGAATAGCGATCGGCTGATTGGTGGTGTAACGCTTGTCGAAGTCATCACGCTCCAGCATACGCGCGACAGTGTATTGCGAAGTCAGACGAATGAAGTCCGCCGGCCCCATCTGATCCATCCAGGTGGAGTTGAATGCAACTTCGGTTTTCGCCGGATCAAGAATCTTGAACACTTGAGTCTTGTACGTTTCGGCGTTTTCCAGAACCTGCTCGCGAGTCAAAGGAGGTCGAGTCGCACTCTTGCCGCTTGGATCACCGATCATTCCGGTGAAGTCACCAATAAGGAAGATCACTTGATGCCCCAATTCCTGGAACTGGCGCAGCTTATTAATAAGCACGGTGTGACCCAAGTGCAGATCCGGGGCGGTTGGATCGAAACCAGCCTTGATACGCAGCGGCTGGCCGCGCTTGAGCTTCTCGATCAGCTCGGACTCGACCAATAGTTCTTCCGCACCACGTTTAATCAGCGCTAGCTGCTCTTCAACCGACTTCATAACAGACCCGCAAGGCTCAGATTCAAAGGGAACCAACCATACAAGATCGTGCACCAATTACAAGTTTTGCCCGGCGCACGGACACCAATCTGCAGACAGGTTGTCTGCAGACTTGCTTCGGGGATGATTTGGTTATATTTTATACAGTTATTTCATCTTCATCATGTCATTCATCTTTTTCAATTCATCTTTTTTCAAAGTCAAAAATACTTATGACCACTGAACCGTCTAAAGCGCCACCGCTTTACCCGAAGACCCACCTGCTCGCCGCAAGTGGAATCGCCGCCCTTCTCAGCCTGGCGCTCCTGGTATTCCCTTCCAGTGATGTTGAAGCCAAAAAGACGACCCTGAGCCTTGAACTGGAAAGTCCTGCTGAACAACTGACACAAGATCAAGACGCTGCTGACGCGGCTCAAGCCACAAATGAGCCAGTAGCCTCACCTTTCGCCCAGATCGAAAACAGCACCGAAGACACTCCGCAAACCGCTGAAGCCGCACCTGCGCCCGCTCCGGTTGCCGAAAAACCAAAAGCTCCAGGACACCGCGAAGTCGTTGTCTCTAAAGGCGATACGCTCTCTACATTGTTCGAGAAAGTCGGTCTGCCAGCCGCCGCCGTGCATGAAGTCCTGGCGAGCGACAAACAAGCCAAACAATTCAGCCAGCTCAAGCACGGCCAGAAGCTTGAGTTCGAACTGGACCCGCATGGCCAACTGACCAGTCTGCACAGCAAGGTCAGCGACGTTGAAACCATCACCCTGACCAAGAACGACAAGGGCTACGCATTCAACCGCGTCACCGCAAAACCGACCGTTCGCACGGCTTACGTGCACGGCGTGATCAATAGCTCCCTGTCACAATCCGCTGCCCGCGCAGGCCTGTCCCACAGTCTGACCATGGACATGGCCAGCGTATTTGGCTACGACGTCGACTTCGCTCAGGACATCCGTCAGGGCGACGAATTCGACGTGATCTACGAGCAGAAAGTGGTCAACGGCAAAGCCGTCGGTACTGGCCCGATTCTGTCGGCGCGTTTCACCAACCGCGGCAAGACCTACACCGCCGTGCGTTACACCAACAAACAAGGCAACAGCAGCTATTACACCGCCGATGGCAACAGCATGCGCAAGGCATTCATCCGCACACCGGTGGACTTCGCCCGCATCAGTTCCAAATTCTCCATGGGCCGCAAACACCCGATCCTCAACAAGATCCGTGCCCACAAAGGTGTCGATTACGCAGCGCCACGCGGTACGCCGATCAAGGCGGCCGGTGACGGTAAAGTGCTGCTGGCCGGCCGCCGCGGTGGCTACGGCAACACGGTGATCATCCAGCACGGCAACACCTACCGCACGCTGTATGGCCACATGCAAGGCTTCGCTAAAGGCGTGAAAACCGGCGGCAGCGTCAAGCAGGGCCAAGTGATCGGTTACATTGGTACCACCGGCCTGTCTACCGGCCCGCACTTGCACTATGAGTTCCAGGTCAACGGTGTTCACGTCGACCCATTGGGCCAGAAGCTGCCGATGGCGGATCCGATCGCCAAGTCCGAACGCGCACGTTTCCTTGCGCAGAGCCAGCCGCTGATGGCGCGCATGGATCAAGAGAAGGCCACCATGCTGGCTTCGAGCAAGCGCTAAGCCATGGCTCTTTATATCGGCGTGATGTCCGGCACCAGTCTCGACGGGCTGGACATCGCCCTGATCGAGCAAACATCGGCGATCAAACTGATCGCCACGCACTACATCCCCATGCCTGAACCCCTGCGCGCCGAGCTGCTTGGCTTGTGCGCCAGCGGCCCTGACGAGATCGCCCGCTCGGCGATCGCCCAACAGCACTGGGTAAAACTCGCCGCGCAGGGCATCCATACCCTACTTGATCAGCAGCAACTCAAGCCTGACGCCGTTCGTGCAATCGGCAGCCACGGCCAGACCATTCGCCATGAGCCCGCTCGCGGCTTCACCGTACAGATCGGCAATCCTGCGCTTCTCACGGAGCTGACCGGTATCACCGTGGTCAGCGACTTCCGCAGCCGCGACGTGGCCGCCGGCGGCCAGGGTGCGCCGCTGGTGCCAGCCTTCCATGAAGCTTTGTTCGAAGAGCGTAGCGGTAACCGTGCAGTCTTGAATGTCGGCGGTTTCAGCAATCTGAGCCTGATAGAGCCGACACGGCCTGTAGCCGGTTTCGACTGTGGCCCTGGGAATGTGCTGATGGATGCCTGGATTCATCAGCAACGCGGCGAGAACTATGATCGCAACGGTCAGTGGGCAGCCAGCGGTACGGTCGAGCCCGCCTTGCTGACAGCGCTGCTCAGCGACCCGTTCTTCGTCACAAAGGGCCCGAAGAGCACTGGCCGCGAAGTGTTCAACCTGCCGTGGCTGCAACAACACCTATCCAGACTGCCAACCTTTGCTGCTGAAAACGTCCAGGCAACATTGCTGGAACTGACGGCACTGACCATCGTCGAGTCGCTGCAAAGCGCTCAAGCCGATACCCGGGAAATGCTGGTCTGCGGCGGCGGCGCTCATAACGCCACGCTGATGAAGCGTCTGGCCGATCTGCTGCCGAACGCTATCGTCGCCAGCACTGCTACTCACGGTGTCGATCCGGACTGGGTCGAGGCCATGGCCTTCGCCTGGCTTGCTCATTGCTGCCTCGAAGGCATTGCAGCCAACCGCCCGAGCGTCACTGGCGCCAAAGGTCTGCGGGTACTCGGCGCCATCTACCCCAACTGAGCAAAACGCAGGCAACAAAAAACGCCGCAGAACCGTAAGGCTCTGCGGCGTTTTGTTGTGTGCAGCGAGGAGCGATCAGATCGAGAACGAAGAGCCGCAACCACAAGTAGTGGTGGCGTTCGGGTTCTTGATCACGAAGCGCGAACCTTCCAGACCTTCCTGGTAATCCACTTCGGCACCCGCCAGATACTGGAAGCTCATCGGATCCACCACCAGGCTCACGCCTTCGCGCTCGACGATGGTGTCGTCCTCGGCCACATCTTCATCGAAGGTGAAGCCGTACTGAAACCCTGAACAACCGCCGCCCGTAACAAATACGCGCAGCTTCAAGCGATCATTCCCCTCTTCATCGACCAGGCTCTTCACTTTGTGCGCAGCACCTTGGGTGAATTGCAAAGCCGTGGGGGTGAAGGATTCGACGCTCATGCTGACTATCTCCCGGCGTTACGCCGCCATAATGCGTGATGACGCGCATTATCCGCTTGTCCTAGAAAATCGGTCAACTATTGTTACGGTATATCAATAAACCCTACTAACTGTCCGGAATGCAAAAAGGCCCGTCAGACGGGCCTTTTTGCTGTGTTGCCGAACGTGTTACGGCAGCATACCGGCGTGGGACAGGCCGAAACGCTCATCCAGGCCGAACAGGATGTTCATGTTCTGCACCGCCTGACCCGACGCGCCTTTGACCAGGTTGTCGATCACCGACAGCACCACCACCAGATCGCCATCCTGCGGGCGGTGCACGGCGATGCGGCAGACGTTGGCACCACGCACGCTGCGGGTTTCCGGATGGCTGCCGGCCGGCATCACATCGACGAACGGCTCGTTGGCATAACGCTTTTCGAACAGAGCCTGCAGATCCACCGAACGATCAACCACGGTCGCGTAGAGCGTGGAGTGAATGCCACGGATCATCGGCGTCAGGTGCGGAACGAAGGTCAGACCGACATCCTTGCCCGCAGCGCGACGCAGACCCTGGCGAATTTCTGGCAGATGACGGTGACCTTTGACCGCATAAGCCTTCATGCTTTCCGACGTCTCAGAGTACAGCGAGCCTACAGATGCGCCGCGACCGGCACCGCTGACACCGGATTTGCAGTCGGCGATCAGCCGCGAAGTGTCAGCCAGACCCGCTTCAAGCAGCGGCAGGAAACCCAACTGCGTAGCGGTTGGGTAGCAACCCGGCACAGCGATCAGACGCGCTTTTTTGATCTGCTCGCGATTGACTTCCGGCAGGCCGTAGACCGCCTCGTCCAGCAACTCGGGCGCGCCGTGTGGCTGGCCGTACCATTTGGCCCATTCTTCAGCGTCCTGCAAACGGAAGTCCGCGGACAGGTCGATGACCTTGGTGCCCGCCGCCAGCAGTTCACCGGCCAACGCATGAGCAACGCCGTGCGGGGTGGCGAAGAACACCACATCACACGCGCCCAGGGTTTTGATGTCCGGCACGCTGAACGCCAGACCGTTGTAGTGACCGCGCAGGTTCGGGTACATGTCAGCCACGGCCAGACCGGCCTCGGATCGGGAAGTGATCACCACCACTTCTGCCTGCGGATGCTGTGCCAACAGACGCAGCAGTTCGACACCGGTGTAACCCGTGCCGCCGACGATACCGACCTTGACCATAAACCTGCCCTCAACGAACCCACTGGAAAGCCGTCGATAATAGGGGCCGCGCGCCCCTGCGACAACCATCAAGGTGACGTGCGGACGCTCAAGCCTCTACTATCCCGGCTACCGTGAACCTGGGAATAACCAAAAATGCTCTATCTATGGATCAAAGCGTTTCACATCGTCAGCGTCGTCTGCTGGTTTGCCGGGCTGTTCTACTTGCCGCGACTGTTCGTTTATCACGCGCAAAGTGAAGATACGATCAGCAAAGAACGCTTCAGCCTCATGGAGCGCAAGCTGTATCGCGGCATCATGGGCCCGGCGATGATCGCAACGCTGATCTTCGGCGGCTGGCTGATCTACCTCAATCCAGGCATCTTCAGTATGGGCGGCTGGATTCACGCCAAGCTGACCCTGGTGGTTCTGCTGATCGGCTACCACCATATGTGCGGCGCGCAGGTAAAACGCTTCGCCCGTGGCGAGAACACCCGCAGCCATGTCTTTTATCGCTGGTTCAATGAAGTGCCGGTTCTGATATTGCTGGCTATCGTAATTCTGGTCGTGGTCAAGCCGTTCTAACTTCATAACAGCATCACACCTCGGGGGATTTCCAATGTCGCTGCCCGCTCTGCTCGAACAACGTCTGCGCTTGCCGGTAGTGGCGGCGCCGATGTTCCTGATCTCCAACCCGGAGCTGGTGCTCGCCTGCTGCCGTAACGGTGTGGTCGGCAGCTTCCCGGCGCTCAACCAGCGTGAAAGCAGCGGCTTCAAGGCCTGGCTGGAGCAGATTGAAGCGGGCCTGGCGACACTGGACAACCCGGCGCCGTATGCAGTGAACCTGATCGTGCACAACAGCAATCCGCGCCTCCAGGCGGATCTGAACATATGCGTCGAACACAAGGTGCCGATTGTCATCACCAGCCTCGGCGCAGTGAAGGAACTGGTCGATGCCGTGCACAGCTACGGCGGCCTGGTCTTCCACGACGTGACCACGCGTCGGCATGCCGAGAAAGCCGCCGAAGCGGGAGTCGACGGTTTGATCGCGGTTGCGGCGGGTGCCGGTGGCCATGCCGGCACCTGGAGCCCATTTGCGCTGATCGCCGAGATCCGCGAGCTCTTCGATAAAACCCTGCTGCTTGCCGGATGTCTGAACCACGGCCATGAGATTTTGGCTGCACAACTGCTTGGCGCGGATCTGGCCTACTTCGGCACACGATTTATCGGCACTACCGAAAGCCATGCGCCTGACGCCTACAAGGACATGCTGCTGACAGCGAAAGCGGCGGACATCATTCATACGCCTGCGGTCTCTGGCGTACCGGCGAGCTTCATGCGCCAAAGCCTGGAAGCTGCTGGTTTCGACATGGCCGCACTGCAGGGCAAGGGCGAAGTCAATTTTGGCGACAAGCTCAAACCGATCAACGACGAAGCCAAGGCCTGGAAGACCGTATGGTCGGCCGGCCAGGGCGTAGGCCAGATTGACGATCTGCCGAGCGTGGATCAGTTGATCGCCCGGCTCGACGCGGAATATCGTCAGGCGCTGGAGCATGCGGCGCAGTTGCCGAAGCGTTGGCCACGCTGAGAAAATTCAGGCCAGTCTTCGAGTGACTGGCCTTACACTTGCTGACCTTCAATTCATTCGCGACAAGGATGCCTCGGCCATGAGCGAACCTCGCTACAAGATCGTTTTCGACGGTGCTCTACAGCCCGGTGTCGATCTCACCACCGCCAAGCTCAATCTGGCGGCCCTGTTCAAAAGCGATGTTGCCGCCATCGAGCGCCTGTTCAACGGCAGCACCGTCGCCCTCAAACGCGACCTGACCCACAGCGATGCGCAGACCTATCTGCAAGCACTGAGCAAGACCGGGATCGATGCGCGGATCGAAAGCGAAACGGCGATTGAACTGAGTCTTGCGGACGTGCATGAGCAACCGGCGACCTTCAACGAACCCGCATCACCTTATGCGCCCCCTCGGGCCAACGTCGGCGAAAACCTGCCAGCATTCGCCGCCCTCAAGCCCTTCAGTGTCGAAGGCCGGATCGGTCGCCTGCGCTTTTTGGCCTGGACGATGGTGCTGAGCCTGGTGACTCTGCCGATCGTGGCGATATTCGCGTTTATCGGGCTCGGACTGGTCAGCGGCGACTCAACCACCGGCCTGATCATCGGCGGGATACTCGCGTTCTTCCTGTTCCTCGGCTTCATCATTGTCAGCATTCTGTTCAGCGTGCAGCGCCTGCACGACATCGGCTGGTCCGGCTGGCTCTGGCTGCTGAATCTGGTGCCGTTCGTGGGCAGCTTCTTCCCGCTGGTGATCATGGTCGTGCCGGGCAACACCGGGGCCAACCGCTACGGGCCGCCGCCACCGCCCAACAGTACTGCGGTCAAAGTGCTGTGCTCGTTGTGGATCGTGTTCTTCGCCCTGGTATTTGCCGGCGGCATGCTCGGCGGTATTTCGGCCATTCAGCAAGAATATGAAACCAACCTTGAAAGCAGCTATGAAAGCGGCTCGGTCACCACCGATGAAGTCGAGGTCGAAACTGAACCTGCGAATTCCGTGGACGATGCAGCCGAAGCGGCCCCGGCCCCTGTAGACTCTGCGAAAGAATGAACAACGCTCTCCGCCGTGACACCTGCGTCGCTGGCGTGGAGCTGTTGCGATGGAGAATTGCATGACCCGTTACGCTCTGATCACTGGCGCCTCCAGCGGCATCGGCCTGGCCATGGCCGAAGCGCTGGCCCGACGTGGCCGCAGCCTGATTCTGGTGGCTCGCCAGCGTGATCAGCTGGAAAGTATCGCGATCGAACTGACCCAGCGCTTTGGCGTGGAAGTCTTGTTCCGCGCCTGCGATCTGGGCGAGCCATTGCGCTTGTCCGGCTTCCTGCTGGAGCTGGAAGAAGGCGACCGGCAGATCGATCTGCTGGTCAATTGCGCCGGCATCGGTACCTGCGGCCCATTCCTCGCCCAGGACTGGATGACCGAGCAGGACCTGATCGAAGTTAACATCCTCGCCCTCACCCGTCTGTGCCATGCCATCGGCAACAGTATGGCGCTGCAGGGCGGCGGGCAGATCCTCAACGTCGCCTCAGTGGCGGCGTTCAATCCCGGTCCGTGGATGAGCACTTACTACGCCAGCAAGGCTTACGTTCTGCACTTCTCCGAAGCGCTGCGGGTTGAACTGAAACAGAGCGCGGTCAAAGTCTCGGTACTTTGCCCCGGCCCGACCCGCACCGCATTCTTCCGCACCGCGCAGCTCAACAGCGACAAACTCAAGGACAGCAAACTGCTGATGAGCCCCGAGGAAGTCGCGCTGTACACCGTGCGTGCGCTGGAGAAAAACCGCGCAATCATTATCCCGGGACGACGCAACCGCTGGCTGGCCTTCCTGCCACGCCTCGGCTCGCGCTGGCTCAATCGCACCCTCGTCGGCATGGTCAACAAGGCTTACTGCCCGCGCTGAACTGTCCTACGGCAAAACACTGGGCGGGGTCATTTCCCATGAGTACACTCAGGCCAGCCCCCACAACGGAGAAAACAGCAGTGGATACTCTGTTCACCAAGATCATCAACCGGGAGATCCCGGCCAAGATCATTTACGAGGACGACCAGGTTCTGGCGTTCCACGACATCGCCCCTCAGGCACCGGTGCATTTTCTGGTGATCCCGAAGAAACCGGTGCGCACCCTCAACGACCTGACCGAAGACGACAAGGCACTGGCCGGGCACATTCTGTTCACGGCCCAGCGTCTGGCGCTGGAGCTGGGCTGCGAGGAAGGCTTCCGGGTGGTGATGAACTGCAATGAAAAAGGTGGGCAGACCGTCTATCACATTCATATGCACGTACTCGGTCAGCGTCAGATGAACTGGCCGCCGGGCTGATACCAGCAAACCTGTGCAGGAGCTGCCGAAGGCTGCGGTCTTTTGATCTTCAAGTATCAAAAACAAGAACAAAAGATCGCAGCCTTCGGCAGCTCCTACATAAAGCAAAAAGCCCATCCAGTGTGACTGATGACCCAGCGCAAACCTTCCCCGGCCGATTCGGTTAAACTGGCGGTCGAGATTTTTCCCGGAGGTCAGCATGACTACCCAACGTCACTACTCGCCGATTGACCGTCTACTGCTGCAAGCCGATGCCGCGATGCGTACCCTGCTGCCTTTCAGTGGTCAGCCGTACCGTCCATCGCCAGCGATTGTGCAGCCGGAAGTGCAGATGAGCGATGAAGACACTCGCCACGTCGCCGGCCTGATGCGCATCAACCACACTGGTGAAGTGTGCGCCCAAGCGCTGTACCAAGGTCAGGCGCTGACCGCCAAGTTGCCGCAGGTGCGTGCCGCCATGGAGCACGCCGCCGAAGAGGAAATCGACCATCTGGTGTGGTGCGAACAGCGCATCCATCAGCTGGGCAGCCATACCAGCGTGCTCAATCCGCTGTTCTATGGAATGTCGTTCGGCATCGGCGCTGTGGCCGGCCTGATCAGTGACAAGGTCAGTCTCGGTTTCGTCGCAGCCACCGAGCATCAGGTGTGCAAGCACTTGAACGAGCACCTGGAGCAATTGCCGGCAGAAGACGAGAAGTCCCGGGCAATCTTGCAGCAGATGCGCATTGATGAAGAACATCATGCGGAGAGTGCACTGGATGCGGGTGGTTTCCGTTTTCCGGCACCGGTGAAGTTCGGGATGAGTCTGCTGGCGAAGGTGATGACCAAGAGTACCTACAGGATCTGACTTCAGTATTGTCTGGCAGGGCCCCTTCGCGAGCAAGCTCGCTCCCACAGGGTTCTGTTTCGGCAATAAAAAAGGCGACTACCGCACGGTAGTCGCCTTTTTTGTGCCCGGGAATCTTACGCTGGCATGTTGCGCGCGTAGAAGATTTCCAGCATTTCGTGTTTCACACGCTCGGTCACCTGAGCACGCTGCTCGGAGGACAGGTTGCTGGTGGCGTCGCCGAACAGGTAGTTGTCCAGTTCGAAGTTCTTCAGCAGCATTTTGGTGTGGAACAGGTTTTCCTGGTACACGTTCACGTCGGTCATCTGGTACGCGTCGCGGGTGTCTTCGGAAAGGTAGTTCTGGATCGAGTTGATCTCGTGGTCGATGAAGTGCTTGTTGCCTTCAACGTCACGGGTGAAACCGCGCACACGGTAATCCACAGTCACGATGTCCGAATCGAACTGGTGAATGAGGAAGTTGAGCGCTTTAAGCGGTGAAATGACACCACAGGTCGACACATCAATGTCCACACGGAACGTCGCGATACCGGCGTCCGGATGGATTTCCGGATAGGTATGCACCGTGATGTGGCTCTTGTCGAGGTGGGCAAGGATGATTTCGGGCAATGGACCCGGGGACTCTTCGATCTGGCTGTCAGTCGGGGTCACCGGCTCTTCCGAGATCAGAATCGTGACGCTGGCACCCTGAGGCTCATAGTTCTGACTGGCGATGTTCAGAATGTTGGCACCAATGATTTCGACAACTTCCGTGAGGATCTGCGTCAGACGTTCGGCGTTGTACTCTTGATTGATGTACTCGACGTAAGCCTGCTGGTCTTGCGGGGTTTCCGCGTAGCAGATGTCATAGATGTTGAAGCTCAAGGTCTTTGTCAGGTTATTGAACCCGTGGAGCTTGAGTTTGCTTTTCACCGTTAAAAACTCTCTATGTATGCGGCGCAGCCGCGTGATCAAGCATGCCCGTCAAGTGCGAACAACGCACCTGCGTAGGACGGTTAACACCTCTTCGCGATGGCGATTTTGGTTATCTGTTCAGGCGGATGACCCGTCGACTGACCGATCACTGCCCTGAAAAAAGTGGCGCATTATGCAGACGTCAGCGAGGGATCGCCAGAGTCTGCACTGCTTTTATGATAGTTGAATGTCGGTTCAACCGAGTTCGACGATTTCATAATCGTGAGTGATCGCCACGCCGGCCGCGCCGAGCATGATCGAGGCCGAGCAATATTTCTCGGCAGACAGTTCGATGGCGCGTTTGACCTGGGCTTCTTTCAGGCCCCGGCCCTTGACCACGAAGTGCATGTGGATCTTGGTGAACACCTTCGGGTCTTCGGTCGCGCGCTCGGCGTCGAGGAACGCTTCGCAGCTTTCAACCGCCTGACGCGATTTCTTCAGGATGCTCACCACGTCGAAGTTGCTGCAACCGCCAACGCCCAGCAGGAGCATTTCCATCGGGCGAACACCCAGATTACGACCACCGGCGTCGGGCGGACCGTCCATCACCACGACATGACCGCTACCGGATTCGCCGAGGAACATGGCTTCGCCAGCCCATTGGATGCGTGCCTTCATCGCCAAGACTCCACTGTAGAAAAAAGGGTCGCCAGCTTAGCACAGGCCTTTGCTCTGACAGCGACCGGCGTTCCAGGGAAGGATGCCTAAGCTGCGTAGGTAATTTCTCGAATTTTCGACGAAGTGTCTGGTAAGCTGGCGCCAATTCGCTGGCGCCAATTGTCAGCCTGTGTAGCGACCGCCTTCAGCGCCTCATATAAAAATCAAACATCACCGTGCAGTCTTTTCGGGATACAACCATGGTTGCTATTACCCCCACACCCAAAATCAAAAACCTCGACAAGCTGTTGATGCATTGCCAGCGCCGTCGCCATGCGGCCAAAAGCAACATCATCTGCGCCGGCGATCGCTCGGACACGCTGTACTTCATCATCAAGGGCTCGGTGACGATCCTGATTGAAGATGACGACGGCCGCGAAATGATCATCGCCTACCTCAACGCCGGGGACTTCTTCGGCGAGCTGGGTCTGTTCGAGCAGGCAGGCCAGGAGCAGCAACGCAGCGCCTGGGTGCGGGCCAAGGTTGAATGTGAAATCGCCGAAATCAGTTATGTGAAGTTCCGCGAACTGTCACAGCAGGATCCCGACATTCTTTACGTCCTCAGCGGACAAATCGCACAACGTCTGCGCAATACCACGCGCAAGGTCGGCGATCTGGCGTTTTTCGACGTTACCGGTCGTGTTGCCCGTTGCCTGCTGGAGTTGTGCAAACAGCCTGACGCAATGACTCACCCGGACGGCATGCAGATCAAGGTGACCCGTCAGGAAATCGGGCGGATTGTCGGTTGTTCGCGGGAGATGGTCGGTCGCGTGCTCAAGGATCTTGAAGAACGCAACCTGGTCGATGTGAAAGGCAAGACCATGGTGGTCTTCGGCACCCGCTAAGCGCGCCGAATCAGGCGCTGTAGACCTGCGCCAGCATCCGTCGAAACAACTCATCCAGACGCGCCAAAGCATTTGGCGCGACGAACTTCTCATGCAGGGCAATGTGGCTTTCAGCCCGCACTCGCTGCTCCAGACCGCAAGCTTCGTTGAAACGATTGACCGCCAAGACCATCGACTCGCGCTCGTTATCGATCAACATTGCCCCGTGCACCAATCCCACCGGACGCTGACCGCCCTGACTCTGGCGCCAGCGCTGAGCGGTGCCGACCATCTTGCGGCCGTCGAGATTGACGTTGAAACGACCGTCGCAGAACGCACCGTTGATTTCGCCCAACGACGATGTGCCGCCCAACTCATCCAGCAACTCACAAATTGGATCGCACAGACGCCGATAGCCAGTTTCGATGCGATTCAGATCGCCCTCGCTGCGGGGCGGGGCGTAGACCAGTGCGATGTTGATCGTTGAGGAGGACTGCGGGACCGGTTCACCGCCGGTTTCCCGCAGCAAAACTGGCCAACCGGCTGCAGCGGAGACTTCGCAGGCGTGATCAAAACCGGGCAGACGATTGAGGCGGCGCGGCATGACCAGGGCGTTGTCACTGGGTTGCCAGAACAGCAGACCAAATTCGGCGTCGCCGGCGCAGACGGAACCGAGCAAGTCTTGTTCGGCTTGCAGGCCGGCCTCGATGGTCAGGAAGGTGGGCAGCGACATGGAGGGCTCCGGCAGATCTGGAATCTTTAGGGATTTTGAGGGCCTCTTCGCGAGCAGGCTCGCTCCCACAGGGGAAATGCATTCCAATGTGGGAGCGAGCCTGCTCGCGAATGAGGTCGACTCGGTCAGTCGAGGGTCGAACCACTGACCGGTACGCCGCGTTCCGGGAAGAACAGGCGTTGCAGTTCGGTGCCCGGGCTTTCCGCGCGCATGAACGCTTCGCCCACCAGAAAGGCATACACATCGCTGATTTCCATCAGCTCGACATCGGCACGGTTAAGGATGCCACTCTCGGTAATCACCAGTCGGTCGCGCGGAATGCGCGGCAGCAGGTCGAGGGTGGTTTCCAGGCTGACGTCGAACGTGTGCAGGTTGCGGTTATTGACCCCGACCAGTGGTGTGTCGAGGGTTTTCAGTGCGCGCTCCAGCTCATCGCCGTCGTGCACTTCCACCAGCACATCGAGACCGACACCTTTGGCCACCGAGGCCAGCTCGGCCATTTTCACGTCGTCCAATGCGGAGACGATCAACAGCACGCAATCGGCGCCCAGCGCACGGGCTTCGACGATCTGGTACGGATCGATCATGAAGTCTTTGCGGATCACCGGCAATTTGCACGCGGCGCGGGCCTGTTGCAGGTAGATATCAGCGCCCTGGAAGTAGTCGATATCAGTCAGCACCGAAAGACAGGTCGCCCCGCCCTTCTCGTAGCTCTTGGCGATATCGGCAGGCACGAAGTTCTCGCGGATCACGCCTTTGCTCGGCGAAGCCTTCTTGATTTCGGCGATCACCGCCGGTTGCTTCTTCTTGGCCTGCGCCAGCAATGCCTGGGCAAAACCACGGGGTGCATCGGCCGCCTTGGCCAGACTTTCCAGCTCGCTCAGGCTGACGCGAGCGCTGCGCTCGGCGACTTCCTGGACTTTGCGCGCCAGAATGTTTTCCAGAACCGTCGGTACACTCATCCCTCATTCTCCACTTTGAATACCGCGGTAAAGGCACCCAACTCCTCGAGTTTTTCCCGAGCGAGACCGGTGTGCAGGGCGTCGTGCGCGAGCGCCACGCCTTCTTTGAGACTGGTCGCCAGGTCGGCGGCATACAGCGCCGCACCGGCATTGAGCACGATCATTTCAGCCGCTTTCTGGCCACTTTCGGTTTTGCGTTTGCCCAACGCATCACGGATCAACGCCAGCGATGCTTCCGGACCTTCGACCGACAGACCGTGCAAACTCTGGCTCTTCATGCCGAGATCTTCCGGCTCGACCCAATATTCAGTGATCTCGTTGTTCTTCAGCTCAGCGACGAAGGTCGGCGCGGCAAGACTGAACTCGTCCAGACCGTCCTTCGAATGCACTACCAGCACATGTTTGCTGCCCAAGCGCTGCAAGACTTCGGCCAATGGCCGGCACAACGCGGGCGTAAACACGCCCACCACCTGATGTTTGACACCGGCCGGATTCGTAAGCGGGCCGAGCATGTTGAACAGCGTACGCAGGCCGAGATCCCGACGCGGGCCAGCGGCGTACTTCATGGCTTTGTGATGAGTCTGGGCAAACATGAAACCGATGCCGACGTTGTCGATGCAACGGGCAACCTGCACCGGGGTCAGGTTCAGGTAGATGCCGGCTGCTTCGAGCAAGTCGGCGCTGCCGCTCTTGCCCGATACCGCGCGGTTGCCGTGCTTGGCCACGGTACAACCGGCTGCCGCGACAACGAACGCCGAAGCAGTCGACACGTTGAAGATGTTGGCACCGTCACCGCCGGTGCCGACGACATCGACCACGCCGTCGAGGGTCTTGAGTTCGACCTGGTCGGCTAGCTCACGCATCACCGACACGGCACCGACGATTTCATCGATGCTCTCGCTCTTCATGCGCATGGCCATCATGAATGCGCCGATCTGCGCCTCGGTGCATTGACCGGTCATGATTTCGCGCATCACGTCACGCATTTCTTCGGTGCTGAGGTCGAGGTGTTCGACGATACGGCTCAGGGCTGTCTTGATATTCATGGGAGTCCTTAGCGCGTGCCGCCGGTTTGTTTGAGGAAGTTGGCAAACAGTTCATGACCCTGCTCGGTGAGGATCGACTCGGGGTGGAACTGTACGCCCTCAATGTTCAGGGTCTTGTGCCGCAGGCCCATGATTTCGTCGACTGAACCATCATCGTGCTGCGTCCACGCGGTCAGCTCAAGGCACTCGGGCAAAGTATCGTGCTTGACGATCAGCGAGTGGTAGCGGGTAACCGTCAGCGGATGATTCAGACCGGCGAAAACGCCCTTGTCCTCATGGAATACCGGGCTAGTCTTACCGTGCATCACCTGACGGGCACGCACCACATCGCCGCCGAACGCTTGGCCAATCGATTGATGGCCGAGGCACACGCCGAGGATTGGCAGTTTGCCGGCGAAGTATTTGATGGCTTCGATGGAGATGCCGGCTTCGGTCGGCGTGCACGGACCTGGCGAGACCACGATGCGCTCGGGGTTGAGCGCTTCGATTTCGGCGACGGTCAGTTCGTCGTTGCGCACCACTTTGACCTCGGCACCCAGCTCGCCGAGGTATTGCACAACGTTGTAAGTAAAGGAGTCGTAGTTGTCGATCATCAGCAACATGGCGTTTCGAACCTCTTGAATTCTGACTTGAAGACAGCCTTCAGATGACTTGCCCGCAGGGCGCTGCACGATGTCGGACGCACAGAGAGCGTCGGCACAGCGGCATTTCAAACGGGTAAGGAAGGCAAAGCGATACAGATCCGGCCGGGCCGGCAGAAAAGATTCAGGCGCGCCAACGCCAACGGGCGTGTGCCTTGATGACTTGATCCAGAAGTTTGCAGACGATCAACACGGGGAAGGTCTCGTTCATACGTTCCGGCACAGTAACTTAGCTGGGCAGAGCGTGCAATATGGCGGGGCTGACGGGGGACAAAACTATGGGAGGCTTCGCGACCGATGGCAAAATGCCGGGAGTTTTTGGTACTGTCGTTTCGTTCACCTACAACAATAAATAAACGGACTTGCTCATGATCAAACAGACGTTGTTTGTACCGCTCGCCGGTTGCCTGCTCGCCATGGCTTGCGCCCAGGCCTACGCAGCACCCGCGCCCTATTCGAACTTCATCGTGTTCGGCGACAGCCTGAACGATGCCGGGACCTTCAGGGACACCGGCGGCCCGGCCGGCGCCACGCAGCGCTACACCAACCGCACCGGCCCATTGTACAAGGATGGCACAGGGGAAAACCGCGACCTCAACGCCACCCAGATCATTGGCGGCAAACTGGGTTTCAGCCCCGATCAGACCGCCTCCTCGTCCTCGGCCGTGCGGGCCGGTGAAGGTCTGGCCGATGGCAACAACTGGGCGGTGGGTGGTTACCGTACCGACCAGATCCTCGACTCGATCACCACCCAGTCCGCCACCGGTGAACGCACGCGCAGCGGTTATCTGCCGTCGAATGGCTTCCGCGCTGATCCGAACGCGCTGTATTACCTGTCCGGGGGCGGCAACGACTTCCTTCAGGGCCGCGTGCTCAGCCTCGATCAGGCCAGCTCGGCGGCTGACCGACTGGCCGACAGCGTGCGCACGCTGCAAGGTGCCGGCGCCAAATACATCATGGTCTGGCTGTTGCCAGACATCGGCCTGACCCCGGCGATCAACGGCTCGCCGCTGCAGAGCTTCACCTCGCAGCTCAGCGCCCAATTCAACACCGAACTGGTCAGCCAGTTGCAGGGCATCAACGCCGAAATCATTCCACTGAACATTCCGGTGCTGCTCAAAGAAGCGTTCGCCAACCCGGCGCAGTTCGGCCTCGCGACCGACCAGAACCTGACGGCCACCTGCTTCAGCGGCAACAGTTGCACCGAGAACGCCCGATACGGCATCAATAGCGCCACACCGGATCCGACCAAGCTGATCTACAACGATTCGGTGCACCCGACCGAAGCCGGCCAGCGCCTGATTGCCGACTACGCCTACTCGCTGCTGGCCGCCCCGTGGGAACTGACCCTGCTGCCGGAAATGGCCCAGGGTTCGTTACGCGCGCATCAGGATGAACTGCGCAATCAATGGCTGGCCGACTGGGAAAACTGGCAAGCCGTGGGCCAATGGCGGGCGATTGTCGCCGGTGGCGGACAGCATCAGGACTTCGACGGCCAGCACAGCGCCGCCAGTGCCGACGGCAACGGCTACAACCTGAACATCGGCGGCAGCTATCGCGTCAACGACGCCTGGCGTGTCGGATTGGCCGCCGGTTTCTATAACCAGAAACTCGAGGCCGGCGACGCCGATTCGGAATACAAACTCAACTCTTACATGGGCACCGCGTTCGCCCAGTATCAACAAAACCGCTGGTGGGGCGATCTGGCGATGACCGCCGGCAAGCTCGACTACGACAGCCTCAAGCGTAAATTCCAGCTCGGGGTCAACGAGCGCGGGGAGAAAGGCGATACCGATGGCTACGTGCTGGCGATCAGCGGTCGCATCGGCTACGACATCGCGCAGCAGGCCAGCAGTCCGTGGCACCTGTCGCCGTTCGTCAGCGCCGACTTTGGCAAGGTCGAGGTCGACGGTTACTCGGAAAAAGGTGCGGACTCAACGGCGCTGACCTTCGATGACCAGTCGCGCAACTCGCGGCGTCTGGGCCTTGGTATTCAGGGCAAGTACCAGATCACGGCGCAGACCGAAGTGTTCGGCGAGTTCGCTCACGAACGTGAGTACAACGACGATCGCCAGGATCTGACCATCAACCTCAACAGCTTGCCGAACAATCGCTTCACGCTCGAAGGCTACGAGCCGCAGACCAACCTCAATCGCCTGAACCTGGGCGTGAGCCACAAGCTCACGCAGGATTTGGCGTTGCGCGCCAGCTACAACGTGCGCAAGGATGATGACTTTACCCAGCAAGGGGTGAACGTCGGGGTCAGTCTCGACTTCTGAGGCGGGAAAGCAAAAGATCGCAGGCTGCGCCAGCTCCTACAGGGTTAGCGCAGGCATAAAAAACGCGGCGTCCTGATGGGCGCCGCGTTTTTTTATGGCTGAACACAAAGTCCATTTGGGAGCGAGCCTGCTCGCGAAGCGGAGTATCAGCCAACATCTATAGCGACTGGCACGCCCACTTCGCGAGCAGGCTCGCTCCCACAGGAGACAATGTGGATCAGGCGTCCGGAGTCTGCTCGGCCAGGGCCACGGCACGGAACATCGCGCGGCGCTTGTTCAGGGTTTCTTCCCATTCCAGCGCCGGCACCGAGTCGGCCACGATGCCGCCACCGGCCTGCACGTGCAGTTCGCCGTTCTTGATCACCGCGGTACGAATCGCAATCGCGGTGTCCATGTTGCCGTTCCAGGCGAAGTAACCGACCGCACCGCCATACACGCCACGCTTGACCGGCTCCAGTTCGTCGATGATTTCCATCGCACGGATCTTCGGTGCGCCAGACAAGGTGCCAGCCGGCAGAATCGCCCGCAGCGCGTCCATCGCGGTCAGCCCGGCCTTCAACTGGCCGGTGACGTTGGAGACGATGTGCATCACGTTGGAATAACGCTCGATGACCATTTTCTCGGTGAGCTTCACCGATCCGATTTCCGAGACACGACCGGTGTCGTTACGACCGAGGTCGATCAGCATCAAGTGCTCGGCGATCTCCTTGTCGTCCGACAGCAGATCCTCTTCCAGCGCCAGATCCGCTTCTTCGGTGGCTCCGCGTGGACGAGTGCCGGCAATCGGGCGCACGGTGATCAGGTTGTCTTCGACCCGCACCAGCACTTCCGGCGAACTGCCGACGACGTGGAAGTCGCCGAAGTTGAAGAAGTACATGTACGGCGTCGGGTTGAAGCAACGCAGCGCACGATACAGATCGATCGGCGCAGCCTTGAAGTCGATCGACATGCGCTGCGACGGCACCACTTGCATGCAATCGCCAGCGAGGATGTATTCCTTGATGGTGTCGACGGCTTTTTCGTAGTCGCTCTGGGTGAAACTGGAGCGGAACAGCGGATCAGCCGCTTGTTGCTTGCTGAAATCCAGGCCACGGCGCGGGGTGATCGGCTGGCGCAGTTTCTCCAGCAGTGCCTGCAATTGCGCCTGACCCTGCTCGTAAGCATCGGCGTGCGCCGGGTCGGCGAGGACAATCGCGTGCATCTTGCCGGCGAGGTTGTCGAACACCACCACCGCATCGGACACCATCAGCAGAATGTCCGGCACGCCCAGTGGATCAGGGTTCGGGCATTTGCCCAGACGCTTCTCGACATAGCGCACGCAGTCATAACCGAAATAACCGACCAGGCCACCGTTGAAACGCGGCAGACCGGCAATGGTCGGCACGTTGTAGCGGGCCTTGAAGGTTTCGACGAAGGCCAGCGGGTCTTCAACGTCATGGCTTTCGGTCTCGACGCCATCGACGGTGATGCTTACGTGATGGTCGTGCACCCGCAGTACGGTGCGGCACGGCAGGCCGATGATCGAGTAACGGCCCCATTTCTCGCCGCCCTGCACCGATTCGAGCAGGTAGGAGTTGGGTTGGTCGGCCAGTTTCAGGTAGATCGACAGCGGGGTGTCGAAGTCGGCCAGGGTTTCGCAGGCCAACGGAATGCGGTTGTAGCCATCAGCGGCCAGGCGCAGGAATTCTTCGCGGATCATGGGGTGCCTCGTGGTGTGAGGGGCAAATCAGTCAGGTGTGCAAACGCGCCGGCAAGCCGGCCAGGCATCAGTCAGGCGCGCCAACGCCAGCGGGCCAGGGCCTTGATGACTTTCATCCAGAGTTTGCGGGTGACCACCACGATGGCGTTTCCAGAATGGGATTGAGAAGCGTCGGGCAACGTTATCTCAGCGGCTGTACCGAGGCAACCGGGAATTAGCTTGCGCAGATCGTCGATCACCAGTGCCGGGGATTCCTCGGCAATCGGTCGACCGTGGTTGTAGCCGTAGCTCAGCGCCACGCACTTGACCCCCGCCGCTTTCGCCGCCAGCACGTCGCTGCGCGAATCGCCGACGAACAGCGATTGCGAGGCAGGAATGTTGGCCATCTTCATCACGAAGAACAGCGCGGCCGGGTCGGGTTTCTTTTGCGGCAGGGTGTCGCCGCCGATGATCCACTTGAAGTAGCGGCCGATCTTCATCTGATCCAGCAGCGGCGCGACAAAACGCTCCGGCTTGTTGGTGATCAATGCCATGGCCACGCCCTGTTTGTGCAGCCATTTGAGAGTGTCGCGCACGCCGGGATAGACCACGGTCAACTCGTGGCTCGCGCCATAGGCTTCCATGAATACTTCCAGCGCGTGCTCGGCCTCGACGTCATCCACCGCCGAATGATCGATGCCACCGGCCAGCGCCCGGCGCACCAGCACCGGTGCGCCATTGCCGACCCACTCGCGTACCGCCTCGATACCGGCAGGCTTGCGGCCGAGGGAGAGCAGCATGGTGTCCACCGCCGCCGCCAGGTCGGGAACCGAGTCGATCAACGTGCCATCCAGATCGAACATCACCAACCGTGGCAGTTGCCCCGGGAACAGCTGCTCAAAACCGCTCATGGGCGCGCCAGCGCCAGTTCGGAACGCATCTTGTCGATGACTTCCTGATAGTTCGGCGCATTGAAGATCGCCGAGCCGGCCACAAAGGTGTCAGCGCCAGCGGCCGCGATTTCGCGGATGTTGTTGACGTTGACGCCGCCGTCGATTTCCAGACGGATATCACGCCCCGAGGCATCGATGATCGCCCGCGCTTCGCGCAGTTTGTCGAGGGTGCCAGGAATGAACTTCTGCCCGCCAAAGCCCGGGTTGACGCTCATCAGCAGCACCATGTCGACCTTGTCGATCACGTACTTGAGCACATCCAGCGGGGTCGCCGGGTTGAACACCAGGCCGGATTTGCAGCCGCCTTCACGGATCAGTTGCAGCGAACGATCGACGTGCAGCGTGGCTTCCGGGTGGAAGGTGATGTAGGTCGCGCCGGCCTCGATGAAGTCGCCGACGATGCGATCCACCGGGCTGACCATCAGGTGCGCGTCGATCGGCGCGGTGATGCCGTACTTGCGCAATGCGGCGCAGACCATCGGGCCGATGGTCAGGTTCGGCACGTAGTGGTTATCCATGACATCGAAGTGAACGAAGTCGGCGCCGGCGGCCAGAACGTTGTCCACTTCTTCGCCGAGGCGGGCGAAGTCGGCGGAGAGAATCGACGGAGCAATTACGAAGGGCTGCATGACGCACCTTTTCTGAGCTAAATCACGATGGCGCGCATTGTATACCTCAAGTTTCAGTGCGCGCACCGTGACCGCGATGATCAGTACGCCGCTCGGTAGATCTTCTCGATATCCGCAGCGCTGAGCCTGCGCGGGTTGTTGCGCATCAAACGCTCGATTCCCGCGGCCTCCACGGCCATGGCCGGGATCGCCTCTTGCGGGACGCCAAAACTGCGCAACCCGACAGGAATTTCCACTGACGCGCACAACTCGGTCATCGCCTGCACGGCTTTGTCCGCCGCCTCGGTCGCGCTCAAATGAGCGGTCTTCACCCCCATGGCTTCGGCGATATCCTGCATGCGCTCGACGCAGGCCATCTTGTTCCAGGTCATGACATACGGCAGCAGCAAGGCGTTACTGACGCCGTGGGCGATGTTGAAACGCCCGCCCAGCGGATACGCCAACGCATGCACCGCGCCGACCCCGGCATTGCCGAACGCCATGCCGGCCATCAGGCTGGCGGTGGCCATGTCTTCCCGGGCCTGCAGATTGCTGCCATTGGCGTAGGCCTTGGGCAGGGCTTTGGCAATCAACTTGATAGCGCCGATAGCCAGTGAGTCGGTAATGGGCGAGGCATTGACCGACAGATAGGATTCGATCGCATGCACCAGCGCATCAACACCACTGGCGGCGGTGACACTGCGCGGGCAGGTCAGGGTCATCTGCGGACTGACCAGCGCCACATCCGGCAACAGGTAGTCGCTGACGATGCCTTTCTTCAGTTGCGCGACCTTGTCCGAGAGAATGGCGACGTTGGTCACTTCCGAACCGGTGCCGGCGGTGGTCGGAATGGCGATCAGCGGCGGGCCTTTGCGCGGCACCTGATCGACACCGAACAGGTCTTCCAGCGCGCCGTGGTATCCGGCATACGCCGCCACGCTTTTGGCGATGTCGATGGCACTGCCGCCACCGAGGCCGATCAAACCGTCATGCCCGCCCTCGCGGTACGCGCGCATGCAATCTTCTACGATGGCGATTTCCGGGTCCGGCAGCACCCGATCAAAAATCTCGTACTCGCGCCCGCCCAATTGGCACAGCGCCAGCTCCACAGTGCCGGACTTGACCAGCGCGGCGTCGGTGACAATCAGCGGTTTGTCGATATCCAGCCGCGTGAGTTCCGCCGCCAGTTGCTCGATGGCCCCGGCGCCGGTGATCAGTTTGTGAGCGATTTTGAACTGGGACAGACTCATCGTGCGCAGCCTCTTATAGATGTGGGAGCTGAGCACAAGCGTAGCTGGGGAAACCGGGTTGTCTGCCATTCACCCCATGAATGACAACCACACATAGATTTTCTGTACGCACGAACATTCCTATGTAGAAGCTGCCGAAGGCTGCGATCTTTTGATTTTGATCTTAAAAAGCCAGATCAAAAGATCGTCGGTATGACTCACCCACATAGGTAACAAAACAGTTCAAGCACATA
>NZ_MVOO01000033.1:0-23753 GCF_002156405.1 Pseudomonas sp. SCPG-7 | reverse complement strand
GATCACCATCGACGCGGGCAAAACCACCGGCACCGTGACCGTTCCGGCACCGGCCGATGACGTCTACAAAGACGCCGGCACCGTTGAGGCCACGATCAAGACCGCGACTGGCGGCAATTTCGAAAGCCTGGTGACCAGCAACACCCCGGCCGTGACCAGCGTCACCGACACCATCGACACCACCACGGTCAAACTGACCGCGACCGAGTCGGCTGCTGAAGGTGGCACTGTCACTTACACCGCGACCGTCGGCGCGCCGGTCACCGGTTCGCCGGTTGTGGTGACCTTGGCCAACGGCCAGAACATCACCATCGAAGTCGGCAAAACCACCGGCACCGTGACCACCACCGCGCCTAACGACGTGTTGACCGGTCATGCACCACTGACCAACGCGATCACTAACGTCAGCGGCGGCAACTACGAAAACCTGGTGGCCGACAAAACGCCGGTCAGCACCACCGTGACCGACACCATCGACACCACCAATCTGTCGCTGTCCGCGACCGGCACCGTGGCCGAAGGTGGCTCGATTGTTTACACCGCAACGCTGACCAACGCCGCTGGTTCGCCAGTGACCGTGACGCTGAGCAACGGTGCAGTCATCACCATCGACGCCGGTAAAACCACTGGCACCGTGACCGTCCCTGCCCCGGCCGACGACGTCTACAAAGACGCCGGCACTGTTCAGGCAACGATCAAAACCGCGACCGGTGGCAGCTTCGAGAACCTGGTACCAAGCACCACGCCAGCAGTGACCAGCGTCACCGACACCATCGACACCACGGGCGTGAAACTCACCGCCACGGGCACCGTGGCCGAAGGTGGTACCGTCACTTACACCGCTACCGTTGGTGCGCCAGTTACCGGCTCGCCTGTCGTCGTGACCCTGGCCAACGGTCAGACCATCACCATCGACATCGGCAAAACCACCGGCACCGTGACCAGCATCGCACCGAACGATGCGCTGACCGGTCACGCGCCGTTGACCAACTCGATCACTAACGTGACCGGCGGCAACTACGAAAACCTTGTGGCCGACAAGACCCCGGTCAGCACCACCGTGACCGACACTGTCGACACCACCAACCTGTCCCTGAGCGCCACTAATACGGTCGCCGAGGGTGGTTCGATCATTTACACCGCCACCCTGACCAACGCCGCTGGTTCGCCAGTGACCGTGACCCTGAGCAACGGCGCAGTGATCACAATCGACGCCGGTAAAACCACTGGCACCGTGACCGTTCCTGCCCCGGCTGATGACGTCTACAAAGACGCCGGCACCGTGCAGGCAACCATCACCAATGCCAGCGGCGGCAACTTCGAAAACCTGGTACCAAGCACCGTACCGGCCGTGACCAGCGTCACCGATACCATCGACACCACTACCGTGAAGTTGTCTGCCACCGGTACAGCGGCTGAAGGCGGCAACGTCGTCTACACCGCCACCGTCGGTGCGCCAGTCACAGGTTCGCCAGTCGTGGTGACTCTGTCCAACGGCCAGACCATCACCATCGACATCGGCAAAACCACCGGCACCGTAACCACCACCGCACCGAACGATGCGCTGACCGGCCACGCGCCGTTGACCAACGCCATCACCAACGTGAGCGGCGGCAACTACGAGAATCTGGTTGCCGACAAGACTCCGGTCAGCACCACCGTGACCGATACCGTCGACACCACCAACCTGTCGCTGTCCGCGACCGGCACCGTGGCCGAAGGCGGCTCGATCGTTTACACCGCAACCCTGACTAACGCCGCTGGCTCGCCAGTGACCGTGACCCTGAGCAACGGCGCAGTGATCACCATCGACGCCGGCAAAACCACCGGCACCGTGACTGTTCCAGCACCAGCCGACGACGTCTACAAAGACGCCGGCACTGTGCAGGCCACAATCAAGACGGCCACCGGTGGCAGCTTCGAAAATCTGGTACCAAGCACCACGCCAGCCGTGACCAGCGTCACCGACACCATCGACCCCACTGGCGTGAAACTCACCGCCACGGGCACCGTGGCCGAAGGTGGCACCGTCACCTACACCGCCACCGTCGGTGCGCCTGTGACTGGTTCGCCAGTCGTGGTAACCCTGGCCAACGGCCAGACCATCACCATCGACATCGGTAAAACCACCGGCACCGTGACCAGCATCGCGCCAAACGATGCACTGACTGGCCACGCGCCGTTGACCAACTCGATCAGCAACGTGACCGGCGGCAATTACGAAAACCTCGTGGCCGACAAAACCCCGGTCAGCACCACCGTGATCGACACCGTCGACACCACCAGCCTGTCGCTGAGCGCGACCCCGGCGGTGAACGAGGGCGGCCAGATCACCTACACCGCAACCCTGAGCAACGCTGCCGGTTCCCCGGTGACCGTGACCCTGAGCAACGGCTCGGTGATCACCATCGACGCCGGTAAAACCACCGGCACCGTGACCGTTCCGGCTCCGGCTGACGATGTCTACAAAGACGCCGGCAGCGTGCAGGCGACCATCACCAATGCCAGCGGTGGCAACTTCGAGAACCTGGTACCGAGCACGGCACCGGCCGTCACCAGCGTCGCCGATACCATCGATACCACCACCGTCAGCATCACCGGCAGCACCTCGGTGACCGAAGGCCAGACCGCCAGCTACACCGTCAGCCTGACCCACCCGGCGCAAACCGACGTGACCCTGAAAATCGTCTACAGCGGCACCGCCGCCGACGGTTCGGACTTCACTGGCGTGTACACCGTGAAGATCCCGGCGGGCGCCAGCAGCGCGCAGTTCAACGTCGCGACCATCGATGACAAGATCACCGAAGGTACCGAGAACTTCGTGGTCAAGATCGACTCGGCCACCGGCGGCAATTTCGAGAACCTGGCCGTCAGCAGCACCAACGGCAGCGTCAGCACCTCGATCATCGACAACGATGCACCACCGGTCATCGACCTGGATGCCAACAACTCCAGCGGCGCCACCGGTGCCGACTACAAGGTGACGTTCACCGAAAACACGCCGGGCGCCGGCGTGTCGATTGCCGATACCGACCTGACGATCACCGACCCGGACAGCACCATGCTGACCGGTGCGACCATCGTTCTGACCAACCGTCAGGACGGTGATGCGCTGAACCTCGGCAACAGCGTCAACGGCATCACCATCAATGCCAACAGCACCAACGGCACCGTGACCCTGACCCTGTCGGGTAACGCGACGCTGGCCGACTACATGCAGGCCATCAAGAACATCACCTTCACCAACAGCAGTGAAGACCCGAGCACCGTGCCACGGATCATCACCGTGACCGTGACCGATGGCGGCAACTACTCCAACACCGCGACCACCACGGTCAACGTGGTGGCGGTCAACGATGCGCCGGTTGCAGCGCCAGTCAACGTCACCGGCACCGAAGACACCCCGCTGACCCTCGGCTGGTCGACCTTCGGTGTGACCGACGTGGACAGCCCGGCCAGCAGCCTGGGGATCAAAATCACCCAGCTGCCGGGCGAAGGCAAACTGCAGTACCTGGACGGTTCGACCTGGAAAGACGTCGCCAACAACCAGACCTTCAGCAAGGCTGACATCGACGCTGGCAAGCTGCGCTTCCTGCCGGATGCCAACGAGTCGGGCGTCAACGGTTACGGCGGCACCGGCCTGGGCAACAACCAGGCCGACTACGCGCAGATCAAGTTCCAGCCCACCGACGGCCAACTGCTGGGCAACACCGGCACCGTGAAGATCGACATCACGCCAGTGGCGGATGCACCGACCGTGAGCGTGGCCGACAACAGCGTGAAATCCACCGGACTGGTCAAGGAAGTCTGGACCGGTCTGGCGGGCCTGGGTACCAGCGGCAATGGCGCTGACTCGACCACGCTGAAAAACGTGATCGATGGCGCCGGCACCCCGAACTCCAGCACCAACGTGACCAACGTGCAGTCGGACGGCAGCGTGAGCGCCGGCACCGCGTCGAAAACCTCGGGCCTGATCTATCTGGAAGCCGGCAAGACCTACAGCTTCAGCGGCGTGGCTGACGACAGCTTGCTGATCACCATCGGCGGCAAGAGCGTGGCGTCGGGCACCTGGGGCGCGGGCGGTACGATCAGCGGTTCGTTCACCCCGACCACCAGCGGCTACTACACCCTGGACATCTACCACCACAACCAGAGCGGCCCGGGCAGCTATGACGTGAACCTGTCGGTCAACGGCAGCACGCCGATCGACCTGAGCAGCGCCGGCGTGCCGATCTACACCGGCGTGCAGGATCTGGTGAACGCCGGTGTGACCGTCTCCGACCTGCACGGTACCAACGGCGAAGGTTATTACGACGGCTACAAACTCAACACCGGCGCCGAAGGCACCACGGTGAAACTGTCGGCGATCAACACCGCGCTGACCGACACCGACGGCTCGGAAACCCTGAGCGTGAAGATCAGCGGTGCGCCGGTCGGTTCGGTACTCTCCGACGGCCATGGCCACAGTTTCACCGTCACCGCGAGCAACGGCGAAGCCAACGTCACCGGCTGGAGCCTCGGCAGCCTGACCGTGACCCCGCCGACCTACTACAACGGCCAGTTCAACCTGACCGTGACGTCGACTTCCACCGAGATGGTCGGCGGCTCGGCCAGCAGCACCGCGACGATTCCGGTCACCGTGGTGCCAGCGGTATACAACGCCGTGGTCGGTACTTCGGGCGATGACACCTTCAACGGTACCGACGGCAACGACATCATGGTCGCCGACATCGGCGGTCTGACCGTAGTGCCGGGCACCAACTACAACATTGCGTTCATGGTCGACAGCTCGGGCAGTATGAGCACCTCGTCGATCAACGCGGCCAAAGACTCGCTGACCTCGGTGTTCAACACCCTCAAGCAGAGCCTGGGCGGCAGCAATTCGGGCACGGTGAACATCTTCCTGGTGGACTTCGATACCCAGGTCAACAAGTCAGTCTCGGTCAACCTCAACGACCCGAACGCGCTGACCCAGCTCAAAGCCGTACTCGACTCGATGACCTCCGGTGGCGGCACCAACTACGAAGACGTGTTCAAGACCACGGCCAACTTCTTCCAGAGCACGGAAGCGCTGGCCAACACCGGGGCGAAGAACCTTACCTACTTCATCACCGACGGCCAGCCGACCTACTACCAGAGCGGCGAGCAGACCAACCCGACGCTGTATGGCAGCGTGAAGTTCGACAGTGTGGTCACGACCAGCAACTACAAGCTGGGCGATACCTTCAGCACGTACATCGACAACACGCATTACCTGAGCATCACCGCCAGCGGTTATGCCCAGTTGCAGACCTACAACGGCCGCGGCTGGACCACCACCAACCTGGGCACTGTCCACGCTCAGGGTGATGGCACCTACGAGCTGTCGAGCCTGGCCGGTACTGGTAACAGCACCACGACTGCCACCACCGACAACTCCAGCAGCAGCTTCGCCTTGCTCAGCGGTCTGTCGAATGTCGAAGCCATCGGTATCAACAGCGGTGTCAGCCTCAACGACCTGAAACCGTATGACTCGGATCACTTGCCGCAAACCAACATCGATCCGAAGGATCTGGCCAACTCGATCATCGGCCATACCGAAGCAACGATGCCGGGCAACGACACCGTCAGCGGTGGCGACGGCAACGACATCCTGTTCGGCGACCTGGTGAGCTTCAACGGCATTGCCGGCGAGGGTTATCAGGCGATGCAGGCGTTCGTGGCGCAGCAGACCGGCGTGGATGTCAGCAAAGTCACTACCAGCAATGTGCACCAGTACATCACCGAGCACTATCAGGCGTTCGATGTCTCCGGTGCGCACGATGGCAACGACACGCTGTTGGGTGGCGCAGGCAATGACATCCTGTTCGGCTCGGGCGGTAACGACCTGCTCGACGGCGGCAAGGGCAATGACATCCTGCTCGGCGGCACCGGCAACGACACGCTGATCGGTGGCCAGGGCAACGACATCCTGATCGGTGGTTCCGGTGCTGACACCTTCGTCTGGAAAGCAGGCGACACCGGCAACGACGTGATCAAGGACTTCAACGCCAGCGAAGGCGACCGCATCGACCTGCGTGACCTGTTGCAGGGCGAAACCGGCAGCACCATCGACAACTTCCTGAAGATCACCACGGTTGATGGCACGTCGTCGCTGCAAGTCAGCTCGGCGGGCAAGTTCAACTCCGGCGACGCGGCAGCCGCCACCCCGGACGTGACGATCAAACTGGAAGGCAACAACTGGTCGAGCGCCAACATTCACAACCTGATCGCCGGAAGCGATCCGACCATCAAGGTCGACCACAACAACAGCTGATGCGTGAACAAAACGGCCGCCCCTTGGGGCGGCCGTCACGTTTGCGGCTAACTCGGCGGTGACGATTTCGTCGCCACCCCGCATACTCGCGCGCAGTTGGCCTATGCTGCTGACAGCATGACGCTGGTTCTTTCTGAGGGATGCTCAATGTTTTACGTGCAACGCGATGCGCAGGGTCAGTTGATTCGCGTGGAAGCGGCGGCCTACGCCGAGGCCACGGAAACGCTGCCGGCCGACCACCATGACATCCAGGCCTGGTTCGCCAACGCAGCCGTGGAAAACAGCCTCAAACAGCTCAAGCAGAGCGACTTTGAAATGATTCGGGTACTCGACGACCTGATTCAGGTGTTGACCCAGAAGGGCGTGATCCGCGTCACCGACCTGCCGCCGGCGGCGCAGGCCAAACTGATGGACCGGACCCAGGCACGGGAAGCATTGGGCGGGTTGAGCCAGTTGATCGATGAAGATGAAGGCGGGCTGATCTGATCCCGAATCTTCGTTGACTGATCTGGCCTCATCGCGGGCAAGCCCGCTCCCACAATGGGATGGGTTACCGCAGTTATGTGAACGACACAAAATCCTGTGGGAGCGGGCTTGCCCGCGATGGCGGCATCACTGACGCCACGCGGACAACGGCTCAGCTCCAGGGCTTGGGCTCACCAAACAACTGCCCCTGCACCCCATACAAACCCATCTCGCGAATCACCGACAATTCCCCTTCGGTCTCGACGCGCTCGGCAATCAGCGGCAGATCAATGCTGTGCGCCGCCCGCTGGATGGCTTCGATGAACAGACGCTTGTCACTTTCCTGATCGATCGCACGAATATAGCTGCCATCGATCTTCAGATACGCCAGCCCCAGCCGCGCCAGGTTGCCGATCATGCTGAAGCGTCCACCAAAGCGCTGCAGGCTCAGGGAGAAACCGAGTTCACGCAGACGCCGGGTCAACTGCTCCAGCACCGCCTGCTCCGGCAGTTGCTCCTCACCGATCTCCAGCGTCAGACGCTCGCCGAGGTCGGAGTGCGCGCGCAGAATCTCGAACACTTTGTTCAATGCCTGTGGATCGGCCAGGGTTGCCGAGGACAGGTTCAGCGCCAGCGAATCCTCGTGCCCTTTCATCTGCTCCAGAACGCGTTCGAGCATCAAGCGGTCGAGTCGTGCGGTCCAGCCAAAACGCTCGAGCCACGGCAGGAAACGTCCGGCGGGAATGGTCTGGCCCTGCTCATCCAGCAAGCGCGAGAGCACTTTGTAATGCAGCACCAGTTGCGTGTCCTGCGCAGCCACCACCGGTTGGAAATACAACTCGAAGCGCTGCTGATTCAGCGCCTGATCAAGCAATCGATGCCAGGCGTGATGATCGTCGCCAACCTCGGCCACCAGGCTCTGATCGATGCACGCCCAGTTCTGCTCGCCCTGCCCCTCGGCCTGCGCCAGCGCCTGATCACCCAGGGTCAGCACTGCTTGCGGTGAATCGCCGTGGGCAAACGGGGCGAGGCCGATGGAGGCCACGGCCGGCACATCGGTTGCGCCGGTGGCGTGCAGGCTGCTCAGCGCACTGTCGAGGTTTTGCGCCAGTTGCAGCACCTCTTCACGCACCAGCCCTGGCGCCAGCACGGCGAACTCACCGCCGCGAATACGGGTGACGAGGTTCTGGGTTTCAGGGTATTTGGCGCACTCGCGGGACAGTTGCTCGCCAACGGCTTTCAATAGTTCATCCGTGCGCTGACCGCCCAGGCGCTGGTTGAGCCCGGCCAGATCCTTGACCCGCAACAGCAGCAGGTAACCGGAACTGGCCTGCTCCGGGTTGCTCACCCGATTGTGCAGTTGCATCTCGAAATAGCGCCGGTTGGCCAGCCCGGTGAGGGTGTCCTGATAAGACTCGGCGCGCAGTTTTTCACTGCGCTCGGCCTGTTCCTGGAACAACGCCTTGAGCTTCTCGACCATCTGGTTCATCGCCTGCACCACGCGCCGCAGTTCCGGGGTGCGCGGCAGCTCCGGCAGGCTGAGGAACTCGCGACGGGCGATGGCGTGGGACTGCTTGACCATGTAATCCAGCGGGCGCAGTTGCCGGCGCAGCAGCAGCGCGCCAAGCACGGCACTGACCGCGCCGCACAGCAACAGCCAGCCGAGGCTGCCCAACGCGCTCTGCCACAGCTTGGCCACGGCAAACATCGGGTGGCTGACCACCTCGACCCGCGCGGCCTGCTCCCAGCCACGGCTGACCAAGGCATCGCCACCGGCCGGTTCCAGGCCGATCAGTTTGACGAACCAGTCAGGCACATTGCTCACCGCCGGAATCCCGCTGCGCTCGACGATGGTCTGGTCGGTCTTGAGGTCGACCACACGGATGCTCGCGTAATAACCGCTGTCGAAAATCGAGCTGACCAGCAACTCGACCATCGCCGGATCGTCGATATTCGGCGTCAGCGACAGCGCCAGTGCCGTGGCAGCGTCCTGGGCATGGGAGCGCAGCTGGTTGACGTACTGGGTGCGCGAGCTCTCCAGACTGACCATGAAGCTGCCGGTGAAGGCGACCACCAGGAACAGACAGATAGCGATCAACAGCTGTTTGAACAAAGACATCTGAGCGCGTGCTCCTAGTTAGTCGTTTCGACCGGAAAACCTTCGGCCTGCATTTTCTTCAGCACATCCTGCCAGCGCGACAGGCGTTTGGTGTCACCGACCTTTTTGTTGCCCTTGGCTCCCGGCAGGTACAGACCTTCAGCATTGAAAGAGTAGACCGGCAGCAAATCGGTTCGCTGGGACGCAGGCTGAATCGGATCGATCAGGCTGTCGAGCACCAGCGGCATGGCATCGGGGGTGGCGTAGTAAGTCAGTACCATGTGCGCGCGATTCTGGCGCAGTGCCTTGACGTAGGTGATGCGCAGCTTGTCACTGGAAACCCCGAGATGGCGCAGGCTGAAATACTTGGCGATCGCGTAGTCTTCGCAATCACCGGCGCCTTTCCACAGCGCTTCGATGGGTGTCTCCCAATAATCGACCTGGCCCCACAGATCGATGTCCTCTACATAGCGCACCTGTTTGTTGAAAAACAGGTTCACGACTTTCAGCTTTTCCATCTCGCTGACTTGTTTCTGCGTGGCCAGCAGGTTCTGCCAGGCATCGATCCGCTGCTGCCCGGCGCCCAGCGGCCCGTACAGCGCCGTGGCTTTGCGGCTGATCGCGGAAAAATCCCAATCGGCATGCAGCCCGCCCAGCATGACGCCGGCCAGCAGCAGTGCGCAGCCTAGCCAGCGCAAAGTCCGAGGGATCGCGAAACGTACCGCCACAGCTGGTTTCCAAGGGGGCAGGAAGGAAAGCGTTTGATGGTGAAGCTTAGCCCGGCAAAAAACAATGGCACCATGAGATCATCGCCAGCGCGCTAAACTTTACTCAGGACAGCAATCCTTTACATGGTTTGACAACCTGTAGAGCAATCACTAGTGTCTTTGGATCCAAATTCCGTCTTCATTCAGGGTGAGTAGTTGTGACACAGAAGCCCAAACCGCTGCACAGCATCAAGGTCGATGGGCCGATTCCTGCACATCTTGCCCGTTCGATCATCGAGGAGACCTTACGCTCGGCGATCCTTGACGGTCGTTTACCGTGCGGCACCGCCCTGCGTCAGCAGGATCTGGCTGACCTGTTCGGGGTCAGCCGCATGCCGGTGCGCGAGGCTCTGCGCCAGCTCGAAGCGCAGGAGCTGCTGAGCGTCACCACCCACAAGGGCGCCGTGGTTGCCCCGCTGATTCAGGGCGACGCTACCGAAACCTACGAGTTGCGAATCCTGCTCGAATCCGAAGCCATGCGCCAGTCGATCCCGCTGCTGACCAGCGCCGATCACGCGCTTGCCGCCAGTTTTATCGAAGCACTTGAGACCCAGCACGACTACAGCGAAATCGGTCGGCTCAATCGCCTGTTCCACATGGCTTTGTACAGCAAGGCGCCGAATCAGCGGTTGCTGCGACTGGTCGAAGGCGGCCTGAATGAAGAAGAGCGCTTTCTGCGATTCAACCTTGAAGCCATGGGCCTGGGCAAACTATCCCAGGAAGATCACCGCGCGATGCTCCAGGCCGTAATCGAACGCGATGTCGAACTGTCGGTGAAGCTGCTCACACAACACCTCAACCGTGGCGTCGAGGTGATCACCCGTTACCTCGCCAGCCCTGCCGGACAACACCGCAAGGCCGTTCGCTGATCCCCTCCACGCCGGTTTCAGACCCTTGCAGCTGACCGGCGAATAACCCGCTTACAAATCCTCTCTACGGTCTGCCGCAAACCCGGTGGCGGATTCGCCTGTTCGCTCTAACCTCCCAGCGCCCCCATAAGTCCGGTATTGCAGCTCGCCGCGGACGAATCGGTCATAGCCGTCCCGCCAATTTACCCGCACTCTTGAACAGCCAACCCATGAAGAACGGGGACGCACGGCACCGCCGGCGCAGTCCTCGCACCAGGAACCTACGGAAGGAGCCTTGCCACGGGATAAAAGGAAGTTACGGCGCCGTTCCCGGCCAACTTTCACCCCTATACATAACTTCAACCCTTGTATCGAAAAGTTGCTCTGAGTGAGGCATTCACTCTTGTCTTCAATTTTGGCCACTGTTCGCCGAAAGGAGCAACTACGCCCAAGTAAAACCTAATTAATAAGTTTTACCGGATCGTCTCATACTTAAAAAACAGCAAACTTAAAATAATTAAAAATAAACTTGTTAAGTTATTTGATGATGTATTAGTTTTTCCTCGCCGAGCAGGTTAAACCCCGCAAACACGGCACGGCTCCGCACTCAGCTGACAGCCTTGGCAAATAGTCGCCCAGGCATAGTCCAGAGCCTCCCATGCACTTCGCACACTTTCATTTATCTGAATGAGGCCAGCGCTCGCCACTATAAAAGTTCAAGAAACAGCCAGTCCGCGTTGACGCACCGAACGAGCAACTTTCTCTATTCCAATAACACCGAGGTTAGCCATGATGCCAACTAAAGAACAACTCGCCCTGATAAAAGCTCAATTGAGCGTTCATCCGATCTTTACTGAAATCGATTCGTTATCGGTACTGCGCCGGTTCATGGAATCCCACGTCTTCGCCGTCTGGGATTTCATGTCGCTGACCAAACGTCTGCAACAGGAACTGACCTGCACCCGTCTGCCTTGGCTGCCGCCGCGTGATCCGCATGCTGCGCGGCTGATCAACGAGATCGTGCTCGGCGAAGAGTCCGACGACCGTCCCGCTCACGGCCATTACAGCCATTTCGAGCTGTATCTGGACGCAATGCGTGAAGTCGGTGCGAGCACCACGGCGGTCGAACGGTTTGTCGCGTTGCAACAGGAAGGCGTGAGTTACGACGTCGCCCTGCAAAGCGTGGAAGTGGATCCGGCAGCAGCAAAATTTGTTCGCGAGACGCTAAACACCGCGCTGCATGCGCCAGGCCACAGCGTCGCTGCCGCGTTTCTGCATGGTCGCGAGAGCGTCATCCCGACCATGTTCCAGCGCATCCTCGATGACTGGGGGATCGGTATCGAACAGGCGCCAACCTTTCGCTATTACCTGGAGCGCCACATCGAGGTCGATTCCGAAGATCACGGTCCGGCGGCGGAGCAACTGCTTGAGCGTCTGGTCGATGGCGATCCGCAACGCGAAGCCGAGGTCTACGCCAGCGCCATCGCGGCGGTGGAAAGCCGCATCGCCTTGTGGGACGGCCTGCGTCTGAGCATGCGCGAACCGTTGGCGGAGGTGGCCCAATGAACGCCGCCGATTACCAATCCTTCGCCGACGCCTGGGAAAGCCGCGCCACCATCCGCACCCGGCCACGGCGCGTACTGGAAGACGATGAGCGCCTGATCTATCCGTTGAGCCGCCAGCCCTTGGTACTCAGCGAAACCTTCCTGCGCGAGTGCCCGCAACAACGGGATTTTGCCCTGGTGCAGACGCTGTACAAGTTCATCAACGACGTGGTGATTTTCGAGACCGAGATCGTCGACAAGACCGCGCGCAGTATCGCCAAGAATCGCTTTGCCGTGGCCTTCCCGTTCGCCTGTCGCTACGACGCCATGACCGTGGTGGTGGACGAGGATTACCACGCGCTGGTGGCGATGGACTTCATGCAGCAGACCGTGGCGATGACCGGCATCGAGCCGATCGAACTGCCCACTGAAATCGAACTGAGCCGGGCAATTCCTGCCGCCGTGGCACTGGCGCCCGAGCACCTGCGCAGCGCAGTGGAACTGATCTGCGTGGCCATCGCCGAAAACACCGTAACCGGCGATGTCGCAGCGTTTGCCCGGGACGATACGGTCAAGCCGTCGATCAAAGGCCTGATGGCCGATCACTTGCTCGATGAGGGCCGGCACTCCAGTTTCTGGGCGCGCATGGTGCGCATCTATTGGCACACCACCAGTGACGCAGACCGGGAAACCATCGCGCAGATCCTGCCGGTGTTCATCGGCCATTACCTGACCAACGACATTCAGAAGTCCTTCGATCTGCGCCTGATCGACGCCTTGCCGGTCAGCGATGCCGTGCGCCGTTCCCTCAGTGACGAGATGACCGGGCTGGCCTTCCCGATCAATCGCCACCATCCGCTGGTGGGCAACATCGTGCGTTTTTTCCACAGCAGCTCGCTGCTCGACACGCCCTGCGTGCAGCACGCCCTGCGCGACTATCTGGTTTGATGAGGAGGCTGACATGAGACGTCTCGACATTTTGCTGATTGGCGCCAGCCAGGCCATGACCGACCTGGCGCAGGAACTCGAACAACACGGTCACACCTTGCTGCGCAGCGGCGCGGCGCAATCGCCGGTGGATCTGATCATCGACGATGGCTTCATCGGCGCCGGCGATTTCTGCGCCATCCCGCACTTGCATCTGCGCCTGGGTATCGCTGCGCAAAGCCTTGGCGGTTTACCGACGCTCGACCTGCTGTGCTTCCTTGGTTCGTCTCTGATCTGCCGAGTGCCGATTGGCGATGAGCCGTCCGGCAACGGTCAGGCTCTGCGCCAGCGGGTGCTGACGCAGGTGGTCGACGAAGTTGCGCTGCTGGTCAGCCGTTTCTCCCGCGATGCCGAGTATTTCCAGCAGGTGATGCCCGCCACGGCAGCGGATTTCGAACAGGTGGAAGACCTGCGGTTTCTCGACAGCCTGGCCTACGTCCATCGCCTTAACGACACGGCCAACCCGGTGCTGCTTACGCAGGCGCAGATCCCGTTGATCGAGCGTCTGCAACGCAGCCTGATCGAACACGCCGAGCGACCGGCGCTGCACCTGGCCGAGCAGTCGCTCAGCTATCGCCAGTTACACGCCCACAGCTGTGCGATCCAGCAACACCTGCTGCCATTGCTCGAGCAACATCCGCAGCCGTGGATCGTAGGTATCTGTCAGCCGAAAAGCCCGGCGCTGTTTGCCTCGATTCTGGCGGTGCTCGGCAGTGGCGCAGTGTACCTGCCGCTGGAGCCGAGCCATCCGTTGCAGCGCCAGCAATACATCCTGCAGAACGCCGGCGCGGTGTTGTTGCTGCACGACGGCGAGCATCCGCTGAGTGAGTCAATGCCCGGTCTGGATGTCAGCTGTATCGGCAGCGCGGATGCGGATCCCAGCCAACCGTTGATGCGTCAGCGGCCGACGCTTGAAGCGCCGTGCATGGCGCTCTATACCTCGGGCACCACCGGGCATCCGAAGGGTGTGCTGCTGAGCCAGGCGAACCTCGCGCACTTCACCGCGTGGTACGCCGATTACGTGCAGTTGCGCGCTGAAAGTCGGGTCTTGCAGTTCTCTTCGCTGAGCTTCGATTCTTCGCTGATCGATATCTTCCCGAGCCTGCTGCAAGGCGCCGAACTGGTGGTGCCGGATGACACCCAGCGCCGCGATCCGCTGCAACTGGTGGCGCTGATCCGCCGCCGGCAACTGACCCACGCGTTCTTGCCGCCGGCGCTGCTGAGCATCCTGCCGCTGGAGCAACTGCAAGGCGTCGAGGTCATGACCGGCGGCGACGTCTGCGAGCCCTTCGTCATCGAGCAACTGACCCGTCAGGGCAAATTGCATAACCTCTACGGCCCCACCGAAGCCACGGTGCTGATCACCGCCCGGCAACTGCAACCGGGTGACAGCAACCGCACCCTCGGCGCGCCGATCGCCAACAGTCAGGTGCTGATTCTCGATGACGACTTGCAACCGGTGCCAGAGAACACTGTCGGCGAATTGTTCATCGTTGGCCCCGGCGTTTGCCTCGGTTATCTGAACAACCCGCAGCAGACCGCCGAGCGCTACCTGACCCTGCAACTGCCGCACGGCCAAACGTTGCGCGCGTACCGCAGCGGCGACATGGCCAAATGGGGCGAGCACGGTATCGAGCTGTGCGGACGGCGCGACAATCAGGTGAAGATCCGTGGTTTCCGGGTCGAGCCGGAGGAGATCGAACGCTGCCTGCGCGAGAGCCAGTTGTACCGTCAGGTGGCGGTGGTGATCGACAGTCAGCGGCGGATTCTGGCGTTCCTTGCGCAGCCGCAGTCGGACGCTGCACGCGATCTATTGAAGGCGCATGCCCAGCAGTTTTTGCCGGACTACATGCAACCGGTAGCGTGGACTGAACTGCCGCACATGCCATTCGCCAGCAACGGCAAGGTCGACCGCAAGGCGTTGCTGGAACTGCCGGTGAGCGTGCAGGACAGCGGCCCGAAATGCCTGCCGGCAAATGCCGACGAAGCGCTGCTGCTGGAGATCTGGGCGGAACTGCTGGAGCTGCCCACCAGCGATATTTCCACCGACGAAAGTTTCTTCAACCTCGGTGGGCATTCGATCCTGCTGTCGCGCATGTTGCTGCGTTTGCGTGAGGAGTTCGGGCGCAGCATCTCGATCAACCGCTTCATCGAATTGCCGACCATCATCAAGCTCGCAACGCTGGTGCGCGGGACCGATGACAGCGCGGTGCTCAGCGCCCAGGCCATGGCCGACGCCGAACGCCCGCTGAACATCGAGCCGTTGCCGATCAGTCGCCTGGGCGATGTGCACAAGGTGATCGTCACCGGCGCCAACAGTTTTGTCGGCGTACACATTGTCGAAGCGCTGCTCGGCTGGGGCGCCAGCGAGGTGGCGTGTCTGGTGCGTGACGGTGGCGGACAAACGGCGGCGCAGCGCTTTGCCCAGGCGTTGCGCGAGAACCGCCTGGAGCATCTGGACCTGAGCCGGGTGCGGATCTACTCGGCAGACATCACCCGTCCGCAACTGGGCCTGGCCGACGCCGATTATCAGCGCCTGGATCGCGAGTTCGGCGCACTGGTGCACAACGCCGCCAACGTCAACCACGTACTCGATTACGAGTCGCTGGCCGCGGATAACGTCGAGCCGATTTTCGAGCTGCTGCGCCTGTGTGAAGGGCGCAGCAAAAAGGTCTTCAACTTTGTCTCGACGTTGTCCGCTTCAAGCACTGTCGATAGCGACGGCCGCGTGCTCGAACTGCCCGCTGCGCCAACACCGCCGATCTACATTCGTAACGGCTACAACCTGTCGAAGTGGGTTGGCGAACGCATCCTTGAACGGGCGCGCGAGCGTGGGGTGTGGGTCAACCTGTATCGCCCCGGCAACATCAGCTTCAACAGCCTGAGCGGCGTCTGTCAGCCGCACAAAAACCGTTTGATGCTGATGCTCAAGGGCTCGATCCAGCTCGGTCAGGTGCCGGCCTTTGCGCTGAATTTCGACCTGATGCCGGTGGACTTCCTCGCCCGCTTCATCGCCTTCCACGCCAGCCGTTATTCGACCGAGCGTGCGGTGTTCAACCTGCACAACCCCGAGCCGCTGAGTTGGGATGCCTACGTCGCTTCGTTCCGCGAAACCGGCAGCGAATTTTCGCTGGTCAGTGTCGCCGACTGGCAACAGCAGCTGGGCCGGGTCGACGCCGACAACGCGCTGTTCGGCGTGCTCGGTTTCTACCTCAACGGCTTCGAGGAAGACATCGGCGACATCTCCCTGATCGGCCACGCCAACGCTGAAGCCGGCGTGCAACAAATGGGCGCGCAGTACCCGGAAAAATCCCCGGCGCTGCTACGTCGCGGCTGCGATTACCTGAAACAGATCAACTTCATCTAGTTCACCCAAAAAGGAGCAACACCATGAGCAATCTGCAACCCGACACCTTGATCAAAAACCCGCACGGCTGCCACGTTGTGTCGTCGGTGGAAGTGCCGGCGGACGCGGCGCAGGTTTGGGCGGTGGTCGGCAACTTCGCCGGTTTCGACCGGTTTATTCCGGCACTGTCGCACATCGAAATGACCGGTGAAGGCGTGTCCTCGCTACGCAAGAAGTTCTTCAAGGACGGCAACGTGGTGGTCGAGCAACTCAACTCCCGCGATGAGCAGGCGCGCGCCATGACCTGGACCACGATCTACAACACGCTGGGTGTGGCCAATCTGTGGGCGGCGATGAATGTGGAATCTTTGGGGGCGGGCAAGTCGCGGGCGACCTGGACAATCATTGCCGAACCGGCCAGCGGAGGTGCCGAGGCGCTGCCGGGGTTCAAGGATTTCGTGCAGGGGTTTGCCGATGATGCGATGGGGAATGTGCTGAAGCTGTTTGTCTAAGGCTTCAGATTGGCAGTGATTGCACCGCCGCTATCGCTGGCAAGCCAGCTCCCACAGGTTCCAGGTCGGTCACAGATATTGTGTTCGCCAGAAATCCTGTGGGAGCGGGCTTGCCCGCGATGAACGATAACGCAGTCTGCTAGACGTCAGATCTTGAAGCTGTCGACCAACTGCTTCAACCGATTCGCCTGCTGCGACAACGCATCACAATCCTTCAACGTTTCATTGAGGTTGGCGACGCTCTGCTGGTTCAGCAGGTTGATCTGATTGACGTCGACGTTGAGGGTTTCCACCACCGCCGTCTGCTCTTCGGTTGCTGCGGCCACCGACTGGTTCATGCCATCGATTTCACCGATGCGCTGGGTCACGCTGACCAGGCGCAGGCCCGCCTGATTGGCCACTTCCACGCTCTCTTCGCTGGACGCCTGACTGGCGTTCATGGTGGTCACCGCTTCACGGGAACCGACCTGCAACGAAGTGATCATCTTGTGGATCTCTTCCGCCGATTCCTGGGTGCGATGCGCGAGGTTGCGCACTTCGTCCGCCACCACCGCAAAACCACGTCCGGCTTCACCGGCACGGGCTGCTTCGATGGCCGCGTTGAGCGCCAGCAGGTTGGTCTGCTGCGAGATGCCTTTGATCACATCGAGGATGTGGCCAATGTTGTCGGTGCTGGCATTGAGGGTTTCGATCTGGGTGCACGACAGGCTGATCTTCTGCGACAGCTCGGTCATCGCCTGAATGGTCTGCTCGACCACCTGACGACCATCATCGGCCTGCTCGCTCGCGCCGCTGGCGTGCTGCGACGCATCGGCGGCGTTGCGGGCGATTTCCTGAGTGGCGGCGCCCAACTGGTTGATCGCGGCGGCCACACTGTTGGTGCGCGCGCTTTGTTCGTCGGAACCGATGATCGAGGCGTTGGACGAGGCCATTACCCGTTGCGACAGGTCGTGCACATGACGGGTAGCCGAGGACACTTCGGAAATCGACGCGTGAATGCGCTCGACGAACTGGTTGAACGAGCTGCCCAGTTCAGCAAACTCATCCTTGCCTTCCACGACCAGACGACGGGTCAGGTCGCCTTCGCCTTGAGCGATGTCCTGCATCGCGCGGCCCATAGTGGTCAGCGGACGCATCAGGACGTTGATCAGCAGGCTCAGCAGCAGCGCAATCGCAGCGACCGCGACGAACATCGCGATCAGCGCCGAAGTACGGAACTGGCTGAGGGCGGCGTAGGCCTTGTCGCGATCGATCGACAGACCGATGTACCAATCGGCATTCGGCAAACCGCTGACCGGAGTGAACGACAGGATGCGTTCCTGGCCGTTGAGCACCACGTTCTGGTTGCCCTTCTCGATGCGCACGCCGGCGTTCGGGTAGATGTCCTTGAGGTTCTTCATTACCTGGTCTTTGTCCGGGCTGACGATCACCTGGCCGTCACCGCTGACGAGGAATGCGTGACCGAGGCCACCGAAGTCCACCGAATTGATGATCTTCACCAGGGTTTCCAGGCTCAGGTCACCGCCGACCACACCCAGCAGTTCGCCATTGTTTTTCACCGGCATGGCGATGGTCACCACCAGACCACCGACCGCCGCCATGTACGGCGGCGTCAGCATGGTTTTGTCGGCGACCACGGCCTGCTTGTACCAAGGGCGCTGACGCGGGTCGTAGCCGTCGGGCATCTTCGCGTCAGGGCGCTGGGTGAACACACCATTGGCTTGACCGACGTAGGTGAACTGGAAGTTCGAGGTGAAGGCTGGTTGATCGACCAGCCCCGGGAAATCGGCGTTCTTGCCCTGATGGGCAACGTTTTGCGCGAGGTTTTCCAGCACCAGAATTCGCCCGCTCATCCAGTTCTGCACGCTGCTGGCGGTCAGATCGCCGGCCTGCTGCACGGACGACTGGAGATTCTGGCCGATGGTGTTGCGCTGCAGATAGTCGTTGTAGAGGGTGAACAAAGCGAAAGCCAGGACCACGACGCCCGAGGCGGCCAACAGGATTTTATGGCTGAACTTGAGATTCATTTCATGGGACTTCTTATGCAAAAGTGGGGATGCGTTCCGGGATGCAACATTCCATGTACAGCGCAGGCGGCGTTCTGACGGCCGCTCTACTTTGGTGCACGCATGTCTCACCAGTCTGTCGGCACCGTTCGCGGAAAACTTAGGGCGTTGTGGGAAATGTGCGGCATTTCTGCCAGATTCCCGCCGAACGGCGTGCCAGAGCGTTCGCCACGAAGTTTTTTTGCTGGATCTCCGAGCAGAGGTTGCAAAATTCGCAGCCCCTGATAAAAATGCGACTAATTATCATTTGTGACGTTCGGGCTGTCGCGTTCATGTCCTCACCTGAGTTTGCAGTGCAGGCGCTTTACAGGAGTCATCACGGCTGGCTCAACGCCTGGCTGCGGGCGCGACTGGGCAATGCCGCGGATGCGGCGGATCTGGCCCAGGACACCTTCGTCCGTCTGCTGCAGCGCAGCGAACGCCTGGAACTGAAAGCACCTCGCGCATTTTTAAGCACCATCGCCCGTGGCCTGGTGATCGACCTCTGGCGTCGTGAAGAAATCGAACGCGCCTATCTCGAAACCATCGCCCACTTGCCCGAAGCCGAAGCCCCAAGCGCCGAAACCCGCGCGCTGGTAATCGAGTTGCTCGAGAGCATCGCGCGCATGCTTGAAGGCCTGCGACCGAAAGTGCGTCAGGCGTTTCTGCTGGCGCAGTGCGAAGGTTTGACCCACAAGCAGATCGCCGCGCAGATGGGTTTGTCACTGCGCTCAGTCGAACGTTACGTCGCCGCTGCGCTGTATCACTGTTACGTGTTGCGGTATGCAAGTTGATGCCTGTGGATAACAACTCAGTCGGGCGTCGCGCCGAGCCGCCGCAACAGGTGGTCAAGCAAGCCATTTACTGGTTGCTGCGGCTGCGCAACAACCATGGCAATGCGCGTCTGAGTCATCAGTGCGACGCGTGGCGCGCCGAACATCATGAACATGAACTGGCCTGGCAGCGCGTGCAGTCGCTGCAGGCTGAACTGAGCCATAACCTGCGCGCCGTGCCCGGTGCCCAAGTGGCGTTCCATACGCTGGAAAACAGTGCGCAAGGGCTCGGACGGCGACAAGCCTTGAAGCTGCTGTCTGGCGCGGTGCTGATGGGCTCCGCGGCATGGCTGGCCAAGGACACCTCCGTGTGGCAGCAGTGGCGCGCTGATTACGCTACGGCGACCGGCGAGCGTCGCGGGTTCCAGTTGCCCGACGGCACGCGGATCGAGCTGAACACTGCCAGCGCAGTGGATCTGGATTACACCGCGCAGCAGCGGCTGATCAAACTCACTCGCGGCGAAATCATCGTCACCTGCGGCGGTAACGATGAAGGCGCGGCGTTCAATCGGGCGCTACGCGTACAAAGTCGTCACGGCGTTTATGAGCCGACCCACGCCCGCTTCATCCTGCGTCAGGACAGTGATTGCACACGGCTGAGCGTCACCCACGGCCGTGTGACCATTCATAGCGCTGGCACCTCGGTTGAGGCACTCGCCGGGCAGACCTACCTGATCGATCACCACCAGGTACGCCCGGCGCCGCCACCAGATATGGACGCGGGCGCGTGGGTCGACGGTCTGATCGTCACTCGCAATATGCGCCTGGGCGACTTTCTCAACGAGGTCGGACGTTATCGTCCAGGTTTCGTGACGTGCGCGCCGGCGGTGGCAGATTTGCGCCTGTCCGGCGTATTCCGCCTGGAGGACACCGACAAGCTGTTGACCATTTTGCCGCAGACGTTGCCGGTGCAATTGCGCTACCGAACCCGGTGGTGGGTAATGATTGAGGCAGTGGCCTGAAATTATTTTGGCGGTTTTTTGCGGCAAGTCCGGCTTGGTCAGTAAGCACTTCCATTCCGCTCTAGCGACTTGCCACGGAAACCGACAATGACTGTCCGCATCACCTGTAAGAAACCTCTGCATTTCACTGCCGAATCAGGCCTGTTACGCCACGCCGTTCGCGCCGCCCTGCTCTCCACTGTTCTGGGCACCGGAGTGTTGCCTGCCCTGAGCCTCGCCGCCAATGCCAGTGAAGCGAGCAGCCATCGCTACAACATTGGCGCTGGCCCGTTGGACGAAGCGCTGAACCGGTTTGCGCGCGAGGCGGGTATCACTTTGTCGATGACACCCCAGCAAACGCAGGGACGGCAGTCGCCGGGCGTGCAGGGCGAATATTCAACCGATCAGGCGTTGAGCCATTTGCTGAGTGACTCGGGGCTGGAAGCGGTCAGCCAGGATGGCAGCAGCTACATTCTGCACTCGGTCAGCGACAGCGATGCACTGGCGCTGCCGGCCACTGATATCAAAGGCTTCGCTCTCGGTAACGCTCTAGGCAGCATGGAGGGCTACAACGCCACCCACAGCCAGATCGCCACCAAGACCAGTACCGCGCTGCTGGAAACTTCGCAAAGCGTATCGGTGGTGACTCGCGAGCAAATGGACGACCAAGGCTCGCAGACCGTCTCCCAGACGATGCGTTATACCCCCGGCGTGCTGACCAACCCTTACGGCGCGACGCATCGCTACGATTACGTGGCGATGCGCGGTTTCAACGACGGTTCGGTGGACAACATCTATCTCGACGGCCTCAAGTCGATGGGCGACAGCGGCACCTACAGCACCATGCAGGTCGATCCGTATTTCCTTGAACGCGTTGATATTCTCAAAGGCCCATCGTCCGTGTTGTACGGTCGCAGTTCGCCCGGTGGCCTGGTGGCGCTGACCAGCAAAAAGCCGTTGTACGAGGCCTATCATCAGGTTCAGGCCACGGTCGGCACCCAAGGCCAGCGTGGTGTCGGTTTTGACTTCAGCGGTCCGGTCGATGACGACAAGCGCATCGCCTATCGTCTGACCGGCTTGACGGATCAATCCGACACGCAATTCGACCACAACAAGGAAAAACGCTTCGCCCTCGCCCCGACCCTGAGCATCGATTTCACTGAAGATACTTCGCTGACGCTGCAGGCGTACCTGCAGCACGATCCGGATGGCGGCTACCACGGTGGCGTGCCGGCAGACGGGACGATTCATCAGCGCAACGGCAACCGCATCTCGCCGCACTTCTTCGAGGGCGAGCCGGGAGTTGATGGGTATTCGCGGGATCAGCAGTCGTTTGGCTATCAGTTCGAACATCGCTTCAACGATGTCTTCACGGCACGGCAGAATTTCCGTTACCTCGACTCCAAAGTGAACATGGATCAGGTCTACGCCTATGGCTGGACGACGCCAACCAGCAACGAACTGAACCGCTATTACACCGGCGGCGATGAGCGTCTGCATGCGTTCATCGTCGACAACATGCTGCAGGCCGAATTCTTCACCGGTACCACCAAGCACACCGTGTTGATGGGCGCAGATTATCAACGGCGCAAAACCGTGGTCGACTGGACCAGCGGCGGCTTGGCGCCGATCAATGCCTTCGACCCGGTCTACGGCAATTCGGCGATCGACATGTACGGCGAGACCAGTTATCTGCGCCGCCTGGAACAAACCGGCGTATACCTGCAAGACCTGATCGAGATAGACCAGTGGCGCTTCTCACTCGGACTGCGTCAGGACTGGGTCGAGACTTCCGATGAGAACCGTATCGCCGAAGCGGGACGGCCAGTGGGCACCGAAATCAACGACCGCCGCACCAAACTGACCGGCCGCGCTGGCGCCTTGTATCTGTTCGAAAACGGCTTGGCGCCGTACATCAGCTATTCCGAGTCGTTTAACCCGAACTCGTATGCTGACAGCGCCGGCAATCCACTGCCGCCAACCGACGGAACGCAATGGGAAGTCGGCCTGAAGTACCAGCCGCTAGGCACCGACAATCTGTTCACCGCCTCGCTGTTCCATATCGATCAGGAGAACCTGGCGACCAAGCTGCCCCAGGAAAATTTCTACCGTGCTGTCGGCGCCGTGCGTTCGCAAGGTCTGGAACTGGAAGCGCACATGCATGTGACCGACAACGTAAAAGTGCTCGGTAGCTATACCTTCACCGATATCGAGTATTCGAAGTCGATGGTCAGTACCCTGAGCACGCCGACCGATGTGATCGAAAACAAAGGCAACTCGCCGACTCAGGCACCGCGGCACATGGCATCGTTGTGGGCCGACTACAAGTTCGATAGCGCGGCACTCGATGGTCTGCGTTTGGGCGGTGGTGTGCGTTATGTCGGTTACAGCTGGGCGGATGCGGAAAACACACTGAAGGTGCCGTCTTACACGTTGTTCGACGCATCGATCGGTTATGACCTGGGCAAGGTCGGCTTGAAGGGCGTCGACGTTCGATTGAATGCGAACAACCTGACCAACGAGTCTTACGTGGCCTCCTGCGCCAGTCTGAGCTTCTGCTACATGGGCGAAGAGCGCAACGTCGCGGCCACGGTCAGCTACCAGTTCTGAACCTTAGCCTTGTGCATAAAAAAGCCAGCCCCTGATCATTCAGGGGCTGGCTTTTTCGATTTTAAGGGCGCCGTTCAAACGGCCTCAGCTGAGGCGGTGCGATTACCCCATGACAAACCGTTCCGGAAGAAGTAATCGGTTGCGTGGAAGATCAATACGGCTCGCAAAGCGGCCTGATTTTTGAATTCCCTGAAACGACAAAACCCCCGTCTGCGTTAGCAGACAGGGGTTTTGGAATTTAATCTTGACGATGACCTACTCTCACATGGGGAAACCCCACACTACCATCGGCGATGCATCGTTTCACTTCTGAGTTCGGGATGGGATCAGGTGGTTCCAACGCTCTATGGTCGTCAAGAAATTCTGTATCTGGCCCGTCAACACGGTAACGTGCCAGCAAAATCGGTGACTTCTACTAAAACAAAACCCCAACTGCTTTCGCAATTGGGGTTTCGGAATTTA
>NZ_MVOO01000032.1:0-24385 GCF_002156405.1 Pseudomonas sp. SCPG-7 | reverse complement strand
CCACCCCTTCAAGTCTAAACATACAAGCGAGCCTGCTCGCGAAGGCTTCACCGCAAATCTCAGGCCGGAACCACCGCCTCGGTGATCCCCAGAAACCGGCACAGCTCCTCGCGCTTGGCCAACGCATCGCGCCGTCCCAGGTCGATCAGCTCGCTGCAATACCCCGCCTCGAACAGCAGATAACTCAGCACCCCTGCCCCACTCGTTTTCGTCGCCCCCGGGCCGCGCAAGAACAAACGCAACGCCGCCGGTAACTCCTGGCGATGCCGCGCGGCGATCTCGTCGATCGGCTGACTCGGCGCAATCACCAGCACGTCCACTGGCGCCACGCCCAACTCACGAGTCGGCACGCCATCGGGCATCAGTCGACTGAACTGGTTCAGACGCTGCAGCAATTCGATGTCGCTCTCCAGACTGTCAATGAATGTGCTGTTGAGCATGTGCCCGCCGATCTGCGCCAGCGTCGGCTGCTGCCCGGTGTAGGCGCGCTCCAGCGGCTGCTGCGGATCAAAACCGCGCGGGTTGCCGCTCACACCCACCACCAGCACCCGACTCGCGCCCAGGTGCAGCGCCGGACTGATCGGTGCCGATTGGCGCACTGCGCCGTCGCCGAAATATTCCTCACCGATTTTGACCGGGGCAAACAGCAACGGGATCGCCGAACTGGCCAGCAAATGGTCCACCGACAATTGCGCCGGCACGCCGATCCGTCGATGGCGCAACCACGCATCGATCTTGCCGCCGCCCTGATAGAAGGTCACCGCCTGCCCCGACTCGTAGCCGAACGCGGTCACCGCCACCGCATGCAATTGCTTGCGGGCGATGGATTCGGCGATGCCGGGCATGTGTAGTTTTTCATTGAGCAGGTCGCGCAGCGGCGAACTGTTGAGCAGCGCCACCGGCAGTTGCCGACCGATGCCGAGCAAACTGTGACTGACAAAGCGGCTGGCCTGACGGATCACCCCGGGCCAATCGCTGCGCAGCACCCGATGACTGCGAAAGCCTTGCCAGAACAGAGTGAGACGTTCGATGGCCGCGCGAAAATCGGTGGCGCCGCTGGCCAGGCTAACCGCATTGATCGCCCCGGCCGAAGTGCCGACGATCACCGGAAACGGATTGTCCGCGCCCAGCGGCAGCAATTCGGCAATCGCCGCCAGCACCCCCACCTGATACGCCGCCCGAGCCCCGCCGCCGGAAAGAATCAAACCTGTGACCGGTTCAGCTGGGCTCATCGCAACGCTCCGTGGTGCTTGAAAGGGTGAGTGAATCAGCCGCGCCGTTTCGGGTAAAGCTTCGGCTCGCCCGGTGGACGGCTCTTGAAGCGGCGGTGCGCCCACAAGTATTGCTCAGGGCAGGCGCGCAAGGCGCTTTCCACCCACTGGTTGATGCGGATGCAGTCGGCCTCTTCGGTTTCACCCGGAAAGTCTTCCAGCGGCGGATGAATCACCAGCTTGTAACCGCTGCCGTCGGCCATACGCTCCTGAGTGAACGGCACCACCAGCGCTTTACCCAAACGGGCAAACTTGGTGGTCGCAGTCACGGTCGCTGCCTGAATGCCGAACAGCGGCACAAAGATACTCTGCTTGGCGCCATAGTCCTGATCCGGCGCGTACCAGATCGCCCGGCCCGAACGCAGCAGCTTGAGCATGCCGCGCACGTCGTCACGCTCCACCGCCAGCGAATCGAGGTTGTGCCGCTCGCGGCCGCGACGCTGGACGAAGTCGAACAACGGGTTCTTGTGCTCGCGGTACATGCCGTCGATGGTGTGCTGCTGGCCGAGCAGCGCCGCGCCGATTTCCAGAGTGGTGAAGTGCGCAGCCATGAGGATCACGCCCTTGCCTTCGCGCTGGGCTTTTTGCAGATGCTCCAGGCCTTCGACGTGGGCCAGTTTGGCCAGACGCTCACGGGACCACCACCAGCTCATCGCCATTTCAAAAAACGCGATGCCGGTGGAGGCGAAGTTTTCCTTGAGCAAGCGTTTACGCTCGGCGGCGGATTTTTCCGGGAAGCACAGCTCGAGATTGCGCTTGGCGATGCGCCGCCGGTCGCCGGCCACGCGATACATCAATGCGCCCAAAACACGACCGATCGTCAGTAAAACCGCATATGGCAACTGCACGACCAGCCACAACAGCCCCAGACCGCACCAGAGCGGCCAGAAGCGGGGAGAAAGATAGGCTCTTCGAAAACGCGGGCGATCCATTAAAGCTTCCGTAAATTCAGTGGCCGCGCATTCTACATCGTTCGACCCGGCTTGCGGCTCGCGGGCGTTCTCGTTATAAGTCTCGGCACTTTTAGTGACAAGCCGTTGTATGCCGATATGAGCCAAAACGAATCGCCAGACCGAGATCCCGTGTTCCAGTTGAAGGGCAGCATGCTGGCCATCACGGTGCTGGAACTGTCCCGCAACGACCTCGACAGCCTTGATCGGCAACTGGCCGCCAAAGTCGCCCAGGCGCCGAATTTCTTCAGCAATGCACCGTTGGTCCTGGCGCTGGACAAACTGCCGCCCGGCGAAGGCGCGGTCGATCTGCCCGGTCTGATGCGCGTATGCCGTCAACATGGTCTGCGCACCCTGGCAATCCGCGCCAGCCGTATCGAAGACATCGCTGCCGCCATCGCCATCGACATCCCGGTGCTGCCGCCGTCCGGCGCCCGCGAGCGGCCGTTGGAGGCCCCGGAACCGGAAGTCAAAAAGAAGCCGGAAAAACCGCCGGAGCCGACGGTCAAACCGACCCGCGTCATCACCACGCCAGTACGTGGTGGCCAACAGATATACGCCCAGGGTGGCGATCTGGTGGTGGTGTCCTCGGTGAGTCCGGGGGCGGAACTTCTGGCCGATGGCAACATCCATGTATACGGCCCGATGCGTGGTCGCGCCCTGGCCGGCGTCAAAGGCGACACCAAGGCGCGGATTTTCTGTCAGCAATTGAGCGCTGAACTGATCTCCATCGCCGGGCATTACAAGGTTTCCGAAGATTTGCGCCGCGATCCACTGTGGGGCTCCGGCGTACAGGTCAGCCTGTCGGCCGACGTGTTGAACATCATTCGGCTTTAACGGATACTGCCGCATTTTCCAAGCATCTCTAAAACGTAGCGAAAACGGCTCAAACGAAGTAGGAAAAAGGATCAAGGAGCGTTTGCCCCCGGCAATTGCGACTTGCGCCGAATTCCAGCCAAGGCTGTCCGACTGCAGTAGTTTTCAAGAGATGTTTTTCAGGGGCTAAACAGTCCTTCTTCCTTAGGGGTGAAACACCTTGGCCAAGATTCTCGTGGTTACATCCGGCAAGGGTGGTGTGGGTAAGACCACCACCAGCGCCGCTATCGGTACCGGCCTCGCTCTGCGCGGCCACAAAACAGTGATCGTCGACTTCGACGTGGGCCTGCGTAACCTCGACCTGATCATGGGTTGCGAGCGTCGCGTGGTGTATGACTTCGTCAACGTGGTCAACGGCGAAGCCAACCTGCAGCAGGCCCTGATCAAAGACAAGCGCCTGGAAAACCTCTACGTGCTGGCCGCCAGCCAGACCCGCGACAAAGACGCGCTGACCCAGGAAGGCGTGGAAAAAGTCCTGATGCAGTTGAAGGAAGACTTCGACTTCGTGGTCTGCGACTCCCCGGCAGGCATCGAGAAAGGCGCACACCTGGCGATGTACTTCGCCGACGAAGCGATCATCGTGACCAACCCGGAAGTGTCCTCGGTACGTGACTCCGACCGCATGCTCGGCCTGCTGGCCAGCAAATCGCGTCGTGCCGAACTCGGCGAAGAGCCGATCAAGGAACACCTCCTGCTGACCCGTTACAACCCGCAGCGCGTCAGCGATGGCGAAATGCTGGGCGTCGAAGACGTCAAGGAAATCCTGGCCGTGACCCTGCTGGGCGTCATCCCTGAGTCGCAGGCGGTCCTGAAGGCTTCCAACTCGGGCGTTCCAGTGATTCTCGACGACCAGAGCGATGCCGGTCAGGCCTACAGCGATGCCGTTGATCGTCTGCTGGGCAAAGAAAAAGAACATCGTTTCCTCGATGTTACGAAGAAGGGATTCTTCGAGCGCCTGTTTGGAGGTAGGTAATGAACCTTTTTGACTTCTTTCGTGCCAACAAAAAGCCAAGTACCGCCTCGGTAGCGAAAGAGCGTCTACAGATCATCGTGGCGCATGAGCGCGGCCAGCGCAGCACGCCGGATTACCTGCCAGCCTTGCAGAAGGAACTGGTCGACGTGATCCGCAAGTACGTCAACATCGGCAACGACGACGTACATGTTGCACTGGAAAGCCAGGGCAGTTGCTCGATTCTGGAACTCAACATCACCCTGCCTGATCGCTGAGTCGATCCGGCAGAACGACGGCGGTTCAGGGTCACTCCCATGCGGGAATGGCCCTGAACCGCCGTTGGCATTTGTTACGAGGCTGTTTTAATGCCGTTGTCCAACATCCGCATCATCCATCAGGACGCCGCTGTACTGGTGGTCGACAAGCCGACCTTGCTGCTCTCGGTGCCCGGTCGCGCCGACGACAACAAGGACTGCCTGATCACCCGCCTGCAGGAAAACGGCTACCCGGAAGCGCGTATCGTCCATCGTCTGGACTGGGAAACCTCCGGCATCATTCTGCTGGCCCGTGACGCCGACACCCACCGCGAATTGTCGCGGCAGTTTCACGACCGCGAAACCGAAAAGGCCTACACCGCCCTGGCCTGGGGTCAGCCGGAACTGGACAGCGGCAGCATCGATTTGCCGCTGCGCTACGACCCACCGACCAAACCGCGCCACGTGGTCGACCACGAATTCGGCAAACACGCACTGACCTTCTGGCGCGTACTGGAACGTTGCGGCGACTGGTGCCGCGTCGAACTGACGCCAATCACCGGGCGCTCGCACCAGTTGCGCGTGCACATGCTGTCCATCGGGCACCCGTTGCTGGGCGATGGGCTCTACGCCCACGAACAGGCCCTCGCCGCCTGGCCGCGCCTGTGCCTGCACGCCAGCATGCTCAGCTTCACCCATCCGCAAACCGGCGAGCGTCTGCGCTTCGAGTGCCCTGCGCCGTTCTGACAAGCACCGCCGAACCCATGTGGGAGCGAGCCCGCTCGCGAAAGCAATTGATCAGTCAGCATCAATGTTGAATGTCATAGCGCTTTCGCGAGCAGGCTAGCTCCCACAGGGATCCGGTTCGGATTCAATTCCCCGGCCGATGCGTTAAACTCGCGCCCATTGCTGTCTGGAGCTTCTTATGCGCGAAGAGTTGAACCAAGGCCTGATCGACTTCCTCAAGGCCTCCCCTACCCCGTTCCACGCCACCGCCAGCCTTGTTCAGCGTCTGGAGGCCGCCGGTTACGTGCGCCTCGACGAGCGCGAGCCATGGACCACCGAGGCCAACGGCCGCTATTACGTCACCCGTAACGACTCCTCGATCGTCGCGATCAAAATGGGCCGCAACTCGCCACTGCACGACGGCATCCGCCTGGTCGGCGCTCACACCGACAGCCCGTGCCTGCGGGTCAAGCCGCAACCGGAACTGCAACGTCAGGGCTTCTGGCAACTGGGCGTTGAAGTCTACGGCGGCGCACTGCTGGCGCCGTGGTTCGACCGCGACCTGTCGCTGGCCGGCCGCGTGACCTTCCGCCGCGATGGCAAGGTCGAAAGTCAGTTGATCGACTTCAAGGCGCCGATCGCGATCATTCCCAACCTGGCGATTCACCTCAACCGTGAAGCCAATCAGGGCTGGGCGATCAACGCGCAGACCGAGCTGCCGCCGATCCTCGCGCAATTCGCCGGTGACGAGCGCGTCGACTTCCGTGCGGTACTGACCGATCAACTGGCTCGCGAACACGGCCTGAACGCCGACGTGGTGCTGGATTACGAGCTGAGTTTCTACGACACCCAGAGCGCGGCGGTCATCGGCCTGCATGGCGACTTCATCGCCGGCGCGCGCCTGGACAACTTGCTGTCCTGCTACGCCGGCCTGCAAGCCCTGCTCAGCGCCGACACCGAAGAAACTTGCGTGCTGGTGTGCAACGACCACGAAGAAGTCGGCTCCTGCTCGGCGTGCGGCGCCGATGGCCCGATGCTCGAACAGACCCTGCGCCGCCTGCTGCCGGAAGGCGACGAGTTCGTCCGTACCATTCAGAAATCGCTGCTGGTCTCGGCTGACAACGCCCACGGCGTACACCCCAACTACGCCGAGAAGCACGACGCCAACCACGGCCCGAAACTCAACGCCGGCCCGGTGATCAAGGTCAACAGCAACCAGCGCTACGCCACCAACAGCGAAACCGCCGGATTCTTCCGCCACCTGTGCATGGCCGAAGAAGTGCCGGTACAGAGCTTCGTGGTGCGCAGCGACATGGGTTGCGGTTCGACCATCGGCCCGATCACCGCCAGCCACCTGGGCGTGCGCACCGTCGATATCGGCCTGCCGACCTTCGCCATGCACTCGATCCGCGAACTGTGCGGCAGCCATGACCTGGCACACCTGGTCAAAGTGCTGAGCGCGTTCTACGCCAGCCGCGAGTTGCCATAAGCTCATCGCAAACCCCTGTAGGAGCTGCCGAAGGCTGCGATCTTTTGATCTTGCTTTTGAATTGCATACCCAAGATCAAAAGATCGCAGCCTGCGGCAGCTCCTACACAGATCAATACAGCTTCAAAGAAAGCGACCTAGACTTAAATCATCCCCTTCGACAAGGCAGTCACCATGATTTCGATGTCCTCCTTCCACGCCATGCTCATTCCGATCCTGTCCGGAATGATCCTGCTGGCGATCGGCTTCAACTTCCGCGACAAGAACGCCGGCGTCTTCGCCATGTGGATCGGCATGCTGATGATCCTGGCGACCGTGGTCTACAAGATCCTCGCCAAACTCAACGAATAAATCCGCGCCCGGCTCGCATTGATTCTGACTGCCTCGTACACTCGCTCAATTCGCCCCTTTGCGAGGTTGACCGCCTAGTGTTCGCTCGTCTGTTTGCTCTGCCCTGCCTGTTCCTTGTCTGCCTGATGACGCTGCTGCCGCTGGCCCCTGCCCACGCGGTCGGCTTGCCGGGGCTGCTCAACTCCACCAAGGCGCAGCCCGAGGCGCAGGAACCGTTGGGTCAGTCGCTGGATGAAGTCATCAAGTCGCTGGAAAACGACAAGCAACGCGCACAGTTGCTGAGCGACCTGAAAAAGCTGCGCGACGCCACAAAGAAAGCCCAGGTTTCACCGGAAGAAGGCGTGCTGGGCCTGATTGGCGGCACGCTGGCCAGTTTCGAGAAGCAGTTCTCCGGCGACGACAGTCCGCTGACCCGCTGGTCCGACGAGTTCGATCTGGCCAAGGACGAACTCGATAACCTGATGTTGCCGGCCAGCGAGTGGCTGCCGATCATCTTCGGCTTCGCGGTGATCCTGATGGTCTGGAGCCTGCTCGCCGCCGCGCTGATCTGGCTCGGTCACCGGGTGCGCATGCGCTTCGGCCTGACCGAAGAACTGCCGCAGCACCCCAAGGCCCTCGACATGCTGCGCTTCGCCCTGCGCAAGCTCGGGCCATGGCTGATTGCATTGGTCATCACCGTTTACATGAGCTACGCGCTGCCCTCGTCATTGGGCAAGAGCCTGGCGATGGTGCTGGCTTATGCGCTGGTGGTCGGCACCTGTTTCTCGGCGATCTGCGTGATCGCCTTCTCGCTGCTCGACGGCCCGCACCGGCATCGGGCGCTGTACATCCTGCGGCATCAGGCGTTCCGTCCGCTGTGGCTGATCGGCAGCTTCGCCGCGTTCGGTGAAGCGCTTAACGATCCGCGCCTGGTGGAAAGCCTCGGCGTGCATTTGGCGCACACCACCGCGACCGTCACCAATGTCCTCGCGGCGCTGTTCACCGGGCTGTTCATCCTGCGTTTCCGCCGGCCGATCGCGCACCTGATCCGCAACCAGCCATTGTCCCGTCGCCTGACCCGCCGCGCCCTCAGCGACACCATCGATATCCTCGGCACCTTCTGGTACGTGCCGGCGCTGGTGCTGGTCGGGATTTCGCTGTTCGCCACCTTCGTCTCTGCCGGCGACACCAGCACCGCCCTGCGCCAGTCGCTGATCTGCACGGTGCTGCTGGTGATGTGCATGGTGATCAACGGTCTCGTGCGCCGGCACTCGCTCAAACCGCAACGCGGGCCGAAGCGCCATGCGCTGTACTCGGAGCGCCTGAAAAGCTTCTTCTACACCCTCGCCCACCTGCTGGTGTGGCTGACCTTCATCGAACTCGGCCTGCGCGTATGGGGCAAATCGCTGATCGGCTTTGCCGAGGGCGAAGGGCATGACGTCAGCGTCAAACTGTTCAGCCTGATCGGTACGCTGATTTTCTCCTGGTTGATCTGGATCCTTGCCGACACCGCCGTGCATCACGCCCTCACCCGCTCGCGCAAAGGCCTGGCGAATGCCCGCGCACAGACGATGATGCCGCTGATCCGCAACGTGCTGTTCGTGGCGATTTTCATCATCGCGTTGATCGTCGCCCTGGCGAACATGGGCATGAACGTTACGCCACTGCTGGCCGGTGCCGGTGTGATCGGTCTGGCCATCGGTTTCGGTGCGCAGTCGCTGGTGGCGGACCTGATCACCGGTCTGTTCATCATCATCGAAGACTCGCTGGCCATTGATGACTACGTCGACGTCGGCGGCCACCTCGGCACCGTCGAAGGCCTGACCATCCGCACTGTGCGCCTGCGCGACATCGATGGCATCGTCCACACCATCCCGTTCAGCGAAATCAAAAGCATCAAGAACTACTCCCGGGAGTTCGGCTACGCGATCTTCCGCGTGGCGGTGCCGTACAACATGGAAATCGACGATGCGATCAAACTGATGCGCGACGTCGGCCAGAAAATGCGTACCGACCCACTGCAACGGCGGAATATCTGGTCGCCACTGGAGATTCAGGGTGTGGAAAGTTTCGAGTCCGGCAGCGCGATCCTGCGCGCGCGCTTCAAGACCGCACCGATCAAACAATGGGAAGTTTCCCGAGCGTTCAACCTGTCGCTCAAACGCCATCTGGACGAAGCCGGACTCGATCTGGCGACGCCACGCATGAGCGTGCAGGTCATCACTGCCGGCGGTGGCCAGCCGAAGGAATAGCACTTCGCGCAGACACTCGGGTCACAGGCAGGGAAGCCAGAAAAAAAATAACCATGGAGAAACCCGATGCAGCTGACACGTATCGCCCAGACCGTTCTGCTCACGCTGCTGGCCGGCACCGCCAGCGCCGCCACCCTGGACAGCACCCGCGAACAGATCGCCACGCAAGCCAAGGCACTTGAACCGGAACTGCTGGAAACCCGCCGCGACATCCACGCGCATCCGGAACTGGGCAACAGCGAAAAACGCACCGCGGAACTGGTCGCCAAGCAGCTAAAGGCGCTGGGCCTGGAAGTCAAAACCAACGTCGCCCGCACCGGCGTAGTCGCCATCCTCAAGGGCGCCCTGCCCGGCCCGACCGTGGCCCTGCGCGCCGACATGGACGCGCTGCCGGTCAAGGAAGTCGCCGACCTGCCCTTCGCCTCGAAAGCCAAAGGCACTTATCTGGACAAAGAAGTCGACGTGATGCACGCCTGCGGCCACGACGCCCACACCGCGATCCTGTTGAGCACGGCGAAAATTCTCACTGGCCTGCGCGACACCCTGCCCGGCACCGTGGTGTTCTACTTCCAGCCCGCCGAAGAAGGCCCGAGCGACTTCATCCCCGACGGCAAAAACACTTGGGGCGCAAAAATGATGGTGCAGGAAGGCGTGATGAAATCACCCAAACCCGACGCCGTCTTTGGTCTGCACGTCTGGGCCGGCGTCCCCGCCGGTCAGATCGCCTATCGTCCCGGCGCCACCCTGGCCAGCTCCGACGACCTGCGCATCAAAATCCTCGGCAAACAAACCCACGCCGGCCGCCCGTGGGACGGCATCGACCCGATCACCGTCGGCGCACAAACCATCGTCGGCTTGCAAACCGTGGTCAGCCGCCGCACCGACATTTCGTCCTACCCGTCGGTGGTCAGCATCGGCACCATCAATGGTGGCACCCGCTACAACATCATCCCCGAATCCGTGGACATGAGCGGCACCATCCGCTCCTACGACTACGGCATCCGCCAGAAACTCCACGCCGACGTACGCCAGACCATCGAAAAAATCGCCGAAAGCGGCGGCGCGAAAGCCGACGTGACCATCATCGAAAAATACGACCCCACGATCAACAACCCGGCACTGACGGAAAAAATGCTGCCAACGTTGAAGTGGGCAGCCAAGGATGACGTAGTCAATGCGCCGCTGGTGGGCGGCGCGGAAGACTTCTCGTTCTTTGCCAAGGAAGTGCCGGGGCTGTTTGTGTTTCTCGGGGTGACACCACGGGATCAGGACATGAGCAAGGCGGCGCCGAATCACAATCCGGGATTCTTTGTGGATGAGTCGGCGCTGGTGGTTGGGGTGAGGACGATGGCGTCGCTGGCGACGGATTATTTGTATGGGAATGCTGAGGCTGCCAGATAGAGATGGGGTGATTGTGCGGGCGACTTCGCTGGCAAGCCAGCTCCCACAGGTGGATCGGGTGTGTTCAGTTGGAAATTGGTCGGCTGTCAGGCCGCCTTCGCGAGCAGGCTCGCACACAGTGGGAATGGGTGTTGGCAGCTGGAGACTGGTCGGGTGTCTGGCCGCCTTCGCTGGCAAGCCAGCTCCCACAGTGGGAATGAGTGTATTCAGTTGGAGATTGGTCGGCTGTCAGGCCGCCTTCGCGAGCAGGCGCGCACACAGTGGGAATGGGTGTTGGCAGCTCGAGACTGGTAGGGTGTCTGGCCGCCGTCGCTGGCAAGCCAGCTCCCACAGTGGGAATGAGTGTATTCAGTTGGAAATTGGTCGGCTGTCAGGCCGCCTTCGCCAGCAGACTGGCTCCCATAGAAAACAAAGCAGTCCAGGCAGACCGCATGCTTTTCACCACTCAACAGGATGAGCGTTAGCTCGGCTGCAGCTCTTGATCTTGCCGTGCCGGCCCCTTCGGCAGGCTGAGTGGAGGGGGTTATCCGGGGGTGGGAGCGCAGCGACCGTTTGGCGTAGCCAAACACATCGAGAGGAGGTGCAGCGAAGCAAACCGGAGGCGATGCCCCCCGGATGAGCCCCGCAACGAAGGAACCCGAGCCACTGCGAGGGCCGTACGCCGGGGCCAAGACCTTTGCTTCCTTTGGGGCGTTTGCCAAAGGGAGTCGCTGGAAGAGCGAAACCGCCAGCCGCAACACCCGAAGCAACGGATAAACACCCAAAACCCCAAGAACCTGGTCGGCCCAGAGGCCGCCAAGGCCAAACGCTCAAACAACATCGACCCCGACGTGAATCGCATCATGCCGCCAAAACTCCAGATCACAATCAATCAACCGCTCATGCTGATCATAATTGACCCGAGCAATCCGTAACCCCGGACTCCCGACAGACACGCGCAAAGCCGCCGCCGCATCCACCGACAACGACGTCGGCACAATCTCGAACCGCACCCGCCCATAGCGCAAATCGTAATGCCGCGCATACAACTCGGTCATCGACTGATTCAAATCAAACCCCAGAATCCCCGGAAAATACTGCGGATTCAGATAATGCTCCACATACAACACCAGCCGCCCGTCGATGCGCCGCGACCGACAAATCTGAATCACGCTGGACAACGCCGGCAACTGCAACAACGCACACACCGCCGCCGAAGCTGGCTGCAGGCGCGCGGAAATCACCTCGGTCGACGGCTCCCGCCCCTGCGCACTGACCATCGCGTGAAAGTGACTGCGCTGCATCAGGTTGTACGCCAGACGCGGCGGCGAAACGAACCAGCCACGGCGCTCCTCGCGATAAATCTGCCCCTGCGCCTCCAGCTGCAACAACGCCTCACGCACCGTGATGCGCGTGGTGCCGAACAACTCACTGAGCTTGCGCTCGGCCGGCAGCTTGCTGCCCGGCGCCAACAGGCCGTGATCGAGCTGCTCCTGCAGCACCTGGCCGATGGCTGTCACCGCTTTTGTTGCCTCATCGCGCATCAACGTTACCTATCTGGACTAGACCAGCACTGTTTCGGGGCAAAAACCGTACGGCCTGCAAGCCGTTTCCATGTCTTGCAAGCCTAGGCAGTGCAGATGACCGAGAGATGACAAACCCGCCCGACGGTCGCCCTCATGACTTGCAATACATCGGCCAAGTGCCTTGTCTGCCGGGGCTTTGACCTTGGTCTACGCTTAGCGGGCAAGCGCCGAAACCGGGCAAATAAAAGGCCTGCCGGGCGACCGCCGACATCAAAGTGTCATCCAGCCCCCTTAAATTGGCTCAGGTATTGCTGACCTAGACCAACACAAACCGCAATCGCAGCGTTGAACACGACCAAGGAGCTTCGGAATGAAACAGCTTTTCCTGGCAACACTGTTAGGCTCGACCATTGCAATGTGCACCGCCGCCATGGCGGCCGACACCGATCTGAAAACCCTCGAAGCCGCTGCGAAAGCGGAAGGCGCCGTCAACAGCGTCGGCATGCCCGATGACTGGGCCAACTGGAAAGGCACCTGGGAAGACCTGGCCAAGACCTACGGCCTGAAACACATTGACACCGACATGAGCTCGGCCCAGGAAATCGCCAAGTTCGCCGCTGAAAAAGACAACGCCACCGCCGACATCGGCGACGTCGGCGCCGCCTTCGGCCCGATCGCGGTCAAGCAGGGCGTGGTGCAACCGTACAAACCGAGCACTTGGGATCAGGTGCCGGCATGGGCCAAGGACAAGGACGGCAACTGGGCATTGGCCTACACCGGCACCATCGCCTTCATTGTCAACAAGAAGCTGCTGCACGGTTCCGAAGTACCGACCAAATGGGCTGACCTCAAGGGCGGCAAATACAAGGTTTCCATCGGTGACGTGAGCACCGCCGCGCAAGCCGCCAACGGCGTACTCGCCGCTGCCCTGGCCAACGGTGGCGACGAGAAAAACCTCCAACCGGCCCTGCTGCTGTTTGCAGACATCGCCAAGCAAGGTCGCCTGTCGATGGCCAACCCGACCATCGCCACCATGGAAAAAGGCGAGATCGAAGTCGGCGTGGTCTGGGACTTCAATGGTCTGAGCTACAAGGCCAAGATGGCCAACCCGGATGACTACGTGGTGCTGATCCCGTCCGACGGCTCGGTGATTTCCGGCTACACCACCATCATCAACAAGTACGCAAAAAACCCGAACGCCGCCAAGCTGACCCGCGAATACATCTTCAGCGACGCCGGCCAGACCAACCTGGCGCGCGGCAACGCCCGTCCGATCCGTGCCGAACATCTGCAACTGCCGGAAGACGTGAAGGCCAAGCTGCTGCCAAACGAGCAGTACAAGAAGGTCACGCCAATCAAGGACGCCGACGCGTGGGAAAAAACCTCCAAGGCCCTGCCGCAGAAGTGGAACGAAGAAGTCATCGTCGAGATGAAGTAATCCTGTAAATCCCACTTTCGGGATTGCCGGAGATCCCTGTGGGAGCGAGCTTGCTCGCGAATGCGGTCTTTCATTCAGCATTGATGGTGGCTGACACGACGCCTTCGCGAGCAAGCTCGCTCCCACAAGGGCTCCCGAATGAATCTGATACTTCCTGTTTTCGCGGAGTTTTTGCCCCTATGAAGCACAACGTCATCCTTGTCGTGCTCGACGGTCTCAATTACGAGGTCGCGCGGCACGCCATGGGGCATCTGCAGGCTTACGTTGGCGCAGGACGCGCCGCACTCTATCAGTTGGAGTGCGAGTTGCCGGCCCTGTCCCGACCGCTTTACGAATGCATCCTCACCGGCGTGCCGCCGATCGACAGTGGCATCGTCCACAACAACGTTGCGCGCCTGTCCAACCAGCGCAGCGTCTATCACTACGCCCGCGACGCCGGCCTGAAAACCGCCGCAGCGGCCTATCACTGGGTCAGCGAGCTGTATAACCGCTCGCCGTTCGTCGTGGCCCGCGACCGGCATACCGAAAACCTGTCATTGCCGATCCAGCACGGCCACTTCTACTGGAGCGATCACTACCCGGATTCGCACCTGTTTGCCGACGCGGAAAACCTGCGCCTGCGCCATGCGCCGAACTTTCTGCTGATTCACCCGATGAACATCGACGACGCCGGCCACAAGCACGGCCTCGACTCCACGCAATACCGCAACAGCGCACGCTCGGCGGACATCATCCTCGCCGACTACCTGCAAGGCTGGCTCGATGCGGGCTATCAGGTGCTGGTCACCGCCGACCACGGCATGAACAACGACCGCTCGCACAACGGCCTGCTGCCGGAAGAACGCCAGGTGCCGCTGTTCGTTCTCGGTGACGCCTTCAGCTTCAATATTGATGCCGCGCCGAAACAAACCGAGATCTGCGGCACCGTCTGCGAACTGCTCGGCGCGCCCCACGACAAACCTGTATGCCGGGAGCTGCTCAAGTGAATGCCATGACTCGCGGTAAATGGCTGGCAGCCCTGTGCCTGGTGCCGTTCGCCCTGTTCTTTATCGTGTTCGAAATCGCCCCACTGGTCTGGGTGATGATCAACAGCCTGCAATCGGAAGAATTCGGCTGGGGCTTCGCCAACTTCAGCAAGATCTTCAGCTCGAAGTTCTATTTGCAGGCGATTCAGTACAGCCTGGAGATCAGTTTCTGGTCGAGCGTATTCGGCATCATCATCGCCGTGCTCGGTGCGTATTCGTTGCGCCGGGTCGACTCGAAACTGCGCAACTTCGTGAATGCCTTCGCCAACATGACCAGCAACTTCGCCGGCGTGCCGCTGGCCTTTGCGTTCATCATCCTGCTCGGTTTCAACGGCAGCATCACCATCATGCTCAAGCAGGCCGGGATCATTCAGGACTTCAACCTGTACTCGAAAACCGGTCTGATCATTCTCTATACCTACTTCCAGATTCCCCTCGGCGTGCTGCTGCTCTACCCGGCCTTCGACGCCTTGCGTGAAGACTGGCGCGAATCCGCTGCGCTGCTCGGCGCCAACGGCTGGCAGTTCTGGCGGCATATTGGTCTGCCGGTGCTGACCCCGGCACTGCTCGGCACTTTCGTGATCCTGCTGGCCAACGCTCTCGGCGCCTACGCCACGGTGTACGCCTTGACCACCGGTAACTTCAACGTGCTGCCGATCCGCATCGCGGCAATGGTTTCCGGGGATATTTCCCTCGATCCGAATCTGGCCAGCGCCCTGGCCGTGGTGCTGGTGGCGTTGATGACCCTCGTCACCGTCGTGCATCAATTGCTGTTGAAGAGGAGCTACCATGTCTCGCGCTGAATCCGGCCCGGCCGGCGTCTACCACCGCGTCGTGGTTTATTTGCTGTTCGCGATCCTGCTGCTGCCGCTGGTGGGTACGCTGATCTATTCGATCGCCAGCAGCTGGTCGGCGACCATCCTGCCCAGCGGCTTCACCTTCAAGTGGTACCTCCAGCTGTGGAGCGATCCACGCTTCCTGCATGCTTTCGGCCAGTCGCTGCTGGTGTGCGTGGGCGCGCTGGTGCTGTCGGTGGTGCTGATACTGCCGTTGCTGTTCGTGGTGCATTACCACTTCCCGAAACTCGATGCGCTGATGAACATCCTGATCCTGCTGCCCTTCGCGGTGCCGCCAGTGGTGTCGTCGGTAGGCCTGTTGCAACTGTACGGTTCCGGGCCGCTGGCGATGGTCGGTACGCCGTGGATCCTGATCGGTTGCTACTTCACCGTAGCGCTGCCGTTCATGTACCGGGCGATCACCAACAACCTGCAGGCGATCAACCTGCGCGACCTGATGGACGCCGCGCAACTGCTCGGCGCCAGCACCTTTCAGGCGGCGTTTCTGGTGGTACTGCCGAACCTGCGCAAAGGCCTGATGGTCGCGCTGCTGCTGTCGTTCTCGTTCCTGTTCGGGGAATTCGTGTTCGCCAACATCCTCGTCGGCACGCGCTACGAAACCCTGCAGGTGTACCTGAACAACATGCGCAACAGCAGCGGCCACTTCACCAGTGCGCTGGTGATCTCGTACTTCTTTTTCGTGCTGGTCCTGACCTGGATCGCCAACATCTTGAACAAGGACAAAAGCGAATGAGCTACGTCAGCGTCCAACACCTGCAGAAAAACTACGCGGGCACCACGGTGTTCAGCGACATCAACTGCGAAATCAACAAAGGCGAGTTCGTCACCCTGCTCGGCCCGTCCGGTTGCGGCAAGTCCACCCTGCTGCGCTGTATCGCCGGGCTGACGCCGGTGGATGGCGGCAAGATCCTGCTTGATGGCGTCGACATCGTGCCGCTGAGCCCGCAGAAACGCGGGATCGGCATGGTGTTCCAGAGCTACGCGCTGTTCCCCAACATGACCGTCGAGCAGAACGTCGCCTTCGGCCTGCGCATGCAGAAGGTCAATTCCGACGACAGCCACAAGCGCGTCGCTGAAGTGTTGAAACTGGTCGAGCTCAACGACTTCGCCAGCCGTTATCCGCATCAGCTTTCCGGCGGTCAGTGCCAGCGTGTCGCCCTCGCCCGCTCGCTGGTCACCCGCCCACGCCTGTTGTTGCTGGATGAACCGCTGTCGGCGCTGGATGCGCGAATCCGCAAACACCTGCGCGAACAGATCCGCCAGATCCAGCGCGAACTCGGCCTGACCACGATCTTCGTCACCCACGACCAGGAAGAAGCGCTGACCATGTCCGACCGGATTTTCCTGATGAACCAGGGAAAGATCGTGCAAAGCGGAGACGCCGAAACCCTCTACACCGCACCGGTCGATGTGTTCGCCGCCGGCTTCATCGGCAACTACAACCTGCTCGACGCCGACAGTGCCTCAAAGCTGTTGCAACGGCCGATCAACCACCGCATCGCCATACGCCCGGAAGCCATCGAACTGAGCCTCAATGGTGAACTCGATGTGCAGATCCGCAGCCACAGCCTGCTCGGCAACGTGATCCGCTATCGGGTCGAAGCGCGCGGTGTGGAACTGGTGGTGGACGTGCTCAACCGCTCGGCGGCGGATCTGCATCCCGACGGTCAGCGTCTGGCGCTTTCCATCGATCCGACGGCCCTGTGTGAGGTAGCCTGATGACTTTGCTGACGTTGAAGAGAGAACTGCACTGATGGCCCTGGCAATTTTTGATCTGGACGAAACCCTGATCCACGGCGACTGCGCCACCCTCTGGAGCGAGCAGATGGGGCGCCTGGGCTGGGTCGATCCCGAGTCGTTCATGCGCAAGAACAACGAGCTGATGGACGCCTACAGCCATGGCAAATTGCGCATGGAAGAATTCATGGCGTTCAGCCTCGAGCCGATGATCGGGCGTACCCCGGAAGAGGTCGAGCACCTGGTCGGCCCATGGGTCGAGGACTTTATCGAACCGATCATCTTCAGCGACGCGACCAAAACCATCGCCGCCCATCGCAAAGCCGGCGACCGGATTCTGGTGATCTCGGCCTCGGGCACGCACCTGGTCAAACCGATCGCCGAACGCCTGGGCATCGATGAAATTCTCGGCATCGAACTGGACGTCGCGCACGGCGTTTACACTGGCCAGACCGTCGGCACGCTGACCTACCGCGAAGGCAAGATCACCCGCCTGCTGGAATGGCTGGACGCCGAGGAAGAGAACCTGGAAGGCGCGAGTTTCTATTCAGATTCACGCAATGATCTGCCGTTGCTGCTGAAGGTCGATTTCCCGCATGTCGTGAATCCGGATCCGGTATTGCTGGCGCACGCCGAAAAAACCGGCTGGCCGATTCACCTCTGGAAATAAACAAAGATCCAATGTGGAAGCTTAGCTGTGGCGAGGGAGCTTGCTCCCGCTCGGCTGCGAAGCAGTCGCAAAACCAGCCAACCGGTTTAATCTGACTCACCGCGTTGAATGATTTGGGGCCGCTTCGCGACCCAACGGGAGCAAGCTCCCTCGCCACAAGGGTTGGTGGAGGTCAGCTCAGACTGTCGTCAATCACCAACACCACCTTCCCCGAAACCGTATTGCTCGCCAGCTCGGCAAACGCCGCCTCGGCGTCTTTCACCGGGAAGGTTTTCGCCAGTTGCGGACTCAACCGCCCTTCGGCAAACAGCGGCCACACATGCTGGCTCAAATCGCTGAACAGGTCGGCCTTGAACTGATCGTCGCGACTGCGCAACGTCGAACCGAGCAACTGCACGCGCTTGGCCAGTACCTGTGCCAGGTCCAGTTTCGCCTCACGTCCGCCCATCAGGCCGATCAGTACCCAGCGTCCGTCCAGCGCCGTCAGCTTGAGGTTCAGTGCCGCATAGTTGCCGCCGACCGGATCAAGGATCACGTCAAACGGCCCGAAGTCGCGCAGGCTTTCCAGATCATCGGTGCGCACCACGCCGCCCTGGGCTCCCAGCACCTCACAGTAGGCCAATCGCTCAGCCGACCCGACGCTGACCCAACATGGATTGCCGAACGCCTTGCATAGCTGAATGGCGGCTGAACCAATTCCACTGGCCCCGGCGTGCAGGAGAACCTTCTCGCCGGGTTTCAGCGCCGCCAGTTGAAACACGTTGAGCCAGACCGTTGCATAAACCTCGGGTAATGCCGCGGCCTCGATCAACGAAACACCTTCGGGCACCGGCAGCACGTGCCGTCCGTCGACGACCACCTCTTCGGCCATCCCGCCCCCGGCCAGCAAGGCGCAGACCCGGTCGCCGACCTGCCACGACGAGCCGGCGCCGACTTCGCTGATCACCCCGGAGCACTCAAGACCGAGCACCTGACTGGCACCGGGCGGCGGTGGATAAAGCCCGGCTTTCTGTAATAAATCGGCGCGATTGAGGCCGGCTGCCGCCACACGAATGCGCACTTGTCCTACATCACATGCCGGACTCGACTCTTCAACCCATGCCACTTGACCTTCAACGCCTTGCAATGCCTTCACAGTGCCTCCATAGTGAGTCTGGACTGAGCCCGAAGCTGTAGCGCCGGGCTTTTTGCATTATGCGACCGGCTCTCGTAGAACCGGCGACTTCAAAGACGGCCTAATATGCGTTATCAATTGTCCCCGCGTCGAATCAGCATGAAGCATTTGCTCCCCAGCACCGCCCTCGCTCTTTTCATCGGTATCGGCTTGTTGCCGATGTCGGGCAAAACCTTCGCAGCCAACAGCTGGGACAACTTGCAGCCTGATCGCGACGAAGTGATCGCCAGTCTCAACGTCGTCGAGTTGCTCAAGCGTCACCACTACAGCAAGCCGCCGCTCGACGATGCGCGCTCGGTGATCATCTACGACAGCTACATCAAGCTGCTGGACCCGTCGCGCAGCTATTTCATGGCCAGCGACATCGCCGAATTCGACAAGTGGAAGACCCAGTTCGACGACTTCCTCAAGAGCGGCGACCTCAACGCCGGGTTCACCATCTACAAGCGCTATCTGGACCGCGTCAAGGCGCGTCTGGACTTCGCCATTGCGGAGCTGAACAAGGGCGTCGACAAGATGGACTTCACCACCAAGGAGACCTTGCTGATTGATCGCAAGGACGCCCCTTGGCTCAAATCCACCGCTGAACTCGACGACCTGTGGCGCAAACGCGTCAAGGACGAAGTGCTGCGGCAGAAGATTGCCGGCAAGGATTCCAAGCAGATCCAGGAAACCCTGACCAAGCGCTACAAGAATCAGTTGGCGCGCCTCGATCAGACCCGCGCGGAAGACATCTTCCAGGCGTACATCAACACCTTCGCCATGTCCTACGACCCGCACACCAATTATCTGTCGCCGGATAACGCGGAGAACTTCGACATCAACATGAGCCTGTCCCTCGAGGGCATCGGCGCCGTGTTGCAGAGCGACAACGATCAAGTGAAAGTCGTACGTCTGGTGCCGGCAGGCCCGGCCGACAAGACCAAACAGGTCGCACCGGCCGACAAGATCATCGGCGTTGCCCAGGGCAACAAAGAGATGGTCGACGTGGTGGGCTGGCGTCTGGACGAAGTGGTCAAGCTGATCCGCGGCCCGAAAGGCACCGTGGTGCGCCTGGAAGTGATTCCGGCGAGCAATGCGCCGAACGACCAGACCAGCAAGATCGTGCCGATCACTCGCGAAGCGGTGAAGCTTGAAGACCAGGCGGTGAAAAAGTCCGTGCTGAACCTGAAACAGGACGGCAAGGACTACAAGCTCGGCGTCATTGAGATCCCGGCCTTCTACCTCGACTTCAAGGCGTTCCGTGCCGGTGATCCGGATTACAAGAGCACCACCCGTGACGTCAAGAAACTGCTGACCGAACTGCAGAAAGAAAAAGTCGACGGCGTGGTCATCGACCTGCGCAACAACGGCGGCGGCTCCCTGCAGGAAGCCACCGAGCTGACCAGCCTGTTCATCGACAAGGGCCCGACCGTCCTCGTGCGTAACGCCGATGGCCGCGTCGATGTACTGGAAGATGAAAACCCGGGCGCGTTCTACAAAGGCCCGATGGCACTGCTGGTCAACCGCCTGTCCGCGTCGGCTTCGGAGATTTTCGCCGGCGCCATGCAGGACTACCATCGCGCACTGATCATCGGTGGCCAGACCTTCGGCAAAGGCACCGTACAGACCATTCAGCCGCTGAACCATGGCGAACTGAAACTGACCCTGGCCAAGTTCTACCGGGTGTCCGGGCAGAGCACCCAGCATCAGGGCGTACTGCCGGACATCGACTACCCGTCGATCATCGACACCAAGGAAATCGGCGAAAGTGCCCTGCCGGAAGCCATGCCGTGGGACACCATCAAGGCGGCAATCAAGCCGGCCTCCGATCCGTTCAAACCGTTCCTCGCGCAGCTCAAGTCCGAGCACGACGCACGCAGCGCCAAAGACGCCGAGTTCGTATTCATCCGCGACAAGCTGGCCCTGGCGCAGAAGCTGATGGAAGAAAAAACCGTCAGCCTCAACGAAGCCGACCGCCGTGCCCAGCACGCGGACATCGATGCCAAGCAACTGGCGATGGAAAACATCCGTCGCAAAGCCAAAGGCGAAGAGCCGCTCAAAGAGCTGAAGAAAGAAGACGAAGACGCGCTGGCTGCGGCTGAGCCGGACAAGGTCAAACCAGAGGACGACGCTTACCTGAGCGAAACCGGGCGCGTGCTGCTGGATTATCTGAAGCTGAGCAATCAGGTGGCCAAGAAGTAAGATGATGGCAATTTAGTGGTGACGCTCCCCGGAGCGTCATCAAACAGTCATCATTCTGTCGTGAAATAAAGGACTGGGAGCTGCTCTCTTCATCGAGAGCGCTCCCAGTCCTTTTTTTATCGCCAGAGATTGCCATGACCACGACCGAACAGCTGAGTGCCTTGAGCTCGATCCTGACTCAAAGCGGTTTGCACAGCCTGTTCCAGCCGATCATTTGTCTCTCCGAGCGTCGCATTCTCGGCTACGAAGCCCTCACCCGTGGCCCGTCCAACAGCCCTCTGCACTCGCCTATCGCGCTGTTCGCGGTGGCGCGTCAAGCCGGCCGCTTGAGCGAACTGGAGATCGCCTGCCGCCAGTCGGCCTGCCGTCGTTTCAACGAGCAGCAACTGCCGGGCAAGCTGTTTCTCAACGTCTCTCCGGAATCCCTGCTCGAAGCCGCGCACCAACCGGGACGCACTCTGCAACTGTTGCAGGACTTCGGCATTCCGCCGAGCCAAGTGGTGATCGAACTCACCGAACAGACGCCGATCGACGATTTCCAGTTGCTGCAAACCGCGCTGCATCACTATCGGGCGATGGGCTTTTCGATTGCACTGGATGACTTGGGCGCCGGCTATTCGAGCCTGCGTCTGTGGTCAGAACTGCGCCCGGATTACGTGAAGATCGACCGACACTTCATCGACGGCATTCATCAGGACGCGTTAAAACGAGAGTTCGTCGGCTCGATCCTGCAAATCGCCAAGGCCTCGCGCGCGCAAGTGATTGCCGAAGGTATCGAGTTGCCGGAGGAACTGGCGGTGCTGACCGAGATGGGCGTCGACCTGGTGCAGGGTTACCTGCTGGGTCGTCCACAGGAGCATCCGCCCCGCGATGCCCGGGCCCTGATGCCGAAACACGACAGCAGCGCCGTGACATTGAATGACGAAGGCAGCGACCTCAGCGCCCTGCTCAACGACCAACCGGCGGTGCATCGCGACACACCAACCGCGACGGTGCTGGAAGCCTTCCGCCGCCAGGCCAATCTGAACTCACTGGCGGTGCTCGACGAACAGGGCCAGCCGTGCGGCATCGTCCATCGCCATTCGCTGTCCGACGCACTGCTCAAACCGTTCGCCACCGACCTGTTCGCACGTAAACCGATCAGCCGCCTGATGAACGATGACTTCCTCGCCGTGGAAATGAGCCAGTCGCTGCAACAGGTCAGCCGCCTGATCACCAGCCGCGCCCGGCAGCGCATCGAAGAAGATTTCATCATCACCCTCAACGGCGGCTATCTCGGCCTCGGTCGGGTAATCGACGTGCTCAAACTCATCACCGAACTGAAAATCCAGCAGGCGCGCTACGCCAACCCGCTGACCCTGCTGCCCGGCAACGTGCCGATCCAGCAATGCCTGACCCGCCTGCTGCAACAAGGCCGCGAATCGATCATCTGCTACGTCGACATCGACAGCTTCAAACCCTTCAACGACATCTACGGCTACGGCCGTGGCGACGAAGTCCTGCTGTGTCTGGCGCAATGCCTGAACGAACGCGTCGACCCGTCCCGCGACTTCGTCGGCCACATCGGCGGCGACGACTTCCTGCTGGTACTCGGCCCGGAAGACTGGCGCAAACGCCTCAACCAACTGCTCGACGACTTCCAGAGCCAATGTAGGCGTTTCTATCGCCCGGAGCATCTTGAGGCTGGCTGCTTCATTGCGCCGAATCGCCAAGGCGTGCGCCAGGAATTCCCGTTGCTGTCACTATCCATCGGCGTCGTCCACCTGCACCCGGAAGCCTGCGCCGAACTGGATGCGAGTCAACTGGCGGAGATGGCTTCGCAGGCGAAACATCATGCGAAGAATGTTCCGGGGTATAGCGTGCATGTGATTGATAGTCTCACTGCTGCCGACCTTCAACTGCCGCAACTGATTAGCCAACGCTGATGCCACAGACGACATAACCACTTTCCAAATCTGAAAAAAATTGTTCAGATACAACTCCAGAACTTAAAAGAGCAACTCACTCTAATTTTTTCCACTTTGCAGCACAGCCAGCACGTGGCTTAACCATTCTTGACCGGAAGCCCACTTATTCCAATAGCAGTAGTAGCAACTGAGATCTCTCAACAAGTAATCTCTTATTGTCAGCTCATCTTTATTTTGACTTAGCAAAGACTGCAACTCCTCACAAACCAAAAGTATTATTTCCGGATCTGAGGTTTGTAAGAAGTCAGCAATAACTTTATCGGGGGTGTCGTACTCTATTAGCCAATCTTGATGAAAGTAGGCCCCAAAAAAGTCGTGAAGCTCGGGGAATTCGTGATTCATAGCTCTGGAAATCCGGTCAGCAAAAAATATCCCAAAGGGAGTGTAGGGTCTTTTTTCAGAACTAGCAGGAGCTTTAGTGCCGACTGAGGATGTGTGGCGCCATTGAGCAAGCTCACTCCCACTGGCTGGTTGAGATGATGGGTGATAGTTGTCTTTCCTTTTTTGCTATTTAAAAAATCTTGCACCTTTTGCGCATTCACCCTCAAAGCCTCTGAAACAGCAGCCTCAGCTCCGGCGCGATCGGAAAATGTGGAGGCTGCTGGAATATGTGGCTCCGCCATTAATCTTTGGGCTAATTGCGCGTCAGTTCTACCAATATGTTTGATTATTAGGTGTCCGCCCTGAGCCTCATGCGTAGCCAAGCCCCCACCTGGCACTATCTCGCTATAAGGCCCATCAGCTTGTATTGCCCCAGGACACGGTGCGCAAGCCAACCCCAACGGATCCACCCACCCCGTCGGATTCGGCACGTACTGGTATTGGTTGAGTCCACCCGCCAACTTGATCGGATCCGGCGTCAGATACCGTCCCAACCTCGGGTCGTAATACCGATGCCGGTTGTAATGCAGCCCGCTCTCCGCATCGAAATACTGCCCCTGAAAGCGCAGCTGCTGGTCGAGGTAGTCCTCGCCCGCCAGAGTGATCGCCGCGACCTTGCCGTAGGCGTCGTATTGCGCCGACCAGACGATTTCGCCGCTGTAATCGGTCAGTTCCTGCGGGGTGCCGAGGTGGTCGAGTTGGTAGTAGAACGGGCAGGCCTTTTTCGGGCCTTTGCCGTCGAGCAGCGCCAGCGGGCGGAAGGTGCCGGGTTCGTAGACGTAGCTGCGGTGGTGGGTTTTGCTGCTTTCGGCGACGAGGTGGTCGCCTTGCCAGAAGAACTCGGTGCTGATGCCGTCGACGGTTTTGCGGATGCGCCGGCCGAAGGCGTCGTATTGGTAGGACGCGGTTTGGCCGTCGGGGCGGGTCAGGCCGATCAGGCGGTGCTG
>NZ_MVOO01000031.1:0-27673 GCF_002156405.1 Pseudomonas sp. SCPG-7 | reverse complement strand
CCGCTTTCGCTGGCAAGCCAGCTCCCACAGGTTTTGCGGCGTGCATCAATCCGCTGATCGACACAATCCACTGTGGGAGCGGGCTTGCCCGCGAAGGCGCCGGTTCAGTCGATAAAGACGCTGGATGTGCCAACGCCATCGCTGGCAAGCCAGCTCCCACAGGGAAGTTGTCTACATTTTAGTTAGTTGATCTTTAGTTGGTTTAAGTGTTGATGGAACAACACTTGTGTTGCTCTAAATACAACTATTCAGCCGGATCTAACCTAAGTGTTATTGGTTCTTTTACGGCAAGCCTTCAGCCCGTCTAGCATCGGTTTTCAACGGAGAAGCTGACTTTGGGGATGCTGCGCTTCAGTCACTAATCAGCCTTCACCGCCTTCCTGATTTCCATAACTACAGCAGACATTGCCGTGCATTGATTGCCGACCCTTTATTGTCGGTAACGGCCGGGTATTAGCTGCGATAAAGGAGCTGTCCCATGTATCAGCGTTCCCGTTCATTGCTGGCCATCGCGGTGGTCGGTGCGATCTGGCAACTTCCGGCGCAAGCCGAAGACACTTCCACCCGCGTTGACGATGACACACGGCTGGGTACCGTGCTGGTCACCGGCACTCGGGGCACGGCACGTACGGTGCTCGATTCTCCAGTGCCGGTGGACGTGTTGACCGCCGCCGATCTCAAGTCCACGGGCGCGGCTGACGGTGAACTGGGCCAGGCGCTGCAGACGTTGCTGCCGTCGTTCAGCATGCCGCGTCAGTCCAATTCCGGTGGTGCCGACCATGTGCGCGCCGCACAGCTGCGCGGCATGAGTCCGGATCAGGTGCTGGTGCTGGTCAACGGCAAGCGCCGTCACACCTCGGCGGTGGTCAACGACTCGTCGAAAATCGGTCGCGGCACGGCGCCGGTGGACTTCAACTCGATCCCGATCAGCGCGATCAAACGCATCGAAGTGCTGCGCGACGGCGCCGGGGCGCAGTACGGTTCCGACGCGATTGCCGGGGTGATCAACATCATCCTCGACGACGCCCCCGAGGGTGGTGAAGTGTCCACCAGCTACGGCGCGTTTCACACTCATCAGGACGCGATCGGCAGAACCACCACCGACGGCCAGAACAGCGTGACCACCGCCAAGATCGGCACGCGCCTGGGCGAAGAGGGCGGGTTCATTCGCGGCGGCACCGAGTACAAAAATCGCAACCCGACCAACCGCGCCGGTTTCGACGGTTTTGCCGATACCCCGGACCAGCGCAACTACGTGATGGGCGACGGCCTGGCGCGGGACGTCAACCTGTGGTTCAACAGTGAGCTGCCGCTGGCGGGTGGCAAGGCTTACAGCTTCGGCACTTACAACCAGCGCCACACCACCGGCGCTGAATTCTATCGCTACCCCTACGAGCAGCCGCAGTTCTATCCCAACGGCTACCTGCCGCAGTCGCTGGGCGACAACAAGGACGTCTCTGCCACTGCCGGTTTCAAAGGCATGATCGGCGCAGACTGGGACTTCGACAGCAGCGTGACCCATGGCCGCAACCGCTTCGACGGCTCCACCCGCCGCACGCTCAACGTCAGCCTCGGTGAGGACTCGCCGACCCGGTTCGACACCGGCGATTACGAGCTGCGCCAGACCACCACCAACCTCGATTTCAGCCGCGAACTGCGCCTCGGCGGACGCTCGTTCGTGCTGGCGCTGGGCGGTGAATACCGCTACGAAAACTACCTGACGTACGCTGGTGACGAGGCCTCCTACATCGGTTCCGGCGCTGACGGCGCCAACGGCCTGCGCCCCAGCGAAGAGTCGGACCTGGACCGCAACGTGTTCGCCACCTACGCGGAAATTTCGGGCGATCTGACTGACCGCTTTTTCGTCGACGCCGCCACCCGCTGGGAACATTACGATGATGCCGGCAGCAAACTCACCGGCAAGCTCAGCGGTCGCTACAAACTGACCGAACAGTGGGCGCTGCGCGGTGCGCTGTCGAACAACTTCCGCGCGCCGTCGCTGGCGCAGAGCGGTTTCCAGAACACCACCAGCAACTTCGGCGAAGGCGGCACGCTCACCGATATTCGCGTGCTCTCGGTCAACGACCCGATCGCCCGCGCGCTGGGGGCCGAGAAGCTCGATCCGGAAACCTCGAAGAACTTCAGCCTCGGCCTGACCTTCCAGCTCAACGAGCGCTTCGATGCCTCGCTCGATGTGTTCCGCATCGACGTCAAGGATCGCATCACTCTGTCGCAGCGCATCGGCAGCGATGCCATGGAGCAATACATCAACGACAATTTCGGCGTGGCCGGGGTGCATGATGTCAACTTCTTCACCAACGCCGCCGACACCAGCACCCACGGTGCCGAACTGGTGCTCAACTACCATCAGCCGCTATACGAAGGGCAACTGGGCCTGACCACCGCGTACACCTACAACCACACCAAAGTCACCAGCACCAAAGGCACGCCCGCGCAACTGACGGCGCTGGGTATCGGCAACGATGCACTGGTCGGCGTTGAAGAAACCAACACCCTGACTGACGCGGCGCCCAAGGATCGTTTCGTGTTTTCCGCCAATTGGGCCAGCGAACACTGGGGCTTGCTCGGGCGTCTGACCCGGCAGGGCGAGACCACCCGCGTCTTCGACTTTGGCGATTCGCAACCGGAGCAGACCTATGGCGCGGTGTGGCAACTGGACGCCGAGGTGACCTACAAATTCACCCCGAAATTCAGCGTCGCCCTGGGCGGCAACAACCTCACCGACAACTACCCGGAGCGCTCCGGCTCGGCGATCAATTACGGCGGCAACCTGCCGTATGACGTGCTGTCGCCGATCGGCACCAACGGCGCTTACTACTACGCCAGCGCCACTTACGGCTTCTGAGCCGCACCGCCATGGACGGCGGATCTTCTGCGGGACTCTGCATGAATCACTCCAACGGTCCCAAGCGTCACCTGCCGGTAATGCAGGCGTTGCTGATCACGCTGGGCATGGTGATCACCACCGACATCCTCAAGACCGCGCCGACCGTGGCGCTGAACGTCGGGCCGGCATATTTCTACTGGGTGTGGGTGCTCGGCGGCCTGGCGTCGATGGCCGGGGCGTTGTGCTTTGCCGAAATGGCCACGGCATTCCCACATCCTGGCGGCGACTATCACTTTCTGCGCACCGCCTATGGCGAGCGCATGGGGTTCCTGTTTGCCTGGTCACGCTTCTCGGTGATGCACACGGGCTGGATCGCCTTGTCGGCGTTCATGTTTGCCGATTACGTCAACGCCGTGGTGCCGCTCGGTCGATACGGCTCGGGGTTGTTTGCCGGCGGGGTGATCGCTGCGCTGGTGCTGCTCAATCTCACGGGCAAGCACATCGGTTTCATCACCCAGACCTTGCTGGTGGGCTTGTTGGCGCTGGGCTTTCTGAGCATCGCCAGCGCCGGGGTGTGGCTGGCGTGGCAGGGGATCGAAGCCGCTCCAGCAAGCGTCTCGGTTGCGCCGGAAAACACCGGTATGGCGGGGCTTTCGGCGGCGATGATTTTCGTGTTTCTGGCATTCGGTGGCTGGAGCGATGCGGCGACCTTGTCGGCGGAAGTGCGTGACGGTCGACGTGGAATATTCATCGCCATGCTCGGCGCGTTGACGCTGCTGATGGCGATTTATCTGGCGCTGAACTGGGCGTTTGTGCGAGGCCTGGGATTCGCCGGGCTGGCGGCGAGCAACGCACCGGCAGTGGAGTTGTTGAACCGTGCCTTTGGCGCGCCGGGTGTGCTGCTGATTCTGCTGATGGTGGGTATCGCGGCCATCGCCAGCATCAACTCGACCTTGCTGGTCGGCGCCCGCACCACCTATGCCGCTGCCCGCGATGTGCCGCAGTTGCGTCGTTTCGGCGAGTGGCACGAACGTGACGGCGTGCCGCGCAAAGCGTTGCTGGCGGAGGGCTCAGTGGCGTTGTTGCTGGTGCTGTTCGGCAGTTTCACCCAGAGCGGCTTCAACACCATGGTCGAGTACCTGACCCCGGTGTATTGGCTGTTTCTGAGCTTCAGCAGCCTGGCGTTGATCATCCTGCGCCGACGCTTTCCCGACGTGTCGAGGCCGGTGAGGGTGCCTTTGTATCCGCTATTGCCTCTGCTGTTTTTCGGGCTGTGCCTGTACATGCTTTATTCGAGCGTGACAGTGGTGGGGTGGGGCGCATTTCTGGGGATTGGCGTGTTGCTGGTGGGCGCGCTGCTGTTGGCGGGATTGAGCCGCCTGGCGTCGACGCCTCGGCAAGCTCTGGGGCCGATCAGCGATTAAAACGAGACTTCGGCCGGTTGCGACAGACGCAGTACCGACAAGTCCCCGGTGATGCGTTTGTACGCCAGTCGAATTGCCTCGATGTTGCCGGCGTTCTGCGGATTGTTTTCGTGCAGGATCACGATGACCTTGGTGCTCAACCGCTCCGGCTCCTTTGCCCCATGATCACGCCATTGCCCATAGGCATCGAACACGGTGAAACCGTCGGGAAACCGCGACGTCACTTCCTTGTCGAGAAACTCGCGCCAGCGCGCCGCGCTGACCGCACCGTCCTTGCCATCGACCGTGCCCACCGAGAAGTACAACTCGGTGCGGATCCACTGCGCCTGCGCCGGGCGCGAGGCGTCACCTTGCAGGGTCGAGCTGGCGGGATCTTTGGTATGCACCGAAACAGCAGGAGGACTGGCGCACCCGGCGACAGCGACAAATAGTGCAGCCAGTAACAGGCGTCTTTGCATGGAACATTCCTTTTATGAGTCAAGTGCAGACGCGCAATGATAGGGGCTGAGATTAATAGCGATAAAAGATTAAAAAATGATTTCCTGGTTGATTAATGGAATAAGAAATCATCGAGTCGTGGGTACCGAACGTGCCAACGCCATCGCTGGCACGCCAGCTCCCACAGGTTTTGTGGCGTGCACAAAGCCGCTGATCGACACAATCCCCTGTGGGAGCGGGCTTGCCCGCGAAAGCGCCGGCTCAGTCGATAAATACGTTGGATGTGCCAACGCCATCGCTGGCAAGCCAGCTCCCACCGGTTTTGTGGCGTGCACCAATCGCTGATCGACACAATCCCCTGTGGGAGCGGGCTTGCCCGCGAAGGCGGTGTGACATTCAGCGATGAGGTTGGCTGATCTGACGCTTTCGCGAGCAAGCTCAGCGCCCCTCATGCTGCTTGCGATAAGCCCCCGGTTGCACGCCCACCGACTTGGCAAATGCCCGGGTAAACGCGGCGATCGACTGATAGCCCACCGCCGCACACACCTGTTCCACCGTGTGGTTAGTCCGCAGCAACTGGCAGGCATGCCGAATGCGCAACGCCAGCAATACCTGCCCCGGCGATTGCCCGGCCAGTTCGTTGAAGCGTTTGAAAAATGCCGAGCGCGACAGCCCGGTACTCGCCGCCATGCTCTCCAGCGACCACGGCAACTGCGGTTGTGCGATCAACTGATCCAGCAACGGCGCGAATTGCGGATTGCGCGCCAATGCCACGAGGCCGCCGAGGCTCTGGTTGTCGGCCATCTGCTGACGCAGCACGTACAAAAATAGCAGATGACTCAAGCGTTCGAGCAGCGCCGAGGAGGGCGCCGGCAGGCGTTCGCACTCTTGCAGGATCAACTCGAACAAGGCTCGCGCCGCGCTGGAAGACGGATCGCCCGCGCGCAGGATGATCCAGTCGGGCAACCCTTCGATGATCAGCGATGACAATCCCGACTTGAAATGGAAGAACCCGCAAACCAGCCCGACGCCATCCTGTGCCTGGCTATCGAGCGCGGTCATGGCCCTGCGCGGCAGCGTTTGGGCGAGGGCCGTCTCTTCGGCGCTGGAGAGGCGGTAATTCAGATCCCGCAGCAGAAACACCGCATCCCCGGCGTCCAACGGTATCGACCGTGCCTGCCCATCAATGTGCAGCCAGCAACGCCCCTGCACGATCAAGTGAAAACTGGCGCGCGCCAGCCCATGCGTACTCGCGTGCCAGCCACCGCAATAGCGCCCGACGTGGAACAGACTGGCGTCGAGTTCGAGGCTTTCTAATAACCAATCAACCAAAGGGCTGGACGAAATCATCTAATGGAAACACTCAGGAGCAAGTAATCGCTACTTTAGAATATGGATCGAAATTTTTATAACCAACAGACTGGCCGGACACTCAACAGCAGGAGTCCACTCCATGTCGCGCGTCACTCTTCACACCGTGCAAAGCGCTCCCGAAGCCGCCAGACCGTTTCTGGAAAATGCGCAGAAAAACTCCGGATTCATTCCGAACCTGCTGGCCGTGCTGGCCAATGCCCCGGCCGCACTGGAAACCTACGTTACGGTATCGGCGCTCAATGGCAAGTCCGAACTCAGCCTCGCCGAGCGCGAAGTGGTGCAACTGATTGCCGCGACCAACCATGGTTGCGATTTCTGTGTCGCAGGTCATACCGCCGTGGCGCTGAATAAGGCAAAACTGCCGCCGGAAGTGGTCAGTGCGCTGCGTGAAAAAGCCACTGTGCCCGTGGCAAAACTGGAAACCCTGGCCGCATTTGCCCGCGAGGTGATTGCCACCCGGGGCAAGGTCAGCGATCAGACCTTCAACCAATTCAAGGCCGCCGGCTACACCGAAGGCAATGCGCTGGAAGTGATCCTCGGCATCAGCCTGGCGACCCTGTGCAACTTCGCCAACGTGTTCGCCGACACGCCGCTCAACCCTGAGCTGGCGGCGTATCGCGCGTAATCCGCCAGCGCTTCGGGCCGCATCGTCTATGGTTGATGCGGCTGCGTACAAGGAGAGAAACGACATGCTCAATCCGGCATTGATGCAATGGCTGGAACACAACGCCCAGGCCCTGGATGCGGGCGACGGCGATCCACAACAGGTGCTGACACAACTGGCGCAGGCCGGGGTGCTACGGGTCGGCGTCAGCCCGGCGCTGGGCGGCAGCGGTGGCCACGTCAGCGATGCCGTGGAAACCCTGGCCGCCGTCGCCAGCCATTCATTGGCAGCGGCGTTCGTATTCTGGGGCCAAAGGGCCTTTATCGAATACTTGCTGCACAGTCCCAACGCTGCACTAAGGGAAAAGCTGCTGCCTTCACTGCTCAGCGCAGAACTGGCCGGCGCCACCGGTCTGTCCAACGCGATGAAGTACCTGTCAGGCATCGAGGCACTGCAAGTGCGCGCCGCCAGTGCCGCTGACGGCTGGACCTTGAACGGGCGCCTGCATTGGGTGACCAACCTGCGCAAAAGCGGTTTTGTGGTGGCGGCGGCGATCGAGCATGAGGCGGGCGGTTCACCCTTCGTGCTAGCCATCCCGGATGGCGCGGCCGGCGTAACACGTTCCGCCGACCTGCAGCTGATGGGGCTGCAATCGAGCAACACTGCCGCCATCGATTTCGCGCAAGTGGCGGTCGGTCGCGAATGGCTGCTGCATGAAGATGCGCGCAAGTTTCTACCGGCGGTGCGCCCGGCGTTTCTTGGCTTGCAGTGCGGCATGGCGCTGGGCCTGGCGCGACGTGCGTTGGCCGAGGTCGAAGGACATTTACAGAATGGTCGTTCGATTCTGCTGGAGCCGTTGCAAGAACAACGCGAGCAACTGGCTCGGAGCGTCGACGCGCTCAAGCAGGGCCTGCATGATGGACGCTTCCTGACCCAGCCGGGCGCGTTGTTCCAGATCCGCATCGCACTGGCCGAATCCGCCGCCAATGCGGTGCAACTGGAATTGCAATCCAGCGGCGGCAAGGCCTATCTGACCGAGCACGGCAGTGGTTTCGCCCGGCGCTGGCGTGAGTCGGCGTTCGTGCCGATCGTCACGCCGAGCCTGGTGCAACTGCGCGCTGAATTGCAGCGGCAGAAACGGGAAGCGACGGCATGACCGCGCCGGTGCTGGAGGCGCATGGCATCAGCCTCGGCTACCCGCGAGAGCAGGGCTGGCACACCGTGCTGGAACACTTCGACCTGCAATTGCAGCCCGGCGAAGTGGTGACGATTCTCGGCCCCAGCGGTGTCGGCAAATCGAGTCTGCTGCGTGTGCTGGCGGGGTTGCAGGCACCGCAGCAGGGCCGGGTGAGCCTGCTTGGCGAACCGCTGACCGGTGCGCACCCTCGGGTGGCGGTGGCGTTTCAGGACCCGAGCCTGTTGCCGTGGCTGACTTTGGAAAAGAACGTCGCCTTCGGTCTCGACTTCGCCCGCCAGCCGCACCTGACGGCCGAACAACGCAAGACGCGGATCGACCACGCCATCGCTGCGGTCGGCCTCGAACACGCGCGGTTGCCGCACCCGACGCAGTTGTCCGGCGGCATGGCCCAACGCACCGCGCTGGCGCGGTGTCTGGCGCGGCAGCCGCAGGTGCTGTTGCTCGATGAACCGTTCGGCGCGCTGGATGAAATCACCCGCGCCGACATGCAGCAGTTGCTCCTGCAACTGATTGCCGAGCACCACACCGCAGCCGTGTTGATCACCCACGACATCGACGAAGCCCTGCTGCTTTCCGAGCGGATTCTGCTACTGGGTAACAGCCCGGCGCACATCCTCGGCGAGTGGCGCATCGATCTGCCTCAGCCGCGTGCCGAGTTGGTTGAGGAACTGGGCGCGCTGCGCATCGACATCCTCAAAACCCTTCGGCGGGCGAGCCGCAATCCCCTCATTCAACCTGTGCCCGCTACGTCGGAGATTGACCATGTGCCTGGACGACTTTACTCACACACGTCGTGACTTCCTCAAACTCAGCGCGTTGCTGACCGCTGGCGGCGCGTTGCCGTTGCTCAACAGCCTGAATGCCCGTGCCGCTGCCGAGCCGAACGCGCCGGTGCGCATCGGTTATCTGCCGATCACCGACGCCACGCCGTTGCTGGTGGCGCACAACAACGGGCTGTTCGAGGCCGAAGGCATTCAGGCCGAGCGCCCGGTGCTGCTGCGCAGTTGGGCGCAGGTGATCGAGGCGTTCATTTCCGGGCAGGTCAACGTGATTCATCTGCTGTCGCCGATGACCGTGTGGGCGCGTTACGGCAGCAAGGTGCCGGCCAAGGTCGTGGCGTGGAACCACGTCGGCGGCTCGGGCCTGACCGTGGCGCCGGGCATCACCGAGGTCAAGCAACTCGGTGGGCAATCGGTGGCGATTCCGTTCTGGTATTCGATTCATAACGTGGTGGTGCAGCAGCTGTTCCGCGATCACGGGCTGTTGCCGGTGAGCAAATCGGCGAGCGCCGCGCTGGCGCCGAACGAGGTCAATCTGCTGGTGCTGCCGCCGTCGGACATGCCGCCGGCCCTGGCGAGCAAACGCATTGCCGGCTACATCGTCGCCGAGCCGTTCAACGCCCTGGCCGAGGAACTCAAGGTCGGCCGAGTACAGCGCTTTACCGGCGACGTCTGGCGCAATCACGCCTGCTGCGTGGTGTTCATGCACGAGCAGGATCTGAACAACCGTCCCGAGTGGTCGCAGAAAGTGGTCAACGCGATCGTCAAGGCGCAGGTCTGGACCCGCGACAACCGCGCCGAGGCCGCCAAGCTGCTGTCCAGGGACGGCGAAAATCGCTACACGCCCCACGCGCAACCGGTGCTCGACCGGGTGCTGTCGCCGGCCACCAGCGACCGCGAGCAATATCTGGCCAGCGGCGCGATTCAGCACAGCCATTGGGACGAGCAGCGCATCGATTTTCAGCCGTACCCGTTCCCCAGCTACACCGAAGAACTGGTCAAACGTCTGAAGGACACGTTGATCGAGGGCGACAAGGGGTTCCTCGCCGGCCTTGATCCGCAGCAGACCGCCAAGGATCTGGTGGATGATCGCTTCGTGCGCAACGCCATCGCGGCCGTTGGCGGCATGCAGACCTTTGGCCTGCCGGAAAGCTTCGAACGCAGCGAGGAGTTCGGCCTCTGATGCGCCAGCGATCTTCATTGACCGTGCAGGGTTTGTTGGGTGTAGCGGGGCTGTTGTGCCTGTTGCTGCTGTGGTGGCTGGGTGTGCATCTGTTTGGCGGCAACGACAGCCTGGCGTTGCGCTTTTCACCCGAGGCAACTCTGGCGAGCCTCGGCGAACTGTTGCTGCGCCCGGAGCTGTACGAGCATGTGCTGGTCAGTCTGAAGCGGATTCTGGTCGGGCTGCTGCTGGCGCTGCTGATCGGTGTACCGCTGGGCTTGATGATTGGCAGCTACCGGCATCTGGAAGCGGCGACCACGCCGGCGTTTCAGTTTCTGCGGATGATTTCGCCGTTGTCGTGGATGCCGGTGGTGGTGATGCTGCTGGGCGTTGGTGATCAGCCGATCTACTTTCTGCTGACCTTCGCTGCGGTGTGGCCGATCCTGCTCAACACCGTGGCCGGCGTGCGCCAGCTTGATCCGCGCTGGCTGCAACTCAGCCGCAGCCTCAGCGCCACCCGCTGGGAAACCCTGCGCAAGGTGATCCTCCCCGGCGTGCTCGGCCATGTGCTGACCGGGGTCCGGCTGTCGATCGGCATTCTGTGGATCGTGCTGGTACCCTGCGAGATGCTCGGGGTCAGCGCCGGGTTGGGCTACTTCATCCTCGATACGCGTGATCGCCTGGCGTATTCGGAACTGATGGCGATGGTGCTGCTGATCGGCGTACTGGGTTTTACGCTGGATGCGTTCGCGCGCTGGCTACACCGACGCTGGGCGCCGGCCTGAGCCTCTTCACCAGCAGGCTCGCTCCCTGCGCGCAATCCCGCAATCACCACAAAGCCCTGTGGGAGCTGGCTTGCCAGCGATGGGGCCGTGTCAGCCTCCACCCTTGTAGACTGACCCACCGCCATCGCTGGCAAGCCAGCTCCCACAGTAATCTCGGCCAGTAACCAAGTCCGTGTACACCGCAAAACCTTTTAGGGGTCACGGGCTCGACGCCGGTTTCGCCAGCGCAATCCCCGCATCCCCCAGGCGCTTGAGAATCTCGAACAGCAGATCACTCTTGGTTCCGCCGACGATCCGTGGGCTGCCGACATAGCCCGTCACCGTCAAGGTGATGCCATCGGGCGAGAGCTTGCTGAAGCGTACGTACGACGCCGGTTTGTCGAGGATGTTTTCGTTTTCGCGGTAGGTGTTCAGCAGCAGTTCCTTGACCTGTTCCGGGTCGATGTCCAGCGGGAACATCAGCTCCAGGCTCGCCACCCCCTGGGCGCTGCCGCCGAGGGTGACGTTGCGCAGGTTCTGCGAGATCAGTTGTGAGTTGGGCACGATCACGATGGAGCGGTCGCTGAGCTGGATTTCCGTGGCGCGCACGTTGATCCGGCGGATATCGCCTTCGACACCGCTGATGCTGATCAGGTCGCCGACCTTCACTGGCCGTTCGGTGAGCAGGATCAGCCCGGAGACGAAGTTCTTGACGATTTCCTGCAAGCCGAAACCGATCCCCACCGACAACGCACTGACGATCCACGCCAGATTGGTCCAGCGCACGCCCAGTGACGACAGCGTCAGGAGGATAACCGTGGCATAACCGATGTTGGAAAACAGCGTGCTCAGCGACGCGCACATGCCCGGATCCATGTCGGTCTTGGGCAGGAATTCGTTGTCGAGCCAGCGGCGCAGGGCGCGGATCAGGTAGATACCGATCAGCAGCGCCAGCACCGCATTGACCAGGTGCGCAGGGACGATGTTCAGCTTGCGCAAGCCGGCACCACCCAGAATGCCCAGGACATTGCTGGTCAGTTGCCCGAACGTGGTGCCGATGCCGCCGACGAACAAGGTGATGACCGCCAGCAGCAACAGCCCGGCGCGGCTGGCACCGGACAGCACAATCGAGATCTGTTCCAGCCGCCGGTCGCCCAGGCCCAAAGTCTGCTTGAGCGTCTTGCCCGCCGAGTAGCGCGGCGAGAACAGGTACTCGCAGGCGTCCTTGACCACTTGCACCAGTAAATAGAACCCGGCCAGCACGATATAGGCCCATACCAGCTCAAAAGTGATGAAGCGGGCCAGCGACACGTAGCCGGTGAGCAAGGCCAGCGCCGACACGCCCATGCACACCGTGGCGATGCTGTAGATCGCTCCGGCAAACGTGCTGGCGGCCTCCGGTTCGTTGGCGCTGATCAACGCCTTGCGCACTTTGCCGACGCGCAACAGCAACGGCACCAGAATCACGATCACCACGATGGCAATCACCCCGCGCTGGGCGATCACGATCTGGCTGCTCATGCCGGTGGCGTTGCTGACTTGCACCAGCGTCACCAGCACCAGCAGGGTGGCGGCGAGAATCCTCGGATAGGGGCGCAACGCCAGCGCCACCGAATCGGCCATCGCCGGCAGCCGCCATGAAGGATGCTGGGTCGATAGCAGTGCGCGGCTCAACGCGGTGATCAGGACGCAGGCGTAAACGGCTTTTTCGAATTCTTCGGAAAAAGTCTGCAGCACTGGCGTCAGCGGCTCGTGACGGGTGCAGGCATAGAACAGCAGATGCAGGGCGATGGCTGTGGTGCCCAGGGTCGCCAGCGCCGAGGCGAATGCCAGCGCGCTGCGACGCAGGCGACCTTCCGGCATGCGGTGGATGCACAGCCAGGTCAGACCGCGTTCGGCAAGTCGGCGGCCGACCGTCCAGAAAGCCAGCGCCAGCAGCACCAGCACACAGGTGAAAAACCGTTCCCCCGGGGCCCATACGGTGGCCCAGGTGAGGTTCACCTGATCGATGAAAAACTTCAGGCGCTGGCGGTCGTCCGGCTCCGGCGCGACCAATGGCGACCAGAAGTCCGGGCTCAGGATGCTGTCGGTGCGCAGCGTCAGTTCGCTTTCGAGCAGTGTGCGGCGGATGCCGGCGATTTGTGTAATCAGCTCGGCTGCGCTTTGTTTGAGCGCGGCAAGGCTTTTGAGCGTGGCATCGACCTTGTTTTTCTGCTCGCTGAGCAACGCCCGTTGTGCGGCGATTTCCGCCTGTTCGGCGGCAATCTGCGTATCCGGTGCGGCGCCGAGCACCCCCAGTTGCACCGCCAGTTGCGCCTGCTGCGGCAACAACGATGCGGACAACCGATCGACATCCAGAATGAACGTCTGCACCCGGTCCTGCGGGCCTTCGAGCTGGTTGTAATTGTTGGCGGCGGAAATCTGCTGCTTCAGGCCGTCAAGACGCAGTTGCAAGGCTTGCAGATCACTTTGCGAGACCTCCACCAGCGGCGCCGCAGTGGTCGCCGAGGGCGCCGGCAAATCCGCCGCGCACAGCAGCGAACTGCCCGAAGCGAGCACGGTCAGCGCGACAAAAAACAATGACTTCAATGTGTTGCGCATCGGAGGGACCGGTTCTCGTTGATCACACAATCTATGAGGTTAGGTGATCGAACCGGGCACGGCGGAAAATTTCCGGTTAGCAGGGCGGGGGCGCAGCAGGGCGTGCGTGTTTTGCTGTGGTTGTCCTCATAATGCCGCAGCCAGGCTTCCATGGCTCATCAAAACACCACCCGTCCGGAAATGCAGTGCTGAACGGCACCGCCGACCCAGACGGTGCCGTCCACGTTCTGGATGTGCAATCGGCCGCGGCGGCCGATGGCGGTGCCTTGGCTCACGGTGTAGCGCTCGCCAAGGATGCCTGAGCCGATCAGCCACTGAGCCAGGCTCGCATTGAGGCTGCCGGTGACGGCGTCTTCGGCGCATTCCTCGCCCATGAAGGCTCTGACTTCCACGTCCGTTTCAGCGTCGTGACCCGCCCACGGCGCAATAACCCCGACATTCAGCCCCTGCAGCGCCGCGTAATCAGGCTTGATCGCCAACACGTCTTCGCGACTCGCCAGCAACACGCCCGCCCACCCCGGGCCGTTATCGACCCATTGGCTCGCGCGGATCTGCCCGGTGGCGAGGCCGAGTCCTTGTTCAATCAGGTTGAGCGTCGATGCCTCCAGCGGCCCGCTGCGCACCAATGGTGGTGCGGAGAACGCCAGTTGCGCACCTTGTTTGCGTACCCGAATCAAGCCCGCCGAGCACTCCTGAATAATCTCGACCTGCTCAGGCTTGTCGTTCTGCGCGAGCCACACTTTGCAGCTGCCCAGCGTGGGATGCCCAGCGAAGGGCAGCTCTCGCAACGGTGTAAAGATACGGACACGGTAGTGCGCGTCCGGCGCCTCGGGCTTCAACAGAAAAGTGGTCTCACTGAGTTGCGTCCAGCGGGCGAACGCCTGCATCTGCTCGGTCGTCAGCCCATCAGCATCCACCACCACGGCCAGAGCATTTCCTTCGTAGGGGTGATCGGCGAATACGTCGACTTGTACGAACTGCAGCGAGCGTGGCATTGAATGTCCTTACAGGTTGAGTCAGGGAAGGTCTTTTACGCCGATGGATTCGGATTATGGGCGCAGACTGTCAGGTGCCGGTCCATGACATTTCGATATGCGTGTCGGTTGTGCCAGTCCGGCGAAAGCCCAGTCGTTCATAGAGCTTCTGCGCCAATGTGTTCGTGCGAAAAGCGCCCAACTGCAACGGCACCTTGCGGGCAGCGGCTTCCAGCTGGAGGTTCCTCAGTATGCGCGAGCCAATGCCCTTGCCTTGGTACGCCTGCGAAATAGCGATGTTCTGAACTTGGATTCGATCTTCTTTATCCAGAATCTGCACGTATCCAATAATCCGGCCATCTTGTTCAATAACCGAAGTGGCTGCGCAGGCGAATTCCGCTGTGAAATTTGCCCGTTGCCACTTCTCATCCCAGCCCCATATTTTCTCGATGTGCTCGCGGAAGACTGCGCGATGCAAGTCAAAGAGGGTTGTCTGGTCACCATCGGTGGCGGGGCGTAGCGTCATGCGGGTCTCTGATTTGTGCTTTTGGCTGTTGCTGAGGCTAGCGGCTGCAACAATAAACGGCAATTCGGATTGATCATGGCCGCAGCATCTGACTGCCCCCGGACAATTACAACGCTACCCGCTCCACAAGCCTGCTGAACTCCAGCGGATGACCGGGGAGTTTCGCCGGTTTTAAGCTACAGCCGATCCCTATTCCCGGCAGGAATGTGGCCTATGAAATGATTCGATTTTTCTTGTCTCGTTTCCCGGCGTAGCGTGCCCCAACGACAAGGAGAATCATCGTGGCCTCATCCTCGACCAACCCTGCAGCAAAATTCGACACCTCGCGCGCCAGCGAGTACGCCAGACAGAGCCGTATCGCACTGGCCGGTTACGACGCCTGTCACGATCTGGCGGCTTGCATGTTGGCGGCTACGCTCGGCCCGGCGCGGGCGGCAAACGTGCTGGTGGTGGGCGCGGGGGGTACGGCGCAGGAAATCATCGCAATGGCCGCGCTGGAGCCGGACTGGTGTTTCACCGCTGTCGATCCTTCGGCACCCATGCTGGACGCCGCGACGCAGCAATTGCAGGTCCATGAATTACTGCACAGAACGCAGCTGTATCTCGGGCATGTCGATGACTTGCCGGCCGCCCCATCCTTCGATGCGGCAACATTGATCGGCGTGCTTCATCACCTCAAGGGTGACGAACCCAAACAACACATCCTGTGCTCGGTCCAGGTGCGGCTGAAACCGGGCGCACCGCTGATTGTGGCGGGCAATCATTACGCCTATGCCAGCCAACCGTTATTGCTGCAGGCGTGGGGGCAGAGATGGCGGCAGCAAGGCGCGAGTGCTGAGGAGGTGGCCGCCAAGCTCGGGAAAATCCTGCAGGGCGCGGATCCGCCGCATTCCGAAGCAGCGGTTCAGGCGTTGTTGCATAAGGCGGGATTCGGCCAGGCGACGCGCTTCTTCAGCAGTCTGTTCTGGGGCGCGTGGCTGGCGTGCCGACAGCCTGTCTCAGCCGACTGAGTGTGATCGAAACCTGAATTGCAGAATCAGCTCTCGCTGCTCTCAACCGGTTCGGCGGCCGCTTCGGCAGCCATCTTTGCACGGTCGGCCTTGCTGATGTATTTGGGCTTTTTCGGCGCCAGTTTGGCGCTGGCCTTTTTGGCCTTTTCCTTGAACAACTGTTGCAGTTTCTTTTGGCGGTTCATGTTTCTACTCGGTGAAGTGGAGCCGGGCATATGCCCATCAAGCGCGCATTAGAACCGGCTCGCAGCCATTTGGCGAGCCTGTTGCAGCGATGCGGGATCAAACTGCTCACGGGTGTCCATTCGCACACCGCGCAAGCCCGCTGTTTCCAGCTGCGTCCTATACAGTGCCTGCGCGCAATAGTTGATCAGAATAGAGCGCCGACGTGCGCCATTCACGTTGCGACTGCCCGCGTGGATCAGATCGACGTCAAACAGCAAAATGTCCCCCGCAGTCCCTGAAAGCTGCACGACTGCAGTCTCGTCGTTGGGGTCGAATGGTGGCTGTTGTGGTGAAGGTCGGTGACTGCCCGGGACGATGCGCGTGGCGCCGTTGTCGGGGCCGTAGTCGTCGAAAAAGGCGATGGCGTTGACCATGTCGCCGGGCCGCTGAATCGACAAGTCGCGGTGCAGTTGCTGATGGCCGCCACCGGCCAGCGGTTCGCGACCCTCGACCTGGGACAGGAAGTAGCGTTCGCCAATCAACTCGCCTGCCACCGTCAGAACCTGCGGCAAGCGACACACCGCTTGCACCGTTGCATCCAGGTCCAGCAGCGAATGGCGCCAGTCCATGCCGCGCGGGACCGGCCAGTGTTCCGAAGCTTGCACATTTGCATCGAATACCGCGCGCAGGTCGGCGAGCCAATTCCCCGGGATCGCATCGCGCAGCAGCGCGTAACCTTGCCGGTGAAGCTGCTCGCGCTCGATCATGGCTTCGGTAACGTCAGGAAATCGCTGGTCAGCAGCGCGCCGAGGGCTGTGTTCAAGATTGATCTTTTCCAAGAGTGCATGTGTTGTTTTGCGACAGGGCTGCGCGCAGATTCGTAGACCGGTTGCAATGAGGATAGCCGACGCATGCGCCTCTGCATCGAGGCTACATCGGAACACCGGCCCGCGCGTCCGGATTTGAAATACCCGCCACCGCCCGCTAGAGTCGCGCCCCTTGTCCGGCCAGCAGTGCCGGCGATGGCTGGGGAAGAGGGCGGCAGTTGAACGAACACACATTGTCCATGCGACTGGAGCGGGTGGCGGCGCATGTACCGGCTGGCGCGCGGTTGGCGGATATCGGCTCGGATCACGGCTATCTGCCGGTGGCTCTGATGCGCCGTGGCGCCATCGTTGCGGCGGTGGCCGGCGAGGTAGCGCAGACACCGTTCCATGCCGCGGTGCGCACGGTGCGCGACAACGATCTTCAGCCGTTCATCACTGTGCGTCTGGCCAGTGGCCTGGCGGCGATCGAGCCGGACGACGAGATTTCCGCGATCAGCCTTTGTGGCATGGGCGGCGAGACGATTCGCGACATTCTTGACAGCGGCAAGGCGCGTCTGCGCGGTCACGAGCGGCTGATCCTGCAACCCAACGGCGGCGAGCAACCCCTGCGCCGATGGCTGATGGACAACGGCTACCGCATCCTCGACGAGGAAGTGCTGCAGGAAAACCGTTTCTTCTACGAAATCATCGTCGCCGAGCGCGGCGCCCCGGTGAGCTACAGCGCCGAACAGTTGTACTTCGGCCCGTTGCTGATGCAAGCACGCAGCCCGGCATTCATCGCCAAGTGGCGGCGTCTCTTACGCCAGAAACAGAAAACCCTGACCAGTTTCAAACAGGCGCGCCAGGAAGTGCCCGAGGAAAAACTGGAAGAAATTTCGCGACAGATTCAGTGGATTACTGAGTTGTTGGCTTGATCTGCCGTGTTGGCGCTTGCGCTCCTTCAGGTTTAAAGTCAGCTTCAAGGTTAACGTGCTTGCGGAGTCGGACATGAGAATCGGTGAACTGGCAAAAATCAGCGGACTGGCGCCTTCGCGTATTCGTTTTTACGAGGCGAGCGGGTTGATCACTTCGGTCGCGCGCAAAGCCAATGGCTATCGCGATTACGCACCTGACACTCAGTGGGTATTGCAGATCATCACCGGCGCGCAGGCGGCGGGTTTCTCCCTGGAGGAAATCCGTCAGTTGATGCCGATGGATGCCAGCGGTTGGCAGCACGACCAGTTGCTCAGTGGCTTGAAGCGAAAAGTCGATGAAATCGAAGTCCTGCAGCAGCGACTGGCGCAGAACAAGGAGCAGTTGCTGCGGGCCATCAAGGGGATCGAGGATAAGCCTGCGGGGATGGCGTGTGCTGACAATGCACAGATGCTGATCCATCGGCTGCGCGAAGACGGCGTGGCTTCTGTGCCCGACAAGCAGCCAGCGGCTGCGGCAAGAAAAGCCAACGCCCGTCAGACATCCAGAGCCTGACGGGCTCACCTTAAACCTCGCTTTAAGGTCAACCCCGCTGCTGCGAATAATTTTTGCTGATGGTATCGGACTTTTGCTTGACCCTCGACCTGACGTTAACGCTAGCGTCTGAAGCTGATTGGGCAAGGCAATAACGCTGCTATCAGGTCCTATGGAGCCTGCGCATGAGTCAGCGAAATCACCTTGAAAAAAGTCATTGACCTTAAAGTTGACTTCAATCTTATGGTGGCCTCATCTCCAGTTGAGGACTGCTCCATGAATGTGTTCGACCCCCTGACCTTACCCAACGGTTCGACCATCAAGAACCGTATCGCCAAAGCCGCCATGGAAGAAAACATGGCGGACGCCGACCAGGCACCCTCCGCAGAATTGATGCGTCTGTATCAGGCGTGGGCCGATGGCGGTGCCGGGCTGATCATCACCGGCAACGTGATGGTCGACGGCCGCGCGATGACCGGGCCGGGCGGCGTGGTGCTGCAAGATGATCAGCAACTCGAAAAGTTCAAGCGCTGGGCGCGGATCGGCCGTTCTGCCGGTGCGCAGTTCTGGTTGCAGATCAATCATCCGGGGCGCCAGATGCAGTCCAACCTCGGGCAGAAAACCTGGGCGCCGTCAGCGGTGCCGCTGGACCTGGGCAAACTGTCCAAGCGTTTCGCCACGCCCCACGCCATGACCGCCAGTGTGATTGAGGACGTCATCCAGCGCTTTGCGCACACCGCACGCCTCGGTGAACAGGCCGGCTTCACTGGGGTGGAAATCCATGCCGCTCATGGCTATCTGTTGAGCCAGTTTCTCTCGCCACTGACCAATCAAAGGACGGACGAGTGGGGCGGCTCTCTGCAGAACCGTGCGCGGTTATTGGTCGAGATTGTCAAAGCAGTCAGGGCAGTGGTTTCTGCAGAGTTTGCCGTAGCGGTCAAACTCAATTCTGCCGATTTCCAGCGCGGCGGATTCACCGCTGACGATGCGAAAAAGGTCGTCGAGCTGCTCAACGATCTGGGCGTGGATCTGGTGGAACTGTCCGGTGGTAGCTACGAAGTCCCGGCCATGCAGGGTGAGGCGCGCGATGGTCGCACGTTGGCTCGTGAGGCCTATTTCGTCGAGTTTGCCCGGGACATCCAGACCGTTGCGAAAATGCCGGTGATGGTCACGGGGGGCATTCGTCGTCGCCCGGTGGCCGAAAGCGTCGTGCAGAGTGGTGTGGACATGGTCGGCATCGGCACCGCGTTGGCCATCGATCCGTACCTGCCGCGCGACTGGCAGCAGGGCAAGGACAACGCCCCGCAATTGCCGCCGATCACTTGGAAAAACAAGGCCGTTGCCGCCCTGGCGAACATGGCGGTGGTGAAGTTTCAGCTCGGTAAACTCAGTCGGGCGAAAAAGCCTGATCCGGGGGTGTCACCGTTGCGCGCGCTGATACTGCAGCAGATCGGCATGGCGTTTCGCACTCGGCAATATCGGCGCTGGGTGGAAAAGCGTTCGGCGTGAGTCGCAAGGCATTTCAATCGTGACGTTGGCGGACGCTCTGACGAGAGCCCGCCCACGTCAACCGGTCAGTTCGGCATCAGCACCGTATCGACCACATGAATCACGCCATTGGATTGCATGACGTCCGCGATGGTGACGGCAGCTTTTCCACCTTTGGCGTCCTGCACCCACAGCTTGCCTTCGTGCAACATCACGGTCAGCGATTCGCCCTGGACGGTTTTCAGCATCACTTTGCCGCCGTGCATTTTGGCGTCGTCCATCAGCTGTTTGGCAGTGTGAGTGCCGGCTACGACGTGGTAAGTCAGGATCTTCGTCAGGTCCGCCTTGTGTTCAGGCTTGACCAAGGTATCGACAGTGCCGGCGGGCAGTTTTGCGAAGGCTTCGTTGGTAGGAGCGAAGACCGTGAACGGGCCCTTGCTGTTGAGCGTATCCACCAGCCCGGCGGCCTTGACCGCAGCGACCAGGGTCGTGTGATCCTTGGAGTTGACTGCGTTTTCGACGATGGTCTTCGTCGGATACATGGCCGCGCCGCCAACCATCACGGTATCGGCGGCAAAGCTGGATCCGGCGCCGAGGCAGAACAGAGTGAAGCAAGCGACAGCAAGGCGTTTGATGAGCATGTGCATGGTGCGTCTCCTTGATTCTTCGACCCTTCGAATGAGGGTGTTGAATGTACGGAGCAGGGGGGGAAACGGATGCAGCATGCAGCGAAAAACCTTTTGCGGTACGCCGAAACGGATTACCGCTAATCACGCAGGGTGGCTTCACCTGTGCGCGGGTTGGTCAGGGTCACATTCTCCAGCGCTCTGATGCGCCAAGCCTCGTTCTGCCTGATCAGCACCGCGAGAATCAGCGTATCCACCACATGCGCCCCGGCCGGATGTGCAGCTCCGGCCGACAAACGACTCCAGAAATGAATGATCGCCACCCCGTCAGCCACAGGATCAATATCGATCAGTTCATTCTCAAGAGTGGAGTCACGATAGATCGTCTGGTGAATGGGCGCGTGCAGCGCAACGATCTGCTCGACGCCCCGAACGAAGTGGCCGAAACGATTGACGAACGTCGCCTGCGGATCGAACAGAGCTCCGAGTGTCGCCATGTCGTGAGCGTTCCAGGCTGCCTGGAATGCGCCTGGAGCGTCTTCGGGTTTTTTTATCTGAGTCATGGCCGGGGCCTCGCAGATCGTTAGAATGCGCTTTTGAACATAAGAAACTCAGTATGGATGTACAAGCGCTCGAAAGTAGCGACGTTTTATCGTTCACGTTGGATCAGGCACATCGCTGTTTCGAAATGGTCGTCAGCCTGAAGGACGGCTGCCGATGCAAACTGACGGCGTGGAATATCGATGGCGCAGAGTTGCCCATCAGTCTCGGTGCTCTGCACATTCAAAATTCTCGCGTCCTCGGAGAGCTGGAAGGGATCAGCTTTGTTGAAAACGTTCTAACTCTCGAGGGTGATTTTGGCGACATGTCTATCGAAGCGGACACGGTTTTGGTCGAAAAGCTGATTTAGGCTTTGAGCGCAAAGGGAAGGATCGCCCTCTCGATAGACGATTCCATTCAAATCTCTGTCAACGCTTGGCGCAATACATTCTGTCTGTAAGCTGAGGTTCTGCCGGCGCGCTTGTTTCTAAACCTGACGCCAGCGCCTGATCAATCATTTCCAAGGAGGTCCCCATGACAACAGGGCAGTGTCTTTGCGCGGCAGTACGCTTTTCCCTCACGGTGGAACCGCGCTTTTTCTATCGCTGCCACTGCTCACTGTGCCGCAAACAGACCGGTGTCGGGTTCAACCTCGCTACTCTGGTCAGCGCTCGGGACTTTCGTTGGGACGCAGGGCAGGACTCGATCAACAGTTGGATCAAATCCAGCGGCTACAGAAACGACTTCTGCGCACAGTGCGGCTCGACCGTGCCCAACCCACTTCGCGAATCGCCTTACGTGTGGATTCCGCTCGGACTGCTTGATGAGGATCTGAGCATGGAATGCGTTGGCGATTTCTGTGTGGACGATGCCATGTCATGGGATACGCAGCGTTCAACGCAGAGTTATCACGGGGCGGTGGAGTCACTGGCGTTTCTTCTGCAAAAACTCCGGGTCAATCCTGATTGACCCGAAGCTCGCGCTGCAATTACTTCCTTAGATACGCAAACATGTGTTGCACATAATCCGCCTTGCCCAGCGGCACACCGTTGTGGCGCAGGATGTTGTACGCGGTGATCAGGTGAAAGTAGAACTGCGGCATCGCCCAGTCCACGGCGTATTCGCGGCCGGTCATGTCGAAGGCGATGCCGTTTTGCAGATCGAGGGCGATTTTCTTGTCCGCGCTGGCGTCAATCTGCGCCGGATCTGCCGCCGCCAGCATCTCCAGTGTGCTGTCGATCAATGCCTTGGCCGCCGCCATGTTTTCGGGCGGTGTGAGTCTGGTCAGCGGTTGTTGTGTCAGCCGCTGCACGGCGTCCTGTGCCTGGGTGCAGGTGTATTGAACTTGCGTCGCGAGGTTGTGCATGTCCGGGGCCAGACGTGCGTCGAGCAGAACTTGCGCGTCGTAGCCGCGCTCAAGGGCGTAAGCCTCGCTCTTGGACAGGATGGCCGCCAGCGAGCGCAACATCTGAGCGAAACGAGGAAGGGTCATTGCATGGATCGACATGGTTATTCCCTGTGTAGTCATTCAAAGGTGAGACCTCGGTGGCGAAGGGTAGTCGATTTGCTGTCGAAAATAACCGCGACAGCACACTTTGCGCAGGAGCCTCCCCACGGCATTTGCCGTAGGTTCAATGATTAGCAGCGTCGCTCAACTGTTGAAGCTCAAGTTGCCTGGCAGCACTCGCTTCAAGGGTCGCACGCTCTACATCCAGATACCGATGAATGCTTTGGAGGTTGGCAATTTTCTGTTTGATTTCGGCCATCTTCTTTTCAATCAGCTTCGCGCCGTCAGCACAATCGATCAGCTTGTTGCGCTGCGCATCCAGAATCTCGCCTATTTCTCCCAGGGAAAATCCCATGCTTTGCGCGCGCTGGATAAAATCCAGATCCTGCAGGGTTTGCTCGGTGTAGACACGATAGTTGTTGGTTTGCCGCAGCGGTGAGATCAGGCCGATCTGCTCGTAGTAACGCAAGGTATGACGGCTGGCGCCGCTGCGAGCCTCGAGTTCGCCGATTTTCATGAAAACACCGCTTGACTGTAGAGTTGGGTCGATACTTTACGCTGGATTTCTCACCTTCAACAAGGAACAGGGAAATGAGCGTGGAGTGCTTTGTCACGGGGGGAACCGGCTTTATCGGTCAACATTTGCTGGCGAACCTGAGTGCAAAAGGTCACACCCTTCGGGTGTTGATGCGTCGCCCGGAGCGGCTGGCTGCGTTGCGCGAGCAAGTTGATAGTTTAGGCGGGTGCGCGACACGGGTGTTTGCCGTGGCCGGGGATCTGGAGCAGGACAATCTCGGGCTGAGCCTGGTTGATCAGGAGGTGCTGAGGCGCGCCAGCGTCATTTTCCACCTGGGCGCCCACTTCGCATGGGGGCTTTCGGTGGAGCAGTCTCGTGCAGTGAATGTGCAGGGGGCAAAGCGTGTGGCGCTGTTGGCGGCTGAGCAAAAAAGCCGTTTAGTGATGATCGGCGGCTACATGCTGAACAATCATGAACATCTGCAACGCATCGGCATTGATCCTCGTCAGCCGGAGTTGACGAATTGGCCCGCCGTCTACCGGCGTGTCGGTGGTTACGAGGCAAGCAAACTGGAGGCGCATTTTGCGACCCTGCAGGTCATGTCCGCCAAGGGCGGGGAGATGACCGTTGTCCACCCTGCGACGGTCTGTGGCCACAGCCGCACGGGGCATATCCTTGACGGCCAGCCTTTGGTGGCGCTGATACGCAACCTGGTGCAGGGCAAGCTGACTGCAGTGCCCGGTTCAGCCGAGCACTGGCTGCCACTGGTCACCGTGGATTATCTGGTCGAACTGGTGGCCGTTTGTGCTTTTGATCCTGCCATGGTGGGCGAGGAACTGCTGGCGCTTGATGATCAAACGCCAAACTTGCGAGAACTCCTGGCACAGGTGGCTAAACCTTTGGGCTTGAAGTCTCCCAAACATCACATTTCACTTCGACTGCTGAAGTGGCTACTGAGTATTCCTCCGGTCGCGTGGTTTTTGGATACAAAACCCGAAGCCCTGGACTTTATCCAGACCACTCGTTTCAACACCGCGAAGGTCGAGCAGTTTGCCAACAGGCATGGAATAGCCAAACCGGACATACGTCAGGCTTTGCAGCACACGGCAACGTTCGTCAACGCGTATTACATAGCCAAGGGCCAGGCACTCTGACGTCTCCCTTGGGCGGCGCCGTCGATACAGGGCGGCATTCTATCGAACGACCATTCAGCGACAAGGATCGTCACCGCGCAGCCTCGGATGCGCGGCAGGATCTTGTTTCGCTATTCACGGAACTGCCGCGAGACCGGCGTCGTTTTTACAACGCAAACGTAGTCCCACGCGTATTTACAAACAACGAGTAGATCGAGTGACTACTGGCCATGAACAGTCGATTGCCTTCGCGCCCGCCGAAGCACAGGTTGGGGCAGCGCTCTGGCAGCGAAATGTGCCCGATGGACTTGCCCTGCGAATTAAAAACACGCACGCCGTCGAGTTTTTCCAGGTCGGCCTTGGGATCACCATTACCGCCCCAGCCGCACCACAGGTTGCCCGCTTCGTCGCATTTGATGCCGTCAATCGCGGCATAGTCCAAGCCTTCGATGTGCTTGCGGCGTTCACCCAGGGTGCCGTCGTCTTTCACCGTAATCGCCCAGATCAAGCGATTTGGCTTGGCGCGACCTTCGACGACATACAGGGTCTTTTCATCGGGAGAAAAGCACAGGCCGTTGGGGCCGTTGAGGTCGTCGATTACCCGAGTGACTTTTTGGCTCCCGCCGTCGATGCGGTACACGGCGTGGGGTTGGGTCGGGGTGACTTTGTGGCCTTCGTAGTTATTGCCGGTTTGGAATGGCGGGTCGGTGAACCAGATCGAGCCGTCACTTTTGCAGACGATGTCGTTGGGTGAGTTGAAGGGCTTGCCGTCGAAACTGTCGGCCAGCACGGTGATCGTGCCATTGTGTTCGGTGCGCGTGATGCGGCGCCCTTCGCGAGTGGTGGTGGAGCCTTCGCAAACGATCAGACGCCCTTGGCGATCCCGGCACATGCCGTTGGAGAAGTTTGAATGTTCGCGGTACACGGTGAAGGTGTCGGTGATTTCGTCCCAGCGCATGATGCGATTATTGGGGATGTCGCTGACCAACAGATAGCGGCCATCACCGACCCACACCGGTCCTTCGGCCCAGCGCATGCCGGTGGCGAGTTTTTCAATACTGGCGTTGAAAATACGCAGGTCCAGGAAGCTGTCGTCGAGGATGTGAATCAGTGGATCAGGGTAGCGCTGACTCAAGGGTTCGGCGGCATCGGAGAAGCGGGGCAGTGCGGCGCTGCCGACGGTGGCGAGCGTGGCGGAAACAGCGAGCGACTTTTTCAGGAAACTGCGGCGGGTATTGCCTTTCGTTTGATCAAGGCTTTCAGGCTTGGCGGACAGGAATGAGTCCATGTAGCGATCTCCGTGGTTTTATTTTTGTTGAGGAGGCGTAGTAATACCCTGTGATAAGACATCGTACAAGTTGATATGGTCGGCATGGCGCTAACTCTTACCGATGCTGTCTTGCCCGGCCGGGTGATATCAGGGAAGCTGCGCCGAGCCCGGTTGCGGGGCAGTTGTTGAATTGTTCAGGGAAGCGTTGATGGCACTCAGAGTGTTGGTGGTTGGCGGGTATGGAAACTTTGGCAGCATCGTTTGTCGGCATCTGATCGATATGCCGGGCATCGAACTGGCGATCTCGGGGCGCGATCCGCAGAAGCTGGAGCGCAAGGTCGCTGAGTTGGGGGCGAGCTGCGAGCGCTGGTGTGGTGACGCAATGGGCGCCGGGTTCGCCGCTGCTCTGAGTGCGATGAATATTCAACTGGTGGTTCACACGGGCGGACCGTTTCAGGGGCAATCCTATGCGGTGGCCGAAAGCTGCATCGAGGCGGGCGTCAACTATTGCGATCTGGCGGACTGCCGGACGTTCGTCAATGGCATCGGCGTACTCGATGCCCGAGCGAGAGTGGCCGGTGTCGCCATCCTCAGTGGTTGCAGTTCGGTGCCGACGCTGTCGTCGGCGATCATCGATGAGCAGCGCCATCGCTTCAAACGCATCGACTCGATCGAGCACGGCATTTCCTCGTCAGCGAAAATGCCGGGGTTGTCGACGATCGAGGGGGTGCTGGCGTATGCGGGCAAACCGATCCGCCAACTGCGCAATGGTCAAGTGCATGAGGTGATGGGCTGGGAAGACCTGACCCTGCGCAAGCTGCAGAATCTGGGCACTCGTGCGCTGGCCAATGTTGATGTACCGGACATGGACATCTTTGCCAGCCGGTTTGGTGCGCACACGTTGAGTTTCAAGGCTGGCGCTGGCCTCAAGCTTGGCGGCGTGGCCAATTATCTGTTTGCGCTGGCGATGAGGAAGGGGCTGGTGCGTGACCACAGGGTGTGGGCCGCCAGGTTGCATCGCTGGGGGACATGGTTTGAGCGTTTCGGTGATGGCAAAAGTGCGATGTATATAGATGTGCGGGGTGTCGGAATGAACGACCTGCCGTTGTCGATGACGGCGCAACTGACCGCGCTGAATGACAAGGGACCGGAGATCCCTAGTTGTGCTGTCGTCGCTCTGGCCGCGAAGATCGTCCGAGGTTACCTGCCCGAACCGGGTGCCCGTCCTTGTGTCGGTGAGATCAGCGTCGACGAATACATGGCAGCGATCAACGATCCGCAGAATCTTGGCCTGTCTGTGATGTTCTCTGACGGGATGTGGTGAGCATGCTTTATCTGAGCGTGAAGTACGTGCATGTCATCGCTGCGATTTTCCTCTTCGGCTTCGGCATGGGTTCCTATCTGTACCTGATTGCCGCCAGCCGTACGGACAATCCACAAGTGATCGCGCATGTGGCGAAAATGGTGGTGCGTTATGACGCCTGGATCACCACGCCGGCGGGCTTCATCCAGATCGCGACGGGTTATTGGCTGATAAGGCTTTCCGGGTTGCCCTTGACCACGGACTGGGTGCTGATGTCGCTGATCCTGTTCTTGATAGTGGGATCGCTCTGGCTGCCGGTGCTGTTGCTGCAGAAACGTTTGCAAGGGATGGCGGCGGACGCGGTGCAATGTGGGGCAGGGGTTGATGCTGATTACCGGGCTGTTTATCGACAGTGGTTCTGGATGGGCGTTTGCGGGTTTCTCGGGATGTTCGTGATTGTCTTGATGATGGTGACGAAAATGACGCCGGGGCAGTGGCTGCAGTTGATGCTGTAGCGGAGCATTCACATTGGCGACTTGAGAAAGCGACGTTCGTGATCGGGGTCGGGCAACAGACAGGTGTCGTACTTGCCGAAGATCCGATAGCGATTCAGTGCCACGCGGTCGTAGGTCCAGTCTCTAAGTGCTTGTGGGAAAACTCGCAGAAGCCTGACCGGCGACCAACGAGCCGGCAGTTGTGCAATCACTTCGAAGAACGCATCGGAGCGCACCCAGTAATGCTCGTCGCGGATCACCGCCATCGTGTCGAACTCGTCGACCGGAAGACCGGCCCATGCCAGCAACGCCTGACCTTCTGGCGATTGCACTGCCGCCAGGCGCACTCGCTGCTTGTTGTCATGACGAATCAGAAAACGCGCCCAGCCGTTGCATAGCTTGCAGACGCCGTCGAATAGCACCACGGTCTCGCCTGGATTGAGCAAGGGGGCTGGAGTGGGGCGTATTCGGGAATCGGGCATGGGGGGCGATCCAGGCAGTTGGGCTGTCATTGTGAAGCATCACCGGAAATTGTTTCAGGTGATGGACCGTATGCTGCGCATCCGCTGACGTTGCGTCTATATATAAGCAGGCTTTTCGGTGCATTGATAGAAAACTGAAATTAACGGTTGACGGCAGATTCTGGAGGTCTATA
>NZ_MVOO01000030.1:0-30862 GCF_002156405.1 Pseudomonas sp. SCPG-7 | reverse complement strand
CGAGGTATCGGCCGTGAGTTTCACGGTCGAGGTGTCGATGGTGTCGGTGACTTCAGTGACGGCTGGAACGGTACTTGGTACCAGGTTCTCGAAGTTGCCGCCCGCAGCATCCTTGATGGTCACTTCAACCTTGCCAGCGTCTTTGTAAACGTCATCGGCTGGTGCTGGAACGGTCACGGTGCCGGTCGTTTTACCTGCTTCAATAGTGATCACCGAACCGTTGCTCAGGGTCACGGTGACTGGTGTGCCCGCTGGATTGGTCAAGGTCGCGGTGTAAACGATCGAGCCGCCTTCAGCGACGGAACCGGTGGCGGTGAGCGACAGGTTGGTGGTGTCGACGGTGTCGGTGACGCTGGTCGAAACCGGAGTTTTGTCAGCGACCAGATTTTCGTAATTGCCACCGCTCACGTCAGTGATCGCGTTGGTCAGTGGCTCGTGACCGTTCAACGCGTCGTTCGGCGCGGTGGTGGTCACGGTGCCAGTGGTTTTGCCCACTTCGATGGTGATCGTCTGACCGTTGGCCAGGGTTACAACAACCGGTGAACCGGTGACCGGTGCGCCGACTGTGGCGGTGTAAGTGACGGTGCCACCTTCAGCCACCGAAGTATCGGCGCTGAGCTTCACGGTAGAGGTATCGATGGTGTCGGTGACTTCGGTCACGGCCGGGACGGTGCTCGGTACCAGATTTTCGAAGTTGCCGCCGGACGCATCCTTGATCGTGACTTCAACCTTGCCGGCGTCTTTGTAGACGTCATCAGCCGGGGCTGGAACAGTCACGGTGCCAGTAGTTTTACCGGCTTCGATGGTGATGACCGAGCCATTGCTCAAGGTCACGGTTACCGGAGTGCCCGCCGGGTTGGTCAGGGTCGCGGTGTAGACGATCGAACCGCCTTCAGCCACGGAACCGGTGGCGGTGAGCGACAGGTTGGTGGTGTCGACGGTGTCGGTGACGCTGGTCGAAACCGGAGTTTTGTCAGCGACCAGATTCTCGTAGTTGCCCCCGCTCACGTCAGTGATCGCGTTGGTCACTGGCTCGTGACCGTTCAACGCGTCGTTCGGCGCGGTGGTGGTCACGGTGCCAGTGGTTTTGCCCACTTCGATGGTGATGGTCTGGCCGTTCGCCAGAGTCACGACAACCGGCGAACCGGTCACGGGTGCACCAACCGTAGCGGTGTAAGTCACCGTGCCGCCCTCGGCGACCGAGGTGTCAGCGGTCAGTTTGACGGTCGAGGTATCGATGGTGTCAGTCACTTCGGTGACAGCCGGCACGGTGCTCGGAACGAGGTTCTCGAAATTGCCGCCGGTGGTGCCGGAAATGCTGACTTCAACTTTGCCGGCGTCTTTGTAGACGTCATCGGCTGGTGCCGGAACGGTCACGGTGCCGGTGGTCTTACCGGCTTCGATGGTGATGACGGCGCCGTTGCTCAGGGTCACGGAGACCGGCGAACCGGCAGCGTTGGTCAGGGTCGCGGTGTAGACGATCGAGCCGCCTTCAGCGACGGAACCGGTCGCAGTCAGCGACAGGTTAGTGGTGTCGACGGTGTCGGTGACGGTGGTCGAAACCGGGGCTTTGTCGGCGACGAGGTTCTCGTAGTTACCGCCACTGACGTTGGTGATGGCGTTGGTCAGCGGCGGGTTGCCGGTCAGCGCATCGTTCGGTGCGGTGGTAGTCACGGTGCCGGTGGTCTTGCCGACTTCGATGGTGATGGTCTGGCCGTTCGCCAGGGTCACGGTCACTGGCGAACCGGTGACAGGCGCGCCTACGGTGGCGGTGTAAGTGACGGTGCCGCCTTCAGCGACCGAGGTATCGGCAGTCAGTTTGACCGTCGAAGTGTCGATGGTGTCGGTGACTTCGGTGACGGCTGGAACGGTACTTGGTACCAGGTTCTCGAAATTGCCACCGCTGGTGCCGGTGATGCTGACTTCGACTTTGCCGGCGTCTTTGTAGACGTCATCCGCAGGCGCGGGAACGGTCACGGTACCGGTGGTCTTGCCAGCTTCGATGGTGATGACGGAGCCGTTGCTCAACGTCACGGTCACCGGGGTACCGGCCGGATTGGTCAGGGTTGCGGTGTAAACGATCGAGCCGCCTTCAGCCACGCTACCGGTGGCACTCAGCGACAGGTTGGTGGTGTCGATGGAGTCAGTGACGGTGGTGGTCGCTGGCGTCGTGTTTGGCACCAGGTTCTCGAAGTTGCCGCCGGTAGCACCGGTAATCGTGGTGCTGACGGTGCCGCCGTTGTTATAGACGTCGTTTGGCGCAGTCGGCACATTGATGGTGCCCGTGGTCTGTCCGGCTTCGATGGTGATGGTCGAGCCATTGGACAGGGTGACGGTGACCGGCGTCTGCGCCGGGTTGGTCAGGGTCGCGGTGTAGGTGATCTGGCCACCTTCAACCACGCTGCCGGTAGCGGTCAGGGTTAGGCCGGTGGTGTCGCGCGAATCGACGATGTTCGTCACGGCTGGCGACGTGTTCGGCACCAGATTCTCGAAGTTGCCGCCACTGGCACCGGTAATGGTGGTAGTGACGGTGCTGCCGTTGTTATAGACGTCATTCGGCGCGGTTGGCACGTTGACAGTGCCCGTGGTCTGGCCGGCTTCGATGGTGATGGTCGAGCCGTTGGACAGGGTAACGGTGACAGGCGTCTGTGCCGGGTTGGTCAGGGTCGCGGTGTAGGTGATCTGGCCGCCTTCAGTGACGCTGCTGCCAGCGGTCAGGGTGACGGTGGTGGTGTCGATGGTGTCGGTGACCTGGGTCGTGGCCGGAGTGGTCGGCGGGGTCACGGTGATGCCGTTGCCGCCGGTGGTGCCGGTGACGGTCACGTCGATCTGGGTCGGGTCGTTATAAACGGTGTCGTTCGGCGCCAACGGCACGTTGACGGTGCCGGTGGTGGAGCCGGCTGGAATCACGATCACCGAGCCGTTGGACAGGGTGATGGTCAGGTCGGTCAGCGGCGCCTGGGTCAGGGTCGCGGTGTACACCAACACGCCGCCGGCTTCGGTGATGGTCGGCGTGGCGCTGAGGCTCAGGGTCGACTCACGCAGAGCGTTGGTGGTGGTGTCGGTGGTCTGGCCACCGGTGATGTTCTGCGCCGCTTGCGCACCGGCGTTGATGCCCGCGGTCGGGAAGCCGATGGTCGGGTCGACGCGGCCAGCAGTGGCGTCGAGCATCACGAAGCTGTGGCCGCCGCCTGCCGCGCCGCCAGTCCCCGCGGCGGTCGCGCCGGCAGCGGTGGCTTCAAGAGCAGTGGTCGGGTCGGCACCGGCGGCGATGGCCTGCTGCAACTCGGCTACAGAAGGTGCGGCCTGCGCGGTGGCTTCGGCCAGGTCCGTGCTGGAGTCGGGCGCGTTGGCGCTCCACTGCGTTTCGCGACCCAGGTCCAGGGTGCGGCCATCCGCCAGTTCCAGCGATACAGCGCCGGAGAGGCCAGTGTCGATCTGGTCGCCGACGAACAGGCGATCGCCTTCAACGAGCACGCGGCGTACACCCTCGGGGGATACCACGAATACCTGACCGACAATGCTTTTGACGATGGCAACAACACTGCTCATTGAAGACTCTCCGGGTGTTACGTTCAGTTGACTTCCATTGCCTGATGGCTTCGGCGCCGATTCAGTCTGGACGTACTTTTAAAATTTGCGAATCAAGTTTGACGCTTCTTTTCGTCAATATTTTGGCTAGATTCTTTCGCTATTAACTTTATGCCAAACTATTGACCTTCTGGGTGCCATCCTAAACAATCGCCCCACTAATGTCACATTGATATTTCCGCGGCGACCTGTCCCTCAGCGTGTGATCCAGTTCCTATTTTGAACTTTCCGACATACGGTCATTCCGGTTGCCAATCATCCGACGCAGCAGCACGTTTTGCTGTGATTCAAGACAAGAAGTCCTGGGAAATCTTTACCATGCGTTTGCACTTGTTCAAGGCTCTACCCTTCGCTCTGGCCGCCTCTTTCGCCCATGCACAATCCTTACCGGAAGCCATGCAACAGGCACTGGATGTCCATCCGGAAATCCAGGCAGGGGTCAACAGTCGTCTGGCCGCGGATTATCAGTTAAAGGCTGCGAAAGGTGGATACCTGCCCAAGGTCGACCTGCTGGGTGGTTATGGCCGTGAGGGCACCGACAGCGTGACCACGCGCGCCAACGGTGGCGGCAACCACTGGGAGACGCTGAACCGCAGTGAGTCAAGTTTACGTCTCTCGCAAATGGTCTTTGACGGTTTTGCGACGTCGAGCGAAGTCGGGCGTCAACAAGCCACCGTCAACTCGCGCGCCTACTCCCTGCTGGGGACTTCCGAGCGCACCGCGCTGACCGTCGCCCAGGTGTACCTGGACGTGTTGACCCGCCGCGAATTCGTGCGTCTGGCCGAAGAAAACCTCAAGAGCCATCAGCGCATCTACGACCAGATTCAGCTGCGCACCCAGCGCGGCGTCGGCAGTGGTGCCGACCTCGATCAGGCCGAAGCGCGGATGGCCCAGGCGCGCAATAACCTGATCACCGAGCAGACCAACCTCGCCGACTCCGAGACCAACTTTCTCAGTGCCGTCGGCCAGATGCCTGACCAGTTGGAGCGTCCGGCGCCGTTCATGGCGATGATGCCGGCCAACCTCAATGAAGCGCGGCAGCAGATGCTGGAAAACAGCCCGATCCTGCGCTCGGCCGAGTCCGATATCGCTGCTGCCGAGAAGCAGTACGAAACCGCCAAGTCGACCTTCTACCCACGTTTCGATGCCGAGCTGGGTCGCACCGCCGACAACGATCTCGACGGTCAGAACGGCCACAACAACGAGTGGCAGGCCATGCTGCGCATGCGCTTCAACCTGTATTCGGGCGGCAGCAACAAGGCCGATCTGGAATCCAAGTCGTACCTGTCAAACCAGGCGCTGGACATCCGCAACAACGCCCTGCGTCAATTGAACGAAGAACTGGGTCTGGCCTGGAACGCTCTGAACAACGCCAATGCGCAGGTGCCGATCGCTCAGCAGTACGTTGATCACAGCACCGCCGTGCGTACCGCCTACCAGCGTCAGTTCAGCCTCGGCGAGCGGACCTTGCTGGATTTGCTCGACAGCGAAAACGAGTTGTTCACCGCTTCGCGCCGTCTGGCTGAGATCAAGAACATTCAGTTATTTACTCAGTATCGAATCAAGGCGACCATGGGCGAGTTGCTCAAGAGCCAGGGAGTGGTCGCACCGTTGGCATCCGTCGTGCAGAACGATGTGAAGCCGAAGGTCCAACTGCCGGGTATGAATTGAGCAGAACCTTCATTGTTCAATTGTTAGCCAAGAGTGCCGAGCGTGGAATCAGAAGTCAGTCGAGTTCAACTCATTCATGATCCGCGCGCGATGCACGACGATCCGTTGCTGGATGGTCTGCTCGCTCTGTGCATGCTGCACCAGAAACCCGCCAGTGCGGCGATGCTCACCACCGGTCTGCCTCTGCCCAAGCAGCGCCTGAGCGTCGAGTTGCTGCCCCGCGCAGCGGCTCGCGCCGGGCTGCAGGGTCGGGTGCTGCAACGCAAGCTGGAAGAGATTCCGGCGATTGCCATGCCGGCGCTGTTGCTGCTCAAGGATGGCCGCAGCGCCGTCCTGCTCGGCTGGCAAGGTGACAACGAAGCCCGGGTGCTGCTCAGCGAAAGCGACGGCGGCGAATCGGTGGTCAGCCGCGAACTGCTGGCCGACGACTACACCGGCAAAGTGTTCTTCGCCCAGCCGCAGCACAAATTCGACGTCAACCACGGCACGCTGATCCCGCGTGCGCGCTCGTGGTTCCGCGACACCCTCAAGCGTTCGCGCTGGCTGTACGCCGATGCGATCGCCGCGAGTTTTCTGATCAACATCATCGCCATGGCCGCGCCGCTGTTCGTGATGAACGTCTACGACCGCGTGGTGCCGAACCAGGCCGAAGCGACCCTGTGGGTGCTGGCGCTGGGCATCACCGGTGCCTACATCTTCGACCTGATCCTCAAAAGCCTGCGCAGCCTGTGCCTGGATCTGGCCGGCAAGAAAACCGACCTGATCATCTCCGCGACGCTGTTCGAGCGCATCGTCGGCATGGCCATGAAGTACCGCCCGGCGCGGGTCGGCAGCTTCGCGCAGAACATCCATGAGTTTCAGAGCCTGCGCGACTTCCTCGCCTCGCTGACCCTGACCAGCCTGATCGACCTGCCGTTCACCATCCTGATCTTCATCGTCATCGCGATTCTCGGCGGGCATCTGGTGTGGATTCCGGTGCTGGCGTTCCCGATTGCGCTGTTGATCGGCTATGCGTTGCAGAAGCCGCTGGTCGCGACCATGGAACGCACTATGGCGCTGGGCGCCGAGCGTCAGTCGAGCCTGATCGAAACCCTCGCCGGCCTCGACGCGGTCAAGGTCAACAACGCCGAAAGCGAACGCCAGTATCAGTGGGAGCAGACCATCGGCACCCTCAGCCGCCTCGAACTGCGGGTGAAAATGCTCTCCGGTCTGGCGATGAACATCACCCTGCTGATCCAGCAACTGGCCGGGGTGATCATGATCGTCTTCGGCGTGTACCAGATCATCGCCGGCAACCTGAGCATGGGCGGTCTGATTGCTTGCTACATGCTCAGCGGCCGTGCGCTCAGCCCACTGGCGTCGTTGTCCGGTCTGTTGACCCGCTACCAGCAGGCGCGGGTGACCATGACCTCGGTTGACCAGATGATGGAGCTGCCGCAGGAGCGCAATTTTGAAGAGCGTCCGCTGAGCCGCAAGGTGCTGCAAGGCGCGATCGAGTGCCGTCAGTTGAACTTCACCTACCCGGAACAGCAGAACCCGGCGCTGAAGAACATCAACCTGGTGATCCGTCCCGGCGAGAAGATCGGCATCATCGGCCGCAGCGGTTCGGGCAAGAGTTCGCTGGCGAAACTGCTGGTCGGCCTGTACCAACCGGATGACGGCGCACTGCTGGTAGATGGCGTCGACATCCGCCAGATCGACGTCAGCGAGCTGCGCTACAACATCGGCTACGTGCCGCAGGACATCCAGCTGCTCGCCGGTACCCTGCGCGACAATCTGGTTTCCGGCGCGCGTTATGTCGAAGACGAACTGGTGCTGCAAGCCGCAGAGCTCGCGGGCGTGCACGAATTCGCCCGCCTGCATCCGCAGGGTTATGAACTGCAAGTCGGTGAACGCGGGCAGAACCTGTCCGGCGGCCAACGGCAGAACGTCGCACTGGCGCGGGCGCTGCTGCTCAACCCGCCGATCCTGCTGCTCGACGAACCGACCAGCGCCATGGACAACACCGGCGAAGAACGCCTCAAGCAACGCCTGGCCGCCGTCGTTGAAAACAAGACCGTGGTGCTGGTGACGCACCGGGCCTCGCTGCTGTCGCTGGTCGACCGGCTGCTGGTGGTCGACCGTGGACAGATTCTCGCCGATGGCCCGAAAGCCGCCGTGATGGAAGCGTTGAAGAAGGGGCAGATCAGTGTTGCTTAAGTCGGGTGTCAAAGAGTCGATCCGTCGCTACTTCAAGGGTTCTGCCTCGCTGCAGGGCCAGCCGCTGCCGGAGGTCAACAAAGCGCTGATCGAGGACGCCCCGCGCGTCGTGCGCCTGACCATCTGGGCAATCATCGGCTTCTTCCTGTTCCTGCTGCTGTGGGCCAACTTCGCCGTGATCGACGAAGTGACCAAGGGCGACGGCAAGGCGATTCCGTCGTCGAAGATCCAGAAAATCCAGAACCTGGAGGGCGGGATCGTTTCGGAAATGTTCGTCAAGGAAGGCCAGATCGTCGAGGCCGGCGCACCGCTGATTCGCCTGGACGATACGCGATTTGCTTCCAACGTCGGCGAAACCGAAGCTGATCGCCTGTCGATGCTGTTGCGCGTCGAACGCCTGAGCGCCGAGGTCGATGACCGTCCGCTGAACTTCCCGGAAGACGTGCTCAAAGCCGTGCCGGGTCAGGCGAAAAGCGAAGAGTCGTTGTACATCAGCCGTCGTCAGCAATTGCATGACGAAATCGGTGGCCTGCAGGAACAACTGATTCAGCGTCAGCAAGAACTGCGCGAATTCAGTTCCAAGCAAGCGCAATATCGTCAGCAACTGGGCCTGCAGCGCCAGGAAATCAACATGTCCGAACCACTGGTGGCACAGGGTGCCGTATCGCCGGTGGAAGTGCTGCGCCTCAAGCGTGCCGAAGTCGAAACCCGTGGTCAGCTCGACGCCACCACGCTGGCCATCCCGCGCGCCGAATCGGCGATCAAGGAAGTACAACGCAAGATCGACGAGACGCGCGGCAAATTCCGCAGCGAAGCGCTGACTCAGCTCAACGAAGCCCGCACCGACCTGAACAAGGCCCAGGCCACCGGCAAAGCGCTGGAAGACCGGGTTAGCCGGACGCTGGTCACCTCGCCGGTGCGCGGCATCGTCAACAAGTTGCTGGTCAACACCATTGGCGGCGTGATCCAGCCGGGCAGCGACATGGTGGAAATCGTGCCGCTGGACGACACCTTGCTGGTCGAAGCCAAGATCCGCCCGCAGGACATTGCCTTCCTGCATCCGGGGCAGGAAGCGATCGTCAAATTCACCGCGTACGACTACACCATTTACGGCGGACTGAAAGCCAAACTGGAGCAGATTGGCGCCGACACCATCACCGACGAAGACAAGAAAACCACCTACTACATGATCAAGGTGCGCACCGAGCGCAGCCACTTGGGCACCGATGACAAGCCGCTGCTGATCATTCCGGGGATGGTCGCGTCGGTGGATATCATCACCGGCAAGAAGTCGGTGCTGAGCTATCTGCTCAAGCCGATCATTCGGGCGCGGGCCGAGGCACTGCACGAGCGTTAATTCTCTAGTGGTCATTACCGCCTCATCGCTGGCAAGCCAGCTCCCACAGAGTTTTCGGCTGGAACACGATTGTGTGCTCGTCATCGGAAACTGTGGGAGCTGGCTTGCCAGCGAAGGCGCCAGTAAAGTTGCCCCATTACGCCTAGAAGTGACACAAATCGTCACTCACCATCCCGTCCATTCCTCACCATCCGCCATATCGTTATTCATTAACGGTATTTAATTTCCAGTTCTTATAGCTTTAAAGTCACCCACCTGCGTACCTGCCGACCAATCGGCGCGCCGCACGACCTGAACCGACACGCAATCCAGCGTGAGTGTCTGATCGACGTGCGCGCCTGTGAGCGCGCCGTGCGTGGGAGATTGAAAGATGTCCGCAGCTACTGCCACCCCAAGCGCCGCGACTGCCGCGCCGCAAAGCTTTGAAATCCGTCCGTTCAGCGGTGCCGTCGGTGCCGAGATCATCGGCCTGGACCTGACCCGGCCGGTCAACGATCAGGACTTCGCCCGCATTCATCGCGCGCATCTGGATCACCATGTCGTGGTGTTCCGCGACCAGCGCATCACCCCGCAACAGCAGATCGATTTCAGCCGCCTCTTCGGCGTGCTGCAGATCCACGTGCTCAAGCAGTTCCTGCTGGCCAATCACCCGGAAATCCTCATCGTTTCCAACATCGTCGAGAACGGCCAGAACATCGGCCTCGGCGATGCCGGCAAGTTCTGGCATTCGGATCTTTCCTATAAGGAGCTGCCGAGCCTTGGCTCGATGCTGCACGCCCAGGAGTTGCCGTCCGAGGGCGGCGACACCCTGTTTGCCGACATGCACAAAGCCTGGGACAGCCTGCCCGAGGCCCTGCGCAAAGCCGTGGAAGGCCGCTCGGCCGCGCATTCCTACACCGCGCGCTACAGCGAAACAAAATTCGAAGGCAACTGGCGTCCGACCCTGACCCCGGAACAGCTGGCGCAGGTCGCCGAAGTGGTACACCCGATCGTTCGCACTCACCCGGAAAACGGCCGCAAGGCGTTGTTCGTCAGCGAGGGCTTCACCACCCGCATCGTCGGCCTGCCGGAAGACGAGAGCAAACAACTGCTGGCCGAGCTCTACGCCCACAGCGTGCTGCCGCAAAACATCTACCGCCATCAGTGGCAGCCCCACGACATGGTGTTCTGGGACAACCGTTCGCTGATCCACCTTGCCGCGGGCTGCCCCGCGCACCTGCGCCGCAAGCTGTATCGCACGACCATCCAGGGCGACGCGCCTTTCTGATTTGCCGGAGATTCGATCATGTCCAAACGTCTTCCATTTGCACCGCTGGCGGCGGCCATCGGCCTGGGTTTCAGCCTGCTTGCCGGTAGCCTGGTGGTGCCAACCGTGGCCCACGCCGAAGGTGAAATCCGCATCGCCGAACAGTTCGGGATTGTCTATTTATTGCTCAACGTGGTGCGCGATCAGGGCCTGATCGAGAAGTACGGCAAGCAGGAAGGTCTCGACATCAAGGTCGACTGGACGCAGCTCTCGGGCGGCGCGGCGGTCAACGATGCGCTGTTGTCGGGTTCTATCGACATTGCCGGCGCCGGCGTCGGCCCGCTGCTGACCATCTGGGATCGCACCCACGGCAAGCAGAACGTCAAGGCAGTCGCCTCGCTCGGCAACTTCCCGTACTACCTGGTCAGCAACAATCCCAAGGTCAAAACCATTGCCGACTTCACCGAGAAGGACCGCATTGCGGTGCCGGCGGTGGGCGTGTCGGTGCAGTCGCGCTTCCTGCAATTCGCCGCGGCCAAACAATGGGGAGACAAGGAATTCAATCGCCTCGACAAGTACACCATCGCCGTGCCGCACCCGGATGCGACCGCTGCGCTGATTGCCGGCGGCACCGAGCTGACCGGGCATTTCTCCAACCCGCCGTTCCAGGATCAGGCGCTGCAGAATTCCAACGTGCACGTGGTGCTCAACTCCTACGACATCCTCGGCCCGAACTCGCCGACGGTGCTGTTTGCCACCGAGAAATTCCGCAACGAGAACCCGAAAACCTACAAGGCCTTCGTCGAAGCGCTGAGCGAAGCCGCGCAATTTGCGCAGAACGATAAGGGCGCGGCAGCGGACACCTACATCCGCGTGACCAAGGCCAAGATCGACCGCGCCGAGCTGCTGAAAATCATCGACAACCCGCAATTCGAATTCAGCGTCACGCCGAAAAATACCTATCCGCTGGCCGAATTCCTCTACCGCGTCGGCGCGATCAAGAACAAACCCGAGTCGTGGAAGGACTACTTCTTCCAGGACGCCAAACCGCTGCAGGGGAGCTGATCGAGATGAACGCCCCTTTGCAAGGCCACGCGGCCAGCAACCCGGTCGCCAGCACGCAAGCGCTGCTGGCGGTGGATAACGTCAGCCTCGAATACCGCACTCCGCAACGGGTGGTGCGGGCCACCCATCAGGTCAGCTTCGAAATCGATCCGGCGGACCGCTTTGTGCTGCTCGGCCCGTCCGGCTGCGGCAAGTCGACTTTGCTCAAGGCCGCTGCCGGTTTCATCGCACCGAGCGAAGGCGAGATTCGCCTGCAAGGTCAGCGGGTCGAGGGACCCGGTCCGGACCGGATCGTAGTGTTCCAGGAGTTCGATCAACTGCCGCCGTGGAAAACCGTGAAACAGAACGTGATGTTTCCGCTGCTGGCCTCACGAACCTTGAACAAAAAAGACGCTGAACAACGCGCGCTGCACTATCTGGAAAAAGTCGGACTGGCGGCGTTTGCCGACGCCTATCCTCACACCTTGTCCGGCGGCATGAAGGCGCGGGTGGCGATTGCCCGGGCGTTGGCGATGCAGCCGAAAATCCTTCTGATGGACGAGCCATTCGCCGCGCTGGATGCGCTGACCCGGCGCAAGATGCAGGAAGAATTGCTGCTGCTCTGGGAAGAAGTGCGCTTCACCTTGCTGTTCGTCACCCACTCGATTGAAGAGGCGCTGGTGGTCGGCAATCGCATCCTGCTGCTGTCGCCACATCCGGGGCGGGTACGCGCTGAGGTGCACAGCCATCAATACGATCTGCAAAGCCTCGGCGGCGTGGCGTTTCAGGAATCGGCACGGCGCATTCACCGCTTGCTGTTCGATGAAGGCCAGTCGCCGGAGACCGAGCGTGACCATGACTTCAACGACATTCGTATCGCTTATTGAGCGTTCTGGAGGATTGCCCGATGAGCCAACCATCGTCTGTACGACAAGAGTTTGAAACCGTCCTTGAACCATTGACCAGCGTGCCGCTTGAGCGCGAATTGCCGTTGGCGCAGCGCCTGTGGCAACAGGGCTGGCTGCGTAAGAGTGTGATCCTGATTCTGCTGGCGATCCTCTGGGAAGTGATCGCCCGGGTGCAGAACAACGACCTGCTGCTGCCGAGCGTTCTGCAGACCGGCCACGCGCTGTACGACGGCCTGCTCAGCGGCGAGCTGCTGGGCAAGGTGTGGATATCGCTGGTGGTGCTGATCAAGGGCTATCTGATCGGCATCGTCCTGGCATTCGCCCTGACCACACTGGCGGTGTCGACCCAGTTTGGTCGGGATCTGCTGAGCACCCTGACCTCGATGTTCAACCCGCTGCCGGCGATTGCCTTGCTGCCGCTGGCACTACTTTGGTTTGGACTGGGGCAGAACAGCCTGATTTTCGTGCTGGTGCATTCGGTGCTGTGGGCGCTGGCGTTGAACACCTACGCAGGCTTTCTCGGCGTCTCGGAAACCCTGCGCATGGCCGGGCGTAACTACGGGCTGAAGGGCATGCGTTTTGTGCTGTTCATCCTGATCCCGGCAGCGCTGCCGTCGATCCTCGCCGGGCTGAAAATCGGCTGGGCGTTTGCCTGGCGCACGCTGATCGCCGCCGAGCTGGTGTTCGGCGCCACCAGCGGCAAGGGCGGGTTAGGCTGGTACATCTTCCAGAACCGCAATGAGCTGTACACCGACAAGGTGTTTGCCGGATTGGCGGTGGTGATCCTGATCGGGTTGCTGGTGGAGAATCTGGTGTTCGACACGCTGGAGCGGGTCACTGTAAAACGCTGGGGCATGCAGCGCTGATGTGTATTGACTGAGCTGGCCCCATCGCTGGCAAGCCAGCTCCCTCAGGGATTGTGGCGTTCACTCATTCTGTGACCGCCGAAAATCCTGTGGGACCCGGCTTGCCAGCGATGGCGTGCTTATAGCCGCCAACTTGAGGGATGTTTGCTAGCATTGCACCCGGATCAATTCAGATCAGCCATGAGTGCTCTGCATGCAACTCCCGGACATGAACCTCCTGGTCGCCCTCGACGCTCTGCTCGACGAGGGCAGTGTGGTTGGCGCCGCGCGGCGGATGAACCTCAGCCCTGCCGCCATGAGCCGCACCCTGACGCGTATTCGCGAAGCCATTGGCGATCCGATCCTGGTGCGCGCCGGCCGTGGCCTGGTGCCTACGCCCAAAGCCCTTGAGCTGCGCGAGCAGGTGCGCGATGTGGTCGAGCAGGCGGCGCTGCTGTTTCGCTCCGCCGACAGCGTGGATTTGGGTACCTTGCGGCGGCGTTTCAGCATCCGCGCCAACGACTTTTTCATCGGCGTATATGGCGGCAAGCTGTTCGACACTCTCGACCAGCAGGCGCCGCACTGCGAATTGCGCTTCGTTCCCGAAGGCGATGGCGACGACGAAGCGCTGCGTGAAGGACGGATTGATCTGAGTGTCAGCAACACCCGTCCGGTGACCCCGGAAGTCAAAGTGCAGAACCTGTTTTCCACGCATTTCGTCGGTCTGGTACGTGAGGATCATCCACTGCTCGACGGCGAAATCACCGCCGAGCGCTATGCCGGTTATTCGCATATCAGCATGTCGCGCCGTGGCATTGCTCGCGGCCCCATCGACACTGCGTTGAACGCCTTGGGCCTGGAGCGGCGGGTGGCGGTGATTGCACCAAGCTTCCACGCGGCGATGTTTGCCTTGCCCGATTCCGACCTGATCCTGCCGGTGCCCAAGGAAGCGTTGCTCAGCGTGCGCCGACTGGGCCTGAAGCTGCGCTCGTTCAATCTGCCGATCCCGTTGCCGACGCTGATGCTGACCCAGGCCTGGCACCCGCGCTTCGACAAGGACCCGGCACACCGCTGGCTGCGCGAAACGCTCAAGGCGTGTTGCGACGAAACCTGGCTGGCCGCGCAGCCCTGAAGGGCCAAAAGATCGCAGCCTTCGGCAGCTCCTACAGGGAAGCGCAGTCCGTAGGAGCTGCCGAAGGCTGCGATCTTTTGCTTTAAACAATTGTGTCTGACGCACTTATAACCTGCCGATAAGTCAATTTTCGTCAGCAATAAGCCTTACTAAAATGCTCCGGTATTTTTCCCTCCGGAGTGTGTATTCATGACATCCCTGACCGTCCCGGCGCCCGTCGCTGCGGCCAGTCCGGCGACGGCGGCCACGCCACCGGTCTTCGGCGCGCGGATCATCACTGGTCTGGTCGGCGTGCTGCTGGCGGTGCTGGTCTCGGGCCTCAACGAGATGGTGACCAAAGTCGCTTTGGCCGACATCCGTGGTGCGCTGAACATCGGTTACGACGAAGGCACCTGGCTGGTGTCCTGCTACGCCGCGACTTCGGTGGCGGCGATGGCGTTTGCGCCGTGGTGCTCGGTGACGTTTTCCCTGCGCCGCTTCACCCTCTGCGCGATCAGCCTGTTCACGCTGCTCGGCGTGCTGTGCCCGTTTGCCCCGAACTACGAAAGCCTGCTGCTGATGCGCACCTTGCAAGGCCTGGCGGGCGGCGCGTTGCCGCCGATGCTGATGACCGTCGCCCTGCGCTTTCTGCCGGCCAATTTCAAACTTTATGGCCTGGCCGGCTATGCGCTGACGGCGACGTTCGGCCCGGGTCTTGGCACGCCGCTGGCCGGGTTGTGGAGCGAGTACGTCGGCTGGCAATGGACGTTCTGGCAAATCATCGTGCCGTGTCTGATTGCCATGGCGATGGTGGCCTGGGGCATTCCGCAGGATCCGCTGCGCCTGGAGCGCCTCAAGACGTTCAACTGGAAAGGCCTGCTGCTGGGTTTTCCGGCGATCTGCATGCTGGTGATTGGCTTGCTCCAGGGCAATCGGCTGGACTGGTTCGAGTCGAGCCTGATCTGCGCATTGCTCGGCGCCGGCGCGCTGTTGCTGCTGGCGTTTCTGATCCATGAATGGTCGCAGCCGATTCCGTTTTTCAAGCTGCAGATGCTCGGAATTCGCAACCTGGCGTTCGCACTGATGACCCTGGCCGGGGTGCTGGTGGTATTGCAGGCGGTGGTGCTGATTCCGTCGAGCTATCTCGCGCAGGTGCAGGGTTATCGCCCGGTGCAGACCGCGCCGATCATGTTGATCGCGGCGTTGCCGCAGTTGATTGCGCTGCCGCTGGTGGCGGCTTTGTGCAACCTGCGCTGGGTCGACTGTCGCTGGGTGCTGGGCATCGGTTTGAGCATGCTCACGCTGTCCTGTCTGGGCGGGTCGCTGCTGACTTCGGAGTGGATCCGCGACAATTTCTACGTCCTGCAATGGTTGCAGATTTTCGGTCAGCCGATGTCGGTGCTGCCGCTGTTGATGCTCTCCACCGGCAGCATCCAGCCGCAGGACGGCCCGTTCGCTTCGGCGTGGTTCAACACGGTGAAAGGCCTCGCGGCGGTGATCGCCACCGGCGTCATCGAGGCGCTGACCACCGCGCGCCTGCATTTTCACTCGACCATGTTGATCGACAACCTCGGTAATTCACCGTTGGCCGATCGCAGCGATCCGGGCCTTGCCCATCGCCTGCACGAACAGGCCGTGGTGCTGACGTCCTCTGATCTCTATGTGTGCATGGCCGGCGTCGCGGTGGCGCTGATCCTGCTGATTTTCTGGCTGCCGACGCGGATTTTTCCGCCGCGCGCGCCGACCTGATTGCTTCACAGATACCGAAGGTTTTTATGACGACTCAAGCAAAGCAAAAACTCGCGGTGGCCGTGGCCGCCGCACTGGCGGTCGGCGTGTTGCTGTCCCTGGCGGTGCCGGGACTGTTCGGCAAGCGCACCCAGCAAAACACCAACGACGCGTTCGTTTCCGCTGACTACACGTTAGTGGTGCCGCGCGTGGCCGGGTTCATCAAGGAAGTGCTGGTGGAAGACAACCAGCAGGTCAAGGCCGGGCAATTGCTGGCGTTGATCGATGATCGCGATTTGCGCGCCGCCGCTGAAGCGGCCGATGCGCAAACCCTGGTCGCCCGGGCTCAGCTGCAAAACGCCAAGGCGACGCTGGAGCGGCAGACCTCGGTGATTGCTCAGGCGCAGGCCTCGGTGGTCTCGGCCAAGGCAGAAATGGCCTTCGCCCAGCAAGAGCTCAATCGCTACAACCACCTCGCTGGCGTCGGCGCCGGCACGGTGCAGAACGCGCAACAGGCGCGTACGCGCATCGATCAGGCGAGCGCACGGCTCGATACGGCCAGCGCGAAGCTCGCGGCTGAACGCAAGCAGGTGGAGATTCTCACGGCGCAACGCGATGCCGCCGAAGGGAATCTGAAGCATGCGCAAGCGGCACTGGAAATTGCCAGTTTCGAGCTGTCGTATACGCGCATCACTGCGCCGCAGGACGGCATGGTCGGCGAGCGTGCGGTGCGCGTCGGAGCCTATGTCACGCCGGGCAGCAAGCTGCTGGCGGTGGTGCCGTTGCAGCAGGCGTATGTGGTTGCCAACTTCCAGGAAACCCAACTTACCGACGTGCAGCCGGGGCAGCACGTACAGGTACGCGTCGACAGCCTCGGCGGCGAGGCCTTGAACGGTCGCGTCGAAAGCATCGCCCCGGCGACCGGCGTGACATTCGCCGCGGTGAAACCGGATAACGCCACGGGCAACTTCACCAAAGTCGTGCAGCGGATTCCGGTGAAAATCGTGCTTGAGCCGGGTCAGCCGTTTGCCGAGCGTTTGCGTGTGGGCATGTCGGTGGAGGCGAGTATCGACACTCGCCGTTCGGCGCCGGCGGAACGCGAGGTGACTCAGCGATGATTTTTGTTGAATCGGCTGGCGACATCGCTGGCAAGCCAGCTCCCACAGAGGGTGTGCAGACTGGCCGGGATTCTCACTCCAAACAGAGTTCTCTGTGGGAGCTGGCTTGCCAGCGAAGAGGCCCGTGGCAGCAACTCACCTTAAGTGCCTTGCTTACCCTTGGCCTCAGCGCCTGCACCGTCGGCCCGGACTTCCACAAGCCCGAAGCCACACAGATCACCGACTGGGCCAAACCCGCCAAGTCCGCCCCCAGCCAGGCGGTCAGCGAACCGCTGAACGAACGCTGGTGGGAGGTTTTCCACGACCCGCAACTCTCAGCCCTGACCCAGCGGGCGATGAACAGCAACCTTGATCTGCAACTGGCCGGCAGCCGCTTGCAACAAAGCCGTGCCGCGCGCCAGGTGATCACCGCGGATCGCTACCCGAACACCGCCGCTACCGGCAGCTACGCGCGCAAACGCAACAGCGGCGAAGGCCTGAATGACCCGTCCGGGCACAACGGCGATTCCGCCTTCAACCTGTGGGACGCCGGTTTCTCCGCCTCGTGGGAACTGGATGTCTGGGGCCGCGTGCGCCGCGAGACCGAGGCTGCCGATGCCACCCTCGACGTCGCCGAAAACGATCGGCGCGGCGTGCTGCTCGCGGTCCTCGCCGACACCGCACAGAACTACATCCAGCTGCGCGGCGTGCAGAACACCCGCGCGGTCACCGAGCAGAACCTCGATGTCGCCCGGCACAGCCTCAAGCTGTCGCAACTGCGCCTGAACGACGGTGTGGCGACCGATCTGGACGTCGCTGAAGCCGCCGCTCAGGTCGCGGCCATCGAATCGCGTCTGCCAGCGCTTGAACAACGCCAGTCGCAACTGATCAACGCGATCAGTCTGTTGATGGGCGAGCCACCGCAAGCGCTGGCCAAAGAGTTATCCACAGACGCTGCCGTGCCGCAGTCACCGCTGCAAGTCGCCATCGGCCTGCCGTCGCAACTGGCCGAACGCCGACCGGACATCCGCCAGGCCGAGGCGCGCCTGCACGCCGCCACTGCCAACATCGGCGTGGCCAAAGGCGACTTCTATCCGCGCATCACCCTGTCCGGCAATCTCGGCTCGCAGGCAATGCAACTGAGCGATTTCGGTTCCTGGGGCTCGCGAGCTTTTGGTATCGGCCCGCAATTCAGCCTGCCGCTGTTCGACGGCGGCCGCCTGCGCGGCGTGCTGCAACTGCGCGAAGCCCAGCAACAGGAAGCGGCCATCGCCTATCAGCAGACCGTGCTGCGCGCCTGGCATGAAATCGACGATCAACTGACCGCCTACAACGCCAGCCAACGCCGCCGCGACAGCCTCGCCGAAGCCGTGCGGCAGAACCAGATCGCCCTGCGCACCGCGCAACAGCAATACGTCGAAGGCGTGGTCGATTTCGTCAACGTCCTTACCGTGCAAGGCGCGTTGCTGGCCAGTCAGGAGCAGTGGGTGGAGAGTTCGACGGGTGTGTCGTTGGCGATGGTCGGGTTATACAAGGCGTTGGGTGGGGGATGGGAGTCGGTGTATCCGGTGGGGGAGATGGCGCAGCGTTGATTCTCACACCCGAATGATGGCCTTTCGCTTGACGCTATTCCCCGCTGTCGTAGACTCCGCTCATCCGTCAGGGAGTAGCGGTTATGCAGCGTTTGCGCGGTTGGGTTATCGGATTGACCTTTGTTACGTGTGCAGTTCAGGCGCAAACGCCCGGGCCAGACGATCCGCTGCTGGATAACGCAGCGCCTGTGACAGCCACGGCGAGCAGTGAGGCGCGGGGTGTGTTGCGCGCTCGGGATCAGGCGACGCTGGCCAGTGAGTTGTCCGGGCGGATTGTCGAGTTGCCGTTCAGCGAGGGCGAGTCGTTCAAGAAGGGCGATGTGCTGGCGAAGTTCGATTGCTCGGCGTATCAGGCGCAGCTCAATGCCGCCCAGGCCGCCAGTCGCGGTGCCGGTGAGGAGCTGGCGCACAATCGGCAACTGGCGGCGCTCAATTCCGTCGGGCGTTTCGAAGTGGCGCGGGCCGAGGCCAAGGTCAGCGAGACCCAGGCGCAATCTCAGGTTTATCAGGTTCAGGTCAAACGCTGCAGCGTGGTTGCACCGTTCGACGGGCAAGTGGTCGAGCGCAAGGTACAACGCTACGAAAGTGTGCCGGCCGGCGCGCCACTGCTCGATGTCGTCGACAACCGTACCCTGGAAATTCACCTGCTGGTGCCCTCACGCTGGATGGCCAGACTCAAGCCAGGCCAGACCTTCAGTTTCGTTCCCGATGAGACTGGCCAGCCCATCGACGCCACGGTCAAACGACTCGGTGCGCGGATTGACGAAGGCAGTCAGACCCTGTTGCTGGTCGCCACACTTCCCGAAGCCAAGGGCTTGCTCGCCGGCATGAGCGGCACGGCGCATTTTGCGGAGCTTAAATGAACGCCCCGGTGGCCGGCGGCGCCGAACAGGTGTTTGCGCGGTTTCTGGATCTCGAACGACAGACACGCGCTGCTCGCGATGCCTCGCAACTGGCCTATAGCCTGGTCAACGACGGCCAGGCGCTGTTCGGGTATCGCCATGCGGCATTACTGATCGCTGGCAAGGTACAGGCGGTGACTGGCGTCAGTACGGTCGAGCCGAATGCACCGTTTGTGGCATTCGTCGAGCAGGCGGTGGCGCAGTTGTTCAAGCAGGATGGATTGAAGATTGCGCGGGTCATCACGCCTGAGCGGGTGGGCGAAGCGATTCAGGCTGACTGGCGCAGTCTGTCTGCCGCTCAGGTGTTCTGGCTGCCACTGATCGACCGCGAGGGAGAGGTGTTCGGCGGTTTGTGGCTGGCCCGCGACGTGCCGTGGAATCCTTCCGAACAAGTTCTGTTGTCACAACTGGGCGACACCTACAGCCATGCGTGGCTGGCGCTGCAGCCGCGCAAACCGTGGCGGTTGCGCTGGACGCGCAAGCGTCAGGTGGCGCTGGTGGCGGTGCTGTTGCTCGGGTTGTTGATCCCGGTGCGCCAGTCAGTGCTGGCCCCGGCCGAGGTGGTGCCGCAGGGCGGGCGCGTGGTGGCGGCGCCGCTGGACGGGGTGATCGCCGAGTTTCTGGTCAAGCCCAATCAACCGGTGAAAACCGGCGACCTGCTGCTGCGGTTTGAAAGCACCACCCTCAAGGCCCAGGCCGATGTGGCCGAGCGTGCCTTGGGCGTGGCGGAAGCAGAGCTGAAATCCAACTCGCAACGTTCATTTGCCGATGCCGAGTCCAGTGCCAGGGTCGATTTGCTCGCCGCCCGCGCCGAGCAAAAACGCGCCGAGCGCGATTACGCCCGCGAGTTGCTGGCGCGCAGCGAAGTGCGCGCCGAGCGTGACGGCATTGCAGTGTTCGCCGATGCCGAACGCCTGACCGGCAGACCGGTGCAGACCGGCGAGCGCTTGATGGAAATCGCCGACCCGAATCAGGCCGAACTGCGCATCGAACTGGCGGTGGGCGACGCGATTGCGCTGGAACCGGGCGCCGATATTGCGTTGTTCCTCGACAGCGATCCGCTGCAACGCCACACCGCCAGACTTGAGCGTTCGGCCTATGAAGCGCAGCCCACGGCCGGCGGCCAACTGGCGTATCGACTGGATGCGAATTTTACCGAGGCACCGCCGCGCATCGGCCTGCGCGGTACGGCCAAGATATTCGGCGACCGCGCGCCGCTGGCCTTGTACCTGCTGCGCCGCCCGCTCGCCGGTCTGCGCCAGAGCGTGGGCCTGTAAATGAATCTGCCGAGCCTGCGTGCCGACCTGCAACTGTCGCCCGCGGCGCCGGCACTGGACGGTTCACCGCGCTGGACCCTGGCCGATCCGGTGCGCGGTCGGTATTTCAAACTCGGTGCGGCGGCGATGCGTCTGTTGCGCCACTGGTCGCTGGGCGATCCCGAGCAAGTGCTGCGCGCCGCCAACCGCGAACCGGGCTTGCCGCTGGACGGTGTCGAGTTGGAGCAACTGCTGACATTTCTGCGCGGGCATGACCTGATCAGCGCCCTCGACGATCAGCAGCGTGCCAGTTACTCGCTCAAGGCCCTCGCGCAACGGCAGAGCGTGTGGAAAATCCTGCTTCACCAATATCTGTTTTTTCGCATTCCATTGTGGCGCCCGGACGCTTTTCTCAATCGCGCGTGGCCGTGGCTGGAGCGCTTCGGACCTCGACTGTTGCGCGTCGGTCTGCCGGTAACGCTGGCGCTCGGGGTGTTTCTGGTTTCGCGGGACTGGCAGCGCTTTGTCGGCACCTTTCCGCACCTGTTCAGCCTCGGTGGGGCGCTCTCGTTTGGTGTGGCGCTGTTCTTCGCCAAGCTCTGTCACGAGTTTGGCCACGCATTCATGGCCAAGCGCGCCGGCTGTCGGGTGCAGAGCATGGGCGTGGCGTTCATGGTGCTCCTGCCGATGTTCTACACCGATGTCAGCGATGCCTGGCGGGTCAATGATCGGCGTGCGCGGCTGCTGATCGGTGCCGGCGGGGTGCTGGCGGAGTTGTTGCTGGCGTGCATCGCGTTGCTGGTCTGGTCGCTATTGCCCGACGGCCCGGCTCGAACAGCGGCGTTCATGCTCGCCAGTGCGACCTGGATCACCACGCTGGTGGTCAATCTCAACCCGTTCATGCGTTTCGATGGTTACTTTTTGCTCAGCGACTTGTGGGAGGTCGACAACCTGCAGGGCCGGGCCTTTGCCCTGTGTCGCTGGCGGTTGCGCGAATTTTTGTTCGGCTATGGTGCTCCGGCGCCGGAGCCTTGGTCGCCGAAGATGCAACGGCGTTTGCTGATCTGGGGGTATGGCTCGTGGTTATGGCGTGCGGCGTTGTTTTTCGGGATCGCGCTGGCGGTCTATCACCTGTTTTTCAAAGTGTTGGGGATCTTCCTCATGCTGGTGGAACTGGTGTGGTTCATCTTTCTGCCGATCATGAATGAGTGGCGTCAGTGGTGGAGCCGCCGCGAACAGGCCCACGGTGCGCGTGTGCTGCTGAGCAGTCTCGCTGTGCTTGGTCTGCTGCTGGTGCTGATCGTGCCGTGGCGCAGCGCGGTGGAACTGCCGACGATGCTTGAGGGCGGTCGGGCCAGTGCGTTGCATGCGCCCGTGGCGGCGCGGGTCAAAACAGTCAAGGTCACGGACGGGCAGACGGTCGCTCAGGGTGATGTGTTGATCGAACTGGAGTCGCCGGACCTCGATTCGCAGCAGGCCATCGTCCGTCGGGAAATCCAGATCCAGCAATTGCTGATGCGCCGACAGGCCGGTCGCAGTGAAACCGCGGCCGACGCCAGTATCATCGAGCAACGCCTCGCCGAAGCCGTGGCGCAATACCGTGGCCTGAGCGCTCGGCGCGAACGCCTGCTGCTGCGCGCGCCCCATGCCGGCACTGTGCGTGATGTGCTGCCAAATCTGACGCCGGGGCGCTGGCTGTCGAGCAAGGATGCGCTGGCGCGGGTGGTCGAGGACGGTTCGCGCCTGCGCGGCTATATCGCCGAAGCCGAGTTGTGGCGGGTCCAGCCGGGTGCGACCGGGCGCTTCATCGCCGATGATCCGATGCATCCGGCGCTCGCCGTAAAACTGGATGAAATCGATACCAATGGAGTGGCCTATGTCGATCAGGAGGCGCTGACCTCCGATCATCACGGGCCGATTGCCGTGCGCCGCGATCAACTGCAACGAGCCGAGCCTGTACAAGCGCAATATGGCGCGCGATTGACTACGCTGGATCAGCCACCCACCCCGGTTCAACCATTGCGCGGTGTGGTGGTGCTGCAGGGCAGCGGCGAGTCGGTACTCGGCGTGGCCTGGCGCCGGCTGGCGGCGCTGGGGGTCAGGGAAAGCGGTTTCTAGGGAGCGTGAACATGGCGAGCAACGCAGATGTGGCGGCAGACGGATTGGTGGTGCGACCTTCGCGGGCCACCGACGAGCCGTTTTTGCACCGCCTCTATCAGTCGGCGCGCCCGGATCTGCAATGGATCGACGGCGAGCAGGAAGTGGTGCAGCAAGTGGTCGCCCAGCAATTTCAGGTGCAGGAACAGGGCGTGGGTGAAAACCATCCCAACGCCATGCACTACGTTGTGGAAAAACTTGGCACGGCCATCGGGGCGCTGAGCACCGACTTCGGCCCCAATGAAATCCGCGTGTTGTACATCGCCTTCATCCCTCAGGCGCGGGGCAAGGGTTACGGCCGCGCGGTGTTGCAAGGCGTGCAAAAGGCCGCGCAGCAGGTCCGCTGCCCGGTGGCAACGGTGGTCTGGGCCAACAACCCTCACGCGCGGCAACACTATCTGGCGTTGGGCTTTGCGGTAGAGGAGCACAACCCGGCGGCGGAGCGGCTGGTGTGGTATCCGCAGTGAGGCGGGACTTCAGTTGAAGGACATGCAGAAGTAACCCAGTTGCGGATCCCGCCCCATCGCCGGCACTCGTGACACGAAAATGTCTTCCACTCGCCCGAGTTCCGGCAGCTCCAGTGCGCACAGGCCGTCGACGAACCCGGTCGGCACCAGGCTGTTGAATTCGAGGCAGAACGGCATGCGCTCGCTGTAGCGGGTTTTCGCGGCGTGGACTTCGTTGAGGTACTCGATGTGGATCGGCAATGCCGTGCCATCTGGCAGGTGCAGCGTGCTTTGCTGTCCGAGCAACGGCTGGACGTGTTGGATCTGAACCGCTTGCAGCATGATCTGACTCCGTTGAAAAAAGAACGGCTGGGGGCCGTGAGGCCCCCGACGTTTGTTCAGTTGCGCGAAGGGAACAGCCCGTTCAGGGCAACGCTGAAGTTGACGACCAGAGAGGGGTTGACGATGGATAACGGCTGACTGCCGCCCGTGGAGGAAATGTCCCCGGTGACCGTGGTGGTCAGGCCTTTGATGGGAACCGGTGTGGCACCTTGGGCATCGGAATAGATGTTCGCCGAGCCAGGGCCGCCGCCGGACGCGCCGATGTACGAGTTGGTGGCGGTGGGTACGGTCGCCGGATTGCTTGCAGGCACCGCCAGTTGCAGGGCGGTGTTGGCGGAAAGGCCGGTCATCGCGTGGGTGTGGTTGGGCATGTTGGCGATCGTGGCCGTTACGTTTTCTGTGCCATACACCTGACCGATGACACGCGGCGTCAGCCCCTGTCCGTTACCCTGTGCCACCGGCACCCGACCTTGCAGGTTGGGCAACTGAAAATTGGTCGTGCCGTTGCCGCCGTAGTAGGTGCCCAGCAAGGCGAACAATGCCTGGTATTGCGAGATGCTCAGGATTTGTCCGTTGCACAAGGCCCAGCCACTGGGGGCGAAGTTGAAGGCGAACGGTTGAATCGTACCCATAAAGACTTCCATGGTTCCTCATCCTTCTGTTATGTGGTCGGCGCGCCGCGCGGTAGCCTAGTTGCAGGGCAGGTACACAGGCTGTGCTGACGCCTTGCATTTGCGCGGGCAGGTCACGCCAAGCCGTAGCGTAGACCCGGATCAGCGGACTTGCCGGACGTCGTCATGGCCGCGCGTCGACTTCGCCTCTGGCCTACAGTGTGCGCAATGAGTGATGCTGGTTGTGACTCGGTAAATCTGTAAGGGAAGGTTGATGGAAGCGCGTCGCGAGACTCCGCTGGGGGATACCCAGGACCCGTTTGCCGCACCGAATGCCGGTGTCCGGCGTCTATGGCGCTGGGCTCGCCAGCAGTGGCTGATACCGATTCTGTTGTTGGCGACGGTGGTGCGTTTTTATGACCTGACCGCTGCCGCGATCTGGGGCGACGAAGGCTCAAGCCTGCTGCTGGCGCGCTATTCGCTGACCGGTATTTGGCAGCACGCGGCGTTCGACGTGCATCCGCCGTTGTATTTCATGCTGCTGCATGGCTGGATCGGGTTGTTCGGTGAAGGCATCCTGTCGATTCGCAGCCTCAGCGCCGTGGCTGGCATCGCCACGGTCGGGCTGGGTGTCTGCCTGGTCGATCGCCTGGCCACCCGCCGCGCCGCGATCATTGCCGGGGTGCTGTTGGCGTTGCTGCCGACGGCGGTGCGCTACAGCCAGGAAGTGCGCATGTACTCGCTGCTCGGCTTGCTCTTGATCGGTTCCACACTGGCGCTGATCTGCTGGGTCAGGCGCTCGCAGGGCCGGCGGTATCTGCTGATCTATGCATTGCTGATGAGCGCGGCGTTGTACACCCACTACTTTGCAGTGCTGGCCGCGCTGAGCCATTGGCTGTATCTGGGGCTTATTCGCCTGCTGCCGGGTTATCGCCTGCGGCATATCCAGCGCAAGGACTGGTGGCTTGCCAATCTGGCCATCGTCGTGCTCTACCTGCCGTGGTTGCCGAACCTGCTTGATCTGACGCAACACATGGAAGAACTCAAGGTCGGTGGCGATGTGGGCTGGGAAGATCCGGTGACCCTGTCCTCACTGCCGTCGATGATCTGGCTCTGGTTGATCCAGGACGACGGCGAGCATCTGCCGATGTTGCTGTTCTGCGGGGTACCGCTGGCCTTGCTGGCGCTGGCGGGCGTGGCTGTGGCCCGCGACCGCAGCGTGAACCATGGCAGCGTCTTGCTGGCGCTTTACACCGGTATGCCGTTGTTGCTGGTGTTCGCGGTGTCCTTCATCAGCCCGGTGTTCATCGAGCGTTACCTGACAGCCTATGCGCTGGGGTTGCCGATGCTGGCGGCGCTGGCCATTGACCGGTTGTACCGCCGCGCTCGTGTGCTGGCGGTGGCGATCCTGGTGTCATGGGTCGGGGTTGAGTTGGTGGGGGTGAACACCAACGCCACGGTCGACCCGCACGATCAGTTCAACGTCATGGTCGATTACATCAACCGGCATTTCGTCAGCGGTGACCGGATCGTCACCAGCGACATGCTCTGGTACCTCAGTTACGTCTACTACAACCGCACTGACGCTCAGGTGCGTCTGTATACCCCACCCGCCGCCGATGGTCGTTCGACGCGCCCGAATCACTACGGTTTTGGCACCCTGGTGTCCGAGGAAGTCTATCTGGATCGACTCGGTGACCTGCCCAAGGGCAGTGCTCGCGTCTGGTTGATCGGCGATCTGGACGTGGACGTGCCTGATCCATTCCGACCCTTGCCGACGACCTGGCAGCTGCGTGATCAGACCCATGCCGGTGGCGCAAATGCGCGACTTTTTTCGTTGACCACTGATAACGGAACGACGGAGAAATGACTTAAACGCTTCACCATTTTTTTCGCGATTAAAACGGGCTTTCATAGTCCGTTTTGCTCTATTTTGATATCAAAACACTACTAGTCGAAAGGGTATTGTTGGACTACGCTCGTCGGACAAAAGGACTTACAAAGTAAGGTGAAGGGATTGCAGCAGTTCCACTTTATCTCCGGCTTGCCGCGCTCAGGTTCCACCCTGCTTTCTGCGATTCTTCTGCAGAACCCGCGCTTTCATGCCGGCATGACCAGCCCGGTCGGCGCGCTGTTCTCCGGTGTCCTTGAACAATGCAGCGCCGGCAGCGAATTCGGCGCGGTGATCGACACCGACATGCGCCGCCGCCTGCTGCGCGGACTGTTCGATGCCTACTACGCCGACAAGGCTGACAAACCGGTGGTGTTCGACACCAACCGGCAGTGGAGTTCGCGCCTGCCGGCCATCAGCGATCTGTTCCCCAAAGCCAAAGTCATTGCCTGCGTGCGCAACGTCGCCTGGGTGATGGACAGCCTGGAACGGTTGTACCGCGCCAATCCTTATGAAAACACCAAGTTGTTCGGCGATGCTGTCGAGCGCAACACCGTCTACAGCCGCTGCGAAACCCTGGCCCAGCGCAATCGTCTGGTCGGTTTTGCCTGGGCGGCACTCAAGGAAGCCTATTACGGCGAGCACGCCGATTCGCTGCTGATCGTCGATTACGACTTGTTGACCCAGGCCCCGGAGCGGGTGCTGCGGCTGGTCTACGACTTCATTGGCGAACCCTGGTTCGAGCACGATTTCGAACACCTGGCCTATGACGCGCCGGAGTTCGACCAGGCCCTGGGTGTGGCCGGCCTGCACAAGGTCAAACCCAAGGTCGCCCTGCAGTCCCGACGCACGATTCTGCCGCCGGACCTGTTCAAGCAATACGCCGATCTGTCCTTTTGGCTCGATGGCTCAGCCAGCGCTGCCAATGTGATTCGTATGAAGTCCGACGCCGCGATCAGTTGATCGCGGCGTTTTTCATTGATGCGTTTACAACTGTTCGAGTCCGGGTGAGCAACATGTGGTGGAGCAAGCAAAAGTCGCGGGTAACCGAAGGCCAACGGACGCTGGCTGCGCCGCTGATCATGTCGCTGGAACCGCGCATGCTGTTCGACGGCGCTGTCGCGGCCACCGTGGCCGATACCGCTGCGGCCCAGCCCGACAGCCACCCCACTGCCGATGCAGCGAAGGCGCCCACGGTCGATCATCCGTCGGTCAGCAAGGACACCCACGGCCAGGCCGATGCCACGCCGGCTGCCAGCCCTGTCGCCGTACCGGGCCAGAGCGTGGTGTTCGTCGATGCCCGGGTCAAGGATGCCGACAGCCTGCTCAAAGGCGTTGCTCCCGGCGCGCAGGTGGTCAAGCTCGATGCCAGCAAGGACGGCTTGCAGCAGATCGCTGATTACCTCGACCAGCATTCGGGTGTCAGCTCGGTGCAGATCATCGCTCACGGCAACGCCGGTGACCTGTGGCTCGGCAACAGTTACCTGTCGGCGGACAACGTCGCGCAACGCAGTGCGCTGCTGGCGGACATCGGCAAGGACATGAACGTTGGCGGCGACATCCTCATTTACGGCTGCTACACCGCCGAGGGCGACCGAGGCCTGAGCTTCGTTGACTCGCTGGCACAATTGACCGGCCGCGATGTAGCCGCCTCGAACAACCGCACCGGCGTGGGCGGCGACTGGGATCTGGAAATCGCCACGGGCAAGATCGAGAGCGCCAACGTGCTGTCGACCCTGTCGATGAGCGAGTATCAGTGGGGCCTCGCCACGTGGACCGCCACCAACAACGCGAACACCGGGGTCGGCTCGCTGCGCGCAGCGCTGGCGTCGGCGCAGAACGGCGACATCGTGACCTTCGGCACCAGCATGACGGTACAGCTCACCTCTGAGCTGCTGATCAACAAGAGCATCACCGTCGATGGCGACCTGAACAACGACGGCGTCGCGGACGTCACCCTCGATGGCCAGTACAAGACCCGAGTGGTAGAAATCACCTCCGGCAGCACCGTGACCCTCGATGGTCTGGTGATTACCCGGGGTCTGGTCTCTGGCAACGGCGGCAATGGCGGCTACGGGGCAACCGGCGCCATGGGCGGCGGGATTTTCAACGCCGGTATCCTCACGCTGAACAACGTTTCGGTCACCGGTAACGCGGCGGCCGGTGGTGGCGGTGGCGGTGGTGTCACGGCCGCCAACTACGGCGGCGGTGGTGGCGGTGGCGGCGGCCTTGGTGGTCAGGGCGGCGGCCATGGCGGTACGGCCGGACCGGGTACCGGAACGTTGGGCGGCCAGGCCGGCAGCGGTGGCGTGGGTGGCTATGGCGGAGGCTACGACGCCACGCACATGGGCGGACGCGGCGGCTCCACCGTCGGCGGTGCCGGTGGCGTGGGTGTGTCCTATTACAGCAACGGCGGCAATGGCGGCACGGCCAACAACGGCACGATTTCCATCGGCGGCGGCGGTGGCGGCTCCGGTTGGGACAAGGTTGGCGGCGTCGGCGGCAATGCGGCCGGCGGGATTTACAACGCCTCGACCGGTACGTTGAAAATCGTCGGCACCTCGGTCATCAGCAATAACATCGGCGCGGGCGGCGGTGGCGGCGGCGGTAGCGGCCAGGGCAGCAACAACCTGAACGGCGGCGACGGCGGACGGGGTGTCGGTGCGATCTGGAACCAGGGCGGCACGGTCCTGATCACCGCCGCCAACTTCAGCGCCATCAGCGGTAACGCGGCTGGCAGCGGCTCCGGTGGTACAGAGCTGGGCGGCGGCGTGACGGGCTCTGTACCGTTGGCCTTCGCGGCGATCTACAACAACGGCGGTACGCTCAACACTGCTTATGTTGAGCCACCGACCGCGACCATCGTGATGGCCGACACGGCGTTGAAAATCGGCGAAACCTCGCTGGTGACCATTACCTTCAGCCGGGCGGTGAGCGGTTTCACCAACGCCGACCTGACCATTGCCAACGGCACGCTGACAGCGGTCAGCAGCAGCGACGGCGGCCTGACCTGGACCGCGACGTTCACTCCGACCAACAACATCACCGACGCGACCAACCTGATCACCCTCGACAACACCGGGGTGACCGCGATCAGCGACGGCGTGGCGGGCGTCGGCACCACCAGCTCCGTCAATTACGCGATCGATACCGCGCGCCCGACCGTGACCATCGTGATGTCCGATACGGCGTTGAAGATCGGCGATACCTCGCTGGTGACTTTCACGTTCAGTGAAGCCGTGACCGGTTTCACCAACGCCGACCTGACCATCGCCAACGGCACGCTGAGCGCGGTGAGCAGCAGTGACGGCGGTATCACCTGGACCGGGACCTTCACTCCGACCGCCAGCATCACCGACCCCACCAACCTGATCACCCTGGACAACACCGGTATCGCCGACCTCGCTGGCAACGCCGGCAGCGGCACGACGGATTCGGCCAACTACGTGATCGATACCGTGCGGCCGACGGCGACCATTGTGGTGGCCGACACCAACTTGGCGGTCGGTGAAACCTCGCTGGTGACCATCACCTTCAGCGAAGCGGTCAGCGGCTTCACCACCGCCGACCTCACCGTGGCCAACGGCAGCCTGAGCGGCCTGAGCAGCAGTGACGGCGGCATCACCTGGACCGCCACGCTCACCCCGACCAGCAACATCACCGACACCACCAACCTGATCACCCTGGATAACACCGGGGTCGTCGATCTGGCCGGCAATGCCGGCACTGGCACCACCAATTCCAATAACTACGCCATCGACACCGCGCGTCCCACCGCGACCATCGTGGTCGCAGACACCGCGCTGAAAATCGGCGAAACCTCGCTGGTGACCATTACCTTCAGCGAAGCCGTGACCGGCTTCACCAACGCCGACCTGACGATTGCCAACGGCACCTTGACGGCGGTCAGCAGCAGCGACGGCGGCATTACCTGGACGGCGACCTTCACGCCGACCGCCAGCATCACCGACGCGACCAACCTGATCACCCTGAACAACACCGGCATCGCGGATCTGAACGGCAACGCCGGCAGCGGGACCACCGACTCCAACAACTACGCCATCGATACCGTGCGCCCGACCGCGACCATCGTGGTGGCCGACAACAACCTGCGGATCGGTGAAACCTCGCTGGTGACCATCACCTTCAGCGAAGCGGTGACCGGTTTCACCAACGCCGACCTGACCATCGCCAACGGTACGCTGAGTGCGGTGAGCAGCAGCGACGGCGGCATCACCTGGACCGCGACGTTCACGCCGAGTGCCAGCGTCACCGACACCACCAACCTGATTACCCTGGACAACACGGGTATCGCCGACCTGGCGGGCAATGCCGGCAGCGGCACCACCGACTCCAACAACTACGCCATCGACACCCAGCGCCCGACCGCCACCATCGTGGTTGCCGACAGCACCCTCACGGCCGGCGAAACGACGCTGGTGACTTTCACCTTCAGTGAAGCGGTGACCGGTTTCAGCAACGCCGACATTGTGATTGCCAACGGCACCCTGACGGCGGTGAGCAGCAGCGATGGCGGCATCACCTGGACGGCGACGTTCACGCCGAACGTGGGCGTCAACGACGCGACCAACCTGATCACGCTGGCCAACACCGGCATCGCGGACCTCGCGGGTAACGCCGGTAGCGGCACCACCAACTCCAACAATTACACCATCGACACCGTGGTGCCGACCGCGACCATCATCGTGTCCGACCCCAGCCTGAAAGTCGGCGAGTCCTCGCTGGTGACCATCACCTTCAGCGAAGCAGTGACCGGTTTCACCAATGCCGACCTGACCATCGCCAACGGTACGTTGAGCGCGGTCAGCAGCAGCGACGGCGGCATCACCTGGACGGCCACGTTCACG
>NZ_MVOO01000003.1:0-524997 GCF_002156405.1 Pseudomonas sp. SCPG-7 | reverse complement strand
GAGATTCTAGGGTTGCTGAGCAACATAGAATCTCCCACATTAGGAATGCATTCTCCTGTGGGAGCGAGCCTGCTCGCGAAAGCGTCAACCCGGTCTCAGAGCTTTGCGCGCAACCCGAACCGCCGCATCAACGTCGACTCCAGCAACCCCTTGGGCAACACCATCGCCAGCAACGGCAACGCCCGGCTACCATTACCCAGGCGGATCAGTCGTGGCGGTGTGCTTTGTTGCACAGCCTTGAGCAACTCAGCCGCAAACTCACTGGCCGGCGTCGGCTTGTCCTGCGATGCTTTGGCCCGCGCGCGAATCCCCTCGCGCAACGGAAACCACGGCGATTGCTCGTTGATCAACTGCTCGGCCTCATGCCCTGCGTTCTTGGCGAAGCTCGACTGAATCGCCCCGGGCTGGACCTCCATCACGCGAATGCCGAACGGCGCCAGCTCCATGCGTAAGGCATCGCTCAGCGCATGCACCGCCGCTTTCGAGGCGCAGTAGGCGCCAGCGAACGGCGTCACCAGCACGCCTGAGACACTGCCGATGTTCACCACCAGGCCCTTGGCCCGGCGCAGCATCGGGAACAGTGCGCGAGTCACGCCGACAATCGAGAACACGTTGGTTTCGAACTGGCGCTGCATGGCCGGCACGCCGCCGTCGAGCAGCGGCCCCATCGCGCCATAACCGGCGTTGTTGATCAGCACATCGAGGCCGCCGTGTTGCTGGTTGAGGCGTTCGGCGAGCTGTTCCAGCGCCACGTTGTCATTGACGTCCAGCGCAATGGCGGTGAACCCGGCAGCGGTGAGGGCCGCGACATCTTCGGTTTTGCGCGCAGTGGCCCAGACTTCGTAGCCGGCGGCTTTGAATGCATCGGCGAGGGCGCGGCCAATGCCGCTGGAGCAACCGGTAATCAACGCAACGGGCATGGCGCATTCCTTGTGCAAAAAAAGCTGGGGAGAAGGATCAGTCGGAGAAACTGCCCTGCAAACGCTCGGCGCGAAACTCCAGGGTTTGTGGGCGATAACCGGGGCGCAGCGGAGGCAGCGGCAGGCAGTCTTCCCAGTCGCCACCGGCCTGCAGTTCGCCGGGGCCGCGATAGCGCGGGGCGGTGTATTGGTTGTCGGCCAGATTGACCGTGTCGCCGGGCGCGTAGGCTGCAATGCGCCAGCGTAATTCGGTCAGCGGCACGTCGTTGCCGTTTTTCATTTTCAGTTGCAGCGGACGATCCGCCGGGCATTGTTCAGGCGCATAGACAATGCGCATCTCCAGACGCGCCAGTTGCTTGAGCTCGCGGTTGTCCAGCCACACCACCCAGACCGCGACCAATCCCAAACCAATGGCAGCCGCGACAGATACCGGCACAGCCTTGGCCGGATAGCGCAGCAACAGGATCAGCCAGGTAATGACCAGCAAGACGCCGATGAACATGTCGCACAACCTCGAGTAGAGAGAGGGTCATCCTACCTAAGCGTAGGTGAGGTTGGCGATGGGCAGGGTAAAGTCAAAAGATCGCAGCCTGCGGCAGCTCCTACAGTTGGAACGCGTTTTCCCTGTAGGAGCTGCCGCAGGCTGCGATCTTTTGCTTCTAAAAAAAGCCCCCGCCCAACCCACTGCGGATAGGGGACGCAGCGGGCTGGACGGGGGCTTCTTATTGCCGGGAGATCACTGCGCGATGGTTTTCACCGACACGCCGCGTTCGATCGGGGTGGAGCGACCGTAGATGTCTTCGAATCGTTCGATATCGTCTTCACCCAGGTACGAACCCGACTGCACTTCGATGATTTCCAGCGGGATCTTGCCCGGGTTGCGCAGGCGATGCACCGAAGCGATCGGGATGTAGGTCGACTGGTTCTCGCAGAGCAGGAACACGTTGTCATCGCAGGTCACTTCGGCGGTGCCGCTGACCACGATCCAGTGTTCGGCGCGGTGGTGGTGCATCTGCAACGACAGGCACGCGCCCGGCTTCACCGAGATGTGCTTGACCTGGAAGCGGCCGCCCATGTCCACCGAGTCATACGAGCCCCACGGACGGTAGACCTCGCAGTGGTTCTGGGTTTCGCTGCGGCCCTGCTCGTTGAGGGTGTTGACCATCTGCTTGACGCCCTGAACCTTGTCCTTGTGGGCGATCATCATCGCGTCTTTGGTTTCGACCACGACGATGTTTTCCAGGCCGATCACCGACACCAGTTTGCCGTTGCCGTGGATCATGCAGTTCTTGCTGTCCTGGATCACCACGTCGCCCTTGCTGACGTTGCCGTTGGCGTCTTTCTCGTTGACTTCCCACAGCGACGACCAGCAACCGACATCGCTCCAGCCGGCGCTCAGCGGCACCACGCAGGCGCGCTGGGTTTTTTCCATCACCGAGTAGTCGATGGAGTTGTCAGGGCAGCAGGCGAAAGTGGCTTCGTCCAGGGTGACGGTGTCGGCGTCCTGCTGGCTGCGCTCGAGGGTCAGCAGGCAGGTGTCGTAGATGTCCGGATCGTGCTTTTTCAGCTCTTCGAGGAAGCGGCTGGCGCGGAACAGGAACATGCCGCTGTTCCAGTAGTAGCCGCCGGATTCAACGTATTCGGTGGCGCGTTTGACGTCAGGTTTCTCGACGAAGTGCGAGACGCGGCTGACGCCTTCGGGCAGCAGCGAGTCGCCGGTGGATTTGATGTAGCCGTAGCCGGTTTCCGGTTTGGTCGCCGGCACGCCGAACAGCACCATCTCACCGTTTTCGGCGGCGACGGTGGCCAGGGCCAATGCGCGTTGCAGGGCTTTCTGGTCTTCCAGCACGTGGTCGGCCGGCAGCACCAGCATCAGTTCGTCACGGCCTTCGTTGACCAACATCATCGCGGTCAGCGCCACGGCCGGCGCGGTGTTGCGGCCAAACGGCTCCATGAGGATGCGCTGGCATTCAAGGTTACGGTTGGCCAACTGTTCGTTGACGATGAAACGGTGATCCTTGTTGCAGACCACGATCGGCGTGTCCATGCCTTCGAACACCAGGCGCTCCAGCGTTTGCTGGAACAGCGTGTGTTCACCGGTCAGGGCCAGGAATTGTTTAGGGAATTGCTTACGCGAAAGCGGCCAAAGACGTGAACCGCTACCACCTGACAAGATCACCGGAATCATGTTGTTTACTCCATAAAAATCGATTGGTTAGAGGCACGAACGTTGTGTCGTTTCACTCTTGTTGTTGTCGCGTATCCGAACTCTTGCCTCGGTCCCTGTGGGAGCCTGGCTTGCCAGCGATGGCATCACCTCGGTGTATCTGCAGAACCGAGGTGTCTGCATCGCTGGCAAGCCAGCTCCCACAGGAGGCCGGGTCAGTTCATGAAATGTGTTAGCGCGTCGACACCGGGCGTTTTACCCAGACTGGCGACAGGCTGCTGCCGGAGCCGGTGACGTACAGCACCGCGGCTTCACCACGCTCCAGCGCGACCGGTTTCACGTCGCCGACTTTCTTGTCGCCTTCGTACAGCGCCAGGCTGACTTTCACCGGGTTGATTTCACGCTCGCCACGGCCCTTGGCGGCCACGTTCGGCACCACCTCGGTCTTGCCGTCGGCGGTCTTCAGGGTCAGCGGCTTGTCGCTGAGGTTCTGCACGCGCACCAGGGATTTCTGCTTGTTCTTGAACGGCGGTTCTTCGATCAGTTGCGGCGCGCCGGACGCGTTGTTGACCAGGGTGTAGTAGTGGTCACCGGCCAGTTTGACCGGCAGGGTCTGGCTGCCGACTTTGGCGCTGTAGTCACCGCCCGGCATGAAGCTGAAGTCGCTGCTGGCCAGTGGCGCTACGTCACTCAGATTGGTGCTGCCGACGGTGGCGCTGACTTCGGCGTTGCTGGCGTTGTAGACCCGCACGAAGGTCGAGCCTTTCGGTGCGGTCGGGCCGTACAGCGCGGCGTCGCCAGCGGCGAAAGCCTGGACGGAAAGCACGCTGAGGCCTGCAACCAGTGCGAAGCGTTTGGCGAGACGACGAGGAGTAGTAGTGAAAGTCATGGTGTTACCTCTCTTTCAGTTTTGCGCCCGATCGGGCGTCTCGGATTTAGTGTTGATGGCTACGTTTTGTTGGCGAGCACCGGCTTGTTTGAGCTCTGCGACCCACTGCGGGTCGGCGTCGCCGATTTCGTTGTTCACAGGCAGATATCGTTCAGGAAACTCCCAGATCAGCACCTGTGGCGGGCTGTTCTTGAAGTCATCGCTTTTCAGGTAGCTGAGCATCGGCAGGATCGGGCCGTGGCCGTCCTCGGCGTAATTCACGACGTCGCTGTGCAGCGCTTGTTTCAGCGCCCCGACGAAGTTCCAGTTGGGGTTGGCGCTGTAGCTGGTGCCGATCAGTGCGACCGGGACTTCGTTGCTGGCGAACAGCGCGTCGTCACCGGCCGGTTGCTCGGCGGCCACGGTGTTGCGCTTTTGCAGCGGCTCTTGCGCCGGCATCAGGTTTTCGAACAGCGGATCCAGCGGCAGGAACAGACGCAGGTCGCCCTTGTGCGTGACCCTTTCCGCTGGCGTGGTGACAAAGCGCTGCGGCTCGCCGCTGAGCGGGAACTTGTCGGCGATGGTCTTGGCCAGGGTGTTGGCCGCAATCTCGGCGCCTTCCGGGGTCCAGTGGGTGTCGGTGCGCAGGAACACTTGCTGACCGTTTTGCTTGGCCTGTTGCAGCGGGCCGAGCAGGTCCGGGGCGAGGATCTTGTCCGCCGCGACACGGGCGTGGAAGTCCTGATAAAGGTTGGCGTGAATGCTCGCCGGTTTCACTTCACCCAGGTGTTCCGGGTACAGGCGCACCTTGGCCGGCACGATCGCCATCACCAGTTTCACGCCTTTCTCTTTCAGGGTCTGACGCACGCCTTCAACCAGCGCGTAGTTGCCTTGCAGGTTCAGCTCTTCGTTGACGATCGGGTTGAATTCCTCGTCGCTGTACAGCCACTGATCGCGACCAAGCACTACGCCCGGACGCCCTTCGTTGAACAGTTTGAAATCCAGCGCCGCCCAGAGGTTGGTGCCCAGTCGCTTGATCGGAAACTGATCGTCGTAGTGGGTTTCCACGGCTTTGGTCCAGCGACCGTTGAGCACCGTCGCGTCGGCATTGGTGTTGAAGCCGAAGAAGCTGCGCATCGACCACAGACCGAGCACCAGCAGGGTCAGCAGAAACAGCGCGATGTAGAAGATGCGTAATGAGCGGGTCATGTCAGATCCCTCAGAACTGGAAGTAAAGGAACGGCGAGAAGCTTTGCGCCGAGAGTTTGAGAATCGAGGCGATGAACAGCAGCAGGATCAGCCCGCGCATCACGTAGCGCGACCAGTCCGCCGTCCAGTACGCCGGTTGCACCTGGGCTTCGACGCCGACGGTGTAGCCAGGCTCGTGGATGCTCGCCGGGTTTTCGCCGGGGGCTGCCTTGATCATTCCCGGGGTCGCGGTGGCAGGGCCGTTGGCCTCGACGTTGACTTCAGGTTTGCTCTTCACTGGAGGCTGGTTGGTGTACAGATCACGCAGGCCGAAGAACGCCAGCGTTGCGTACGCCACCACCAGGGTTGCCACTTGCAGACCGGTGAGGCTGGCGCGGTTGAGTTCCGACAGCGACCAGTCGCTGAAGCTGAACATCGCGCCGTACATGCGCCCGGCGACGTGCAGGTTCTCGGCACGGAAGATCACCCAGCCCATCACCACCAGCAGGAAGGTCAGTACCCAGCGGATCGGGTTCAGGCTGCGCGGCGAGGTGTTGATGCCGAGCATTTTTTCGATCGCCAGCCACATGCCGTGCCAGGCGCCCCAGACGATGTAAGTGATGTTCGCGCCGTGCCACAGCCCACCCAGCAGCATGGTCAGGAACAGGTTGCGATAGGTCATCAGCGTGCCTTTGCGGTTACCGCCGAGGGTGATGTACAGGTAGTCACGCAGCCAGGTCGACAGGCTGATGTGCCAGCGACGCCAGAACTCGGTGATCGACTGGCTGATGTACGGCTGCTTGAAGTTTTCCATGAAGCGGAAACCCATCATCAGGCCCAGACCGATGGCCATGTCGCTGTAACCGGAGAAGTCGAAATACAGCTGCGCGGTGTACGCCAGTGCGCCCAGCCAGGCATCCCCGGTGGTCGGGTTTTGCAGGGCGAAGCAATGGTCGGCGACCACCGCGAGGGTGTCGGCGATGAACACCTTCTTGATGAAACCCTGCATGAACCGCGTGCAGCCTTCGGAGAACTTGTCGAGGGTGTGGGTGCGGTTGTTGAACTGGTCGGCGAGGTCGCGAAAACGCAGAACCGGGCCGGCAATCAGGTGCGGGAAGATCGCCACGAACGCCGCGAAGTCGATCAGGTTGCGCGTGGCCGGGGTATCGCCGCGGTACACGTCGATGATGTAGCTGATCGACTCGAAGATATAGAACGAGATACCGATCGGCAGCAGCACATGGGTCAGGATGAACGGCTCCAGACCGAACGAGGTCATGATCGCGTTGATGCTGTCCACGCCGAAATTGGCGTATTTGAAGTAGCCGAGGATGCACAGGTCGACCGCGACGCCGAGCAGCAGCCAGCGCTGCGCCGGTTTGGTGCGCACGCCGGCGGCACCGACTTTCAGGCCGATCCAGTAGTTCCACAGGGTGACGCCGGCGAACAGCGCCAGGAAGTCCACCCGCCACCACGCGTAGAACACGTAGCTGGCGATCAGCAGCAACAGGTTGCGATAGCGTTGCCCGCTCAGGTAGTACAAGCCGAGAAAGATCGGCAAGAACAGAAACAGGAACACGTTGGATGAAAATACCATCCCGATCTCTCCATGTTTGAACCAACAGTCAAGGGCCAAAGCCCCCCCAAACCCCCCATGAAAATTCCGGGGGATGTATTGCATCCAGATTCACCACAACCCGTGTGGGAGCTGGCTTGCCAGCGATAGCGTCAGGTCGGTCGACATCCGTGTTGAATGTCGGATTGCAATCGCTGGCAAGCCAGCTCCCACAGGGTTTTGTGTCCTGCCTTATGAACCCTTGTTGCCCTTCTCGTGGGACGGGTCGTAGACCTTGGTCAGGTCGCCGCCGAGGCGGAAGGTCTTGAACGGTTGCATGCCGTGCTTCTTCTCGATCACATCCGCCGGGCAGGTGTAGAGGGTGCAGAACGGTTCGAGCCAGGCGAATTTCATGTCCTCTTTCAGGTCGGTCATGTCCTGCTCTTTGCCGTTCTTATTCTCGAACTGATCCGGGTCTTTCACCCCGGCCAGCACCCGGTCACCCAGACGCTTGAGCGCGCTGTTGTTTTCCTGACGCAGATCGACACCGTTGACCTGGGCGAAGCTGGCGATCATCGCCAGTGGCGGCAGGGCGTAGTTGTGATAGGCGAGGGCGCGTTGCTGGCGCTTGAGTTCGTTGGGCAGGAAGCCGTCGGCGTCGACTTGATTGACCCCGACCTTGTATTCCTTGACCGCCCAATCAAACAGGTCGCGACGGTTGGTGGCGATCGAGGTCGCCATCACCGACCACGCGGCCCAGTACGAGTGGTTGTTGGTTTTTTCCAGCGGCAGGTTGTCCCAGTCGCTGACCACCTGATCGGCCATCTTGCTGAACCACGCCTCGATCTGCTGCGCTTCTTGCTGATGCGTGGCCAGCGGATGCGAGTCGGAGAACTTCAGGCGAATGTACGACGAGGCCATGCTGCCCAGCGCCCATTTGCGCATCGACTTGCCGGTGTGGTTGAAGTCTTTCGACATCAACGCATCGGCCTTGGCCCACGCGGTCAACCAGTTGAGCGTGCAGTCGAGCTGCTCCGGACGACCGTCGCGCATGAACTGCATGACGCGTTTGGCGGTGCCGCGCTCCAGCGTGGTGATGTCCTTGGTGGTGTCGCGGAAGGCTTTTTCCGACTGCACGTTCAGGGTCGCGCGGGCCTTGTCCGAGCCTTCGTATTTGCTGCGAAATTGCAGCGGTCCGGTGTACGGCGCCGGCATCGCATCGCAGCCTTCGCTCTTGTCGCCGGACTTGAATTTATCCACCGGGGCGAAGTAGCCCTGCGGCGGGCGCAGTGGCGCGGCGGCCTGAGTGGCCCCGGCGAACATCGCCAGGGTCAGCAGGGATGGTGCAAGCAAATGTTTGATCGTTCGATTTCGCATAGCAGACCTCATTGCCCGAGCTGAGCGGTTTGTGGCCCAGCGCCCGGGAATACGTTGCGTTTGCAGATTTTCGCTTCGACTTTTTGCGGCGCAGTACCCGCTTCCGGGCCCTGGACTTCGACTGCCAGCAGATTTTGCGAGGCCCAGTCTTCGTCCGTGCGCAGCTCAAAGGCGAAACGACCGTCGGTGTCGGAGGTTTCCGGTTTCTCGATCTTGATGTCCTCGTGGCGACCGTTCATGTACCAGAGGGTGGCTTGCAGGGTTTTCACCGAGGTGTCGGCGAAGCGGATGTCGACCTGATGGCTGCTGTTCTGCAGGTTCAGGTTCTTGCTGTTGACCAGCAGTTCCTGTTTGCCGCCAGGCCTGAGCGTGGTGCTGGCGGACATTTGCGCGTCTTTGCCTTCGCAGCCGTTGTCGAGCAGCGACATCATCTGGCGGTAGATGGTCTCCTGGTCGAGACGGTACAGCGGCGAGAATTCCCAGATCAGAATCTTCGGCGGGGTCTTCTGGAATTCGTCGCTACCGAGGTACTGCAGCATCGAACCTTCGAGACCACCGCCGGGGAAGGCGACGTTGAGGATGTCGGCGCCGATTGCCTCTTCGAGGAAGCCGGCGAAGTTGTAGTTCTTGCCGCTGTGCGAGGTGCCCACGAGGGTGATTTGCGGGTTGCCGGAATCACCGAACAGGTCGCCGTCACCGGCCTCGCCTTTTGGCTCGGTGGTGAACTGGTCCATGTACTGGATCGCGTAACTGGTGCCGCACAGTTGCCCGGCCATGTTGTGCAGGGTGCCGGTCTTGCCCATGCGCCCGGTGCGCTTGGTCTCGAATTCACGCTTGGGAATGTCGGCGAAGGCCGGGATCTGCTTGACCTTCTCGGCGACGATTTTCGCTGTGCGCTGAGCACCGTATGGCGTCCAGTGCTGGTCGCCACGGAAGTAGAAATCGTGGGCGGGCAGGGTGTCCGGCAGCGATTCGTTGGTCAGCGGCGACAGGTCCGGTACCACGTAACCCATCTTGGCGAAACGGCCGAGCATGGTCTTGTAGTTGCCCAGCGCTTTCTCGTAATCGAACGCGGCTTTTTCCTGCGGGTTGAGCTTGTTGCGGTTCACCAAACCACGGGTCGGCTGATAGACGATCACCAGTTCGACGCCTTTGGCCTTGAACGCATCGTGCAGCTGTTGCAGGCGTTTGTAGCCGGCCGGGGTGGTGTTGAACTCGGTGCGCAGATCTTCCTGGGTACGGAACAGCCAGTCGCCCTGCGCCTGCACCAGGGTGGTGAAGTTCTGCTGATAACGCGTGGTGTAGTTCTTCGCGTCGTGCGCGGCCGGGCACAGGTTGCAGCACGGTTCGGCGCTGAATTTTGGTGCGGTGGCGCCCGCCGCTTCATCGGCGCGGGCAGCATTGCTGGCCGCCAGAATGCCCACGGTCAGGGCCGACAGGCTGAGTAATTTGATCAAGTGTGGGTGCATAAAATTATCCTCAGTCCCGCAGTTCGGTCTGGCGTTCGACAGGGTCGATCAGTACGGCTTTCTGCTGGCGTACCAGCAGGTCGAGAATTTCATCCTGGCGCTCACCGAGGATGCCGTTGAAGCTGATGCCGCTGGATTTGGTCGGCGCCAGCATCGATACGCGATACAGCTCGACGCTCAACGGCGAGTCGATGGCCATCGGGCCGCTGCCGTTGGCCGCCAGTTCACCGCCAACCACGATCAGCGAGACCTGGGCGTCGAACGGGTCGAGCTTGATGTCTCGGTCGGTGTCGGTCAGGTCCTTGATGTGGCCGTAGACGCCGGTCAGCCCGTTGGCCATGGCGACGTTTTCGTAGAGGCGGATGTTCACGCTGTTACGAATGCGGATGCCGTGGCGCTTGTTGCTGATGACCTTGTTGCCCCACAGCAGGTTGTCGGCGGACTCGTAGAGGGTGATGCCGTCCGTGTGGTTCTTGTAGATCTCGTTGTAGGCGATGATGTTGTTGACGCTGTTACGGTCGATCACCAGGCCCGAGAGGTGGTTGTCGTAGCTCTTGTTGTTGAAGATGAAGCTGTCGTTCACTTCACGGGAAATGATGATGCCGTGCTTCTTCTTCGTACCGTGGACGGTGTTCTCGGCAATGATCAGACCGTGGGAACGGTCGTGCGGGTCGATGCCGTAGACGATGTTGTCCTTGTAGGTGTTGCCCTTGACCACGAAGTCGCGGGTCTCGTAGCAGTAGAAGCCGTACCACATGTCGGAGAACTCGGAGCCGACGATCCAGCCGGTCGGCTCTGGACGCTTGAGGACCTTGGCCATGTTCGGCGTGTACTGGGAAATACTCACCCCGTACGACTTACTGTTGGCGTAACCGAAACTGGCCATCTTGCTGTTGACGATGTAGGTCTCGGTGCCGCCCCAGGCCAGCAGGAACGGACGGAATTCCTTCGGCGAACGGAAGGTCGCCGGGCCGTTGTCCTTCTCGCGCCAGCCAGTGACTTTGGTGTCACGCACGAACAGCTGACCGTCGTTGACCAGGAACGAACCAGCCTCTTGCGACAGGCGCAATTCCTGGGTCTGGCCGTCGATTTCGAGGATGCCTTTACGGCCCACCACGATCGGCAGCTTCGCCAGGTACACGCCCGGCGAGGTCTCGCTGAAGTACTGCTTGGGCAGCTTCTGCGCCAGATCCTTGAGGTTCAGGTAACCGTCGTCGACGAAGATCGCCTGCGGGATACCGTGCTGACGCACCACCCATTCGGCCATCTTGTTGTCGCCGCCGATGAAGTCCTTCAGGGCGTCTTCCTGCATCATCCGGCGCACGCTGATCTTGCCCGGTTTGCTGCGGTTGATCTTCGCAGCGGCAGCCTCGGCGGTGAAGCCGGACAGGTCGGGCAGTTTCGGCTTGGCCAGTTCCAGCGCCTCGGTCGGCGCGCTGCTGACGGTGTAGGTCTTGGCTTGTTGCAGCTCTTTGGCGGTGGTCACCGGCTTGCCCTGTTGAGGCACGGCCGGTTCCACCGTGGCGAACGCGCCAGCGGAGGCCAGCAGCATGGCGCCGGCCAACAGGCTGAGCGAGCCTTTCCTTGCGTGGTGCATGTCGGGCACTCCCTTGGCGGTTTGCATCAGAAGCGCCAGATCACGTCGATGAACGCGCGGTGCATGTACGAATCGACCTGGCTGCCATAGGCATCACCCGGCTTGAACACACCGCCACGGAAACGCACCAGCGCCGACGGTTCGTCGATCGACTGGCTCAACGCCGCCGGCAGCAAGCCTTGCTTGAAGTACTTGGTCACCACCAGGTCCATTTCCTGACCCAGGTCCTTGTTGCCATCCTGCAGCGGCAGCGAGGTGCTGGAGAGGATCGCGCCGGTGACGTCGTCGGTGTTGTTCTCCACGGCGTTGATGCCGTTGCTGCCCACCGGCTTGTTGCCGTCCACGCGCCAGAACTTGTGGTAGATCAGGCTGGCGTCGTACTGGTCGTTGAGCATCCACGAACCGAACAGGGTCGCAGTCTGCATGTTGTTCATTTCGCCACGGAACGCTTCGCCGAAACGGTGCACGCGCGAGCGGGTACCGGTGTAGTTGGAGCGGTTGCTTTCCAGACCGTTCTGCTGGTAATCGGCGCTGGCGCGGGCGTAGGCCGCACCGACCTGCCATTGCGGATCGAGGCGCAGACGCACGCCAAGGTCGGTGGCCCAGCCGTTGATGTCATCACTGCGCTTGGCTTGCGCCGGACGGCTGCCATCGGCGTTCAGCGGGTTGACCGAATCGAGGTCGCCGCTCATGCCAGTGATGCTGCCCCAGTAGTTGACGGTGTTGGTGTTGCGCCAGTTGTAGGCGTCGCTGTCGGCGGTCAGACCGAGCCAGCTGATGTCGCCGTTCTGGGTTTTGTCGAGGGTGTCGCGGGGCACGCCCGGTTCGGCGTAATCGAGCTTGCCGTTGTCGTGGGTGTGATGACCGCGAATGCCGACCCAGTTACCCGGTGTCCACTGGTAGGCGGCATCGGCGTAGGCGTGCAGGCGATCCTTGTCTTTCGGCGCCAGCTCTTTGAGGTCAGTGCGGTATTCGCTGAAGCGTTCGGCAACACCGACATTGGCGCGCAACAGGGTGGTGTCGAAGGTCCAGTTCAGCGCTTCGATGTTGGTGTCGCGCCATTGGCCGTCGTCATTGCGCAGACGCTGGCGACCGAACTTGAGCATCTCGCCGGGGTACGGCGTCAGGCCGCTGTAGCCGACCCAGAACTCGCGCATCGCCAGGTAGTTTTTCTTGGTTTTGCGATCACTGTTGTCGGTGGTTTGTTCACCGTCGGACTGCTGCAGGGTGTCGGTCTCGATGATGTCGGTCGAGGTCACGGCCTGACCCATGGCGTAGGCGCTCCACGCGCCGCTTTCGCCGTAGATCCATGGACGCAGGTCCAGGCCCACACCGTTGACGTCGCCACCGCTGGCGGTGCCGAGGTCGCGGTCGTCTTCGGACTGGCCGGTGATTTTCACTTCCAGACCGAAGTTCTTGGTTTCCGTGATCGCGGCCAGTGTCGGGCAAGACCAGATCAGCGCGAACGTGAGGCCAATGCCGGCCTTCACAAAGGGATTCAACTTCATAGGGATTCCTCGCCGTCTTCTTCTTGCAGGGCGTGCAGTTGCAGCGTGTTCTGGTTCAGGGCGCCACGGCTGGCCTGTTCCTGTTGCAGCAGGCGCTGGGCTTCGGCCAGACGCTCGGGCGGCAATTGCGCTGCGAGGGTGGTCGCCAGTTCATCGGCTTGCGGGGTGTTCTGCGCCTTGGCCAATTGGCTGAATACATAGGCGTTGAGCGGATCGGGCTTGGTGCCCTTGCCTTGGGAAAACAGTTGGGCGATGGCGAAATCGGCGCTGTTCTGGCCATTGCGCGCAGCGGTCAGCAGGTGGTCGAGAGCCTTCTGCGGATAGACCTTGCCCAGGTAACCACGGCGATAAATCTGGCCGAGGTAATAGTCGGCGGCGACTTCGCGGCCGACGGCTTTCTGGAAGTGTTCTTCGGCGACTTTCGCGTCGGCCGGCACCAGTTTGCCTTCGTAGTAGAGCTTGCCCAGCAACAGTTCGGCGCGCGGCTGGTCGGCGGCGCGGCCGTTGTCCAGGTACTTCATCATCTGATCGACGTCGCCCAGTTCCGGGAAGTCGTAAAGCAGTTGCGCGAGGGTCACCCACGATGCCGGGTAGCCCGGTGCGATCGGTTCGAGCAGCGACTGCGCGGTCTTCTCGTCGGTTTTGCCGAGGGTCGAATCGGCCAGCACGCGGGCCACCGAATCGACGCGCTGCGCGCTGACCGTGCCACGGCTGTAACCGGCCTGCATCTGCTTGATCAGCTCGGCCTGTTGCTCCGGCTGGGCGCGTTTCTGATAGACCGTGGCCAGTTCGACGTAGCAGATGTCGGTGGTGTTGAGCGCGGCCTTGCAGATCTTTTCCACGTCATCCAGATGCTGGTCGTAAGTGCCTTGGGTGCGATACAGCAGCACCTGCGCCAGACCCGCTTCCGGGTAGCCGGATTTGCGCCACTGATCGATCTGCTGCTGCGCGTTGATGTTCGGGAAGCTGTGCGGGAATTGCAGGTACAGCATCGCCAGCGGGATCAGCGTGTTGCCTTCGCCATTGGCGGCGGCTTTTTTCAGCAGACTTTCGGCTTCGTGGTGCTCGGCTTCGGTGGAGCCCGGTTTGGCCACCAGCAGGCGACCGAGACGGGCCTGGGCCCGTGGCGAAACATCGGCGGCGGCGCGGTAGGTGGCCTCGGCCTGTTTGATCTGCTCGGGGTCGCGGCTGTCGACCTGGATATCGGCCAGACCGACCTGCGCCTCGCTGTAACCCAGATCCGCCAGCGCACGGTAGTTCTGCGCGGCGGTGGCGGTGTCGCCACGCTTGAGCGCTTCGTTGGCCAGACGCTGGTCGGGCAGGCCGGCGCAACCGGCCAGACTGACTGCCAAAGCCAGCGAGCACACCATATGACCTTTGTGGGAGCTGGCTTGCCAGCGATTCAGGCGACTCGGTGTGTCAGACAGACCGCAGTGATCCAATCGCTGGCAAGCCAGCTCCCACAGGGATCGCGGTGTTCTCAGGAGACTGATGATGGTCACAGGCATGTCCTCGACTTAAAGACCGGCAGCCATGGCTTTGTCGATCAGCCAGTTCAGGTTCGGACCACGGTCGCTGTTCACTTCCACCGGGCGGCCGGCGAAGCTGCTGTCCAGCGGTTCGTCCGGCTGGATCTGCACGCGGATGTCGGAGGACAGGTCGGCGCTCTTCAGGCTGGTGCTGCTGACGATCTTGCCGGTGCGGCTCTTGTCTTCGCCGGCGATCTGGAAGCTCACTGGCGTACCCGGACGCACGTCGCCGAACTGGCGATAGGAGAAGCGTGCATCGACGGTGGCCTGGGTGTTGCGCGGCACCAGAGTGAAGATCACATCACCCTTGCTCGCGTACTGACCGTCAGCCACCAGTTGCTGGGCCACGGTGCAATCGCACGGCGAGGTCAGGGTGCCGGTCATTTGTTTGCCGAACAGTTCTTCCACCTTGGCCGGTTGCAACTGGTCTTCGTCCAGATGGCCCTTGAGCACGTCGAGCATGCTGGTGCTGAAGGTCGCCAGCGGGGCGCCTTTGGCGGCCACGCCGTCGGACTTGACCAGGCTCTGCACGGTGCCGTCACGCGGCATGGTGATGTTCATCCCCGGCACGCTGACCAGACCGGCTTGCGCATGGCTGACGAAGTACATGCCGTACACCGACTTGAAGACGAAACCGAACGCCACCAGGCCGATGGCGAATACCCCGGCGCTGAAGGTCACCGCTTTCAGACGCCCGAACGGGGTCATGCCGCTGCCGCCGTCCTTGACCTTGCGCGCCTTGGTGAAGTTGTCACGCTGCAGGGTCGCCAGCACTTCACCCATGCTGACGATGTCGCCGGCCAGGTGCGACGTGATCAGGTGACGCAGGGTCGAGATGTCTTGCGGTTCGAGGTTCTGGAACTGGCAACCGACGCGGCCGCTCTGGCGGTCGTAGGAGCGCACTTGCAGTTCGACGTCCATGGCCAGGCCGAGATTGTCGATCACGAATTGCAGGCGTGCCTTGTACACGTCGCCGGTCTTGAGCGGCAGTTGTCCGGCGTTGAACGCCAGACCACCGGCGGACAGGTCCAGGACCCGCGCCTCGACCGGCGTCCGGTCCGGGCCGAAGAAGCGCAGTTTGGCCGGGATTTTCACTCGGGCGTGCTGACGCTGGGCTTCGGATTCATGCACTACGTTGGCGTTGACGGCGGTATTCATGGGGGCGATTTCCTTGTTAATTCAATAGGGGCAGGTCAGACCATCATCAGCAGCACGGCGACGAAAATGCTGCCGGCGGAGAAGGTCATGGTCCGAGACGACCAGGTGTTGAACCAACGTTGAAAGCTGGCGAGATCACGGGTCAGGGAAGTGGGTTGGCGCGTCCAGGATTGCTGGTCGAGGCGGAAGAACACGTAGATCTTCACCAGCGCACCGACGATCTGGTTGTAATACAGAATCACGGGATAGGCCGGGCCGATCCGGTGACCGGAGCACGACAGCAGCAAGGTCAGAATCAGGCGCGTGATGCCGATCCACAGCAGGTAGGCGAGGATGAACGCGCCGCCGTACTTGAAGCTGGCGATGATCGCCACGGTCAGGCCCAGCAGCGAGGTCCACATCGATACGCGCTGGTCGAACAGCACCACCGAAGTGAAGGCGCCGAGGCGTTTCACACCCAGGCCCAGCGCTCGCGAGTTCTGGCGCAGGTTGTTGCCGTACCAGCGGAACATCAGTTTGCGGCTGGCCTTGATGAAGCTCTTTTCCGGCGGGTGTTCAACGGTGTTGATCGCGGCGTCCGGCACGTAAAAGGTGTCGTAACCCAGGCGCATCAGGCTGAACCAGCTCGATTTGTCGTCACCGGTGAGGAACTTGAAACGGCCCAGGCGCCAGTGTTGCAGCGAGTCGCTTTCGACGTCAGCGATGAATTCCGGGTCGGTCACCACGGTGGCGCGGAACACCGACATACGCCCGGTCATGGTCAGCACGCGCTTGGACAGGGCCATCGAGCACATGTTGATGTGACGCTGGGCGAAACGCAGCTTGTGCCATTCGCTCATGATGTAGCCGCCGCGCACTTCGCAGAATTCGTTGGTGGTCAGGCCGCCGACATTGCCGAACAGCTGGAACCACGGCACGGTCTTGCGCACGGTGCCTTCACCGAGCACGGTGTCACCGTCGATCACGGCCACCACGGCGCGGTCGTCCGGCAGGTGACGGGAGATCGCGCGGAAACCGTAGGCCAGGCCATCACGCTTGCCGGTGCCGGGGATGCGCACGAAGTCGAGCTTCACCCGGTCTGGCGGATTCATCCGCGCCCACAGCGCCTTGACCAGCAGCTCATCGGACATTTCGACGATCGAGCAGACTACGGTGGTCGGCAGTTCGCAGTCGATGGCTTCGCGGATCACCGAGCTGTAGACCTGCGCGGTGGTGAGCGCGTCGATACGGAAACTGGTGACCATCAGAAACACATGCGACGGGTCCGCCGCTTTACCCAGCTTGCGCACTTTGCGGCGCAGGTGCGGGTAGACGATGTAGAGAAAAATCATGCCGCGCACAAAGTGCGTTGCACCCATCGAGTAGCGCCAGATACCCACGGCGCCAATCAGGAAAATGAAGTCCTTCGACTCGGAGTCGAATGTGGACGTGGGCAGCATCAAGGCCAGACCCATCAACAAACTGAGGTAAAACAGCCAACCGGCGGCCTGAAGTAGGCCGTGCTTTAGCCTGTGCATAATCTGCATCCGTCTCTATCTCGGGCGAGCCTGTCGGGTGGCCCGATGGGGTTAAGGCAGGCATACAAAAACTTGCAAGGACATGTAGGAGCTGCCGAAGGCTGCGATCTTTTGATCTTTGCGGGTTCACTCAAGACTCAAGTGGCCGGGGTAAAGATCGCAGCCTCGTTTCACTCGTCAGCTCCTACAGGGCTGTTTACCAGCAGATACCTTCAGTGCGAGTACCTGGGTTGGTGGCTTTGGCCATGAAGCCGACCAGGTCGATGACCTGTTTGCCTTGCGGTGCTTCCTGGGCCAGCGCGCGGAATTTCTCGTCGCGGTTGCCGAGGATGATCACGTCGGAGTTGTCGATCACCGAATCGAAGTCCGCGTTGAGCAGGGACGACACGTGCGGGATCTTCGACTCGATGTAGTCCTTGTTCGCGCCGTGAACACGGGCGTACTCGACGTTGCTGTCGTAGATGCTCAGGTCATAGCCCTTGCCGATCAGCATTTCGGCCAGTTCCACCAGCGGACTTTCGCGCAGGTCGTCGGTGCCGGCCTTGAAGCTCAGGCCGAGCAGGGCGACTTTGCGTTTGTCGTGGCTTTCAACGATGTCGAAGGCGTTCTGCACTTGTGATTCGTTGCTGCGCATCAGCGAGTTGAGCAGCGGAGCTTCGACGTCCAGCGAACCGGCGCGGTAGGTCAGGGCGCGTACGTCTTTGGGCAGGCACGAACCGCCGAAGGCGAAGCCCGGGCGCATGTAGTACTGGGACAGGTTGAGCGTCTTGTCCTGGCAGACCACGTCCATCACTTCACGACCATCGACGCCGACCGCTTTGGCGATGTTGCCGATCTCGTTGGCGAAGGTGACCTTGGTTGCGTGCCAGACGTTGCAGGTGTACTTGATCATCTCGGCGACCGCGATGTCCTTGCGGATGATCGGCGCGTCGAGTTCTTCGTACAGCGATTGCAGAACGTCGCCCGAGGCCTTGTCGAACTCGCCGATGACGGTCATCGGTGGCAGGTCGTAGTCCTTGATCGCGGTGGATTCACGCAGGAATTCCGGGTTGACCGCGACGCCGAAATCGACACCGGCCTTCTTGCCCGAGCAGTCTTCGAGGATCGGGATGACCACGTTGGCGACGGTGCCCGGCAGCACGGTGCTGCGCACCACGATGGTGTGACGGGTGGATTTTTCACGCAGCACGAAACCGATCTCGCGGCACACCGCCTCGATGTAGTTCAGTTCCAGGTCGCCGTTCTTCTTGCTCGGTGTACCGACGCAGATCATCGACAGGTCGGTGTCACGAATTGCCTCGGCGAAGTTGGTTGTACCGCGCAGACGACCGGTCTCGATACCCTGGGCCAGAAGTTCGCCCAGACCCGGCTCAACAATCGGCGACTTGCCGGCGTTGATCATGTCGATCTTGTCTTTGGCAACATCGACGCCAACCACGTCATGGCCCCGTGCTGACAGGCAACCGGCACATACTGCGCCAACGTAACCCAAACCAAATATGCTGATGCGCATCGCAAATACCTCTGTGTTTTATCAAGCCATTAGATGGCCGGAGTTAATGGTGTTCAGCGGTCATAGTGCACTCGAAAGTGCGGCAAACAGGCGCCACAATGCCGTGTGCAGGCATACTAAGTTCCGAGTGTCTAAATAAGTGCACTCAAGATGTGCGCAACTAGGCCTGGTTGTTATGACTTGCCCTGTTATGCAGCGGATCTTCTTGCTGGAAGACTCTTGTGCATGTGTTCAGTCCACCTGATGTCGGACGAAAGGCCCGTAGATCAAGCGGTTGGGTGCTCAGGCGAGCACAATTACAGGGGCGCAGCCTTGGCCTTGTAGAGGATGTTTATGGTGCGTATCACCTATCCATCGTTAGTTGATCAGATGAGTGAACCATCTAGGCAAGTTGCTGTGACAACTTGGTTACATGGTTCTCCGCTCTGCGTAAGTTATCTCGTACAAGCTCGGCGAGAATCGTTACCGGTGGTATGAGCTATGCATTTGGACATAGTTCCTACCCGCTCATCGCGAAATCTGAAATTTTTTGAAATATTGCCAAAGATGGCACTGGTCTCAATTTGATAGCACTTTCGATTTGGGCCTTTGTTAATCGGTGCGTAATTGAGCTAGATAGTTTTGTGCCACTACCGTAAAAAAATTTGCGTGCCACTACTGAAAAAAAGTGCGGCTGTCGAGTGAAACTAAAATTAGAATTGGGTGGGACGATTTTATGGCGCCAATAAAACGGCGAAATGTGGCGGGGGATTTTTGACGTCGTGCGAGCTGCACGACTCTTTATAGAAAGAGTCGTGCAATGGGCATGCTTTATTCCGGGGCGTGATCGCGCAAAAACACCAGATTGTCCGGTTTCGATTGTTCGGCGCTGTAGCGATAACCCTGCACATCGAACTGCTTGAGCAGGGCGGGATCGTTGATTTTTTCCTGAATCACGAAACGGCTCATCAGGCCGCGGGCCTTTTTCGCGTAGAAACTGATGATCTTGTACTGACCGTTCTTCAGGTCCTTGAAATCGGTGTTGATGATCCGGGCGTTCAGGGCGCTGCGTTTGACCGCCGAAAAGTACTCGTTGGACGCCAGGTTCAGCAGCACATCGTCGCCTTGCTCGACGAGCGCTTCGTTGAGCCATTCGCTGATGCGGGTGCCCCAGAACGCGTACAGATCCTTGCCACGGGCGTTGGCCAGTTTGGTGCCCATTTCCAGACGATACGGCTGCATCAGGTCCAGCGGACGCAGCAGACCATAGAGCCCGGAGAGCATGCGCAGGTGCTTTTGCGCATAGTCGAACTGGGCTTCGCTGAACGATTGCGCGTCTAGCCCGGTGTACACGTCACCCTTGAACGCGAGCAGCGCCTGCTTGGCGTTTTCCGGGGTGAAGGCGGGCGTCCAGCTGCCGAAACGCGCGGCGTTGAGCCCGCCGATCTTGTCGGACACGTGCATCAGTGCGCTGATTTGCGCCGGGCTCAGTTCGCGCAGTTGCTGGATCAGCTCCTGGGAATGGTCCAGGTATTGCGGCTGGGTAAAGCGCTGGGTCGCCGGCGGTGTTTCGTAATCGAGGGTCTTGGCGGGGGAAATCACCATCAGCATGAAGTCGTCTCCTTTAATCGTGGGGGCGATTCTAGGGGGTTGGCCGAGTGGACTCCAGCTATGAGGGTAATAGGTATCAGGAAGCTCGGGCTTTTGCGACGGCTGGTGGATTTTCCCCTCACCCCAGCCCTCTCCCGGAGGGAGAGGGAGCTGACCGTGTTGTTCTAGAGTCATACATCGACCTGAAATATCCAGTCGAACTCAGGTTTGAAAACATGAAGATCGGCTCCCTCTCCCTCCGGGAGAGGGCTGGGGTGAGGGCAGCGTCCTTGAAGCTTGCACATCAGCTATAGTGCCGCGCGGGTTTGGTTATGGAGACACCCCTTTGCGCATTGTTCTTTTATTCACGGCGTGGCTGCTGAGCTGCGGGGCCATGGCGGCACCGGGCGATGTGGCGACGCTGGATCGCAGCACCTGGCCGGAGCAGCTCAGCAATCCGACGCTGTTCGACGTCGCCTCGCGCGCGGAAATCCTCATGTTCGCCCGGGGCCTGCTAGGCACCGAGGCGCTGGACGAGGCCGCGCTGGCCCAGCGCCTTGGGCTGCGCACGGTCAACGTCGACGCGATCAGCCACCTGCGTCAGCGGCTTTGGGAACGTCTGTTGGCCAACTACAACTTCGCCCAGCAGAGCTGCGATCAGGATGCCTCGTTCTGCTTCCTCGTCGAAGACCTGCCGACCCTGCGCGAGCAGGCCGCCAAGTTCGTGGTCAGCGACGACAGTTATTACACCAAATGGGCCGAACCGAGCCGGTTGTTTCATCTGCAGTACCTGGACGAGCTGATGCGCAAGGCCGCGCTGTCGCCGCAGACCAGCAGTGAAATCGATCGTTTCGGCGACTATGAACGCAGCGGCGACGAGATGCATGACCGGCTGTTTCTGCTGAGTTTCGACAGCGCTGCAAACCTGCAGCCGGACAACACCGACTGGATCGCCGACTACCTGCGCAAAGCCAATCTCAGCGGCACGTTCTTCCTGTTGGGCAAGGACGTGCAGGCGCGACTGGCGGATCGCTCGGTGAGCAATCTGCAATCGGAGTTCTCGAAACAGTGTGTCGGGGTGCAGGGTTGGGAGTTCCGTTCCCACAGCTATTGGCAGGACTGGCAGGACTCGGTGCGCCGCAGCAGTGACCTGGTGAAGAACAAGTTGCCGGAAAACTACGTGCCGCTGTTCCGTCCGCCGGAGGGGCAGCGTCGCTCTGATGCTGGCAGTTTCTTGCGCAATCAGGGCCTGCAAGTGGCGCTGTGGGACATCGATGCCCAGGATGGTGCCGGCAAGCTGAAGGGTGCGCAGAGCGCGCAGCGAGTGCTGACCCTAATGCTGCTATGGCGTCACGGGGTGATCAATTTCAACATGAAACAGGATGCGGTGAAGACCGCGTTGCCGTGGCTGATCACGCAAACTGCGCAAAGTGGCATCGGCTTTGAAGACTGTCAGGACGGGTTTCGCTGACAAACGGAAAAAGCCCGGAAACATTGGGCTTGGGGCGATTTTTCTAGAGGATTCGATGCAGGCGGACTTCCGACTTTAGCGGGGTCTGGACGGTCCGCCAAGGGCTTTTCGTCACTCTGCAAAATAAACTTAAAAAAACCGTCAAAGTGCTTTTTTATGTCATGGGTTTTGGAGTATTACGAAGACAGACCGCCGAAACCTGCAACACAGGTGGCGTCTTCCAAGACTCCTTTTGTGTGCAGTTCATCCAGGCCCTCGTGGATGAATTCGGCAGTCACTTCGAGGCGCAGCACCGCCCAGGTATTGCGTCGAATGGCTCCCACAAAGGTGACCGAGTATGGATGATCACGGACGTAGCCCTTCTTCCAACCAGCCAATCCTTTATGTACTCGATACCAACGTATTGATTCACGATCCAAATGCCCTGCTGAATTTCGAAGAACACCACGTCGCGATCCCGATGACCGTGCTTGAGGAGCTGGACAAGCTCAAGAGCGGCCATCACAGCGTTGCTGCCGAATGCCGCCAGGCGATCCGCCTGATCGACAAGACCCTGGGCGATGCCTCCCCCGAGGACGTCGAGCTGGGCGTGCCGATCCAGCGCGGCAAGGGCGGGCCGAAAGGCTTGCTGTCAATTCTGATGAGCAAACAGGCCGAGTCGAACCTGATTCTGCCCGAGCACCTGAACGACAACAAAATCATCAACCAGTTGATCGACCTGCACACCCGTGATCCGCAGAAGGCGGTGGTGCTGGTCACCAAAGACATCAACATGCGCCTTAAGGCACGCGCCTGCGGCATCGATGCCGAGGACTACAGCACCGACCAACTGGTCGACGACGTGTCGCTGCTGCCCAACGGTTATCACAACATGACCGGCTCCTTCTGGGACCGCGTGAGCAAGGTCGATACCCGTCAGGATCACGGCCGCACCTGGCATCAGGTGCAGCTGATCGACAACCTGCCCGCAGTGCACATCAACGAGTTCATCATTGACGAACAAGGCTTTGTAGGCTGGATCAAGGAAATCCAGGAAGACAAGCTGCTGATCCTCGACCTGCACCAGGAACCGCTGCTGCACCAGGAAGCCTGGGGCCTCAAACCACGGGACATCTATCAGAGTCTGGCGCTCTACGCGCTGCTGGATCCGGACATTCATCTGGTCAACCTGTCGGGTGCTGCCGGTTCCGGTAAAACTATTCTGGCGCTGGCCGCGGCGATCGAGCAGACCATGGTCAGCAAGCGCTATCGCCGCATCATCGCGACCCGCAGCGTGCAGGGCCTGGACCAGGAGATCGGCTTCCTGCCCGGCACCGAAGCGGAAAAAATGGAGCCTTGGCTGGGCGCCATCACCGACAACCTCGAAGCCTTGCACATGGATGATGAAAACACCCATGGCAGCGTCGATTACATCCTCAGCAAAGTGCCGTTGCAGTTCAAATCGCTCAACTACATTCGCGGTCGCAGCTTCCAGCAGAGCCTGATCCTGATCGACGAATGCCAGAACCTTACGCCGCACCAGATGAAAACCATCATCACCCGGGCCGGCGCCGGTTCCAAAGTGGTGTGCCTGGGCAACCTGGCACAGATCGACACCCCTTACCTGTCCGCGACCAGCTCCGGGCTGACCTACCTGACCGAACGCTTCAAGGATTTCCCCAACGGGGTGCACATCACCCTGCAGGGCGTGCCACGCTCGATTCTGGCCGAATACGCCGAATCGCATCTGTAACCCTTCACCCAAAACCGGGCGGCCTGACAGCCGCCCGTTTTTTTTATGGATAGATACACAACCCAATGTGGGAGCGAGCTTGCTCGCGAATGCGGTGTGTCAGTCACCATCGATGTAGCCTGATGCACCGCCTTCGCGAGCAAGCTCGCTCCCACAGGGTGCAACGGTGAATTCATAATCAGTGGTGCGGAAATTTGACCCACAGGTTTACAATCCCTGCTCCTGATCAGGAGTAATCCCGTGCTGACTCATCTCGATTCCCAAGGTCGCGCCAACATGGTCGACGTCACCGAAAAAGCCGTGACATTCCGTGAGGCGACCGCCCAGGCGCTGGTGCGCATGCTGCCCGAAACCCTGCAGATGATCGTCAGCGGCGGCCATCCCAAGGGTGACGTGTTTGCCGTCGCTCGGATTGCCGGCATTCAGGCCGCGAAGAAAACCAGTGATCTGATCCCGTTGTGCCATCCGCTGATGCTCACCGGTGTCAAGGTCGAACTCAGTGCAGAAGGCGAAGACAGCGTACGCATCGTCGCCCGCTGCAAGCTCTCCGGGCAGACCGGCGTGGAGATGGAAGCACTGACCGCTGCCAGCGTTGCCGCGCTGACCATTTACGATATGTGCAAGGCCGTGGACCGGGGCATGACCATCGAAAGCGTGCGTTTGCTGGAAAAGGTCGGCGGCAAGAGCGGGCATTTTCAGGCGGAGCAACCATGAAACTGACGGTTAAATTCTTTGCGCGTTATCGTGAAGCGTTGGGCGTGGACTCGGTCAAGGTCGAAGGCGATTTCGCCACGGTCGACGATGTCCGTGCGCTGCTCGCGCAACGCGATGGCGCGGAGGTCTTGAGCGAGCAGAACCTGATGTGCGCGCGCAACGAAGACCTGTGCCAGCTCAACGAGCCGGTGAGCGACGGCGACGAAGTGGCGTTTTTTCCCACCGTGACCGGAGGCTGACGGATGGCGATTCGTGTGCAGTCCACGGCGTTCGATCCCGGCGCTGAAGTCAACGCGATGCACGCGGCGAATGTCGGCGTTGGCGCGGTGGTGAGTTTTGTCGGCTACGTGCGCGACTTCAATGACGGGCTGGATGTGGCCGGGATGTTCCTCGAACACTATCCGGGCATGACCGAAAAGGCGTTGGCCAAGATTGCCGTCGAGGCCGAGCAGCGCTGGCCGCTGCTGAAGCTGGAAGTGCTGCACCGCATCGGCGCGCTGGAGCCGGGCGAGCCGATTGTGTTTGTCGGCGCGGCCAGCGCCCATCGCCAGGCGGCATTCGACGCCTGCGCCTTTGTCATGGACTACCTGAAAACCCGCGCGCCGTTCTGGAAAAAAGAGAACACCCGCGACGGCCCGCGCTGGGTCGAAGGGCGTGACAGCGATCATGCTGCGGCGGATCGCTGGAAGAAGTAATTTCTGCATCGCCCTCTAGTCAGTCATCGCTGGCAAGCCAGCTCCCACAGTGTTTTGTGTCATGCACGTATTCATGTACACCACTGAACCCTGTGGGAGCTGGCTTGCCAGCGATGAGGCCATCCGCAACACCAAATACCTTTCTTCAGCTAATTGACGATTTGTACGCGCGAGTCCAATATGGATTTATAAGTACAAAAAAGGCATTCCCCTTTCCAGCTCTTTTCTTCTGTCTTGCCAAACCAACAACAACCCGCGAGAGAACGAACATGAAGAAACTCCCCCTCATCACCGGTCTGGCCCTGAGCCTGTTGGCGTGCACCCATTCGTTTGCTGCGGAGAAAACCCTGCGCATCGGCATTGAGGCCGCTTATCCACCGTTCGCCTCGAAAACCGACAAGGGCGAGATCGTCGGTTTCGACTACGACATCGGCAACGCCCTGTGCGCGCAGATGAAGGTCAATTGTGTGTGGGTCGAGGGTGAGTTCGATGGCCTGATCCCTTCGCTGAAAGTGAAGAAAATCGACATGGCGCTGTCGTCGATGACCATCAACGAAGACCGCAAGAAGTCGGTGGATTTCACCCACAAGTACTACTTCACTTCGTCGCGGCTGGTGATGAAGGAAGGCGCCACGGTCGACGACCAATACGCCAGCCTCAAGGGCAAGACCGTCGGTGTGCAGCGCGCGACCACCACCGACCGTTATGCCACCGAGGTGTTCGAGCCCAAGGGCATCATCGTCAAGCGCTATGGCAATAACGAAGAAATCTACATGGACCTGGCAGCAGGGCGGCTCGATGCGATTTTTGCCGACACCATTCCGCTGACCGACTTCCTGTCGATGCCGCGCGGCAAGGGTTACGCGTTTGTCGGGCCGGAACTGAAGGATCCGAAGTACGTGGGCGAGGGCGCGGGGATTGCGGTGCGCAAGGGCAATACCGAACTGGTCAGCGAGTTGAATACGGCCATCGACGGTATTCGTGCCAGCGGCGAATATCAGAAGATTTCCGAGAAATATTTCAAGTCCGATATCTACGGCGACTGATCTACCGCTTTCGCTGGCAAGCCAGCTCCCACAGTGACCGAGTCGTGCACAGATTTTGTGTACACCAAAAAACTGTGGGAGCTGGCTTGCCAGCGATGGGGCCGGAACTGCCAATGCAGATCTTCAGCCCTTCAATTCCTTCAAATGCTTGTACACCGTCGCTCGCCCCATGTTCAGCACATTGGCCACATAGTTCGAGGCGCTCTTGCCCTTGAACGCGCCTTCGGCATGCAGCGCCAGCACCAGTTCGCGCTTGTGATCGCGGGTCAGCAGATTCAGGCTCAGCTGGCGCTCGCGCAGCCAGGCGTGGAGGAAGGTATTGATGCGCTCCTGCCAGTCATCGCGAAACAGTGAATCCGGCTGCGGGATCAGTTTGCTCGGCGACAGGAACAGGTCCAGCGCAGCCTTGGCATTCTCGAACAACGAAATATTCAGGTTGATGCACAGCACCGCCAGTGGCCGCTCTTCGCTGTCGCGCAGCACGGTGCTCAGGCTGCGTATCTTCTGGCCGTCCCAATTGAGCTTTTCGTACGGACCGATGTTGCGCTCACTGACCTCCTCGCTGAGCATGTCTTCAAGCGATGAATCGTCGCCGATCTCGCGTTTGGACAAGTTGTTGGCGATGTAGTCGACCTTTTGCGTGCGCAAGTCGTGCAGCACCACTTCGGCGTGGGGAAAGAACAGCGTGGCGATGGCGTCGGCGATGGCACGGAAATTATCCAGTGCCGGATCGAATTCGGGGGCGGTCATGTTTGTGGAGCTCCAGGCGGCGTCAACGCCCCCGTGCACGGGGGCGCTGCGAGTGTGCCGCAATCCGTTGGGCGCGTCATCCGCCAAGGGGTTCAGCCGAGCCTTGCGAGGGAGAGCATGGCGCTGCTCAGGCCGAACTGCTGCAGATGTTCAGGCAAGGCTTCACCGCGTACCAATGCCGCACTGGCCTGGCCCATGGCCGGCGAAGTCTGAATGCCGTAGCCACCCTGGGCGGCGACCCAGAACAGCCCCGGCACCTGCGGATCGAAACCGCTGAGCAAGTCCCCGTCGGCAACGAAACTGCGCAGCCCGGCCCAGGTGCGGGTCGGGCGGCGAATGGTCAGGGTCGTGGCCTCTTCGATCTGGTAGATGCCCATGGCGATGTCCAGCTCTTCCGGCTGCACGTCGTGGGGTTCGACCGGGTCGGCGTTGGCCGGCGAGCCGAGGAACATACCGGCGTCGGGCTTCATATAGAACGACTCATCGAGGCTGACCAGCATCGGCCAGTGATGAATGTCCACGCCCTCGGGACCGGCGAAAATGAACGCCGCGCGGCGCTTGGGTTGCAGGCCCAGCGCTTGTGCACCGGCCAGTGCGCCGATCTGGTCGGCCCAGGCGCCGGCGGCGTTGATGATGACCGGCGCGCTGAAGGTCTGACCGTTGGTCTGCACTTGCCACTGGCCGTCAGTGTCACGACGCAGGCCCAGCACTTCGCAATCGGTGTGCACCTGGCCGTTGTTGCGGCGGATACCGCGCAGGTAGCCCTGATGCAGGGCGTCGGTGTCGATGTCGCTGGCGGTCGGGTCGTAGATCGCGCCGTGGACTTTTTCCCGACGCAGTATTGGCAGGCGAGCGCAGGCTTCATCGGCGCTGAGCAGTTGCATTTCTGGCACCGTGGCTTTGGCACTGAGGTACTGATTGTTCAGCTCGGCGGCATCACCGCTGAAATCCACGGTCATTTCGCCGCGTGGCGTCAGCAATGGGTGCTCACAGAAACCGCTCGGCGGATGGTCGAAAAACTCGCGGCTGGCCAGCGTCAGCGCGCGCACCTGCGGCGTACCGTAGGCGGCGGTGTACAGCGCGGCAGAGCGCCCGGTGGAGTGATAGGCCGGGTGCGATTCACGTTCGAGCACGATCACTTTGGCGTGGGGCGACAGCCAGAAACCGGTGGAAGCGCCGGCAATCCCGCCGCCGATGATGATGAAATCTGCCTGGCTCATGAAAGGTCTCCGGTGTTTACGCAATATCAAGGCGTTCACTATTCCCCTGTGGGAGCGAGCCTGTTCGCGAAAGCGGTGTATCAGTCGACATCTTCGGTGAATGTCAGACCGCATTCGCGAGCAGGCTCGCTCCCACATGGGATATTTGGTGTTAGCGGGTTAAGAGATAAATCGCATTGGCCAGTGCAATGTCTTCCAGGCCCAGGCCAATTGAACGGAAAAATACGTGACGGTCGTAACCGGGACGCGGCACTTTCTCGCTGAGCAGATCGGCCAGGTCGCCGATGATCAAATCCTTGTTCCAGCCATGCTGCTCGGCGGCGATCAGCATTTCACCCGCCGAACCCGGCGTGGTCAGCCGATAGTCACAGAACACCTGCATGTCGCCCAAGCTCTGTGGGGGCACCTCATGGGCGCGCGGAGCGTTGGTGCTGATGGAGGTGATCAGTGCCGGTTTGCTCAAGCTGGCCGGGTCGATGACCGGGCCGGCGGACGAGGTGCAGAGCATGATCACGTCGGCCTCGGCGAGGGCGGTTGTGCGGCTGTCGGCAATGGTCACTCCGGGGTAGATCTCTTTCAGCAGCGCCCGGGTTTCAGCGTCTTCAGACAGACTCGGCGAATACACGCTGATGCGCTGCCAGTCGCGCAGCCCTTTCACGTAATGCAGATGCGCCTGGGCAACCTTGCCGCTGCCGATGATCGCCAGTCGTGTGGCATTCAGCGGGGCGAGGGCGTCGACCGCCACGGCGGTGGTCGCAGCGGTACGGGCGGTGGTCAGTTCGCCGGCGTCGCACAGCAGCAGTGGCTGGCCGGTTTGCATTGACATCAACAGCGTCCACGCTGTCACCAGTGGCCCTTGCTCGCGGACGATGTACGGCGAGGTTTTCACGCCGTACAAGCCGTCCTCGGCCAGCACCCCCAGATAATTGATGAAGTCGCCGGCGCCCTGTGGAAACTCCACCAACTGCTGCGCCGGTTGCACGGCGTGGCCGGCGGCGAGGTCGCGGAACAGTTTGCGCAGGGTCTGCGGCACGTCGATGCGCGCCAGCAGCTCGCGGGCCTGAGTGTGGTCGATCACGTAGGGTGTACTGGACATGTCAGGCTCCGCGGTCTGGATATGAACTTATTTGTCCATTATGGACTTTTAGATATCTATCGCAAGCGCCTGGTGAAAACGTCGGGCAAAAAAAAGCGCAGTCCGTTGCCGGCTGCGCTTTTTGCGTTACAAGTTGCTTACTGCGGCTGCGGACGCTTGCGTTCTACTGCGCGCAGCAGGTGCGTCGGCGGTGTTTCGCAGCTGATCTTGCGGCCGAGCTTCTCTTCGATGGACGGCAACTGGTACGAGTCGTCCTCACCGGCGAAGCTGATCGACACGCCGTCGGCGCCCGCGCGACCGGTACGGCCGATGCGGTGTACGTAGTCGTCCGGGACTTCCGGCAGGGTGAAGTTGATCACGTGGCTGATGCCGTCGATGTGGATGCCGCGACCGGCGACATCGGTGGCCACCAGTACGCGGATCTTGCCTTCGCGGAAGCCTTCGAGGGTCTTGATGCGCTTGTGCTGCGGCACGTCGCCGGACAGTTGCGCGGCGTTGATGCCGTCGCGCACCAGGCGCTCTTCGATGCGGCGCACTTCGTCCTTGCGGTTGGCGAAGACGATCACGCGTTCCCAGCCGTTGTCGTTGACCAGGTTGTAGAGCAATTTGTATTTGTCAGCCGCGGCCACCGCATAGATGTGCTGTTCGACGTTTTCGTTGGCCACGTTGGTGACTTCGATTTCGACGATTGCCGGATCGGTGGTCCATTGCTTGGCCAGGTTCATCACGTCTTCGGTGAAGGTCGCGGAGAACAGCAGGGTCTGACGCTCGGACTTCGGCGGAGTCTGGCGAATGATCTGCCGCACTTGCGGGATGAAACCCATGTCGAGCATGCGGTCGGCTTCGTCCAGCACCATCACTTCGACCATGTCCAGGTGCACGTCGCCGCGCTGGTTGAAGTCGAGCAGACGGCCCGGAGTGGCAACGAGAATGTCGCAGTGGCGCGCTTCGAGGTGCTTGAGCTGCTTGTCGAAGTCCATGCCGCCAACGAACGTCATCACGTTGAGGCCGGTGTACTTGGTCAGGTCGGCAGCATCCTTGGCGATCTGCACCACCAGCTCACGGGTCGGCGCGATGATCAGTGCACGGGGTTCGCCCATGTAGCGTTCTTTCGGCGGCGGGGTCTGCAACAGCTGGGTGATGATCGAGATCAGGAACGCGGCCGTCTTGCCGGTACCGGTCTGCGCGCGGCCGATGGCGTCTTTGCCGGCGAGGGTGAAACCCAGCACCTGCGCCTGAATCGGTGTGCAGTATGGAAAGCCCAGGTCCTGAATGGCGTGCATCAGTTCCGGAGCGAGTTTGAAATCGTGGAAGCGGGTTTTGCCTTCTTGGGGTTCGACGACGAAATCTTCGAGTTTCCAGGGAATGACCGGTGCCTTGGGCTTCGGTTCGCGGCGCGGCCGAGGCGGTTTCGGTGCTTCGGCGCGGACAGATTCGGTGGCGATGGCAGGCTGCGGCTCGGGCTGAGGTGTCGCTACCGGTGCCGGACGTTCGGCTTTGGGCGTATCGCTGCGAGGGCCGGGGGCGCGTGAGGGCGCACTGGGGGCTGGCGCGAGCTGCTCAGCCTCGCTTTTGCCGAACATTTTCTTGAGTGCTTTGAGCACGGTCATCTCATCAATTGGTTAAGGAATGTACGCCGGCCAGTGTAATGCAAGAAGCGGGCTCGGCGTAGTGGGATGATCAAAGGGACGTTCGAACTGAAACGATCAACGCAGGTGTTCACCCAGCCAGACCCCGATGTCGCGAATTTCTTCGGGTAACACTTCGTGCTCCATTGGGTATTCCTGCCATGTCACGGTGACACCATGCTTCAGCAGATGCTCATAGGCGCTGCGTCCCATCGAGTTCTGCACCACGCCATCGAACTGGCCGTGCAGGCACAGCGCAGGAATACGCTGCTGACTGGCTGAAAGCTCCATTTCATCGGTGAAGGTCGGGGCATAAGTGGACAGGGCAAGTACGCCACCCAACGGACCTTGCCACTTTATATAAGCGGTGTGCAGAACAACGGCGCCACCCTGGGAAAACCCGGCGAGAAAAATCCGCGAGGCGTCTATCCCGGCCGCGCGCTGCACATCGATCAGTTTGACGATGCGCTCTGACGATTCTTCCAGTTGCTCACGATCAATCGCCCGCGCCGGACTCATGGCCTTTATGTCGTACCAGCTCGGCATCGCGTAACCGCCGTTGATGGTGACGGGCAGGGTTGGCGCTTGCGGTAATACGAAGCGCGTGCTCAGCAGGCTTTCCTGCAGCGCTTCGGCGACCGGCAGAAAGTCATAGCGATCCGCGCCGAGGCCGTGCAGCCAGATCACGCAGGCGTCTGCGGGCTTTACGGGTTCAAGAATCAGGGGCTCGGTCATGGCTGCTCCAAAAATGTGCGGGCGCTCTCATTAAGTGCGTGATTGAGGTGCGCGCCCGGTCGATCCGTTAAGAAGATGTCGCAAGGCTACAAGTTTTGCTATTGACCTGTCGCGCAATCGCTTCAGCAGGCGGTGTGGTACGGGCTTTGCTATGGCTCTAAGCGTGCAACCGATCTCGCGTGTGGCGGTAACACTATCAGTGTACGTCGTGCGAAGGGATTGCAAAGAATCCGGTGATGGATGTTCGCCAATGGCCGCTACGGGCAACGCGAACGTGAAAGGGCTACAGCCCGTTCGGCCGACTGGTGAGAAGTGAGTTGTCCATGATGTGGATTTTCTCCTACTAGACTCATAGCGAAGGTCTTACGTCGGTTGACCCCAAAAAAGCCAACACGGGTCAACAACGCCTCAAAAGGGTGCGACTGGACTCAAGCTCCGACACAACAAGAGCAAAACTGGAGGTTTGAATGAAGATGTTGAAATCCACTCTGGCGGTCGTGACTGCTGCAGCAGTACTCGGCGTCAGCGGGTTCGCTCAGGCGGGTGCAACCCTGGATGCCGTGCAGAAGAAAGGTTTCGTGCAATGCGGCGTGAGCGACGGTCTGCCGGGTTTCTCGGTGCCGGACGCCTCGGGCAAGATTCTCGGGATCGACGCTGACGTTTGCCGCGCTGTGGCCGCTGCCGTATTCGGCGACGCCAACAAGGTCAAGTTCAGCCAGTTGAACGCCAAGGAGCGCTTCACCGCGCTGCAGTCCGGCGAAATCGACCTGCTCTCGCGCAACACCACCATGACCAGCTCGCGTGACGCCGGTATGGGCCTGAAATTCCCGGGCTTCATCACTTACTACGACGGTGTGGGCTTCTTGGCCAACAACAAGCTGGGCGTGAAAAGTGCCAAGGAACTGGACGGTGCAACCATCTGCATCCAGGCCGGTACCACCACCGAACTGAACGTCTCCGACTACTTCCGCGCCAACGGCCTGAAATACACCCCGATCACCTTCGACACCTCCGATGAAAGCGCCAAGTCGCTGGAATCCGGTCGTTGCGACGTGCTGACCTCCGACAAGTCGCAGCTGTACGCACAGCGCAGCAAACTAGCGTCGCCGAAAGACTACGTGGTGCTGCCGGAAACCATCTCCAAAGAACCACTGGGCCCGGTCGTGCGTAATGGCGACGACGAGTGGCTGGCGATTGTTCGCTGGGTTGGCTACGCGCTGCTGAACACTGAAGAAGCCGGCGTGACTTCGAAAAACGTGCTGGAAGAAGCCAAATCCACCAAGAACCCGGACGTCGCTCGACTGCTGGGTGCTGACGGTGAATACGGCAAGGACTTGAAACTGCCGAAGGACTGGGTTGTGAAAATCGTTTCGCAGGTCGGTAACTACGGTGAAATCTTCGAGAAAAACCTCGGCAAGAGCACTCCGCTGGAAATCGACCGTGGCCTGAACGCGCTGTGGACCAACGGCGGCATTCAGTACGCACCACCAGTGCGCTAATGGTTCTATCACCCGGCGGGCCAACCGCCGGGTGATGTTCTGTTCCATTTTTTCCGGGGCACTTCATGCAAAATTCAATCGGCGCACCAAAGCAGAGGTTCAGCCTCAGCGATCCGCGAGTGCGTGCGTGGCTGTTTCAGATCATCACCGTCGTGGCGGTGGTCGCCATGGGCTGGTATCTGTTCGACAACACCCAGACCAACCTTCAACACCGGGGCATCACCTCCGGTTTCGACTTTCTCGAGCGCAGTGCCGGGTTCGGCATCGCTCAGCACCTGATCTCCTACACCGAAGCGGACAGTTACGCTCGGGTGTTCGTGATCGGCTTGCTCAACACCCTGTTGGTGACCTTCATCGGCGTGATCCTGGCGACCCTGCTGGGCTTCATCATCGGTGTGGCGCGGCTGTCGCCGAACTGGATCATCAGCAAACTGGCGACCGTGTACGTGGAAGTGTTCCGCAACATTCCGCCGCTGCTGCAGATCCTGTTCTGGTACTTCGCGGTGTTCCTGACCATGCCGGGACCGCGTAACAGCCACAACTTCGGTGACACCTTCTTTGTCAGCAGCCGGGGCCTGAACATGCCGGCCGCGCAAATGGCTGACGGCTTCTGGGCATTCTTCATCAGCGTGGTGCTGGCCATCGTCGCCATCGTGCTGATGTGCCGCTGGGCCAACAAGCGATTCGAAGACACCGGCGAACCATTCCACAAGTTCTGGACCGGCCTGGCGATCCTGCTGGTGATCCCGACCTTGTGCGCGCTGATCTTCGGTGCACCCCTGCACTGGGAAATGCCGCAACTCAAGGGCTTCAACTTCGTTGGTGGCTGGGTGCTGATCCCGGAACTGCTGGCGTTGACCCTGGCGTTGACCGTGTACACCGCAGCATTCATCGCGGAAATCGTTCGTTCCGGGATCAAGTCGGTCAGCCATGGCCAGACCGAAGCGGCGCGTTCGCTCGGCTTGCGCAACGGCCCGACCCTGCGCAAGGTGATCATTCCGCAAGCCCTGCGGGTCATCATTCCGCCGCTGACCAGCCAATACCTGAACCTGGCGAAGAACTCGTCGCTGGCCGCCGGTATCGGTTATCCGGAAATGGTTTCGCTGTTCGCCGGCACCGTGCTCAACCAGACCGGTCAGGCGATCGAAGTCATTGCCATCACCATGAGCGTGTACCTGGCGATCAGTATCAGCATTTCCCTGCTGATGAACTGGTACAACAAGCGCATTGCGCTGATCGAGCGGTGAGGAATAGCGCATGACAACCCATACTTTCAAACCCGACATGCCACCGCCGGCCAAGGTTTTCGGCCCGATGGCGTGGATACGCGCCAACATGTTCTCCAGCTGGCTCAACACTCTGCTGACCCTGTTTGCGTTTTACCTGATTTATCTCGTCGTGCCGCCGATCCTCAGCTGGGCGATCCTCGACGCCAACTGGGTCGGCACCACCCGCGCCGACTGCACCAAGGACGGCGCCTGCTGGGTGTTCATTCAGCAGCGTTTCGGCCAGTTCATGTACGGCTACTACCCGGTGGAACTGCGCTGGCGTGTAGACCTCACTGTTTGGCTGGCAGTGCTCGGCGTGGCGCCGCTGTTCATCTCGCGCTTCCCGCGTAAAGCGGTGTACGGCCTGAGTTTCCTGGTGATCTACCCGATCGTCGCCTGGTGCCTGCTGCATGGCGGCGTGTTCGGCCTCGATGCCGTGGCAACCAGCCAGTGGGGCGGCCTGATGCTGACCCTGGTCATCGCCACCGTCGGTATCGCCGGCGCCTTGCCGCTGGGGATCATTCTGGCACTGGGCCGTCGCTCGAACATGCCGGCGATTCGCGTGGTCTGCGTGACGTTCATCGAGTTCTGGCGCGGCGTGCCGTTGATCACGGTGCTGTTCATGTCCTCGGTGATGCTGCCGCTGTTCCTGCCCGAAGGCATGAACTTCGACAAGCTGCTCCGGGCGCTGATCGGGGTGATTCTGTTCCAGTCGGCCTACGTCGCCGAAGTAGTGCGCGGTGGTCTGCAAGCGATCCCCAAAGGTCAGTACGAAGCGGCTGCGGCGATGGGCCTCGGTTACTGGCGCGCCATGGGTCTGGTGATTCTGCCGCAAGCCCTGAAGCTGGTGATCCCGGGCATCGTCAACACCTTCATTGCGCTGTTCAAGGACACCAGCCTTGTGATCATCATCGGCCTGTTCGACCTGCTCAACAGCGTCAAGCAAGCCGCTGCCGATCCGAAATGGCTGGGCATGGCCACCGAAGGCTACGTGTTCGCCGCCCTGGTGTTCTGGATTTTCTGTTTTGGTATGTCGCGCTATTCCATGCATCTGGAACGCAAGCTCGACACTGGCCACAAGCGTTAGGAGTTCTCTGTAAATGAGCGAAGCAATCAAAAAGCCTGTGGGCCCTGAAGGCATTATCCAGATGCAGGGCGTGAACAAGTGGTACGGCCAGTTCCACGTGCTGAAAGACATCAACCTCAACGTCAAGCAGGGCGAGCGTATTGTTCTGTGCGGTCCGTCGGGCTCCGGCAAGTCGACCACCATCCGCTGCCTCAATCGCCTGGAAGAACACCAGCAGGGCCGCATCGTGGTTGATGGCGTGGAGCTGACCAACGACCTCAAGCAGATCGAAGCGATCCGCCGCGAAGTCGGCATGGTGTTCCAGCACTTCAACCTGTTCCCACACCTGACCATCCTGCAGAACTGCACGCTGGCGCCGATGTGGGTGCGCAAGATGCCCAAGCGCAAGGCCGAAGAAATCGCCATGCATTACCTGGAGCGCGTACGCATTCCGGAGCAGGCGCATAAATTCCCGGGGCAACTGTCCGGCGGTCAGCAACAGCGTGTGGCGATTGCCCGCGCGCTGTGCATGAAACCGAAAATCATGCTGTTCGACGAACCGACTTCGGCACTCGACCCGGAGATGGTGAAAGAGGTGCTGGACACCATGATCGGTCTCGCCGAGGACGGCATGACCATGCTCTGCGTGACCCACGAAATGGGCTTCGCCCGCACCGTGGCCAACCGGGTGATCTTCATGGACAAGGGTGAAATCGTCGAACAGGCGGCGCCGAACGACTTCTTCGACAACCCGCAGAATGACCGCACCAAACTGTTCCTGAGCCAGATCCTGCATTGATTCAGGTTGATGCACCAGACAAACCCGGCCCTGTGCCGGGTTTTCTTTTGCCTGCGATTTTCATTTTCCCCTGTAGGAGCTGCCGCAGGCTGCGATCTTTTGACGTTGATCGTTAAGCACAAGATCAAAAGATCGCAGCCTGCGGCAGCTCCTACCCGGGGTTGTGTGAACTGGAGCATCTGACTAAGATGTCAGAAAATTCATCCTATGATTGGATGAAAGGGCGAATTTCATGACAGACATCTCACCTTTGATCAAGCGATCCCTGGTCGATCAGGCCTTGGATCAACTGCGCCAACGCATCACCGATGGCGTGTGGCAGGTCGGCGAACGGCTGCCGACCGAGCCTGAGCTGTGCGCCGAGCTGGGCATCAGCCGCAACACCGTGCGTGAAGCCATGCGCGTGCTGGCGTTTTCCGGGTTGATCGAAATCCGGCAGGGCGATGGCAGTTATTTGCGCGCAGTGGTCGATCCGATGGACACGCTCAAGGCATTGTCCCGTTGCTCGCTGGAGCAGGCGCGCGAGACCCGGCACATCCTCGAAGTCGAGGCGATTGGCTTGGCCGCGTTGCGCCGCACCGATGAAGATCTCGCCGCATTGCGCGAAGCGCTCGGCACCAGCGGCAGCCACTACCACGGCGATCTCGACACTTACATTGCCTGCGATCTGGTGTTCCATCGCCGTCTGGTGGACGCCGCGCACAACCCGACCCTCAGCGAGCTGTATCGCTATTTCTCCAGCATCGTCGGCGCGCAATTGCGCCAGACGCTGAACATCGTCCCGCGCCGTCAGGAAGTATTCGACCTGCACATCGAGTTGCTCGATGCGGTCGAACAACGCGACCCGGAACGGGCCAAAGCCATATCGAGGCAGTTGATCAATGAACCTTGAAAGCGAGAAAAACTTTTCAACCCCCAAGCGCACGGCGGAGCTCGAAGAGCTGCTGATCGACGCCGAGGCTGACGACGAACAAGTACAGCAAAGCCATCCACTGGTGCGCCGGCCGTGGCTGTTGCTGCTGGGGCTGATTCTGGTGGCACTGAACCTGCGCCCGGCGCTGTCGAGCATGGCGCCGCTGCTCAGCGAAGTGTCGAAAAGCCTTGGTCTGTCTGCGGCTAAGGCCGGTTTGCTGACCACGTTGCCGGTGTTGTGCCTGGGACTGTTCGCGCCGCTGGCGCCGATTCTGGCGCGGCGTTTCGGCGCCGAACGGGTGGTGCTGGGGATTCTGCTGACCCTGGCCGCCGGAATCATTGTGCGCAGCAACTTCGGTGAGATCGGGCTGTTCGCCGGCAGTGTGCTGGGTGGCGCGAGCATCGGCATCATCGGTGTATTGCTGCCGGGCATTGTCAAACGCGACTTCGCCAAACACGCCGGAACCATGACCGGCGTCTACACCATGGCCCTGTGCCTGGGCGCGGCAATGGCAGCGGGTTCCACCGTGCCATTGAGCGAACACTTCGACCACAGCTGGGCGCTGGGCCTGGGTTTCTGGGTGATCCCGGCGCTGGTGGCAGCGCTGTTCTGGCTGCCGCAAGTCGGGCAGAAACACGGCGCACACCACGTCGCCTATCGGGTGCGTGGGCTGCTGCGCGATCCGCTGGCCTGGCAAGTGACGTTGTACATGGGCCTGCAATCCTCGCTGGCGTACATCGTGTTCGGCTGGTTGCCGTCGATCCTGATCGGTCGTGGCCTGACTCCGACCCAGGCCGGCCTGGTGCTGTCCGGTTCGGTGATCATTCAGCTCGCCAGCTCCCTCGCGGCACCGTGGCTGGCGACCCGGGGCAAGGATCAGCGCCTGGCGATCGTGGTGGTGATGGCGCTGACCCTCGGCGGTCTGTTCGGTTGCCTGTACGCGCCGATTGAAGGGCTGTGGGGCTGGGCGATTCTGTTGGGGCTGGGGCAGGGCGGTACGTTCAGTCTGGCGCTGACCCTGATCGTGCTGCGCTCGCGGGATTCGCACGTGGCGGCGAACCTGTCGAGCATGTCCCAGGGCTTCGGCTACACCTTGGCGTCGATGGGGCCGTTCGCCGTCGGCGTGGTGCATGACTGGACTGGCGGCTGGAATGCCGTAGGCTGGATTTTCGGCATCATCGGCACCGGTGCGATCATTGCCGGCCTTGGTGCCGGCCGGGCACTGTACGTGCAAGTGCAAAGCGAAAAGATCTGACGCGTAACCCTTTTGTGGGGCCAGTGATATCCCATGTGGGAGCGAGCCTGCTCGCGAATACAGTGGTTCAGGCACAGATCGTGTTTAATGTGCCGGCCTCTTCGCGAGCAGGCTCGCTCCCACAGTTTTTGCGGTGCTTTAAATCTTGCGTGGTATTCGCTTTGCGAATGCCGATAGTGTTTCTGCGATTTGCAGCTTATCGTGCTGGCAATCTGTCCATTCCCCGGAGTTTGCCCATGAGCGAAGCCCACGCCGCCCTGATCACCCGCTTCTACCAAGCCTTCCAGCGCCTCGACGCCGAGGCCATGGCCGCGTGCTATACCGACGATGTGGTGTTCAGCGATCCGGCCTTCGGTGAACTGCGCGGGCGCGATGCCGGCGACATGTGGCGCATGCTCACCACTCGCGCCAAGGACTTTTCCCTGACCTTCGACAATGTCCGTGCTGACGAGCGCAGCGGCGGCGCTCACTGGGTGGCCACTTACCTGTTCAGCCAGACCGGCAACGTGGTGATCAACGATATCCAGGCGCGCTTCGTCTTTCGTGACGGCAAGATCTGCGAGCACCACGACCATTTCGACCTGTGGCGCTGGTCGCGTCAGGCGTTGGGTTTCAAGGGCTTGCTGCTGGGCTGGACACCGCTGGTACGCAACGCCGTCCGGGCGCAGGCGCTGAAAGGGCTGAAGGCATTTCAGGCCGGTCGCTGATAAGATCGCGGCCTGTTTCCTACACGTCCAGATCCCGAAGTGACCAGCCTCAGCGAAAAAACGGTTGATGTTGTCGAACCCGTGAGCAAGTCCTGGTTCGTCTACCTCGTGCGCGCGGCCAATGGCTCGCTGTACTGCGGGATCAGCGACGACCCGGTGCGCCGCTTCGCCAAGCATCAAAGCGGCAAGGGCGCGCGGTTCTTCCTGTCCAGCCCGGCGATGGCGCTGGTCTACACCGAACGTTGCCGCGACAAGAGCGATGCGTTGCGCCAGGAACGCTTGATCAAGAAGCTGCGCAAGAGCGCCAAGGAATGTCTGGTGGCGTCTTATCAATCTGACTGATCGGTTCCCATCAGCCAGATCTGTAGGCTGCTAATCAAATGCACGCTAAGCTGCCGATTCACTTTCTGTGCGGCGGAGCCGAGCATGTCCGAGTTGATTCTGCATCATTACCCGACCTCTCCATTTGCCGAAAAGGCTCGCCTCCTGTTGGGCTTCAAAGGCTTGTCCTGGCGCTCGGTGCACATCTCGCCGGTGATGCCCAAGCCGGATCTGACCGCGCTGACTGGCGGCTACCGCAAGACTCCAGTGTTGCAGATCGGCGCGGACATCTATTGCGACACCTCGTTGATCGCCCGTCGTCTGGAGCAGGAAAAAGCCCTGCCGGCGTTTTTCCCGGAAGGTCAGGAAATGACCAGCGCCAGCTTCGCGGCATGGGCCGATTCGGTGGTGTTCCAGCATGCGGTCAGCCTGGTGTTCCAGCCGGAATCGGTGGCGGTACGTTTCGGCAAGTTGCCGCCGGAGGCGATCAAGGCGTTTATCGCTGACCGTGCCGGTCTGTTCAGTGGTGGCAGCGCCACGCGGTTGCCGGCCGAACAGGCCAAACACCAATGGCCAACGATCATGGCGCGCCTGGAGCAGCAGTTGCAGCGCGAGCAGGGCGACTTCCTGTTCGGTGAGCCATCGATTGCCGACTTCGCCTTGGCGCATCCGCTGTGGTTCCTCAAGGCGACGCACGTCACTGCGCCGTTGGTCGATGAATATCCGGCCGTGACGGCCTGGCTTGGGCGTGTGCTGGGCTTTGGCCATGGCGCCGCGAGCGAAATGACCGCCGAAGCGGCGCTGGAAGTGGCGCGCACCTCGACGCCGGCGGCGCTGCCGGATGAGCGATTTGTCGATCCGAACGGGTTCAAGGCCGGGCAGCAGGTGGCGATTGCTGCCATCGACTACGGGGTGGATCCGGTGGAAGGCGAGTTGCTGTTTGCTGGCCGCGAAGAGCTGATCCTGCGCCGCGAAGACCCGCGTGGTGGCGTGGTGCACGTGCACTTCCCGCGCTTTGGTTTCCGCATCGAAGCCAAGTAACGGTTACACACAACATCCTGTGGCGAGGGAGCTTGCTCCCGCTCGACTGCGCAGCAGTCGTAAACCTGCGAACGCGCGCTCGCCCGGAAAAGCGCGGGCCGCTCCGCAGCCCAGCGGGAGCAAGCTCCCTCGCCACAGGTGTGTGTTATTTCAGGGCAGCGAGGATCTCGTCCGGGTCAAACCCGCGAATCAACGTGCCATTCACGTCGATCAGCGGAATCCCGCGTCCACCCAGCGCCTCATACGCCTTGCGCGCCTCGGCGTCCTTATCGATGTCGAATTCCTTGAAAGGAATCCCCTTGCTGTCGAGAAAGCGCTTGGTCTGCTTGCAGTAGCCGCACCAGTCGGTGGCATACAGCACGACACGGGCCTGCGCCCGCGTCTGCTCAGAGACCACCTGCGACGGGTTGAACACCCGCTCGATCTTGCCCCAGTTCTGATAGATCACCACCACCAGCAGAACCAGCGCAACCTTCTTCAGCACATTGCCCAGCATCAGTTACGGCGCTTGAGCTGATCGGTGAGCGAGGTCGGCAGGCCCTTGATGATCAGGGTGCCGGCCTCTTCGTCGTATTCGATCTTCGAACCCAGCAGGTGCGCTTCAAAGCTGATTGACAGGCCTTCGGCGCGGCCGGTGAAGCGGCGGAACTGGTTGAGGGTGCGTTTGTCCGCCGGAATTTCCGGCGACAGACCGTAGTCCTTGTTGCGGATGTGATCGTAGAAGGCTTTCGGCCGTTCTTCGTCGATCAGCTCCGACAGCTCTTCCAGGCCCATCGGCTCGCCGAGCTTGGCCTGACTGCTGGCGTAATCGACCAGGGTCTTGGTTTTCTCGCGGGCGGAGTCTTCCGGCAGGTCTTCGCTTTCGACGAAGTCGCTGAAGGCCTTGAGCAGCGTGCGCGTCTCGCCCGGGCCGTCGACGCCTTCCTGGCAGCCGATGAAGTCGCGGAAGTATTCCGAAACCTTCTTGCCGTTCTTGCCCTTGATGAACGAGATGTACTGCTTGGACTGCTTGTTGTTCTGCCACTCGGAGACGTTGATCCGCGCCGCCAGGTGCAATTGGCCGAGGTCGAGGTGACGCGACGGGGTGACGTCCAGCTCATCGGTCACCGCCACGCCTTCGCTGTGGTGCAGCAGGGCAATCGCCAGGTAGTCGGTCATGCCTTGCTGATAGTGGGCGAACAGCACGTGGCCGCCGACCGACAGGTTCGACTCTTCCATCAGTTTCTGCAGATGCTCGACCGCAACCTTGCTGAACGCGGCGAAGTCCTTGCCGCCTTCCATGTATTCCTTCAGCCAGCCGCTGAACGGAAACGCGCCGGATTCCGGATGGAACAGGCCCCAGGCTTTGCCTTGCTTGGCGTTGTAGCTCTCGTTGAGGTCGGCAAGCATGTTCTCGATGGCCGCGGACTCAGCCAGTTCGGAGTCACGGGCGTGCAGAACTGCGGGCGTGCCGTCGGGTTTTTTGTCGATCAGGTGGACGATGCAATGACGGATCGGCATGGGCTTCTCGGCTGGTGGAAGGGAGGAGGGCGGGCTCCCCCGAAAAAGCGCCCAGTGTACCGCAACCACTGGTTTTGGCGCGGGGTGAAGGGCAAATCCGGGGCGGGTGGCCGCCCTTATGCAGTTTTTTACCGATTTAGAGCAATAAACCTGACCAAATGGGTAGCTAGAGGCGGATATTTCCCCGTCTCTGTGCTAGTTTTGCCCGGTCTTACGCGAAGTCACTGCGTTAAGCGTGCAATCAGCATTTGTCAGGTCGAACCAAACCCTGATTTCGGTATCTATAACCCGACTCGTCGTGGTTATCGCCGAGGGTGCCAGATCCAGAAGATCGGGCTCGATGGCTGACACTGCACTCTGCAATCCATATGAATTTGATAGGGAAGGAACACTACATGGCTCTTACTAAAGACCAACTGATCGCCGACATCGCTGAAGCTATCGACGCGCCGAAAACCACCGCGCGTAACGCTCTGGACCAACTGGGCCAAATCGTTGCCGATCAGCTGGAAAACGGCGGCGAAATCACCTTGCCAGGTATCGGCAAGCTGAAAGTGACCGAGCGTCCTGCCCGCACTGGCCGTAACCCTTCGACTGGCGCTGCCATCGAAATCCCTGCCAAGAAAGTGATCAAGCTGGTTGTGGCCAAAGGCCTGACCGACGCTGTGAACAAGTAAGACGCAGCGATAAAAAAACCGTGCACCGGAGCGATCCGGGCACGGTTTTTTTGTGCCTGCGATTTGGCGACTGACTCCTGAACTCCGCAAACCTTTGTGGGAGCGAGCTTGCTCGCGAAAGCAGTGTGTCAGTCAAAGTCGAATTGACTGATGCGCCGCATTCGTCGGAGCGCCGCCCGGAGCAAGCTCGCTCCCACAATTGATTTGTGTCCGGCGATGCAATGTTTAGCGGACCCAGCGCTCGCGACGCCAGATCTGCTGCTCGGACTTGGTCTGGAAGGTCCACGCCACGAAGCGGCTCTGTTTCTGCCCCTGCGACATCTCCACCACCTGGCTTTCCAGCACGCCGGCCTTTTTCAGGGCGGTTTCGATGGCCGGCAGGTTCGAGGCTTTCGAGACCAGGGTGCTGAACCACAGCACCTTGTGCTGGAAGTTCGCGCTCTCGGCGATCAGTTGGGTCACGAAACGCGCTTCACCACCTTCACACCACAGCTCGGCAGACTGACCACCGAAGTTCAGCACCGGCAGTTTGCGTTTCGGATCAGCCTTGCCCAGTGCGCGCCATTTGCGCTCGCTGCCCTTGGTTGCCTCCTCCATCGAGGCGTGGAACGGCGGGTTGCACATGGTCAGGTCAAAGCGCTCACCCGGTTCCAGCAGGCCAATCAGGATGTGTTTGCGGTTTTCCTGCTGGCGCAGCTGGATCACCTTGTTCAGGCCGTTGGACTGGACGATGGCTCGGGCGGCAGCCACGGCGGTCGGGTCGATTTCCGAGCCGAGGAAGTGCCAGCGGTATTCGCTATTGCCGATCAGCGGATAAACGCAGTTGGCGCCCATGCCGATGTCCAGCACGTTGACGATTGCACCGCGCGGCACCTTGCCGTCGTTCATGCTGGCCAGCAGGTCCGCAAGAAAGTGCACGTAATCGGCACGGCCCGGTACCGGTGGGCAGAGGTAATCGGCCGGGATGTCCCAATGCTCGATGCCATAGAACGCCTTGAGCAGCGCCCGGTTGAACACGCGCACCGCGTCGGGGCTGGCGAAGTCGATGCTTTCCTTGCCGTACGGGTTGGTGATCACGAACTTCGCCAGTTCCGGCGTGGTCTTGATCAGCGCCGGGAAGTCGTAGCGACCCTGGTGGCGATTGCGCGGGTGCAGGCTGGCCTTTTCACGCGGCTCGACGGCTTTGGCCGGGGTCGCGGCATCAGGTTTCTTGCGCGCAGGTTTGGGGGTGCGGGGGGCGTTCATGGGTGTGATCGATTCGGGTATGGCTGAAAGTGGCGGGTATTGTCCCACATTGATGAGTCATGCGCCGAACGCATGTAGGAGCTGCCGAAGGCTGCGATCTTTTGATCTTGTTTTTAAAAAAATCAAAGTCAAAAGATCGCAGCCTTCGGCAGCTCCTACAGGGGATTGGTGTTCTGGAATAAAAAAGGGAGGCCACTTGGCCTCCCTTTTTCATTGCGGCTTGCCCTTACAGGCTGGAAATCCGCGCATGTTGCTCGGCCAGTTTGCCCAAGGCCTGTTCAGCCTCGGCCAGTTTGGCGCGTTCCTTCTCGATGACTTCGGCCGGCGCCTTGTCAACGAAACCGGCGTTCGACAGCTTGCCGCCAACTCGCTGGACTTCACCTTGCAGACGCAGGATTTCCTTGTCCAGACGCGCCAGCTCGGCGCCCTTGTCGATCAGGCCGGCCATCGGCACCAGCACTTCCATCTCGCCAACCAGCGCGGTGGCGGACAGTGGTGCTTCTTCGCCAGCGGCCAGCACGGTGATCGATTCCAGACGCGCCAGCTTCTTCAGCAGCGCTTCGTTCTCGGTCAGACGACGCTGGTCTTCAGCGCTGACGTTCTTCAGGTAGATCGGCAGCGGTTTGCCCGGGCCGATGTTCATCTCGCCACGAATGTTGCGCGTGCCGAGCATCAGGCCTTTGAGCCATTCGATGTCGTCTTCGGCGGCCGGATCGATGCGCTCTTCGTTGGCCACTGGCCAAGGCTGCAGCATGATCGTCTTGCCCTGAATACCGGCCAGCGGCGCGATGCGCTGCCAGATTTCTTCAGTGATGAACGGCATGAACGGGTGCGCCAGACGCAGTGCCACTTCCAGCACGCGCACCAGCGTGCGACGGGTGCCGCGCTGACGCTCGACCGGCGCGTTTTCGTCCCACAGCACTGGCTTGGACAGTTCCAGGTACCAGTCGCAGTACTGGTTCCAGATGAACTCGTACAGCGCTTGCGCGGCGAGGTCGAAACGGAACTGATCCAGTTGACGGGTCACTTCGGCTTCGGTGCGCTGCAGTTGCGAGATGATCCAGCGATCCGCCAGCGACAGCTCGTAGGCTTCGCCGTTCTGGCCGCAGTCTTCGCCCTTGTCCAGAACATAACGCGCGGCGTTCCAGATCTTGTTGCAGAAGTTGCGATAGCCTTCGACGCGGCCCATGTCGAACTTGATGTCGCGACCGGTGGACGCCAGCGAGCAGAAGGTGAAGCGCAGGGCGTCGGTGCCGTAGCTGGCGATGCCGTCGGCGAACTCGTCGCGGGTCTGCTTCTCGATCTTCTTCGCCAGTTTCGGCTGCATCATGCCGGAGGTGCGTTTCTGCACCAGGGCTTCCAGCTCGATACCGTCGATGATGTCCAGCGGGTCCAGGACGTTGCCCTTGGACTTGGACATCTTCTGGCCCTGGCCATCACGCACCAGGCCGTGCACGTAAACGGTCTTGAACGGTACTTGCGGGGTGCCGTCCTCGTTCTTGATCAGGTGCATCGTCAGCATGATCATCCGGGCAACCCAGAAGAAAATGATGTCGAAACCGGTGACCAGCACGTCGGTGGAGTGGAATTTCTTCAGGAACTCGGTCTTTTCCGGCCAACCCAGAGTGGAGAACGTCCACAGACCCGAGCTGAACCAGGTGTCGAGCACGTCGTTGTCCTGTTGCAGCGCAACGTCCGGGCCGAGGTTGTGCTTGGCACGCACTTCGGCTTCGTCGCGACCGACGTAGACCTTGCCCGCCTCGTCGTACCAGGCCGGAATCCGGTGGCCCCACCACAGCTGACGGCTGATGCACCAGTCCTGGATGTCGCGCATCCACGAGAAGTACATGTTTTCGTATTGCTTCGGCACGAACTGGATGCGGCCGTCTTCAACGGCGGCAATCGCCGGCTCGGCCAGAGGCTTGGTCGACACGTACCACTGGTCGGTCAGCCACGGCTCGATCACGGTGCCGGAACGGTCGCCTTTCGGCACTTTCAGGTTGTGATCGTCGACGCTGACCAGCAGGCCGGCGGCGTCGAACGCAGCGACGATCTGCTTGCGCGCTTCGAAACGCTCGAGACCGGCGTACTCGGCCGGGATCTTGCCGTCGATGCTGTGGTTCAACGTGCCGTCAAGGTTGAACACCTGGGCTGCGGGCAGCACGTTGGCGTTCTTGTCGAAGATGTTCAGCAGCGGCAGGTTGTGGCGCTTGCCGACTTCGTAGTCGTTGAAATCGTGGGCCGGGGTGATCTTCACGCAGCCGGTGCCGAATTCAGGATCGCAGTAATCGTCGGCGATGATCGGGATGCGGCGGCCAACCAGTGGCAGCTCGACGAATTTGCCGATCAGGGCTTTGTAGCGTTCGTCGTTCGGGTTAACCGCGACGGCGGAGTCGCCGAGCATGGTTTCCGGACGGGTGGTCGCGACGATCAGGAAATCGTTACCTTCAGCGGTTTTCGCGCCGTCGGCCAGCGGGTACTTGAGGTTCCACAGGAAACCTTTTTCGTCGTGGTTTTCCACTTCGAGGTCGGAAATCGCCGTGTGCAGCTTGGTGTCCCAGTTGACCAGACGCTTGCCGCGGTAGATAAGACCGTCTTCGTGCAGGCGTACGAAGGCTTCCTTGACCGCTTCCGAGAGACCGTCGTCCATGGTGAAGCGCTCGCGGCTCCAGTCCACGGACGAGCCGAGGCGGCGGATCTGACGGCTGATGTTGCCGCCGGACTGATCCTTCCACTCCCAGACTTTCTCGAGGAATTTCTCGCGGCCCAGGTCGTGGCGGTTCTGCCCGGTGGCTTCCAGTTGACGCTCCACCAGCATCTGCGTGGCGATACCTGCGTGGTCGGTGCCCGGCTGCCACAGGGTGTTGCGACCCTGCATGCGGCGGAAACGGATCAGGGCGTCCATGATCGCGTTGTTGAAACCGTGACCCATGTGCAGGCTGCCGGTGACGTTCGGCGGCGGGATCATGATGGTGTAGGAATCGCCCGCGCCTTGCGGTGCGAAATAGTTCTCGGACTCCCAGGTGTTGTACCAGGAAGTTTCAATGGCGTGCGGCTGGTAGGTCTTATCCATGCGCGGCGGGACCCTATTGGCATTTATTCAGGAAAAGCCGGGAAGTATAGCGGGGCATGGGGCCGAGGGCGAGCGGGGCGGGCCGGATGGAGCTCTAAATGTGGTCGCGAACTCTGTGGCGAGGGAGCTTGCTCTCGCTCGGCTGCGCAGCAGTCGTAAACACTGCCACGCAGGCTTCGCGGACAAAACACTGTTGGATGGTTTTGGGGGCGCTTCGCACCCCAGCGGGAGCAAGCTCCCACGCCACAAAATACCGGGGGCCGGGTTATTCGTACTGGCTGAGGAGCCGTTCCATCCGCGCCTCGAGGCGGCGTTTGATTTCGGTTTCGATGTGCGGTGCGAAGTCGTCGATCACGTCCTGCATGATCAACTGCGCGGCGGCGCGCAGTTCGCTGTCCAGGTGCAGCAGCGCGTCCGGGCCTTTATCCACAGGTGCGGCAGCGGGTGCCGGAGCCGGAGCAGGTGGCGGTTCGATGGTCGGCGGCGTGGCGTCGACGGCCTCGAACAGCATCGGAATCTGTTCCTGTTCACCGTCATCGACCGTGTCGGTCAGCAGCGGCGGTTGCAGGTTGTCATCGCCGAGCAACTGGCGGATCGATTCGAGATCGTCCAGCAGGTGCGCAGGCTTTTGCAGCGGTTTTGGAGTGTCCATCGGCGTACTCAGAGTCGCTGTAAACGGTGATCTTGCAGAGGATAGCCCTGTTCGCGGTAGAAACGGAAACTCTCCCGTGCCGCCGCGCGAATCGTCGGATCTTCCACCACCACTTCCGCCACGCGGGCGAATTTGCTGGCGAAGGCCGGGATTTTCAGGTCGAGGTTGACCAGCAGATCCTGATGCTCGCCGCAGTCTGCGCTCAGTCCCAGCACGATCAAACCATCCGGCTCGCTCTCGGCAGGGCCGTGCGGCACGAACGTTTCACCCTTGAACGCCCACAGGCGCGCATCGAGATCATCACGCTGAGCAGCATCGCTGCAATGCAGGTAGATGCGATGGCCCATACGCCAGGCTTTTTCGGTGAGCTTGCAGGCAAAGTCCAGGCGAGCCGAAGGGTCGGCGCTGGGCAGGATGTAGAAGTCGACTTTGGTCATTGCGGTTCCTGAGCCTGGAACGGCGTCACCATAGAGTGACGCCGCCCAGGTTCATCGGTTTCAGGCTTTGGCGCGGTCCAGCAGGTATTGGGTCAGCAGCGGAACCGGACGGCCAGTGGCGCCTTTGTCCTTGCCGCCGCTGGTCCATGCGGTGCCGGCGATGTCCAGGTGCGCCCAGTTGAGGTTCTTGGTGAAGCGCGACAGGAAGCACGCGGCGGTGATGGTGCCGGCCTTCGGTCCGCCAATGTTGGCGATGTCGGCGAACGGGCTGTCCAGTTGCTCCTGGTATTCGTCGAACAGCGGCAGTTGCCAGGCACGGTCGTCAGCGGCCTTGCCGGCACTGAGCAGTTGCTCGATCAGTTCGTCATTGTTGCCCAGCAGGCCAGACGTGTGTGCACCGAGTGCAACCACACAGGCACCGGTCAGGGTGGCGATATCGATCACCGCTTGCGGCTTGAAGCGCTCGGAGTAGGTCAGCGCGTCGCACAGCACCAGACGGCCTTCGGCGTCGGTGTTGAGGATTTCCACGGTCTGGCCGCTCATGGTGGTGACGATGTCGCCCGGACGCGACGCAGTGCCGCTCGGCATGTTTTCCGCACAGGCGAGGATGCACACCAGATTGATCGGCAGCTTCAGTTCGAGCACAGCACGCAGGGTACCGAACACGGAGGCCGCGCCGCCCATGTCGTACTTCATTTCGTCCATGCCGGCGCCCGGCTTGAGGCTGATGCCGCCGGTGTCGAAAGTGATGCCTTTACCGACCAGCGCGTAAGGCTTCTCGGACTTCTTGCCACCGTTGTATTGCATGACGATCAGGCGCGGTGGCTGGGCGCTGCCCTGACCGACGGCGTAGAACGAACCCATGCCCAGTGATTTGATCTTCTTCTCGTCGAGGACTTCGACTTTCAGATCCTTGAACTCTTTGCCCAGGTTCTTGGCTTGTTCGCCAAGGAAGGTCGGGTGGCAGATGTTCGGCGGCAGGTTGCCCAGATTACGGGTGAAGGCCATGCCGTTGGCGATCGCGGTGGCATGGTTCACCGCGCGCTGCACTTCGGCCTGAGCGGCTTTGATGGTCAGCAGGGTGATTTTCTTCAGGGCACGCGGTTCGGCTTTCTGGCTCTTGAACTGATCGAAGGTGTATTCGCCATCCACCAGGGTTTCCGCCAGCAGGCGGGTCTTGCCGTAGCTGTCGCGATTTTTGACGATGATCTCGTCCAGGGCCAGCACGGCGTCGCTGCCGCCCAGACCTTTCAGGGTGTTGAGGATGCCGGCAACGATTTTGCGGAACGGACGGTCACCCAGTTCTTCATCCTTGCCCACGCCGACCAGCAGCACGCGCTCGGCCTTGAGGTTCGGCAGGCTGTGCAGCAGCAGGCTTTGACCGACCTTGCCGGCCAGATCGCCACGCTTGAGCACGGCGCTGATCGCGCCACCGCTCAACTCGTCGACCTGTCTGGCGGCAACGCCGAGTTTGCGGCCTTCGCCGACGGCAACCACCAGGGTGGCGGTTTTCAACGTTTCTGGGCTAACGCTTTTTACAACCAGTTCCATGTCCGGATCCCTGAATGAATGGTCAACACGCAGGCGTTCGACGGTGTCCGCAGTCGCCTGCTTATAGATAGAAGAGGCGCAGGTCTGTGCCTGCGACGAAGGCGGCAGTTTGAACCTCGCTCACCGCGCCTGACAACCCTCGGTTGTGCGATCTTCAACGGAATCTACGCTTGGGTGAGTGTGCGCAGTGACAGGCGGCCTCAATCACAGGATAATGCCGCATCTTTTTTCGACGGCTCTGCCTTGCGGGTCGCTCGAAACGTTTGCTTGTTTGGCCGCCTTAGCCTGACAACCCTGGAGTGTCTGGTTTGATCGTCTTCCGTTATCTGTCCCGTGAAGTGATGTTGACCCTGAGCGCCGTCAGCGCCGTGCTGCTGGTCATCATCATGAGCGGTCGCTTCATCAAATACCTTGCCCAGGCCGCTGCGGGCCAACTCGATCCGGGATCGCTGTTCCTGATCATGGGTTACCGCCTGCCGGGTTTCATGCAGTTGATCCTGCCGTTGGGCCTGTTTCTCGGGATCCTGCTGGCTTACGGACGGTTGTACCTCGAAAGCGAAATGACCGTGCTCTCGGCCACCGGTATGAGTCAGCAGCGTCTGCTGCGCATGACCCTGTTCCCGGCAACCCTGGTGGCGCTGGTCGTCGCGTGGCTGAGCTTGAGCCTGGCCCCGCAGGGCGCCAACCAGTTTCAGCTGCTGCTGAACAAGCAGGACGCCCTGACCGAGTTCGATACCCTCGAGCCTGGCCGTTTTCAGGAGTTGCGTGACGGCACCCGGGTGACCTACACCGAAAGCCTGACCGATGACCGCGTCAACCTCGGCGGCGTATTCATCTCGCAGAAAAACCTTGGGGCCAATCAGAAGGACCGCGGGATTTCCGTGCTGGTGGCTGAAAAGGGTCGTCAGGAGATCCACCCGGACGGCAACCGCTACCTGATCCTGCACAACGGCTATCGTTATGACGGCAGCCCGGGTCAGGCCGATTACCGCGCGATCAAATACGACACTTACGGCGTTTTGCTGCCCAAGCCCGATGCCAGCGACGAGGTCACCGACCGAGACGCGATCTCGACTTCGACCCTGCTGGGCAACAACGACGAACGTTCCAAGGCTGAACTGCAATGGCGTCTTTCGCTGCCGTTGCTGGTGTTCATCGTGACCCTGATGGCGGTGCCGTTGTCGCGGGTCAATCCGCGTCAGGGCCGTTTCCTGAAGCTGCTGCCGGCGATTCTTCTTTATATGGCTTACCTGACCATTCTGATTGCCGCCCGCGGCGCCCTCGAAAAAGGCAAGATTCCACCGGCCCTTGGCCTGTGGTGGGTGCACGGGATCTTCCTGGTCATCGGTCTCGGCCTGTTGTACTGGGAACCCTTGCGCCTGAAGCTGGCCAGCCGTCGCAGCGCTGCGCTGGAGGTGGCCCGTGGTTAAACTCGACCGCTACATCGGCAGCAGCGTATTCGTGGCGATCATCGCCGTGCTGGCGATCATTCTGGGCCTGGCGACCCTGTTTGCCTTCATCGACGAGATGAGCGACGTCAACGATACCTACACGCTGACCGATGTGCTGAGCTTCGTCCTCCTCACCGCACCGCGTCGAATGTATGAAATGCTGCCGATGGCCGCGCTGATCGGCTGTCTGATCGGCCTCGGCAGTCTGGCCAGCAGCAGCGAGCTGACGGTCATGCGCGCTGCGGGTGTGTCCATCGGGCGCATTGTCTGGGCGGTCATGAAGCCGATGCTGGTGCTGATGCTGGCTGGCGTGCTGATCGGCGAGTACGTGGCCCCGGCCACCGAAAGCATGGCCCAGGCCAATCGCTCGCTGGCGCAAGGCAGTGGCGACGCACAGAGCGCCAAGCACGGCATGTGGCACCGTCAGGGTGAGGAGTTCATCCATATCAACGCTGTGCAACCCAACGGCCTCTTGTATGGGGTGACCCGCTATCACTTCGACAAAGAGCGCCACCTGCTGAGCTCCAGTTTCGCCAAACGTGCGGATTTCGACGGCAAGCGCTGGCTGCTCAGCGACGTGACCACCACGGTGTTCCACGAGCGCAGCACCGAAGTGGTGAATGCGCCGAGCGAGGAGTGGGACGTGTCGCTGAGCCCGCAACTGCTCAACACGGTGGTGATGGCGCCTGAGTCGCTGTCGATTTCCGGTCTGTGGGGCTATATCCACTATCTGGCGGATCAAGGCCTGAGCAACGGTCGTTACTGGCTGGCATTTTGGGTCAAGGTGTTGCAGCCGCTGGTCACCGCTGCGCTGGTGCTGATGGCGATCTCCTTCATCTTCGGCCCATTGCGCTCGGTAACCCTCGGTCAGCGAGTGTTCACCGGCGTGCTGGTGGGCTTCACCTTCCGCATCGTCCAGGATCTGCTCGGCCCGTCGAGCCTGGTGTTTGGCTTCTCGCCGCTGTTCGCGGTGCTGGTGCCGGCCACGGTCTGTGCGCTGGCGGGTGTCTGGTTGCTGCGACGCGCCGGTTGATGGCCACGTTGTTGCCAATGCTTTAACCGCGAAAACGCCTCGGTCGACAGATCGGGGCGTTTTCGTATGCAATCCGGGTGACAGGCGAACGTGACGCTTGCGCCGTGTATCAGGTACAATTCCCGGCTATTTTTCGGCGGGCCAAGCCTGCAGCCTTTTTGAGTGTTGATCCGTGAGTGATTTGAGTCATATCCGCAATTTCTCCATCATCGCCCACATTGACCATGGCAAGTCGACGCTGGCTGACCGTTTCATCCAGATGTGCGGTGGCCTGGCCGAGCGTGAAATGGAAGCCCAGGTACTGGATTCCATGGATCTGGAGCGCGAACGCGGGATCACCATCAAGGCCCACAGCGTTACCCTCTATTACAAAGCCAAAGACGGCGTCACCTACCAGCTGAACTTCATTGACACCCCGGGTCACGTCGACTTCACCTACGAAGTCAGCCGTTCCCTGGCCGCGTGTGAAGGCGCATTGCTGGTGGTCGATGCCGGTCAGGGTGTTGAGGCCCAGTCCGTGGCCAACTGCTACACCGCCATCGAGCAGGGCCTCGAGGTCATGCCGGTGCTGAACAAGATCGACCTGCCACAGGCCGAGCCCGACCGCGTCAAGGACGAGATCGAGAAGATCATCGGCATCGACGCCACCGACGCCGTCACCTGCAGTGCCAAGACCGGCCTGGGTGTCGACGAAGTGCTCGAGCGTCTGGTCGCGACCATTCCTGCGCCGACCGGCAACATCGAAGATCCGCTGCAAGCGTTGATCATCGACTCCTGGTTCGACAACTACCTGGGCGTTGTTTCCCTGGTGCGCGTGCGTCATGGCCGCGTGAAGAAGGGCGACAAGATCCTGGTGAAATCCACCGGCAAGATCCACCTGGTGGACAGCGTCGGTGTGTTCAACCCGAAACACACTGCCACTGCTGACCTCAAGGCCGGCGAAGTGGGCTTCATCATCGCCAGCATCAAGGACATTCACGGTGCACCGGTCGGTGACACCCTGACCCTGAGCTCGACCCCGGACGTTGAAGTGCTGCCCGGCTTCAAACGCATCCAGCCACAGGTTTACGCCGGTCTGTTCCCGGTCAGTTCCGACGACTTCGAGGACTTCCGCGAAGCGCTGCAGAAACTGACCCTGAATGACTCCTCGCTGCAGTACACCCCGGAAAGCTCCGACGCCCTGGGCTTCGGCTTCCGTTGCGGGTTCCTCGGCATGCTGCACATGGAGATCATCCAGGAGCGCCTCGAGCGCGAATACGACCTGGACCTGATCACCACCGCGCCAACGGTAATTTTCGAGCTGGTGCTGAAAACCGGTGAAACGATTTACGTCGACAACCCGTCCAAGCTTCCGGATGTGTCGGCCATTGAAGACATGCGCGAGCCGATCGTGCGAGCCAATATCCTGGTTCCGCAGGAACACCTGGGCAACGTCATCACCCTGTGCATCGAGAAACGCGGCGTACAGGTCGACATGCTGTTCCTCGGCAATCAGGTACAAGTGACCTACGACCTGCCGATGAACGAAGTGGTCCTGGACTTCTTCGACCGTCTCAAATCCACCAGCCGCGGCTATGCTTCGCTGGATTACCATTTCGATCGTTACCAATCGGCTAATCTGGTGAAACTGGACGTGCTGATCAACGGTGACAAGGTCGACGCCCTGGCGTTGATCGTGCACCGTGACAATTCGCACTTCAAAGGTCGCCAGTTGACCGAGAAGATGAAAGAACTGATTCCTCGTCAGATGTTCGACGTGGCGATCCAGGCGGCCATTGGCGGTCAGATCGTTGCCCGGACAACCGTCAAGGCACTCAGAAAGAACGTATTGGCCAAATGCTACGGCGGTGACGTAAGCCGTAAGAAAAAGCTGCTTGAAAAGCAAAAGGCCGGTAAGAAACGCATGAAGCAGGTCGGCAACGTGGAAATTCCACAAGAAGCCTTCCTCGCCGTGCTCAGGTTGGAATAGTCAGGTCCTATGTCACTAAATTTCCCGCTGTTGCTGGTCATCGCCGTGTTCGTCTGCGGCCTGTTGGCGTTGCTCGATCTGCTGTTCCTGGCGCCGCGCCGGCGTGCTGCGATTGCCTCTTATCAAGGCAGTGTCAGCCAGCCCGAGCCCGTGGTGGTCGAGAAGCTGAACAAAGAGCCGTTGCTGGTCGAATACGGCAAGTCGTTCTTTCCGGTGCTGTTCATCGTGCTGGTGCTGCGTTCGTTCCTGGTAGAACCGTTCCAGATTCCGTCCGGCTCGATGAAACCGACGCTGGATGTCGGCGACTTCATTCTGGTGAACAAGTTTTCTTACGGGATCCGTCTGCCGGTGATCGACAAGAAAATCATCGAAGTCGGTGATCCACAGCGTGGCGATGTGATGGTGTTCCGCTACCCGAGCGACCCGAACGTCAACTACATCAAACGTGTAGTCGGCGTGCCGGGCGACACGGTGCGTTACACCGCCGACAAGCGTCTGTTCGTCAATGGCGAGTCGATTGCCGAGCAACTGGTCGGCTCCGAGCCGGGCACGCTGGGCAGCGCGGAACTCTACAAGGAAAAACTCGGCGCCGCCGAGCACCTGATCCGCAAGGAAATGAGCCGCTACCGCGCGACGCCGGACCATACCTGGACCGTGCCGGCCGGGCACTACTTCATGATGGGCGACAACCGCGACAACTCCAACGACAGTCGCTATTGGGATGATCCGAACATTCCCAAGGATCTGCTGGGCATGGTTCCCGACCAGAATATCGTCGGCAAAGCCTTCGCTGTCTGGATGAGCTGGCCGGAACCGAAACTCAGCCACCTGCCGAATTTCTCGCGGGTTGGCCTGATCAAGTAATCAATCACGGCGCTGTTGACCACAGCGCCGAATGCATTTCTGGCGTCGACACAAATCGGCACCAGGGCATGAAGCCACGATATTCAGGACGTCATTTTTGAACACAGCGTTATTTGTCCCAGGCCTGCGCCGTACCCCGGCGATGGCAGTGGAATCCAGCCACGAACTCAGCGTGGGTAAACCGTGAGCGTTTCTCTAAGCCGTCTCGAGCGCCAGCTCGGTTACACCTTCAAGGATCAGGAGCTGATGCTGCTGGCCCTCACGCACCGCAGCTTTGCCGGGCGTAACAACGAACGCCTGGAATTCCTTGGCGATGCCATCCTCAACTTCGTCGCCGGCGAGGCGCTGTTCGATCGCTTCCCGCTGGCTCGCGAAGGCCAGTTGTCGCGTTTGCGCGCACGTCTGGTGAAGGGTGAGACACTGGCCGTGCTGGCTCGTGGTTTCGATCTGGGCGACTACCTGCGTCTGGGTTCGGGCGAACTGAAAAGCGGTGGTTTCCGTCGCGAATCGATTCTGGCCGACGCCCTCGAAGCGCTGATCGGCGCGATCTACCTGGATGCTGGCATGGACGTCGCTCGCGAGCGCGTGCTGGCCTGGCTGGCCGGTGAGTTCGAAGGCCTGACGCTGGTCGACACCAACAAGGATCCCAAGACCCGTCTGCAGGAACACCTGCAATCGCGCGGTTGTGAACTGCCACGCTATGAAGTGGTGGACATCCAGGGTGAGCCGCACTGCCGTACCTTCTTCGTCGAGTGCGAAGTGGTCTTATTGAATGAAAAAAGCCGAGGTCAGGGTGTGAGCCGTCGTATTGCCGAACAGGTAGCGGCCGCCGCAGCACTGATTGCCCTGGGCGTGGAGAATGGCAATGACTGATACAAACGCAACTCGCTGTGGCTACGTTGCCATCGTCGGCCGTCCCAACGTCGGCAAGTCGACGTTGCTCAACCACATCCTCGGCCAGAAGCTCGCGATCACCTCGCGCAAGCCGCAGACCACCCGCCACAACATGCTAGGGATCAAGACCGAAGGTGACGTGCAGGCGATCTACGTCGACACCCCCGGCATGCACAAGGGTGGCGAAAAGGCTCTGAACCGCTACATGAACAAAACCGCCTCGGCGGCGTTGAAAGACGTCGACGTGGTGATCTTCGTGGTTGACCGCACCAAGTGGACCGAAGAAGACCAGATGGTCCTGGAGCGCGTGCAGTACGTGACCGGCCCGCTGATCGTCGCGCTGAACAAGACCGACCGCATCGAAGACAAGGCCGAGCTGATGCCGCACCTGTCGTGGTTGCAGGAACAGCTGCCGAACGCACAGATCATCCCGATTTCCGCGCAGCAAGGGCACAACCTCGACGCCCTGGAAAAGGTCATCGCCGATCACTTGCCGGAGAACGATCATTTCTTCCCGGAAGACCAGATCACCGACCGCAGCAGCCGTTTCCTTGCCGCCGAACTGGTGCGCGAGAAAATCATGCGCCAGATGGGTGCCGAGCTGCCGTACCAGATCACCGTCGAGATCGAAGAGTTCAAGCAGCAGGGCAAGACCCTGCACATCCATGCGCTGATCCTCGTTGAGCGTGACGGCCAGAAGAAGATCATCATTGGCGACAAGGGCGAGCGCATCAAACGCATCGGCACCGAAGCGCGCAAGGACATGGAGTTGCTGTTCGACGCCAAGATCATGCTCAACCTGTGGGTCAAGGTGAAGGGCGGCTGGTCCGACGACGAGCGTGCTCTGCGTTCGCTGGGTTACGGCGACCTGTAATTACGCGGTTGTCGCAACACCGAAAAAACCTGTGGGAGCGAGCTTGCTCGCGAAGGCGTAGTGCCAGACGACATATTTGTTGACTGACACCCTGCATTCGCGAGCAAGCTCGCTCCCACAGTGGTTTTTGGGTGAATATAAAACCGCGTTTTATCCATGAGAGTTCCATGTCTTCAAACCCACCTCCCGCCCAACCCGCCTACGTCCTGCATTCGCGCGCCTACCGCGAAACCAGCGCGCTGGTCGATTTCCTCACGCCGCAAGGTCGGCTGCGGGCGGTGTTGCGCAGTGCGCGGGGCAAGGCCGGGACATTGGCGCGACCGTTCGTGCCGCTGGAAGTCGAGTTTCGTGGCAAGGGTGAGCTGAAGAATGTCGGGCGCATGGAAAGCGCCGGCAACGCGACTTGGATGGTCGGTGAGGCGCTGTTCAGCGGCCTCTATCTCAATGAGCTGCTGATCCGCCTGCTGCCCGCCGAAGATCCGCACCCGGCGGTGTTCGATCACTACGCTGCAACCCTGCTGGCCCTGGCCGAAGGGCGCCCGCTGGAGCCGTTGTTGCGCTCCTTCGAATGGCGCCTGCTGGACGATCTCGGTTACGGCTTCTCGATGAACACTGACATCCACGGCGAGCCAGTGGCTGCGGATGGCCTCTATCGCCTGCAAGTGGATGCCGGGCTGGAACGCGTCTTCCTGTTGCAGCCGGGGCTGTTCAACGGCACCGAACTGCTGGCCATGGCCGAAGCCGACTGGACCGCGCCCGGTGCACTGTCGGCGGCCAAACGTCTGATGCGTCAGGCACTGGCCGTTCACTTGGGCGGTCGCCCCCTCGTCAGCCGCGAGCTATTTCGCAAGCCCTGATATGCTGTGCGCCGAATCTTTCCCTTCAGGAGCGCATCCGTGACCACCAGCAATCGCATTCTTCTTGGCGTGAACATCGACCACGTCGCCACCCTGCGTCAGGCCCGTGGCACTCGCTACCCGGATCCGGTCAAGGCAGCGCTGGACGCGGAAGAGGCGGGCGCCGATGGCATCACCGTGCACCTGCGTGAAGACCGTCGGCACATTCAGGAGCGCGACGTGTTGCTGCTCAAGGATGTGCTGCAGACTCGCATGAACTTTGAAATGGGCGTCACCGAAGAAATGATGGCGTTCGCCGAGCGCATCCGTCCGGCGCACATCTGCCTGGTGCCGGAAACCCGTCAGGAGCTGACCACTGAAGGCGGTCTGGATGTAGCGGGGCAGGAAGAACGCATCAGGGCAGCGGTCGAGCGTCTGTCGAAGATCGGCAGCGAAGTGTCGCTGTTCATCGATGCTGACGAACGCCAGATCGCTGCTTCGAAGCGCGTTGGTGCGCCGGCCATCGAGCTGCACACCGGGCGTTACGCTGATGCCGAGACCCCGACCGAAGTTGCTGAGGAATTGAAGCGCGTGGCGGACGGCGTGGCGTTTGGTCTGGCGCAGGGCCTGATCGTCAATGCCGGGCATGGTCTGCATTATCACAACGTCGAAGCCGTGGCAGCGATCAAGGGCATTAACGAATTGAACATCGGCCATGCGCTGGTGGCGCATGCGTTGTTCGTGGGCTTCAAGTCGGCAGTGTCCGAGATGAAGGCGCTGATTCTGGCGGCTGCGCTCAAAGGCTGAAGATCAAAAGATCGCAGCCTTCGGCAGCTCCTACAGATGTACGCAAAACCCTGGAGGAGCTGCCGAAGGCTGCGATCTTTTGCTTTTAGAGCGGGGCAGGCTCTTGCGCCGGCTTGGTCTTGTCGATCCCCGGCACATGCAGATTGCCCTCGGCCACCTGATCGCCTTCAAGCTGCGGCTGGGTCACCCAGGTCAGAATGTCGTAGTAGCGACGGATGTTCGCCACGAAATGCACCGGCTCGCCGCCCCGGGCGTAGCCGTAGCGGGTTTTGCTGTACCACTGCTTCTGCGACAGGCGCGGCAGCATCTTCTTCACGTCCAGCCACTTATCCGGGTTCAGGCCTTCGCGGGACGCCAGTTTGCGCGCGTCATCGAGGTGGCCGCTGCCGACGTTGTATGCCGCCAGCGCAAACCAGGTGCGGTCCGGTTCCTGAATCGATTCGTCGAGCTGATCCTTCATGTAGGCCAGGTACTTGGCGCCGCCCATGATGCTTTGCTTGGGATCGAGCCGGTTCGACACGCCCATCGCCTGAGCGGTGTTCTGGGTCAGCATCATCAAGCCGCGCACGCCGGTTTTCGAAGTGACCGCCGGTTGCCACAGCGATTCCTGATAACCGATGGCCGCGAGCAGGCGCCAGTCGATTTTCTCTTTCTTGGCGTAGGCCTTGAAGTGCTGTTCGTATTTGGGCAGGCGCTGCTGCAGGTGCTGGGCGAAGGTGGTGGCGCCCATGTAGCCGAGGACATCGACGTGGCCGTAGTAACGGTCTTTCAGGCGCTGCAGGGTGCCGTTTTTCTGCACCTTGTCGAGGTAGGCGTTGATCTCGTTGAGCAGGCTGCTGTCTTCACCGGCGGCCACCGCCCAGCTCTGACTGCGCGCATCGCCCAGGTCGAAGGCCACGCGGATGTTGGTGAAGTACACCTGGTTCATTGCCACTTCGTTGGAATCAACCAGCGTCAGGTCGATCTGGCCTTCATCGACCATGCGCAACAGGTCGACCACTTCCACGGCGTCGGATTCTTCGTATTCGATGCCGGGGAATTTCTTTTTCAGCTCCGCCAGCTGTTCGGCGTGGGTGCTGCCCTTGAGCACCATGATCTTCTTGCCGACCAGATCGCCGGGATCCGTCGGCCGCGACTGGCCGTTGCGATAGATGATCTGCGGGGTGACTTCGAGGTAGGAGTGGGAGAACCGCACCTGCTTCTTGCGCTCCTCGCTGCTGACCAGGCCGGCCGCCGCCAGTACCGGGCCGTTCGGCTTGCCGATCTGGTTGAACAGGTCATCGAGGTTGTCGGCGGTCTCGATCTTCAGTTCGACCCCCAAATCGTCGGCGAAGCGCTTCACCAGCTCGTATTCGAAGCCGGTTTCACCGCTGCGATCCTGAAAGTAGGTGGCGGGGCTGTTACGGGTAATCACCCGCAGCACACCATCCTCCTTTACGCGCTCGAGTGTGTTGGGTTTATCAACACAACCACCGAGCATCAGGAAGAGTCCGGTTGCGATCAGCCATTTGGCGTACCGCGGACGCAAAGCCGTTGGGAAAAACATGTGCGCAGTATACGCAAACGGCTGCGGGCGCCATATCTCGACAGTGAGGGGCTTGTCTGCTAGAGATCACAAAACCGCACGAAACCCCGCAGGAATGGGGCTTAGCGGCATTTTGTGACAGAAAAAATAAGCGTTGGCCGCGCACTCTCGAAATTTGACTTCAAAGGCAGAAACACAGATTGATATCCGAGTGCAACCGTGCGTAGCGTTTCGGGTGATGTTGAGGGCGGTTTAGGCTAGAATGCACGGCCTCAAAGCACACCCCTTCCCGAGGCTGTCCCGAAGATGTTGATCCTGCGCGGCGCTCCTGCCCTTTCTGCCTTTCGCCACAGCAAACTCCTTGAGCAACTGAGCCAGAAGGTTCCAGCTGTCAATGGCCTGTATGCTGAATTCGCTCACTTCGCCGAAGTCACCGGCGTCCTGACCGGCGACGAACAGCAGGTGCTTGCGCGCCTTCTGAAGTACGGCCCAAGCGTTCCGGTACAAGAGCCGACCGGTCGTCTGTTCCTGGTGTTGCCGCGTTTCGGCACCATCTCGCCATGGTCGAGCAAGGCCAGCGACATCGCCCGCAACTGCGGCCTGAGCAAGATCCAGCGTCTGGAGCGCGGCATCGCGTTCTACGTGGCCGGCCAGTTCAGCGACATTGAAGCCCAGCAGATTGCCGACGTGCTGCATGACCGCATGACCCAGATCGTCCTGGGCAATCTGGAACAGGCCGCGGGTCTGTTCAGCCACGCCGAGCCGAAACCGCTGACCGCGATCGACATCCTCGGTGGCGGTCGCGCCGCGCTGGAAAAAGCCAACACTGAACTGGGCCTGGCCCTGGCCGAAGACGAGATCGACTATCTGGTCAACGCCTTCAACGGTCTCAAGCGCAACCCGCACGACATCGAACTGATGATGTTCGCCCAGGCCAACTCCGAGCACTGCCGCCACAAGATCTTCAACGCCAGTTGGGATATTGACGGCGAGAGCCAGGAAAAAAGCCTGTTCGGCATGATCAAGAACACCTACCAGATGCACAACGAAGGCGTGCTGTCCGCTTATAAGGACAACGCTTCGGTGATCGTCGGCAACGTCGCCGGCCGCTTCTTCCCGGATCCGGAAACCCGCCAGTACGGCGCGGTGCAGGAGCCGGTGCACATCCTGATGAAGGTCGAAACCCACAACCACCCGACCGCGATCGCCCCGTTCCCGGGCGCGTCCACCGGTTCCGGTGGCGAGATCCGCGACGAAGGTGCAACCGGTCGTGGCGCCAAGCCAAAGGCCGGCCTGACCGGTTTCACCGTGTCCAACCTGCAGATCCCGGGCTTCGAACAGCCGTGGGAGGTGCCGTACGGCAAGCCTGAGCGCATCGTTACCGCGCTGGACATCATGATCGAAGGCCCGCTGGGCGGCGCCGCATTCAACAATGAATTCGGTCGTCCGGCCCTGACCGGCTACTTCCGTACCTTCGAACAATCGATCAGCACCCCGCACGGTGACGAAGTTCGTGGCTACCACAAGCCGATCATGCTCGCGGGCGGCATGGGCAATATCCGTGAAGAGCACGTCAAGAAAGGCGAGATCGTCGTCGGCTCCAAGCTGATCGTCCTCGGCGGCCCGGCGATGCTCATCGGTCTGGGCGGCGGCGCCGCGTCCTCGATGGCCACCGGCACCAGCTCGGCGGATCTCGACTTCGCTTCCGTACAGCGTGAAAACCCTGAAATGGAACGTCGCTGCCAGGAGGTCATCGACCGTTGCTGGCAGCTGGGCGACAAGAACCCGATCAGCTTCATCCACGACGTGGGCGCGGGCGGTCTGTCCAACGCCTTCCCAGAACTGGTCAACGACGGCGACCGCGGTGGCCGTTTCGAACTGCGCAACATTCCAAACGACGAGCCGGGCATGGCCCCGCACGAAATCTGGTCCAACGAATCCCAGGAGCGTTACGTTCTGGCAGTCGGTCCGGCTGACTTCGAGCGCTTCCAGGCGATCTGCGAACGTGAGCGCTGCCCGTTCGCCGTGGTCGGCGAAGCCACTGCCGAGCCGCAACTGACAGTGACGGACAGCCACTTCGGCAACAACCCGGTGGACATGCCGCTGGAAGTGTTGCTGGGCAAGGCCCCGCGCATGCACCGTTCGGTGGTTCGCGAAGCCGAGCTGGGCGACGATTTCGATCCGTCGAACCTCGACATCGCCGATTCCATCGAGCGCGTCCTGCATCACCCGGCCGTGGCGAGCAAAAGCTTCCTGATCACCATCGGCGACCGCACCATCACCGGCCTCGTGGCCCGTGACCAGATGGTTGGCCCATGGCAGGTTCCGGTGGCCGACGTCGCCGTCACCGCCACCAGTTTCGACGTCTACACCGGTGAAGCGATGGCCATGGGCGAGCGCACTCCGCTGGCGCTGCTGGACGCTCCGGCGTCGGGCCGTATGGCTATCGGCGAAACCCTGACCAACATTGCCGCTTCGCGCATCAACAAGATTTCCGACATCAAGCTGTCGGCGAACTGGATGTCCGCTGCCGGCCACCCGGGCGAAGACGCGCGTCTGTACGACACCGTGAAAGCGGTCGGCATGGAACTGTGCCCTGAGCTGGGCATCACCATTCCGGTGGGCAAGGACTCGATGTCCATGGCCACCCGCTGGAACGACAACGGTGAAGAAAAAACCGTGACCTCGCCGATGTCGCTGATCGTGACCGGTTTCGCCCCAGTGGCTGACATCCGTCAGACCCTGACCCCGGAACTGCGCATGGACAAGGGCACCACCGACCTGATCCTGATCGATCTCGGTCGCGGTCAGAACCGCATGGGTGCCTCGATCCTCGCTCAGGTTCACGGCAAGCTCGGCAAGCAGGCACCGGACGTCGACGACGCGGAAGACCTGAAGGCCTTCTTCGCGGTGATCCAGGGCCTCAACGCCGACGGTCACCTGCTGGCTTACCACGACCGTTCCGACGGTGGTCTGCTGACCTCCGTGGTGGAAATGGCGTTCGCCGGCCACTGCGGTCTGAGCTTGAACCTGGACAGCGTTGCCGAAAATTCGGCAGAAATCGCCGCGATCCTGTTCAACGAAGAACTGGGTGCGGTGATCCAGGTCCGTCAGGACGCCACGCCAGATATCCTCGCGCAGTTCAGCGCGGCCGGTCTGGGTGATTGCGTGTCGGTGATCGGTCAGCCGATCAACAATGGCCAGATCAACATCACCTTCAACGGTGACACCGTGTTTGAAGGCCAGCGTCGTCTGCTGCAACGTCAGTGGGCCGAGACCAGCTACCAGATCCAGCGTCTGCGCGACAACGCCGACTGCGCCGAGCAAGAGTTCGATGCACTGCTGGAAGAGGACAACCCGGGCCTGAGCGTCAAGCTGAGCTACGACGTCAACCAGGACATCGCCGCGCCTTACATCAAGAAAGGCATCCGCCCACAGGTTGCCGTGCTGCGTGAGCAGGGCGTCAACGGTCAGGTGGAAATGGCCGCCGCGTTCGACCGCGCCGGTTTCAACGCGATCGACGTGCACATGAGTGACATTCTCGCTGGCCGTGTCGACCTGAACGAGTTCAAAGGTCTGGTGGCCTGCGGTGGCTTCTCCTACGGCGACGTCCTCGGCGCCGGTGAAGGCTGGGCCAAGTCGGCGCTGTTCAACAGCCGTGCCCGCGATGCGTTCCAGGGCTTCTTCGAGCGTAACGACAGCTTCACCCTCGGCGTGTGCAACGGTTGCCAGATGATGTCCAACCTGCACGAGCTGATCCCGGGCAGCGAGTTCTGGCCGCACTTCGTGCGCAACCGCTCCGAGCAGTTCGAAGCGCGCGTGGCGATGGTGCAGATCCAGGAATCGAACTCGATCTTCCTGCAGGGCATGGCCGGTTCACGCATGCCGATCGCCATCGCGCACGGTGAAGGCCATGCCGAGTTCTCCAGCGAAGAAGCCCTGCTGGAAGCCGATCTGTCGGGTTGCGTGGCGATGCGTTTCGTCGACAACCACGGCAAGGTCACCGAAGCCTACCCGGCCAACCCGAACGGTTCGCCGCGCGGGATTACCGGTCTCACCAGCCGCGACGGTCGTGTGACGATCATGATGCCGCACCCGGAGCGTGTGTTCCGCGCGGTGCAGAACTCGTGGCGTTCGGAGGACTGGACCGAAGATGCTCCTTGGATGCGCATGTTCCGTAACGCGCGCGTCTGGGTGAACTGAGGCCTGTGTACAAGCTCGCGTTTTTTGTTCCCGACAGTCATGTCGAGGTGGTCAAGGACGCTGTATTCGCTGCCGGTGGTGGGCGGATCGGTGACTATGACCGCTGTGCGTGGCAGGTGCTTGGGTCTGGTCAGTTTCGGCCTTTGCACGGCAGTCAGCCGTTCATTGGTGAGGCGGGGCGGGTTGAGCGGGTCGAGGAATGGAAGGTTGAGCTTGTGGTTTGTGATGAGCTGATTCGTGAGGTGGTGGCGGCTTTGAAGTTGAGTCACCCTTACGAGACGCCGGCTTACGAAGTGTGGCGGCTGGAGGATTTCTGATCTTTTTGCCGCTGGAACGGGAAACCCGCAGATGAGTGATTGTCTGCGGGTTTTTTGTTACCTGCGATTTGAGGGGTGACTGCGTTTCATTGTGGGAGCTGGCTTGCCAGCGATGGCGCCCTTATAGGCGACCATGCTCTGTCTGATTGAGTGAGTATCCGTTGCTTCGGGTGCGGCGGCTGGCGGTTTCGCCCTTACGGCGACTCACTTTTTTTACAAACGCCTAAAAAAAGTAAGCAAAAAAACGCTTGCTCCTGCGTTCGGCCCGCTCGCTGAGGCTCGGGGTCCCTTCGCTCCGGGTTTGATCCGGGCGCAGCGCCTACGGTTTGCTTCGCTGCACCTCCTCTCGCTGTGTTTGGCTGCGCCAAGCGGTCGCTGCGCTCCCACCCCCGGATCAATCCCTCCACTCAGCCTTCCGACGTCGCCCGTGGATCAAGATCAAGATCAAGAACGACAGCCGAGCTTGCGCTCATCCTGGAGTGGGGCGGCTTCGCCGCATGGCGGTGTTCACAAGTTAAAAATATGGGAGCTGGCTTGCCGGCGAAGGCGCCCTGCCAGCCAACCGTTCTCCAATTGAATACCCCCAATCCATTGTGGAGCTGGCTTGCCAGCGATGGCGGCCTGAAAGCCGACCAATTTCTATCTGGTGCAGTACTCACCTGTAGGAGCTGCCGAAGGCTGCGATCTTTTGACTTTGGTTTTTTACAGGCAAAGGGCAGATCAAAAGATCGCAGCCTTCGGCAGCTCCTACACGAGATGTTTTGTGTTTAAGAGTGTGTGGAATTACCAGAACCTTCCCACAAGATTTTCAGGTTGTCCCTCGGACGTCCGGTCTCTAGGCTTCGTCTGTCGCTGCCAATTCAGCGACCGGGAGGTGAGATACCCGATTTGGATCCCCAGACAAGTGCCCCCATAATTGCGGCCAGCTTTCGCTGTCAGCAATTCCTTATGGCGGCTATGTACGGGCGGACTTCGGTCCGGCCGGATTTGGGGTCCTTACCGGTAATCTCACTCCGTACATGGCTGCCACCTCTTCTCCGAGTGAGATCGGGATCAAGTGGCTACAACACTTAAAAGGACTTGTTCGATGGACAAACTGATCCCCGACCCACCCCACAAAACCACAGCACCACCCGTCGACGCCATCCGCGTCGAAGACCTGACGAAAGACCGTGAAGCCATCAAGCGCGCTGTCGATTTCTACTTCACCCAGCAACCCGCTCAGGCGCATCAGCCCAGCACAATGTTCCTGGTCAACCCCAGCATCGACACCGAAACCCTGCTAGCCCACGCCTACGAATCGTTGGCCTGCGCCAGTGCCATGGCCAGCAACTTCGCCAGCGAACTCAGCGGCCTGCAACGCAGCAACGCACTGGCGATCCAGCAAATCGTCATGCTCGCCGAACTGGCGGTAAACCGCGCGCTGGACCGGGTCGATCCACAAACCTGACAACGCGACATCGTTGATCGCCAGTAGGCTTGCTTCCACAACGTCGTGTACGATTTTGAGAACTTTGCCCAACCTGTGGGAGCCTGGCTCGTCAGCGATGGCGACCTGATTCTTGGGAAAGATAGCTTCCATGTAGGAGCTGTCGAGTGAAACGAGGCTGCGATCTTTTGATCTTTGCTTATGATTGTAAAAAGCAAAATCAAAAGATCGCAGCCTGCGGCAGCTCCTACATGGGTGATGTGTGGGGTCAGACTTTGGCGCTGACCTCACTGCGATTAACCAACGCCTCAATCGCCCCACTCAAACTCGCGGCTTTCTCGCCAATCAACAAGTGCCAGACCCCACCTTCCAACGGGCTTACACCCTGGCAACCCAGCTCTTTCAACTGAGCCTCGGAAAGCGCTTTACCATCGGCCAGTTGCAGGCGAATGCGGGTCAGGGCGATGCAGTCCAGCTGCAGCACATTCTCGCTACCACCCAGTGCTGTCAGCCATTGCTGGGCTTCCGGTGCAGCGACGAATGCAGCTTTCGATTCCTCGACCACCACCGTAGGCGTAGCCACCAACGCACGCCCCAGCGCTGGCATCGCGAGCCGGATTTCGTCGGCGATGCTGTCGGCCAATGGCCCAACCACCACCTGCAAGCTGCCGCCCTTGCCCGGGCGTACCACGGCCATCGCGCCCAGCGCTTTCAAATCCGCATCGGATGCCTTGTTGCGATCGACCATTTCCAGGCGCAGACGAGTCGTGCAGGCGCCCACGGTAAGCAGATTCTCGGCACCGCCCAAGGCCTTGATGTACGCAGCGGCACGTTCGTTTTCCGTGAGCACTGACTTCTCGGTGGCGGCCACATCCTCACGACCCGGCGTCTTCAAATTGAAGCGACGAATGCAGAAATCAAACACCGCGTAATACACCACGGCGTAAGCCAGCCCGACCGGAATCACCAGCCAGCCATTGGTCGAGCGCCCCCAACCGAGCACCATGTCGATGAAGCCGCCGGAGAAGGTGAAACCCAGGTGAATGTTCAGCGCATTGGTGATCGCCATCGACAGGCCGGTCAGCAGCGCATGCAGCAGATACAGCAGCGGGGCGAGGAACATGAAGGCGAATTCGATTGGCTCGGTCACGCCCGTTAAAAACGAGGTCAGGGCCATCGACAGGAAGATCCCGCCCATGACCTTGCGCCGCTCCGGCAGCGCGTTGCGGTACATCGCCAGGCACGCAGCAGGCAGACCGAAGACTCATCATCGGGAACATGCCGGTCATGAACTGGCCGCCCTTCGGATCGCCGGCGAAGTAGCGTGACAGATCGCCGGTGACCAGTGCACCGGTGGTCGGATCGGTGAAGTTGCCGAACACGAACCACGCCATGTTGTTGAGGATGTGGTGCAGGCCGGTAACGATCAGCAGGCGGTTGAACACGCCGAAGACGAACGCGCCAATGCTGCCGCTTTCCATCATCAGCGCGCCGAAGGCATTGATGCCGTGCTGGATCGGCGGCCAGATGTAGCCGAACACCACGCCCAGCCCGACGGCTGCGAACCCGGTGACGATCGGCACGAAGCGCCGGCCGCCGAAGAACGCCAGGTACTCCGGCAGCTTGATGTCCTTGAAGCGGTTGTACAGCGCGCCGGCCATCAGGCCGCTGACGATCCCGGCGAGCATGCCCATGTTGATGCTCGCGTCGAGCACCTTGAGGGTGGAGATCATCACCAGGTAACCGATCACCCCGGCCAGGCCTGCGGTGCCGTTGTTGTCCTTGGCAAACCCGACAGCGATGCCGATGGCGAAGATCATCGCCAGGTTGGCGAAGATCACTTGCCCGGCGTCGTGAATGATCGCGATGTTTAAAAGGTCGGTGTCACCCAGACGCAGCAGCAGGCCGGCAATCGGCAGGATCGCGATCGGCAGCATCAGCGCGCGGCCGAGGCGTTGCAGGCCTTCGATGAAGAGTTGGTACATGGTGGTTCTCCCTGCTCTTTATAGAGAGCTTGTTGTTAGTGCAGAGGCCAATGCTGGTGGCAGGCGTGACGTACCGCAGCGGCGCTGTTGAGTTTCAACAGGTCGAGGCTGAGGCGTTGGCATTCGGCCTCGTGCAACTGGCGCACGCGGTCCTTGATTTCACCGATCTGCACCGGGCTGACCGACAGTTCCGTCACGCCCAGGCCGATCAGTACCGGCGTCGCGAGCGGGTCGGAGGCGAGGGCGCCGCACACGCCGACCCAGCGCTTGTGCACTGCCGCGCCTGCGCAGGTCATGGCGATCAGGCGCAGCAGCGCCGGGTGCAAGGCATCGACCCGGGCGGCGAGGCCGGCATGGTCGCGGTCCATGGCCAGGGTGTATTGCGACAGATCGTTGGTGCCGATCGAGAGGAAGTCGGCGTGCTCGGCGAGTTGTTCGGCTTGCAGCGCGGCGGCGGGGACTTCGATCATCACGCCGATTTCCGGGCGCTGGCTGATGTTCAGTTCCAGGCACAACGCATCGACGCGTTGACGAATGTGCAGCAGTTCGTCGACTTCGGTGACCATCGGCAGCAGGATCCGGCAGCGGCGCAGCGGGCTGACTTGCAGCAGTGCGCGCAGTTGTTGATCGAGGATTTCCGGACGGGCCTGAGCCAGACGAATGCCACGCAAGCCGAGTACCGGGTTGGCTTCGGCAGGCAGCGGCAGGTAGTCGAGTTGCTTGTCGCCGCCGACGTCGATGGTGCGGATGATCACCGAATGTTCACCCATGGCATCGAGCACCGCTTGATAGGCAGAGCGCTGCTCTTCGACGTCCGGCGCGGTCTGCCGGTCGACGAACAGAAACTCGGTTCGCAGCAGGCCGACGCCATCGGCGCCGTTGGCAAAGGCGTCTGCCGCCTCATGGCTGGAGGCAACATTGGCGACCACTTCGATGACCACGCCATTGCGGGTTTCGGCGGGCAGGTGGGCCTTTTTCTGTTGCGCATCGCGGCGTTGCTGACGCTCGATTTGCGCCTGCTGCACTTCGGCCAGACGCTCGGCATTTGGCTTCAGTTCGAGGCGACCGCCATCGGCATCCAGCACCACCGACTGACCTTGTGCTTGATCGAGTAAAGCGGCGCCCAGTGCAACCAGGCACGGCAGACCTTTGCCGCGCGCCAGAATCGCCACATGCGAGGTCGCGCCGCCTTCGGCCATGCACAATCCCGCGACACCTTGCGCGCTGAGTTGCAGCAGATCCGACGGCGTCAGTTCATGCGCAGCAACGATGGCGCCGGCCGGCACCTCGTAATGCCAGGCTTCGCCGAGCACGGCGCGCAGCACCCGTTGCTTGAGGTCGCGCAGGTCATTGGCCCGTTCGGCCAGCAGCGCGCTGCCGGTGCGTTGCAGCACCTCGCACTGGGCATCGATCGACTGGCTCCAGGCGTGAGTCGCCGCTGCGCCTTGAACGATGGAATGCTGCGCAGCGTCGAGCAGGGCCGGGTCTTCGAGCAGCGCCAGATGCGCGGCGAAGATCGCCTCTTCGTCGACATTCTTGTGTTTTTTCGCTTGCGCGAGGGTGCCGTCGATTTCGCTGCGCACCTGATTCAGCGCCGCGTCGAGCACCTGCTGTTGCTGCAGCGGATCATGATTGCCCGCATCCGCCGGCAAACTGATCGTGTTCAGGCGAAACAGCGGCCCGCCAACCAGTCCCGGCGCAGCACATACTCCGTGCAACACGCCAGCCTCGGGCGGGCGCTTAAGAGTGGCAACACTGACCGGCGCCGCCGCGTGATGATCATCCGGCAGCGCCGTGGCCAACGCGCTGAGCAACGCTTGCAACGCTGCTTCGGCATCCGGCCCCTGACAACTGACGTGCACCTCATCCTGTTCGCCAACCGCCAGGCCCATCAGCCCGATCAGGCTGTTGCACGGCGCCGATTTGCCGGCGAAGTGCAACTGCGAGTGGCTTTTGAAACCTTGTGCAGTCTGCCGAATCAGCGCGGCCGGGCGTGCATGCAAACCGCCACGATGCGCCACCGACACCTGCCCATGCACCTCAGTCCCGCCAGGTTCCTCAACATTCACTGCCGCACTGTTGCGGGCAATGATGTGCAGCAACGGGTCGCCGACCTTCACCGCTTTGAGGGTGATCGGGCGAACCTCGAAGTCTTGACTGTTGGTCAGGATCAACAGGCTGACCAGGCTTTTGCATTGCTGGCCGACCTTGTCCAGGTCGTAGCGCAACAACGGCTGCCCCTTGCTGACACGGGTGCCGTCCTTGACCAGCATCGAGAAGCCTTCGCCGTTCAGTTCAACGGTGTCGAGGCCCAGGTGCAGAAGGATTTCCGCGCCGTTGTCGGCGCGTACTGTCAACGCGTGCCCGGTGCGCGCGACGTGGATGATCAGCCCGGCGCACGGCGAATACAGAGTGTCATTCAACGGGTCGATGGCGATGCCGTCGCCCATCGCGCCACTGGCGAACACCGCGTCCGGGACTTTGGCGAGCGTGAGCACCGGGCCGCTGAGCGGGGCGCTGAGGGTCAGCTCTTTATTGTTGTTGTGCATGGCTCGGTCTCATCAGGTGTGCAGTCATTCGGACTTAGTGCGTACGGGTCACTTTGCTCAGGTGACGCGGCTGATCCGGGTCCATGCCGCGAGCCACGGCCAGGCCGGCGGCCATCACGTAGAAGCTCTGGATCGCCAGAATCGGGTCGAGGGCCGGGTGTTCGGCGCGGCTCAGGGTCAGGTCGCGTTCGAGAATGTCGTCCGGTGCCGCGAGCAGCACACGGGCACCGCGTTGACGCATCTCTGCCGCAAGACTGATCAGGCCGGCCTGTTCGGCACCGCGCGGGGCGAATACCAGCAGCGGGTAATGCGCGTCGATCAGCGCCATCGGGCCGTGACGGACTTCGGCGCTGCTGAACGCTTCGGCCTGAATCGCCGAGGTTTCCTTGAACTTCAGCGCGGCCTCTTGGGCGATGGCAAAACCGGCGCCACGGCCGATGACCATCAGCCGTTCACAGTCGCGCAAGGCGTCGATCGCGGTGCTCCAGTCCTGTTTTGCCGCTTCGCGCAGACCTTCGGGCAGGGCGTTGTGCGCTTCCAGCAGTTCGCGGTCTTCTTTCCAGTGCGCGATCAGGCGGGCGCTGGCGCTGAGGGTGGCGATGAAACTCTTGGTCGCGGCGACGCTGCTTTCGGTGCCGGCGAGCAGCGGCAGACTGAATTCACACGCCGCTTCCAGTGGCGAATCGGCGGCGTTGACCATCGACACGCTCAGCGCGCCACGCTTGCGCAGCAGACGCAGGCTGTTGACCAGATCCGGGCTTTGCCCCGATTGCGAGAACGCGAACGCGACCTGACCGCTGACCTTCAACGGCGCCTGCTGCATGGTCACCACCGACATCGGCAACGACGCCACCGGTACCCCCAGTTGCTGCATGGTCAGGTAGGCGAAGTAGCTCGCCGCGTGGTCGGAGCTGCCGCGCGCAACGGTCATCGCCACTTGCGGCGGCTGGCGGCGCAGGCGCCCGGCGATCTCGATCATCTGCGGGTCGAGCTGTTGCAGTTGGGCTTGCACGGCCTCGAACGAGGACAGCGCCTCTTCAAGCATTTTTGAAGTCAATGTCTTCTCCTTCGACCATGACGGCGGTCAGTGTGAGTGAGCGATCCAGCCGCACGCAGTCGGCCCAGGCGCCCGGTTCGAGGCGCCCGCGTTCGGTGATGCCGAGGTAGTCGGCGGGGAATTGCGAAAGACGTTGCGAGGCCTCGGCGATCGGCAATCCGATCTTCACCAGGTTGCGCAGGGCCTGATCCATGGTCAGGGTGCTGCCGGCCAGCGTGCCGTCGGGCAGGCGCACGCCACCCAGGCATTTGGTCACGGTGTGACTGCCGAGCTTGTATTCACCGTCGGGCATGCCGGCGGCGGCGGTCGAATCGGTGACGCAGTACAGGCACGGGATCGAACGCAGCGCCACGCGGATCGCGCCGGGGTGCACGTGCAACAAGTCCGGGATCAGCTCGGCGAATTTGGCGTGGGCCAACGCGGCGCCGACGATGCCCGGCTCGCGGTGATGCAGCGGGCTCATGGCGTTGTACAAATGGGTGAAACTGGTCGCGCCGGCATCGAGGGCGGCAACGCCTTCCTCGTAGCTGCCGAGGGTGTGGCCGATCTGCATGCGGATGCCGCGGCTGCTCAGTTCACGAATCAACCCGTCGTGGCCGGCGATTTCCGGAGCGATGGTGATCACCCGGATCGGCGCCAGCGCGAGGTATTGCTCGACTTCGGCCATCAACGCGGTGTGGGCGAAATTCGGTTGCGCGCCGAGTTTGCCGGGGTTGATGTACGGACCTTCCAGATGCACACCAAGGACGCGGGCGGCACCTTGCGGACGCTGTTCGCAGAACTCGCCGACCTCTTTCAGCACGCTGGAAATCTCGGCGCTCGGCGCGGTCATGGTGGTGGCCAGCAGTGAAGTGGTGCCGAAGCGCACGTGGGTTTTGGTGATGGTTTCGAAGGCGCTGGCGCCTTCCATGATGTCTTTGCCACCACCGCCGTGGACGTGCAGGTCGATGAAACCCGGCAGCAGGTACGGCAGGTCATTCTCGGCCGGATCGCAGGGCACGCCTTCGATCGACACGACTTTGCCGTGTTCGTGAATCAGCCGGCCGCGAACCCAGCCGCTGGCGGTGAGGATGTTGTCTTCGGACATTTTGCTTCTCTCGTTTGGCCTGGCTGCCGGTCAGCGGCGAAGCTCTGCAACAAAGTCGTAGTAGTCGTTGCGGCAATAGGTGTCGGTGACTTCGATCGGCGTGTTGTCTTCCAGATAGCCGACCCGGGTCATCAGCAGCATGGCGGTGCCGGGGGCGATGCCGACCAGTGCGGCGAACTCGTCCGAGGCGTTGATCGCCTGAATATGCTGCAGGGCGCGGACGATCGGTTTGCCGATGCCGTCGAGGTACTCGTAGAGCGAATCGCCGACCAGGTGCGGCTTGGGCATGATCGAGGCGGGCAGGGTGCTCATCTCGATGGCCATAACGGTGTCGTCGGCCTTGCGCAGGCGTTTCATGCGCGCCACCTTGTCGTTCGGCGACAGGCTCAGGCGGATCAGTTCTTCGTGAGTCGGCAGGGTGATTTCGCGCTCCAGCCACTGTGAGCTGGGGACGAAGCCCTTGAGGCGAAGCATTTCGCTGAAGCCCGAGAGGCGTGACAGCGGTTGTTCCAGACGGGGGGTGATGAAGGTGCCGGAACCTTGCAGGCGGCGGATCAGACCTTGATCGAGCAGCACTTCCAGCGCCTTGCGCGCGGTGACCCGGGAGATCCCGAGTTGCTCGCTGAGGTTGCGCTCGGAGGGCATGGCCTGCTCGGCCTTCCATTGCCCGGAATGGATCGCCGATTCCAGATTGCGCGCCAGCTGCAGGTACAGCGGCGTCGGCTGGGAGTCATCTGGGCGTAGGGCCTGGAGGTCGTTCATGTAGGTCATTTCCGACGCGAGTATAGGATTGTTGTGGCTCGCTTGTGGGGCGGAAATTAATACCACTTGAATACCATGTCAACGCAGTGAATTGGCGTGTAGCCCAATGAAATGGCGGGTTTCGGGGTTTGTGGTTTGAAGTGGTATTAGGGGTGGGCTGTAAAAAGCAAAAGATCGCAGCCTGCGGCAGCTCCTGCAGTGGGAAGTGGTATCAACCCTGTAGGAGCTGCCGCAGGCTGCGATCTTTTGATTTATTTTTTTCAGGTGACCAGTGGTCAGTCGTTAAGGACGAATCTCGATCATCGTGCCGTCCGGCACCAGACCCCAGACTTCACGCATGTCCATGTTGCGCATGGCGATGCAGCCGTCGGTCCAGTCCAGAGTGTGGAACAGGTCTTCGGGGGTTTCTTCCGAATCCGGCGTGCCGTGAATCATGATCATCCCGCCAGGCTCGACGCCTTCGCGGCGGGCGCGGGCCGAGTCGCTGATGTTCGGGTAGGAGATGTGCATCGCCAGGTTGAATTTCTCGCTGACCTTGCGCCAGTCGATCCAATAAAAGCCTTCCGGGGTACGTTTGTCGCCTTCAATCAGTTTCGGACCTTTTTTCGCGCCCTTGCCCAGGGAAATCCGATAGGTCTTGATCGGCTTGCCGTCGGCGATCAACTGCAGTTGATGCGCCGATTTGAGCACCAGGATTTTTTCGATCAGCGGGGTGTTCGACGGCGTCACGGTGGTCACGAAGGACGCTTGGGAGACTGAGACGAATGACAGGCAAAACAGAGCAAACAACCAGCGCATTGAAACAATTCCCCAAAGAGTGACGCAACGTTAAGTGTAGGAGCTGCCGAAGGCTGCGATCTTTTGATCTTTTGATCTTTGGATTTTTTGAGTCAGCTAATGGCAGGCTGAGCCAGCGGCGGAATCGATTCGGAGCGAACCGGGTAGTTTTCGGCGCGGCGATCAGCGAAGAAACATTCTAAGGTACGCCCCACGGTGCGGAAAGCCAGCTCGTCCCAGGGAATGTCGGCTTCGTCGAATAGTTGCACTTCGAGGCTTTCGGGGCCGGCCGCGAAGTCCAGGTCGGCCAGTTCGGCGCGAAAGAACACATGCACCTGGCTGATGTGCGGCACATCGATCAGGGTATAGATGCTCAGATTGCGCACTCGGGCGCAGGCTTCCTCGGCGGTTTCGCGGATCGCGGCCTGTTCGATGGTCTCGCCGTTTTCCATGAAGCCGGCGGGCAGCGTCCAGTAACCCAGGCGTGGTTCGATGGCACGGCGGCAGAGCAGCACCTGGCGACCCCAGGTCGCGACGCAACCGGCGACGATATTGGGGTTTTGATAGTGAATGGTCTGACAGCTGTCACAGACAAATCGCAGTCGCGAGTCGCCTTCGGGAATGCGCTGGGTCACCGGGTTGCCGCACTGGCTGCAAAATTTCATGCTGGGGTTCCTGAATGCTGCGCCTATCTTGGCGCGCAGCGGTGTCGGTCGGCAAGTTGTCGTTTCGCGACATGGCCCGGCGAAGGGCTTGGGCGGCTGCAATGATTGGTGCATGATGCAGGGTAAGGCACAGATCGAGAACACTCATGCTGGACGAGCTACTGCATAGGGTAAGCAACCACACACCGCGCACGCTGGAGACCGATAAACGTTTCCCCGAGGCCGCTGTTCTGGTGCCGATCACCCGCAGTGACGAGCCCGAGCTGGTGCTGACCCTGCGGGCCAGCGGCCTCTCGACCCATGGCGGCGAAGTGGCCTTTCCCGGCGGTCGCCGCGACCCCGAAGACCCCGACCTGATTTTCACCGCCTTACGCGAAGCCGAAGAAGAAATCGGCCTGCCACCGGGGCTGGTCGAAGTCATCGGCCCGCTCAGCCCGCTGATCTCCCTGCATGGCATCAAGGTCACGCCGTATGTCGGGGTGATTCCGGACTTTGTCGAATACCAGGCCAACGATGCCGAGATCGCTGCCGTCTTCAACGTGCCGTTGGAGTTCTTCCGCAAAGACCCGCGTGAGCATACGCATCGTATCGATTATCAGGGCCGCAGCTGGTACGTGCCGAGTTATCGTTACGGCGAATTCAAGATCTGGGGATTGACCGCTATCATGATTGTCGAGCTGATCAATCTGCTCTATGACGAACAGATCAGCCTGCATCACCCGCCCAAAAGCTATATCAACACCTGAAGCCATCGCTCGAATGGCCCGTCATCGTGAGCCCTGAGGAAAACAAGATGAAATACCGCCTGGGCGACGCCCGCGTCGAGACCCATCCACAGAGCTGGGTTGCACCCAATGCCGTGCTGGTGGGCAAGGTCAAGCTGGAAGAAGGCGCCAACGTCTGGTTCAACGCCGTGCTGCGCGGCGACAACGAGCTGATCCTGATCGGCAAGAACAGCAACGTCCAGGATGGCACGGTGATGCACACCGACATGGGCTATCCGCTGACCATCGGCACCGGCGTGACCATCGGCCATAACGCCATGCTGCATGGCTGCACCGTTGGCGACTACAGCCTGATTGGCATCAACGCGGTGATCCTCAACGGCGCGAAAATCGGCAAGAACTGCATCATCGGCGCCAATTCGCTGATCGGCGAAGGCAAGGAAATCCCCGATGGCTCGCTGGTGATGGGGTCGCCGGGCAAGGTCGTGCGTGAACTGACCGAGCCACAGAAGAAAATGCTCGAAGCCAGCGCCGCGCACTATGTGCACAATTCCCAGCGCTATGCGCGTGATCTGGTAGAGCAGGAAGCATGAACACGCCCGAAAGACCGGTTGCCTCGCCGTGCGTGAATATCTGTGCGCTGGATGAGGATGATATCTGCACCGGCTGCCAGCGCACGGTCGCGGAGATCACCCGCTGGGGCCGCATGACCAACGACGAGCGGCGGGTGGTGCTCGGCTTGTGTCATGAGCGGGCGAAAGCGAGTGGGTTGGTGTGGATGATCCCGGCCAAGCGCTGAGATATTGGTTGAAGTGCTTTTGTGGCGAGGGAGCTTGCTCCCGCTGGGTCGCGAAGCGCCCCCTCTTTTGCTCTTGAAAGCAGGGACTGCTGCGCAGCCCGGCGGGAGCAAGCTCCCTCGCCACAGGTAGTTCGCTTGCCAATACGCGTGTATACAATTTTCGATCGACTTGGCCGAACTCTCCTCCTCAAGTAACCTGTGCGCCAATTTCCCAGGTCGCCGCCATGATTTTCCTCATCGCCTACATCAGCAGCGTCGTGCTGATCAACTTCGCCTTCTCCACCGCGCCACACCTGGACATCATCTGGTCGGCCTGGGGCGGATTGGTGTTCGTGTTGCGCGACATGGTGCAAACCCGTTTCGGCCACGGTGCCATCGTGGCGATGCTGGTGGCGCTGGTGTTGTCCTACGTCACCTCGGATCCTTCCATCGCCCTGGCCAGCGCCACGGCGTTTGCGATCTCCGAATGCATCGACTGGCTGGTCTTCAGCATCACCAAACGGCCGCTGCGCGACCGCCTGTGGATCAGTTCGGCGCTGAGCATTCCCCTCGATACCTTCATCTTTTTCGGCATGATCGACCTGATGACGCCACCGGTGATCATCACCGCATTGGCCTCGAAGTTCGCTGGCGTCACTGCCGTCTGGCTGATCATGGCCTGGCGCGAGCGCAAACAGGCTGTCGCCAGCTGAGCCAAACCCTGCGGTTCATGTAAAATGCCGCGCTTTCTCCCCATGGAAAGCGCGTCTGGCGTTGCTTTCCTCGATGATCCGCTTCTTTGAGGACCTGAGATGACCCGTATCGGAACTCCATTGTCGCCGACCGCGACCCGCTTATTGCTGTGTGGCTGTGGTGAGTTGGGCAAGGAAGTGGTGATCGAGCTGCAACGCCTGGGCGTTGAAGTGATTGCCGTCGACCGTTACGCCAACGCGCCGGCCATGCAGGTGGCGCACCGCAGTCACGTGATCAACATGCTCGACGGCGCCGCGCTGCGTGCAGTCATCGAAGCCGAGAAGCCGCACTTCATCGTGCCGGAAATCGAAGCCATCGCCACCGCCACGCTGGTCGAGCTGGAAGCCGAAGGCTTCACCGTGATACCGACCGCCCGCGCCGCGCAATTGACCATGAACCGCGAAGGTATCCGTCGCCTGGCCGCTGAAGAGCTGGACCTGCCAACCTCGCCGTACCACTTTGCCGACACCTTCGAGGACTACAGCAAAGCCGTTCAGGATCTGGGCTTCCCGTGCGTGGTCAAGCCAGTCATGAGCTCGTCGGGCAAAGGCCAGAGCCTGCTGCGCAGCGCCGATGACGTGCAGAAAGCCTGGGATTACGCGCAAGAGGGCGGTCGCGCCGGCAAAGGTCGGGTGATCATCGAAGGCTTCATCGATTTCGACTACGAAATCACTCTGCTGACCGTGCGCCACATCGGCGGCACCACGTTCTGCGCACCGGTCGGTCACCGTCAGGAAAAGGGCGACTATCAGGAGTCCTGGCAGCCGCAGGCCATGAGCCCGATTGCCTTGGCTGAGTCCGAGCGCGTGGCCAAAGCCGTGACCGAGGCTCTGGGTGGTCGCGGGCTGTTCGGCGTCGAGTTGTTCATCAAGGGTGATCAGGTGTGGTTCAGCGAAGTCTCGCCGCGCCCGCACGACACCGGTCTGGTGACCCTGATTTCCCAGGATCTGTCGCAGTTCGCCCTGCACGCGCGCGCCATTCTCGGTCTGCCGGTGCCGCTGATCCGTCAGTTCGGCCCATCCGCTTCGGCGGTGATTCTGGTGGAAGGGCAGTCGACCCAGACCGCGTTCGCCAACCTTGGCGCAGCGCTGAGCGAGCCGGATACCGCACTGCGGCTGTTCGGCAAGCCTGAAGTCAACGGTCAGCGCCGGATGGGCGTGGCGCTGGCGCGGGATGAGTCGATTGAGGCGGCTCGTGCCAAGGCGACCCGTGCGGCTCAGGCTGTTGTTGTAGAGCTGTAAACCGAGGCGCGGCATTCGCGAGCAAGCTCGCTCCCACAGGTTTTTTGGTTGTGCACAAAATTTGTGATCAACCGAAAACCCTGTGGGAGCGGGCTTGCCCGCGATAGCGATCTATCAGGCAACCTGATTCAGATCGTTGCCACGCGTTTCCTTCAGGCACAGCACCGCAATCAGGCTGAGCACCGCTGCCGCCGACACATACCCGCCGACATAACTCAAACCGCCCATCGCCACCAGTTTCTGCGCAAAGAACGGTGCCGCCGAGGCGCCGACGATGCCGCCCAGATTGTAGGCCGCCGATGCGCCGGTATAGCGCACGTGGGTCGGAAACAGTTCCGGCAGCAGCGCGCCCATCGGGGCAAACGTCACGCCCATCAGGAACAGCTCGATGCACAGGAACAGCGCCACGCCCCAGGTCGAGCCCTGCGTCAGCAACGGCTCCATCAGGAATCCGGACAGGATCGCCAGCACACCGCCGACGATCAGCACCGGTTTGCGCCCGTAACGATCGCTGGCCCAGGCGGACAACGGTGTAGCCGCCGCCATGAACAGCACGGCAAAACACAGCAGTCCAAGAAACGTCTCACGGCTGTAGCCGAGGGTGGACACGCCGTAGCTCAGGGAAAACACCGTCGAGATGTAAAACAGCGCATAACACACGACCATCGCCGCCGCGCCGAGCAGGGTGGGCGCCCAGTATTGGCTGAACAGCTCGACCAGCGGCACTTTCACTCGCTCCTGACGGGCAATCGCGTTGGCGAACACCGGCGTTTCGTGAAGCTTGAGGCGTACATACAGACCGACCATCACCAGCACTGCGCTGAGCAGAAACGGAATCCGCCAGCCCCAGCTGCGGAACTGCTCGTCATTGAGGGTCATGGCCAGGGTCAGGAACAACCCATTGGCCGCGAGAAAACCGATCGAAGGCCCCAGTTGCGGGAACATGCCGAACCACGCCCGCTTGCCCTTCGGCGCATTCTCGGTGGCCAGCAACGCCGCGCCACCCCATTCGCCGCCCAGGCCCAACCCCTGACCGAAACGCAGCACGCACAACAGAATCGGTGCCCAGGCGCCAATGCTGTCGTAACCCGGCAGCACGCCGATCAGGGTGGTGCACACGCCCATCAGCAAGAGTGAAGCGACCAGCGTCGATTTGCGCCCGATGCGGTCACCGAAGTGGCCGAACAGCGCCGAACCCAGCGGTCGGGCGAGGAAGGCGATACCGAAAGTGAGAAACGCCGAGAGCATTTGCGCGGTGCCGGACGTCTGTGGAAAGAACACCGGTCCGATCACCAGTGCAGCGGCGGTGGCGTAGACATAGAAGTCGTAAAACTCGATGGCGGTGCCGATGAAGCTCGCCGTTGCCACGCGGGTGGCGGAGTTGGTCGGCTGGGCAGGCGCGGTGGCGCTGTAAGCGGTACTGGTCGTCATGCGGTGATCCCTGACAGTCATGGCTCCGTTGGAGCGAATTATTATGGTCGAGCACCCAGGGATGTGGGATGAGACGCGAGCGCTGTTTCGAGTAGGAACAGTCGTCGGGGTAGTGCGGAAAATGGCCGAAACCGCTTCAGTGCGGGGTAAGCACAGGGCTCGGCAGCGCTTGGGTAAGCGGCTCGATTATAGGAAGGGGGCTAACGATCAAACAAGAGCAAAAGATCGCAGCGGATTGACGTCGATTGATCTTCCTGTGGCGAGGGAGCTTGCTCCCGCTGGGTTGCGAAGCGACCCCAACACATTTACGGCCGCTGCGCGCCCGAGCGGGAGCAAGCTCCCTCGCCACAAAAGCGCTTAAACCTTGGCAGGCACCGAGCTCGTATGCCAGATCAGCACCTTGCTCACCCGGTTGTCCTCGGTCTCGAGAATCTCCAGTCGGTAGCGGCCGATCTTCAGGCACACCGCGCTGTCCGGAATGGTTTCCAGCGCCTCGGTTACCAGGCCGTTGAGGGTTTTCGGCCCGTCGCTCGGCAAATGCCAGCCCAGGCATTTGTTCAACTCGCGGATCGACGCAGTGCCGTCGATCACCATGCGCCCGTCGGGCTGCGGATGGATGTGCGGGTTGTCGAGGCTGTGCTCGCTTTCGAATTCTCCGACGATTTCTTCGAGAATGTCTTCCAGGGTGACGATGCCCAGCACTTCGCCGTACTCGTCCACCACCATGCCCAAGCGGCGTTGCTGCTTGTGGAAATTCAGCAGTTGCAGTTGCAGCGGCGTGCTTTCCGGGACGAAGTACGGTTCGTAGCTGGCGGCCAGCAGCGCTTCGCGAGTCAGTTGGCCATCGTTGAGCAGATGGCGGATCTGCCGGGTGTTGAGTACCGCTTCGACCTGGTTGATGTCGCTGTGGAACACCGGCAGGCGCGTGCGCTTGTTGTGGCGCAGTTGTTCGACGATCGCTTCGATCGAGTCGTCGAGGTTGATGCCGTCGACATCGCTGCGCGGCACCAGAATGTCGTTGACCGTGATGTTGTCCAGCGCATGGATTCCTGACACCGGGTGGGTGCGAGACGGATGTTCCGGGTCGTCGTTCGGGTCGGCAGGTTCTTCGTCTTCGCTTTGCTGCACCACCTGGGCTTTGCGCGCAAAGGGGCGCAGCAGCAAACCGCTGATGCGGCTCAGCAGCCAGGCCAGCGGATAAAGAATCTTCAGCGGAACGGCCAGCAGGGTATTGCCGAACGACAGCACTGCATCCGGATAGCGCTGGGCCACGGTGCGCGGAAAGTAGTCGGCAAACACCAGCAACACGGCACCGGCGCCGAGGCAGGCGGCCCACGGGCCGTTTTCTTCGCAAAGGAAGATTGCCAGCAGTGTGGCAATGACCACCGCGAGGGCGCGGCACAGGGTGTTGCACAGGATCAGACTGTCGAGCGGGAAGCTCAGCTTCGCCAGCGGCTTATCGCTGGCGCGCGAGGCGGTGCGTTGCGCGAGCAGGTGCTGCTGCGCGATTTCGACGGCGGTAAACAGCCCCGACCATAAAATCAGCAGGACAAATACCGCGACCATCGGCCCTATGGGCAAACCGTCCATTTATGCCGCCCGTCAGATGTGCAGGATGTATTCACGAACCAGTTTGCTGCCGAAATACGCCAACATCAGCAGGCAGAAACCGGCGAGGGTCCAGCGAATCGCCTTGTGACCGCGCCAGCCGAGGCGGTTGCGGCCCCACAGCAGCACGCTGAACACGATCCAGGCCAGGCACGCCAGCAGGGTCTTGTGCACCAGATGCTGGGCGAACAGGTTCTCGACGAACAGCCAGCCGGAGATCAGCGACAGCGACAGCAGCGTCCAGCCAGCCCAGAGGAAGCCGAACAACAGGCTTTCCATGGTTTGCAGCGGCGGGAAGTTCTTGATCAGGCCCGACGGGTGCTTGTGCTTGAGCTGGTGATCCTGCACCAGCAGCAACAAGGCCTGGAACACCGCGATGGTGAACATGCCGTAGGCGAGGATCGACAGCAGGATATGAGCGAGGATGCCCGGCTCTTCGTCGATGATCTGTACCGTGCCGGCCGGCGCGAACTGCGCCAGCAGCACCGTCGCCGCGCCGAGCGGGAACAGCAGCACCAGCAGGTTTTCCACCGGGATCCGCGAGCAGGCCAGCAGCGTCAGGGCGATGACGGCCGCGGCGATCAGGCTGGCGGCGCTGAAGAAGTCCAGGCCCAGGCCGATCGGGGTCAGCAGGTGAGTGAGCAGGCTGGCGCTGTGGGCGAGCACGGCGAGGATGCCGAGCGTAACCAGCAGGCGCTTGTTCGCCTTGGCGCCGGAGGCCAGGCGTGTGCCCTGATAAAGGGTCGCAGCGGCATAAAGAAGAGCGGCGGCGAGCGTGGTCAGCAAACTGGGTGACAAGGGGAGCATAAATCCTGTTAGGCAGGCCCGAAAGGCGCTGAGTTTGGCATAGAACCGCCACACCACGAAAGTGCGAGGTGTCCGCCCGACGCAGTCTTCGCTATAATCCGCGACCTGCCCACGCCGCAGGCTCGCCGAGCACATGTTGAATCCGGTCTGGGCCGCCATTATCCCGGTCTACACAGGGCCTGAAAGGATCGCGCAATGTTTGAAAACTTAACCGACCGTCTCTCGCAGACGCTGCGCCATGTCACCGGCAAGGCGAAGCTGACTGAAGACAATATCAAAGACACCCTGCGCGAAGTGCGCATGGCGTTGCTCGAAGCCGACGTCGCCCTGCCGGTGGTCAAGGACTTCGTCAATTCGGTCAAGGAGCGCGCTGTCGGCACCGAGGTGTCGCGCAGCCTGACGCCGGGCCAGGCATTCGTGAAGATCGTCCAGGCCGAACTCGAAAGCCTGATGGGCGCGGCCAACGAAGACTTGAACCTGAGCGCTGTGCCGCCCGCCGTCATTCTGATGGCCGGTCTGCAGGGTGCCGGTAAAACCACCACCGCCGGCAAGCTCGCGCGCTTCCTTAAAGAGCGCAAGAAGAAGTCGGTGATGGTCGTATCGGCGGACATCTACCGCCCGGCGGCTATCAAGCAGCTGGAAACCCTGGCCAACGACATCGGCGTGACGTTCTTCCCGTCCGATCTGAGCCAGAAGCCGGTCGACATCGCCAACGCGGCTATTAAAGAAGCAAAACTCAAATTCATCGATGTGGTCATCGTCGACACCGCCGGTCGTCTGCACATCGATGAAGAGATGATGGGCGAGATCAAGGCGCTGCACGCCGCGATCAAGCCGGTCGAAACCCTGTTCGTGGTCGACGCCATGACCGGTCAGGACGCCGCCAACACGGCCAAGGCCTTCGGTGATGCGCTGCCACTGACCGGTGTGATCCTGACCAAGGTCGACGGCGATGCCCGAGGCGGTGCGGCGCTGTCGGTACGCGCGATCACCGGCAAGCCGATCAAGTTCATTGGTATGGGCGAGAAGAGCGAAGCACTCGATCCGTTCCACCCTGAGCGTATCGCTTCGCGGATCCTCGGCATGGGTGACGTGCTCAGCCTGATCGAACAGGCTGAAGCGACCCTCGACAAGGACAAGGCCGACAAGCTGGCCAAGAAGCTGAAGAAGGGCAAGGGCTTCGACCTCGAAGACTTCCGCGATCAGCTGCAACAAATGAAGAATATGGGCGGCCTCGGCGGGCTCATGGACAAACTGCCGAGCATCGGCGGCGTCAACCTGTCGCAGATGGGCAATGCCCAGAACGCGGCAGAGAAACAGTTCAAGCAGATGGAAGCCATCATCAACTCCATGACCCCGGCCGAGCGCCGCGACCCTGAGCTGATCAGCGGTTCGCGCAAACGCCGGATCGCCATGGGTTCCGGCACCCAGGTGCAGGACATCGGTCGCTTGATCAAGCAGCACAAGCAGATGCAGAAGATGATGAAGAAATTCACCGCCAAGGGCGGTATGGCGAAAATGATGCGCGGCATGGGCGGTATGTTGCCCGGCGGCGGCATGCCAAAAATGTAAAGATCTCGCCGGTCGTCGCACCGGCGCAGACCCTGCAAGGACGCAGGATCAACAGCAAACCCGCACTCGGCGGGAGCTGACCGGCCGTTTTCATCAACGGCTCTATATGCAAATCCGCACGGCATGCCATAGGCGCCGGAAAAAGTCATTTGCAAAAGTCCGGATATTCCTTAGAATATGCGGCCTTTCGGGCACCCATGCCCGCTGTGCATTTAGATTTGCAGCACCGACTACAGGAACGATGTTCACATGCTAACAATCCGTCTTGCCCTTGGCGGCTCCAAAAAGCGCCCGTTTTACCACCTGACCGTAACCGACTCGCGTAACCCGCGTGACGGCTCCCACAAAGAACAGGTTGGCTTCTTCAACCCTGTTGCCCGTGGTCAGGAAATCCGTCTGTCCGTGAACCAAGAGCGCGTAGCCTACTGGCTGAGCGTTGGTGCACAGCCTTCTGAGCGTGTTGCTCAGTTGCTGAAGGAATCTGCCAAGGCTGCAGCCTGAGCAGTATGAGCGCGACGCCAGAAAAAGCTGATGACCTGATCGTTGTCGGCAAGATTTTTTCGGTTCACGGCGTTCGCGGCGAGGTGAAGGTCTTTTCCTTTACCGATCCGATTGAAAACCTGTTGGACTACCGCCACTGGACGCTTCGGCGCGAAGGCGTGGTGAAACAGGTCGAGCTGGTCAGCGGCCGGTCCACTCAAAAGGATCTGGTTGCCAAGCTCAAAGGCCTCGACGATCGCGATGAAGCCCGTCTTCTGAGCGGTTACGAGATTTGCATCTCGCGAAGCCTTTTGCCCAACCTGACAGGCAACGAGTACTACTGGTACCAGTTGCAGGGTCTGAGCGTCATCAACCAGGACGAGCAATTGTTCGGCAAGGTTGATCACCTGTTGGAGACCGGCGCGAACGATGTATTGGTGGTCAAGCCCTGCGCGGGCAGCCTGGATGATCGTGAGCGGTTGTTGCCCTACACGGAGCAATGCGTGCTGACAATCGATCTGGATGCAGGCGTGATGAGGGTGGAATGGGACGCGGACTTCTAAGCAATGGCCAGCCTGCGCGTAGACGTCATAACGTTGTTCCCCGAGATGTTCTCGGCCATCAGTGAGTACGGCATTACCAGTCGTGCGGTCAAACAGGGGCTGTTGCAGCTGACCTGTTGGAATCCGCGGGATTACACGACGGATCGGCATCACACTGTGGACGATCGCCCGTTTGGCGGTGGTCCGGGCATGGTGATGAAGATCAAGCCCCTGGAAGATGCTCTGGTTCAGGCCAAGGCAGCAGCCGGGGAGGCGGCGAAGGTGATTTACCTGTCCCCCCAAGGCCGTCAACTGACTCAGTCGGCGGTACGCGAGTTGGCAAAATCGGATGCATTGATCCTGATTGCCGGCCGCTATGAAGGCATTGACGAGCGCTTTATTGAGGCTCATGTCGATGAAGAGTGGTCGATTGGTGACTATGTATTGTCTGGCGGCGAGCTGCCGGCCATGGTCATGATCGATGCGGTTACACGACTGCTGCCCGGAGCTTTAGGGCATGCGGATTCCGCTGAGGAAGATTCCTTTACGGATGGTCTGCTGGATTGCCCGCACTACACCCGACCTGAGGTGTATGCGGATCAGCGTGTTCCCGACGTGTTGCTAAGTGGCAATCACGCGCATATCCGGCGTTGGCGTTTACAGCAGTCCCTTGGTCGGACCTATGAACGACGCGCCGATCTTCTGGAAAGCCGCTCGCTTTCTGGAGAAGAGAAGAAGCTGCTCGAGGAATACATCCGCGAGCGGGACGATAGTTAACAACGTATCGATGGTAGATCAGTTGATTTACCTTAGGAGCACAGCATGACCAACAAAATCATCCTTGCACTCGAAGCAGAGCAGATGACCAAAGAAATCCCTACCTTTGCCCCAGGCGACACCATTGTCGTTCAGGTGAAAGTGAAGGAAGGCGATCGTTCCCGTCTGCAAGCGTTCGAAGGCGTTGTCATCGCCAAGCGTAACCGCGGCGTGAACAGTGCGTTCACCGTTCGTAAAATCTCCAACGGTGTTGGCGTAGAACGTACTTTCCAGACCTACTCCCCGCAGATCGACAGCATGGCTGTCAAACGTCGCGGTGACGTACGTAAAGCCAAGCTGTACTACCTGCGCGACCTGTCGGGTAAAGCAGCTCGCATCAAGGAAAAACTGGCTTAAGTCCAGCTTCCGATGCAGAAAAAAGCAGCCTACGGGCTGCTTTTTTGTTGCCTGTAATTTATCCACAGCATTTTTGTTTCAGGCCAGAACCATGACCACCCGCGATCAGGAAATCCAGCGCCGCACCGAACTCTCGGTAACGCGCGTGACCAAAGCCGTCTTCCCGCCGACCAGCAACCATCACAACACCCTGTTCGGCGGCACCGCGCTGGCGTGGATGGACGAAGTGTCGTTCATCACCGCCACACGCTTCTGCCGTCTGCCTTTGGTGACTGTGTCCACCGACCGGATTGACTTCAATCATGCGATCCCGGCTGGTTCGATCGTCGAGCTGGTAGGGCGGGTGATCAAAGTCGGCAACACCAGTCTCAAGGTTGAAGTGGAAGTGTTTGTCGAGAGCATGAGCTGCGATGGTCGCGAGAAGGCCATTCATGGGCAGTTCAGCTTTGTCGCTATTGATGATGACAAGCGGCCGGTGCCGGTGCTGCCTGGGTTTGCAGCCTGATCCGGAACCGAGTCGCGGCATTCGTGAGCACGCTCGCTCCCACAGGTTCTGTGTTGGACACAATTTCCGATCACAGTGGGAGCGAGCCTGCTCGCGAAGCGTCAGATCAGACGCCGCTGGCCTCCGGCTGAATCAGCGCCAACAAAGTCCACCCGGATCCCGGTTTCACAGCAGTCTCCGGCGTCACCACGTGCACCCACCCGCTGTCATCGCGCATGAACAGCAGCGTCGCCCGATTGCCATGCAATGCCTGGTAATCCTCCCAACCGAACCCGTCCGTCAGCGTCGTGCTGTAGACCTCGGCGCCGTTGCTGATCAGGCTGGCCAGCTTGGCATAGGTCAGCGCCTCGCTGCCCAGCTGATTACCGCGATGCTCCAGACTCGCGCGATGCTTGTCAGTGCGACGAGTTTCCTGACCGCTGGCCAGACCGAACAAACGCTGGTGACCAAAGTCGTGGCGAAAGCGCATTGCCGCCAAAGTATTCAATTCGCCCGAGGGCGATAGCGCCAATAGATGCCCCAGCCCCACCAGATCCAGATGCGCATCGGCATGCTGCGATGCCGGGTTGCCAAAGTACGTTGGCAACCCCTCCATACGCGCCGCACGAATATTCTCCCAGCTCGAATCGGTCAACAGTACGCGGCTGCCCAGTTGCTGCAATGACTTGCCCAGCAACCGCGCTGGGCCGTTGGCGCCGACGATCAGGAAGCCGCTCGGTGCCGGTTCAGCGACGTTCAGCAAGCGTGCCAGTGGCCGAGCGGTTGCACTTTGCAGCACCACGGTGCCGATGATCACCGCGAAAGTCAGCGGCACCAGCAGCAGCGCACCTTCGTGCCCGGCTTGATCCAGACGAATCGCGAAAATCGCCGACACCGCTGCCGCCACGATCCCGCGCGGGGCGATCCAGCACAGCAAGGCGCGTTCACGCCAGCTCAGGCTGGAGCCAGCAGTGCTCAACAGCACGTTCAGCGGACGCGCGATCAGTTGAATCACCAGCAGCAGAATCAGCACCAACGGCCCGAGGCTGATCAGTGCATGCAGATCCAGCCGCGCCGCCAGCAGAATGAACAGTCCGGAAATCAGCAAAACGCTCAGGTTTTCCTTGAAGTGCAGGATGTGCCGCACATCCACGCCCTTCATGTTCGCCAGCCACATGCCCATCAGCGTCACCGCCAACAGACCGGACTCATGCATCACCTGGTTGGCAGCAATGAAAATCCCCAACACCGCCGCCAGCGAGGCGAGGTTGTGCAGGTATTCCGGCAGCCATTGGCGACGGATGATGGTGCCGAGCACCCAGCCGCCGACCACCCCGAATACGCTGCCGCAGGCAATCACGCCGCCGAAGGTCAGCAGGCTCTGTTCGAGGCCGTTACCCTCGGAGCGGGCGATGATGAAGCTGTAGACCACCACCGCAAGCAGGGCGCCGATCGGGTCGATGACGATGCCTTCCCAGCGCAGGATGTTGGCGATCGAGGCTTTCGGTCGCACCACCCGCAGCATCGGCACGATCACCGTCGGCCCGGTCACCAGCGTCAGGCTGCCGAACAGAATTGCCAGCAACCAGTCGAAGCCGAGCAGGAAGTGGGTCGCGACGGCAATCACCACCCAGGTCGTGAGTGCGCCGATTGTCACCAGCCGATGCACGACGCTGCCGATCTCGCGCCATTCCGACAGGTGCAGGGTCAGACTGCCCTCAAACAGGATCAACGCGACCGCCAGCGACACCAGCGGCATCAGCAACGGGCCGAACATTTCCTGCGGGTCGAGCCAGCCCAGCACCGGCCCGGCGAGAATCCCGGTCAGCAACAGAAACAGAATCGCCGGCAGCTTCAGGCGCCACGCCAGCCACTGGCAACCCAGCGCCGCGGCGCCGATCCCGCCAAATGCCAAGAGAATTTGCTGCTCGTTCATTGATGCTCCCTGTTCCTTGAATTAGCGGGCTATGAAAGACTAGCGGCCATTCCTACAGTTCACTCTACATTTGCGCACGGCCCCGGAGGTTGTGTGTCTTGAGCGCCCATGCCTGCCATCGACCATCCGCTGATTGACCAATTCCTCGACGCCCTGTGGCTGGAAAAAGGCCTGTCCGACAACACCCGCGGCGCCTACCGCAGCGATCTGGCGCTGTTCAACGGCTGGCTGCAGGAGAAAAACCTCGAGCTGATCAATGCTGGTCGTGAGTTGATCCTCGATCACCTGTCCTGGCGCCTGGAGCAGAACTACAAGCCGCGTTCCACCGCCAGATTTCTTTCCGGTGTGCGTGGTTTTTATCGCTATCTGCTGCGAGAAAAGCTGATTACGGTCGATCCGACCTTGCGCGTCGACATGCCGCAGCTGGGTCGGCCTTTACCCAAATCATTGTCGGAAGCCGACGTCGAGGCGCTGCTCAAGGCGCCGGATCTGAGCGAAGCCATCGGCCAGCGTGATCGCGCCATGCTTGAGGTGCTGTACGCCTGTGGTCTGCGGGTGACCGAACTGGTCAGTCTGACGCTGGAGCAGGTCAACCTGCGTCAGGGCGTGTTGCGGGTGATGGGCAAGGGCAGCAAGGAGCGCCTGGTGCCGATGGGCGAGGAGGCGATTGTCTGGGTCGAACGCTACCTGCGCGATGGCCGAAGCGAGCTGCTGGGCGGGCGCCCCAGCGATGTGCTGTTCCCCAGCCAGCGCGGCGAACAGATGACGCGCCAGACCTTCTGGCACCGGATCAAGCATTGGGCCAAGGTCGCCGGGATCGGCAAATCGCTGTCACCGCACACCTTGCGTCACGCCTTCGCCACGCACCTGCTCAACCACGGCGCCGACCTGCGGGTGGTGCAGATGTTGCTCGGGCACAGTGATTTGTCGACGACGCAGATTTACACCCATGTCGCCCGCGCCCGTCTGCAAGACCTGCATGCCAAACACCACCCAAGAGGCTGATTGCCCCCCCCTGTAGGAGCTGCCGAAGGCTGCGATCCTTTGATCTTGCTTGTGATTCCAAAAGCAAAGTCAAAAGATCGCAGCCTTCGGCAGCTCCTACATGTCTTGTGTCAGGCGCATTCGGCCATGCGAGCCTTATGTGGTAGGCTTTGCCGGTTTGCACGATGGACGGTTATGACCCGGTGTTCCGGCACGGGCGTTCTGACCGTTTCATTTGTCCGCCTTCAGGAGTTCTCATGCGTCTGACCCAGATTTTCGCCGCCGCAGCCATTGCGTTGGTCAGCACCTTTGCCGTCGCCGATGACGCGGCCGACAAAGCCATTCGTCAAAGCCTGGAAAAACTCGAACTCGAGGTTCCGGTAGAAAGCATCAGTGCCAGCCCGTTGCCGGGCATGTATGAAGTCAAACTCAAGGGCAGCCGCGTGCTGTACGCCAGCGCTGACGGCCAGTACATCGTTCAGGGCTACCTGTTCCAGCTCAAGGACGGCAAACCGGTCAACCTGACCGAGAAGACCGAGCGTCTGGGCATCTCCAAACTGATCAACGCCATTCCGGTGGCCGAAACCGTGGTGTATCCGGCGGTGGGCGAGACCAAATCGCACATCACCGTGTTCACCGACACCACCTGCCCGTACTGCCACAAACTGCACGCCGAAGTGCCCGAGCTGAACAAGCGCGGTATCGAAGTGCGTTACGTGGCGTTCCCGCGTCAGGGCCTCGGCTCACCGGGTGACGAGCAACTGCAGGCCGTGTGGTGCTCGACCGACAAGAAAGCCGCCATGGACAAAATGGTCGATGGCAAGGAAATCAAGGCCGCCAAGTGCGCGAACCCGGTTTCCAAACAGTTCGCTTTGGGTCAGTCGATCGGCGTGAACGGCACACCGGCCATCGTTTTGGCCGACGGACAAGTCATTCCGGGCTACCAGCCGGCGCCACAAGTCGCCAAACTGGCGCTGGGCGCCAAGTAATTCGCATCGTCACGGTCCGCCGTTGACGATCATGGTCCGGCAGCAGCATCGCCGGGCCATTAATAGAGAGCCGCGAACACGCGGTTGTTTTCCGGCCGACCTTGCGTCGGCCGTTTCATGGGGAGTTCACAGTGAATCCGGTCAAAGTAGGCATCTGTGGGTTAGGGACCGTCGGTGGCGGTACCTTCAACGTACTTCAGCGCAACGCCGAGGAAATTGCTCGTCGTGCCGGGCGTGGGATCGAAGTGGCACAAATTGCCATGCGCACGCCAAAGCCTCAGTTCCAGACGACCGGTATTGCGATTACCAACGATGTCTTCGAAGTGGCCACGAACCCTGAGATCGACATCGTCATAGAGCTGATGGGCGGCTACACCGTTGCCCGCGAGCTGGTACTCAAGGCCATCGAGAATGGCAAGCATGTGGTCACCGCGAACAAGGCACTGATCGCCGTTCACGGTAATGAGATTTTCGCCAAGGCACGCGAGAAAGGCGTGATCGTGGCGTTCGAAGCGGCCGTGGCCGGTGGCATTCCGGTGATCAAGGCGATCCGTGAAGGCCTGTCTGCCAACCGCATCAATTGGGTGGCCGGGATCATCAACGGTACCGGTAACTTCATCCTCACCGAAATGCGCGAGAAGGGTCGCACCTTCGAAGACGTGCTGGCCGAAGCGCAAGCGCTGGGCTACGCCGAAGCCGATCCGACCTTCGACGTCGAAGGCATCGACGCCGCGCACAAACTGACGATTCTGGCTTCCATCGCGTTCGGCATTCCGCTGCAATTCGACAAGGCCTACACCGAAGGCATCACCAAGCTGACCACCGCTGACGTGAACTACGCCGAAGCGCTGGGCTACCGCATCAAGCACCTCGGTGTAGCGCGCAGCACCGCTGCCGGTATCGAGCTGCGCGTACACCCGACGCTGATCCCAGCGGATCGTCTGATCGCCAACGTCAACGGCGTGATGAACGCCGTGATGGTCAACGGTGACGCTGCCGGCTCGACCCTGTTCTACGGCGCTGGCGCCGGCATGGAGCCGACCGCTTCGTCGGTGATCGCCGACCTCGTGGACGTGGTTCGCGCGATGACCTCCGATCCGGAAAACCGCGTACCGCACCTGGCCTTCCAGCCGGACTCGCTGTCGGCCCATCCGATCCTGCCGATCGAGGCCTGCGAAAGTGCCTACTACCTGCGCATTCAGGCCAAGGACCATCCGGGCGTTCTGGCTCAGGTGGCAAGCATCCTTTCGGAGCGCGGTATCAACATCGAGTCGATCATGCAGAAGGAAGTCGAAGAGCATGACGGTCTGGTACCGATGATCCTGCTGACCCACCGCGTGGTCGAGCAGCGTATCAACGATGCGATCGCTGCCCTCGAAGCCCTGGCCGGCGTGAATGGTCCGGTTGTGCGGATCCGCGTCGAGCACCTGAACTAAGTCGTTGTCCTGCAATGGCCCCGTGAAAGGGGCCACTGTTGTGCACACTCTCCATTGGAGTCAGTCATGCGTTACATCAGTACCCGCGGCCAGGCACCGGCCCTGAATTTCGAAGACGTCCTGCTGGCCGGTCTGGCCACCGACGGCGGTCTGTACGTCCCGGAAAACCTGCCACGTTTCACCCAGGAAGAAATCGCTTCCTGGGCCGGTCTGCCGTACCACGAGCTGGCTTTCCGCGTGATGCGCCCGTTCGTGACCGGCAGCATCCCGGACGCCGATTTCAAGAAGATCCTCGAAGAAACCTACGGTGTGTTCTCGCACAACGCCGTGGCGCCGCTGCGTCAGCTCAACGGCAACGAATGGGTGCTCGAGCTGTTCCACGGCCCGACCCTGGCGTTCAAGGACTTCGCCCTGCAACTGCTCGGTCGTCTGCTCGATTACGTGCTGGAAAAGCGCGGCGAGCGCGTGGTGATCGTCGGCGCCACCTCCGGTGATACCGGTTCGGCCGCCATTGAAGGCTGCAAGCACTGCGAAAACGTCGACATCTTCATCCTGCACCCGCACAACCGCGTGTCCGAAGTGCAGCGTCGGCAGATGACGACGATTGTCGGCGAGAACATCCACAACATCGCCATCGAAGGCAACTTCGATGACTGCCAGGAAATGGTCAAGAACAGCTTCGCTGACCAGAGCTTCCTCAAGGGCACGCGCCTGGTAGCGGTGAACTCGATCAACTGGGCGCGGATCATGGCCCAGATCGTCTACTACTTCCACGCCGCTCTGCAGTTGGGCGGCCCGGCGCGTTCGGTGGCATTCTCGGTGCCGACCGGCAATTTCGGCGACATTTTCGCCGGGTACCTGGCGCGCAACATGGGTCTGCCGATCAACCAGTTGATCGTCGCCACCAACCGCAACGACATCCTGCACCGCTTCATGAGCGGCAATCAGTACGTCAAGGAAACCCTGCACGCCACGCTGTCGCCGTCGATGGACATCATGGTCTCGTCGAACTTCGAACGCCTGCTGTTCGACCTGCACGGTCGCAACGGCGCGGCCATCGCCGGGCTGATGGATTCGTTCAAGCAGGGCGGTGGCTTCAGCGTCGAGCAAGAACGCTGGACCGAAGCCCGCAAACTGTTCGACTCGCTGGCCGTGGATGACGCGCAAACCTGCGAAACCATCGCCGAAGTCTACGCGCAATGCGGCGAAGTGCTGGACCCGCACACCGCCATCGGCGTCAGGGCCGCCCGCGAATGCCGTCGCAGCCTGGACATCCCGATGGTGATTCTGGGCACTGCACATCCGGTGAAATTCCCGGATGCCGTGGAGAAAGCCGGTGTAGGAAAAGCTCTCGAACTGCCTGCACATCTTTCTGATTTGTTTGAGCGAAACGAGCGTTGCACCGTTCTGCCGAACGAACTGAAAGCCGTACAGGCCTTTGTCAGCCAGCATGGCAACCGCGGCAAGCCGTTGTAAGCCGAAAAAGCTGTCACATTTTGAAGCCCGTCTCCTGACGGGCTTTTTTGTTTCTGCTGCCACACTGCTCGGGTTTTCGCCCATGAAGGACGGGTGAGTCGATCACGAAGGAAGTGGCAATGCTGTTTGAAAGAGGATGGAAACACACCCTGAAGCAGGTTCTGCTGTTGTGCCTGTTGTACGGCTGGCGCGTGAGCGCGGCGGCGCATCTGGCGCATGAGGAAGACAAGTTGAACATCGGCACCGTGGTGCTGGATGAGGAAGAGCGGCAATGGATTCGCGATAATCCGACGGTGATCGTGGCGGCGGAGCAGTACCCGTTGTACCTGTTTCTGGACGAGCACGGTCATTGGAGCGGCCTCAACAGCGATGTGCTCAAGCGCATCAGCGCCATGACCGGCTTGCAGTTCATCTACCGGGAATCCTTTTCCACCGCGCAAATGCTCGAGCGCCTGGAAACCGGTGCTGCGGACATCAGCACAACCCTGGCGATGAATGATGAACGCCGATTGAGCCTGGATTTCAGTCATGCCTTTGGCGGTGCCGGCTGGGTATTTGTCGGCCGCGCCGGCGAGCCGCAGGTGCAGTCACTGGAGCAGTTGGCCAAACGGGTGCTGGTATTGCCGGGTCGGCATGCGCTGGAGGGGGTGATCCGGCGCGATTATCCGTCCATCGAGTTACGTTCGGTGAAAACCTATGCCGAGGCGCGGGCGCTGGTCGAAAGCGGTGAGGCCTATGCCACCATCGAAAATGAAATCGGTGCGCAACTCTATCCCTCCGGCCTGCTGAAGGTCGGCGAATTGCTGGAGGGGAAATGGGAGGCCGATCTTCTGGCCGTGCGCAAGGGTCAGCCGCAATTGCTGAGCATCCTGAACAAGGCGCTTGAAGCGTTCCCGGCTTCCGAACTCCGGGCCATTCGCCTGAACTGGCTGGGCGGCATCGGGCCGAAACCTGCCGCCGCCGGTTGGCAGCACTGGCTCCGCTCGAGCTGTTGGGGGGTGGTTTTGGTGGGGGGCTTTTGCGTGATGTCGCTGTTATGGAATCGGCGAATGGCGGCCGTGATCAAGCGGCATCGAGACGTGCAAAGCGTGCTCGACGATCAGTTGGTCTTCCAGCGTGCATTGATTGATGCCATGCCCGATCCGGTGTTCGTCCGTGACCTGGAAGGGCGCCTGATCCTGTGCAACAAGAGTTACGAAGAGGCATTGTCGCTCCGCTTTGAGCAGGTGCAGGGATGCCGTTTGATCGAGGTCGATGCGCTACCGCGAGCCACTGCCGCCACGCTGCATGATGAGTTCATGATTCAGTTGAGAACGCGCAGGACCCGCTTCAGCAAGCGCCGTTTGCAATTCAACGATGGCAATCGGGAAATCTATCAGTGGACCGTCCCGTTCTACAGCGCCAAAGGGGAATTGCGCGGCCTGCTCGGGGGCTGGACAGATATCACCCAGCGTGAGGCTGAGGCGGGATAAGGTCCGCATTGATATTGGGAAATTTCCTATGTCACGCGCCTCTTTTTCCGATGGGGGACTGAAGGAGGCTCGCCTAAAGTGGGCAACCACTGCGGCGAGTCCGCGATTGCCGTTTCCGAGGTCGCCCATGCGCTCGCTCAAAGTCCTGATTCTCGAACCTGACCCTTATCGAATGATGGCGTTGCACCAGATGCTCAACGCGTTCGGTATCTATGACGTACTCACGGCGTCATCGCTGGCCTCGGCACGCTGCTCGCTGGAGCGTCGTACCCGGGTCGACATCGCGATCTGCGATCCGCAGCTGAAAGGCGGGGAAGGCCTGGCGCTGATCCGGCATCTGGCGGCCGAGCGGGAGGCCAGTGCTGTCATTCTGTTGGGGCGAGTAGCACCGGGCCTGCTGAGCGATCTCGAAAGCCTGCTGCAAACACAGGCGTTGATGCTGCTGGGGCGCCTGCAAACGCCGGTTTCGGCGGTGCTGATGCGCGGGCTGCTGGACCGCTACCTGCAAACGGCAGCCCAGCCGGCCGGTGCCTGAACCGACGGTTATGTTTCTGTCATCTTCACCGTGCATGCTCTGACAGACCGCTAACTGCTTCGTGAGCAGCGCGGCATTCAGAACTTTCTTCTCGGGCCGGTGGTCACTTAATGTGAACACGCCCCAGGCACAATGTTTTCGGACTATTGAGTGGAGATCGAGATGGAAAGTATCAGTCTATTGCTCGGTGAGGCTCTGAGCCCGTATCAGGTGACGTTGACTCCGTGTGGCGCCCATGGCGAATGCCTGGTGACGCTGAAGAACAGCAACGGCGCCCTCGTGGTGGAGCGCGAATTCAATCAGGCGCAGTTGACCGACAAACGCCTGCTGACCGATGTGGTCGACGGGTTGCACCGCGACGTCCTGATCGCCGAAGGGCGGCTGGAGCCCTGTGTCATCGCGGCTTTGCGCAATGCGGCGCTGGATAAGCGTGCGGCACTGTAAAGATGAAATATTTTTTGTGGGAACCTTCCTGCATTCCCGTCAGTCAGACCCCGTAACAGCAGGATCAAGCATTGTGCTCCGGTGCTTGTCGCTTGCTGCTACGGGTCTTTATGTAGACCGCGTTTAACCCCGAGTCGTTTCCCCACTTCTCGGGGTTTCTTTTTGCCCGCAGGTTTTTATTGCGCGGCCTGTTGTTCGAAAAAGATTCGTGCCTGTTGCAGGTAATCCGTGCGCATTTCGGGGTCAAGCCAGTCGGCATACGACTGGTTCAGTTGCTCATGGGGCAGGGTACGCAGCAGTTGGTTGATCTCACTGATCGCCTGACGGCCCTGAGGCGTATCGGAACACCCGACATAGCCGGACAGATATTTGCCGGTGCCTCGAATCGGATAGAACACCAGTTGGTCTTCGGCGATTTGCGCCTGATGCGCCTGATAGCGGATCTCCGGCCAGTAACCCAACACCACTTGCAGCCGACCCAGGCGCTGCATCGATAGCAGGCTGCTCAGGGCGTCGTTGCCATAATGCGGCGTCAGCGCACCGTCCGGGGCCTGCTTGAGCAGCGTGTCGAGATACTCGCCGTAACTGCGTTCTGCGACGACGCCGATCTTGATTTCGCCGTTGGCCAGAAATGCCGTCAGATCGACTTCACCGTCGACCAGGTATGGCGCCAGTACCTCGCGATCTTGCTGACGCACCACCAGACCATTACTGACAGCGCGAAACGCCGGAATAGAGAAGGCGATCCATTGCGTGCGTTCCTTGCTCCAGATCAGCGACGGATCGCAAGTGAAGGTCGGCTCGTGCAGCATCTGCATGCCCCGGGCGCGATTGACCCGCATCAGCGTGTGTTCGTATTGCGGCATGCCGGCGATCAGCATCGGCATCAGTTGATCGATCACGCCTTGGCCCTTTTTCGAGCCTTCGAAGATGGTCAGGGGCGGCAAGTCGCGCAGCAACCAGATCAGCGTGGGTTTCGCTTGCGCCCAGGCGGGCAGGGCCAGCAGAAACAGCAGGCCGAACAGCCGCCACGTCCACCAGTGGTGGGCGCGGTTGGCGGCCGATGTCTGGCGATGTTTCAGCTTAAATGGCTCCGTCTGTGCGCAACCGGGCGATCTGCTGTTCGTCGTAGCCAAGATCGTGCAGCACCTGCGCATTGTGTTCACCGAGCTGTGGCCCGACCCATTCGGAAGTGCCCGGCGTCTCGGAGAGTTTCGGCACGATGCCCGGCATCTTGAAAGGCTTGCCGTCCGGCAGTTTCGCCTGCAGGAACATTTCCCGGGCGAGGTACTGCGGGTCGCTGAACATGTCTTCGGCACTGAAGATCCGGCTGGCCGGCACTTCCGCCTGGTTGAGCAGGTCGAGCACGCTTTGCAGCGGCAGCGAATTGACCCAACGGTCGATCACCCCATACAACTCGTCACGGCGAGTGTCGCGCCCGTCGTTGCTCGCCAGCGTCGGGTCGTTGGCCAGATCCTCGCGGCCGATGATCAGCATGAAACGTTTGAAGATCGCGTCGCCATTGGCGCCGATCTGCACATGCTTGCCGTCGGCGCTGGTGTGGATCGATGACGGCGTGATGCCCGGCATGATGTTGCCGGTGCGCTCGCGGATGAAACCGAACACGTCGAACTCCGGCACCATGCTTTCCATCATGGCGAAAATCGCCTCGTACAACGCGACATCGACGACCTGGCCGAGACCGCCGTTGACCTCGCGGTGACGCAGGGCCATCAGCGCACCGATCACGCCCCATAACGCGGCAATCGAATCACCGATGGAAATCCCGGTGCGCACCGGTGGCCGATCCTCGAAACCGGTGATGTAGCGCAAGCCGCCCATGGATTCACCGACCGCGCCGAAGCCCGGTTGATCCTTCATCGGCCCGCTCTGGCCGAACCCCGAGAGGCGCACCATCACCAGTTTCGGGTTCAGGGCATGCAGGGTTTCCCAGCTCAGCCCGAGTTTTTCCAGGACACCGGGGCGAAAGTTCTCGATCAGGATGTCGGCTTCGCCCAGCAGTTTTTTCAGGATCGCCAGACCCTCGGGGTGCTTGAGGTTCAGCGTCAGCGACTTCTTGTTGCGCGCCTGAACGAACCACCACAACGAAGTGCCTTCATACAATTTGCGCCATTTGCGCAGCGGATCGCCGCCGTCGGGCGATTCGACCTTGATCACTTCGGCGCCGAACTCGCCGCAAATGCGTGAGGCGAATGGCCCGGCAATCAACGTACCCAATTCAATGACTTTCACACCGCTGAGCGGTTTGTTGGCGAACGGCATACTGAATCCTGTAGGACAAGGCTGAGCAGATACAGCGTTTTAACATAGCCGGCTGTCAGACGCCGCAGCTTGATCGCCATCAATTCGATGATTGCCTACCGCATCGGTTAGACTTGCCGACTTTCCTCGTATCAAGAAGCCCGTTCATGGCCCAGCCGTCTACCACTTACAAATTCGAACTGAACCTCACTGACCTCGACCGTGGTGTCTACGAGAGCGTCAAGCAGACCATCGCCCGTCACCCTTCGGAAACCGAAGAGCGCATGACCGTGCGGCTGCTGGCCTACGCCCTTTGGTACAACGAACTGCTGTCGTTTGGCCGTGGTCTGTCGGATGTGGATGAACCTGCGCTGTGGGAAAAAAGCCTGGACGACCGTGTTCTGCACTGGATTGAAGTCGGCCAGCCGGATGCCGATCGCCTGACCTGGTGCTCGCGTCGCACCGAACGCACCAGCCTGCTGGCCTATGGCAGCCTGCGCGTATGGGAAGGCAAAGTGGTGCCGGTGGCGAAGAACCTGAAAAACGTCAACATCGCCGCCGTTCCGCAAGAGGTGCTGGAAACCCTGGCCAAGGACATGCCGCGTGTCATCAAGTGGGATGTGATGATCAGCGAAGGCACGATCTTCGTCACCGACGACCGTGGTCAGCATGAAGTCCAGCTGGAATGGCTGGCAGGCGAGCGCGGCTGATCCCGCGTCGCCTGCTGATTAATCCCACGTATTCAAGAGAAGTTTCCGTTACCCCATGCGTATTGATCCTCGACCGTTGCCTGCCACGCTGCCGTTTCTCGGTGATCTGCCACCTTTGCTGACCCGTTTGTACGCGGCGCGTGGCGTTCAATCCGAGGCCGAGCTGGATAAAAGTCTGGCGCGGCTGATTCCGTTCCAGCAGCTCAAGGGCATCGAGGCAGCGGTGGATCTGCTGGTGACGGCGCTGGACCAGCGTCAACGGATTCTGATCGTCGGTGACTTCGACGCCGATGGCGCGACGGCCAGTACGGTCGGCGTGCTTGGCTTGCGTCTGCTGGGCGCGGCGCATGTCGATTATCTGGTGCCGAATCGCTTCGAATACGGCTATGGCCTGACCCCGGAAATCGTCGAGGTTGCCCTGACCCGCGAGCCGCAGTTGCTGATCACCGTCGACAACGGCATCTCCAGCGTCGAAGGCGTGGCTGCCGCCAGGCGCGCGGGACTCAAGGTGTTGATCACCGACCACCACTTGCCCGGCGATGAACTGCCGCTGGCCGATGCACTGGTCAACCCGAATCAGCCAGGCTGCGAGTTTCCGAGCAAGGCGCTGGCCGGGGTCGGGGTGATTTTCTACGTGCTGATGGCCTTGCGCGCGCGCCTGCGCAGTCTCGGCTGGTATGAGAGCAAGCCACAGCCGAACATCGGTGAGTTGCTCGATCTGGTGGCGCTGGGCAGCGTCGCCGACGTGGTGCCGCTGGACGCCAACAACCGGATTCTGGTGCATCAAGGCCTTGAGCGGATTCGCGCCGGGCGCGCACGGCCGGGGATCAAGGCGATTCTCGAAGTGGCCAAGCGTGATGCGGCGCGCATCACCTCCACCGACCTGGGTTTCATCGTCGGCCCGCGCTTGAATGCGGCGGGGCGCCTGGATGACATGAGCCTCGGGATCGAATGCCTGCTCACCGCCGATGCCAATCTGGCGCGGGAAATGGCCGCGCAACTGGACGGCATGAATCAGGACCGCAAATCCATCGAGCAGGGCATGCAGCGCGAGGCGCTGGCCCAGCTCAAGGATTTGCCGGTGGAATCAATGCCGTTCGGCCTGTGCCTGTTCGATCCCGAGTGGCATCAGGGCGTGATCGGCATTCTCGCCTCGCGGATGAAAGAGCGTTATTTCCGCCCGACCATTGCCTTCGCCGATGCTGGCGACGGGCTGCTCAAGGGCTCTGGACGTTCGGTGCAAGGCTTCCACATTCGTGACGCGCTGAGCGTGGTGGCCGCGCAGCATCCGAACCTGATTGCCAAATACGGTGGTCACGCGATGGCGGCGGGCCTGACCTTGCCGCAGGAGAATTTTGCGCTGTTCGCCGAGGCTTTCGATGCCGAAGTGCGTCGGCAACTCCGCGAAGAAGACCTGACCGGGCGGATGCTCTCGGACGGTACGTTGGCGGTCGAGGAGTTCCATCTGGAACTGGCTCGCGCATTGCGCCATGCCGGGCCTTGGGGCCAGCATTTCCCGGAGCCGCTGTTCCATGGTGTGTTCCAGTTGGTCGAGCAGCGCGTGGTCGGCGAGCGCCATCTGAAAGTAGTGCTGAAAAGCGAGTGCGGGTCGGTGAAGCTGGATGGCATCGCGTTCGGCATTGACCGCGATGTGTGGCCGAACCCGACTATTCAGTGGGTCGAGCTGGCTTATAAGCTCGACGTTAACGAGTTTCGGGGCAACGAGTCGGTGCAATTGATGATTGCCCACATCGAACCACGCTGACCCCATTCGCGAGCAGGCACGGTGTTGTCTTTGTGGGAGCGAGCCTGCTCGCGAAAGCACCCTTTCACACACTGAATCACTCTGAACCCTCCCTCATCCCCGGTTGTCGACTAGGCTCTAAGCACTGCTTGATTGGCCTTGTGACGTCTTGTCGAATTTTTTGCCCGCGGGGGCGGGTGCTGCGCCTTTTTTGTCACTCGTCGACTTTTCAAACAGAACCCTGGAGCCTGCCCACTGATTTGAGAGGTGCCCCATGAGTCTGCTGCTCGAACCCTTTACCCTTCGCCAACTGACCCTGCCCAACCGCATCGCCGTGTCACCGATGTGCCAGTACTCCAGCGTCGACGGTCTGGCCAACGACTGGCATCTGGTGCACCTGGGCAGCCGCGCGGTGGGCGGTGCCGGACTGATTTTCACCGAGGCCACGGCGGTCACTGCCGACGGACGAATCACCGCCGAAGACCTCGGTCTGTGGAACGACGAACAGATCGAACCGCTGCAACGCATCACCCGTTTCATCACGGCACAGGGCGCGGTTGCTGGCATTCAACTGGCCCACGCCGGGCGCAAGGCCAGCACCCATCGGCCATGGATCGGCAAACACGGTAGCGTCAAACCGGAGGATGGCGGCTGGACCCCGGTCGGGCCATCGCCGATTGCCTTCGACCCGCAGCACACGCAACCGAAACAGCTCGATGAAGCGCAGATCGCCGAAATGATCCAGGCCTTCGTTGCTGCGGCCAAACGCGCGTTGACCGCGGGTTTCAGCGTGGTCGAGGTGCATGCCGCCCATGGTTATCTGCTGCATCAGTTTCTGTCGCCATTGAGCAATCAGCGCCGCGATCAATACGGTGGTTCGTTCGAAAACCGTATTCGGCTGGTGTTGCAAGTCACTGAGGCCGTGCGCGAGGTCTGGCCACAAGAGTTGCCGGTGTTTGTCCGGGTTTCGGCTACCGATTGGGTCGAAGACGGCTGGAACCCGGATGAAACCGTCGAACTGGCGCGTCGCCTCAAGGCACTGGGCGCGGATCTGATCGATGTCTCGTCTGGTGGTACCGCCGCCAACGCCGAGATTCCTGTGGGGCCGGGTTATCAGACGCGCTTCGCCGAACGGGTGCGCAAGGAGTCAGGCATCGCCACCGGCACCGTCGGCATGATTACCGAGCCGGCGCAGGCTGAGCACATTCTGCGCACCTGTCAGGCCGACATCATCTTCCTCGCCCGCGAACTGCTGCGTGACCCTTATTGGCCGCTGCACGCCGACGATGATCTGGGCGGGCGCAAAGCGGTGTGGCCGGCGCAGTATCAGCGCGCAACCCATCGTGATCAGCCGATCCATGAGTCTGACCTGCGCGATTGATTTCAAAACCGCGTAACGTCTATAAAACCCGCCATTGGAACGGCGGGTTTTTTCTTGTCCGCCGTTCTGGAATTTCAGGGAAGACAGCCATGTTGATCGAACGAGAACTGAGCGAACACGACTTGCCGTTGCTGGCGCAGATCGACCGCAGTGAGCGGGTTGAGGCGAACTATCGTCTGGAAAACGGTGAGCTGATTCTGTACCCGGTGCATGTCGACATGCGTGGTTGGCCCGAAGGGGAGGCCGAAGAAAACGCATTGGTGCTGGAAAAGTGTTTGCGGCGCGGAGGTTGGCTGTATGGCGCTTTCGACGGGCAGGCGCTGGTCGCGGCGGTGGTTGTGGATAACCGGGTTATACACAACCAGGGGCTGAGCATGCGTCAGCTGAAGTTTTTGCACATCAGCCGTGATTACCGCGGGCAAGGGCTGGGGGCGAAGCTGTTTGCGTTGGCTTGTGAGCAGGGGCGGCGGTTGGGTGCCGAGGCGTTGTATGTTTCAGCGACTGAATCGCGCAACACTGTGGAGTTTTATCAGCGACAGGGTTGCCGGTTGGTTGATCAACCGGATCCGGAGTTATTCGCTCTGGAACCCTGCGACATCCATTTGTATTTGCCGCTGACCTGACGGACGCCATCGCTGGCAAGCCCGCTCCCACAGTGGTCGGTGTCGATCACGAAATGTGTGTACGGCACCGAACTTGTAGGAGCTGGCTTGCCAGCGATGAGGCCCGATCAGACGCTAGACAACCTTCAAGGATACTTGCGCTTGTCCGGCGCCGGCGGGAAGTACTGGTACAACCAGGTCTCGCTCAGCGTGCGGTCATTGGTGCGGATGAACAGGCGCAGTTCCACCGGGTCGACGCTGTCGCTGGTCGGGTACCAGTCGAACAGGATCCGGTAACCCTTGATGTCATCGAGCACCAGCACGCTGAAGTCCTGCACCTTGCCGTTGGAGCAGGTGACCACCGGTTCGATCCCGGTGCCCTGCGGCAGGCGATCCAGGCCGCCACCGGTGAAGTCCACGGCAAAGCGCCGTGCCCACACCGGCGGATAGTGCTCGCCCGGTGCCCAGCCTTCGACGAAGCCCCCCATGCCCGAGCGGGTCGCATGCACCCGCGCCAGCGGTGTGCCAACTGGCGGCAGAGCGCTCCAGTAGAGCTTGTAGCCGTAATTCAGCGAGTCGCCGGCGGCGACCGGCTTCTTCGGGGTCCAGAACGCGACGATGTTATCGAGGGTTTCGCCGGTGGTCGGAATTTCCAGCAGATCGATGGAGCCTTCGCCCCACGCGGTTGTAGGCTCGACCCACAGGCTCGGGCGCTTGCTGTACCAGTCGACAGTGTCCTGATAGTTGGCGAATTCGTGGTCGGTCTGTACCAGACCGAAGCCTTTCGGATCGGTGTCGGCAAACGCGTTGAACTGCAGGGTCGCCGGGTTGTTCAGCGGACGGCAAATCCACTCGCCATTGCCACGCCACATCGCCAGGCGATCGGAGTCATGGATCTGCGGGTGAATGGTGTCGCACATGCGGCGTTCATGGGTGCCGCAACTGAACATGCTGGTCATCGGCGCAATGCCCAGCTGTTCGATGGCTGTCCGCGCGTTGATGTGGGCGTCGATCTCCATCACCACGCGCTCGGCCTGGCAATCGATGTCGAAGCGATAGGCGCCAGTCGCACTCGGCGAGTCGAGCAGGGCGTAGACCACAAAACGCGTGGCGTTCTGCTCCGGAGTCTCGAACCAGAACTTGGTGAAGTCAGGGAATTCTTCGCGCTTTTTCGCGTAGGTGTCGACGGCCAGGCCACGGGCCGAGAGGCCATATTGGCCAGTGGCATCCACCGCACGGAAGTAGCTGGCGCCGAGGAACGACACCACGTCGTGACGATCCAGCTCCGGCGCCTTGAACAGCTTGAAGCCGGCAAAGCCCAGGTCGCCCTTGAGCTGCTGGGTATCGACCGAGGTGTTCTCGTAATCGAATAATGTCGGGCGGAAATGCACTTCGCGCGCGGTGCGGGTCTTCGGATCGACGCTGTACATGCGCACTGGCTGGCGGAAACCCATGCCGACGTGGAAGAACTGCACGTCCAGCTGACCCTTGTTTTCCTTCCACAGCGAATGTTCGCCGTCGTAGCGGATCGCGTTGAAATTCTGCGGGGTCATGGTCGCCAGGGTCGGCGGCAGCACCTGTTTAGTGTCCTGATAGGCCGAACCGGCCAGTTGCTTGGCCTGACGCTTGAGCGCTTCGAAATCGAAGGCCTGCGCTTCGCCATCAGCGGCGCCACCATTGGCGGCCCAGGCACGGGCGGCCAGCAGGCCGGAAGCCGAGAGACCGGTGTAAGCCGCAATGGCCATCGACGCTTTGAGCAAATTCCTGCGGTGCATAAATACAACCTGTCGTGAGCAATCCCGCGCCTTTCCTGGCACGTGCTGGATCAGAAATTACGGTTCGGACAAGCCTTCGGCCAAACGCAACGGACTATAAACAGATGCCGGCTAGCTTAAACGGTTCGCTCGCCGAGCAAAATTCGTTGATACACGATGACAGCGTGTCAATGAAACAAGACATGTCGGTTAAACGTCCTACGGCACTTACTGATTTACAGGGCATATCTGCTTTTTTCGACTAATTACTCTAAAAACCGCTTTTCAGCGCCGATTAAATTTCTATTCTATGGGCATGGCCGGTACGACCGGCAGGGCACAGGCGCTGCTGTAAGGGGCAGGGCGATGTGGTGATCAAGCAATTCTTCGACGTATCAGAGAAGGACATCGTCCATGGCAAAAATACAAGGCATCGCCGAAATGCTCGGCATCTTTCCCTGCCTGAGCAGCGGACGCAGAAGGCGTCGATTGAGTTCTGAAGAGCTGAAGCTGGTGGAGCGTTATCGCGAGTTGTCGGAGAGTGACCGGATTGCGATGCGGTATCTGGTGGATGCGATGCGCAGTGTTTCGCGGTTTTGAGTGTGTCTAGCCCTGAAACAGGCTTACACCTGTTTCAGGGCTAGACAATTGATGACGGCGCTTCGAGGAGGCCCCGGAATCAATATTCGATTCCGGGGAACTCGTCTTAGCGACTCACCTTCCACGCATCCCCAGCCGGCGCCTTCCCATGGTCATACGGCTTGCCAATCCACATATAAATCAACCCCAGTCCAATCACAATCACCGTGCTCAGCACCATCGCGTAGTTGATGTACCACGCCGCATCCGGCGTACGTGGCCAGGCCATGTTGATGATCGCGCCGACGCCATACACCAGCGCGCCGATGTTCACCGGCCAGCCCCACGCGCCGAGGGTGAATTTGCCGCTCGGTTTCCAGCCTTTCATCCGCGCATACAAAGCAGCCAGTACGATCATCTGGAACGCGAGGTAGATGCCGATAGCGGCGAAGCTGACGATGGTGGCCACGGCGTCTTGCAGGAAGAAGCCGAGGGCGATGATCAGGGCGGGCAGGACACCGGACACGAACAGTGCGGCAACCGGTACTTGGTTTGTAGGAGAAATCTTTTTCAGCAGTCGGCTGCCGATGACCATTTCGTCGCGAGCGTAGGAGTACAGCAGACGACTCGCCGCAGCCTGCAGGCTGATGACGCAGGAGATGAAGGAAATCATCACCACGCCCATCACCACTTTCGAGCCGATCGGGCCGAAGGCGTTATTGAGGATGGTGGTGACCGGGTCTTTGTCAGTGCCGTTGATCACCGCTTGCATGTCCGGCACGGCGAGGATCAACGCCAGGCAGGCGAACATCGCCGCGATGCCGCCGATGTAGATGGTCATGCGCATGGCCACCGGGATTTTTGCGCTCGGGTTCGGGGTTTCTTCGGCGACGTCGCCGCAGGCCTCGAAGCCGTAGTAAAGGAACATCCCCGCCAGCGACGCGGTGAGGAACGCCGGCAGGTACGAGCCGTCAACGCTGATGTCGAAGGTGTTGAACAGCACGCTCAGCGGCTGATGACGTTCGAAAACCAGCAGGTAGACGCCGACGATCACCGCGCCGACCAGCTCGCAGAGGAAGCCGAACATGGCGATCCGCGCCAGCACTTGGGTGCCGCTCAGATTGACGAGCGTGGCGAACAGTGTCAGTACCAGCGCGATGACGATATTGGTGTTGTTGCTCGGCTCAAACCCGAGCATCGCCGCCAGATACGGCCCGGCACCGACAGCCACTGCCGCAATGGTCACGCACAGGGCGATGGAGTAGATCCAGCCGACCATCCATGCCCATTTCTTGCCAACCAGGCGCCGCGCCCATGGATAGACGCCGCCGGAAATCGGGAACTGCGACACCACTTCGCTGAAGATCAGGCACACCAGCAACTGGCCGCAACCGACCAGCAGGTAAGCCCAGAACATCGGTGGTCCGCCGGCGGCGAGGCACAGGCCGAACAGGGTATAAACCCCTACGACCGGTGACAGATAAGTGAAGCCCAGCGCGAAGTTTTCCCACAGGCTCATGCTGCGGTTGAAGTTCGAGGTGTAGCCCAGTTTGCGCAGTTGTTCGGCATCGCTGTCGGCAACGCCGGCCGAGAATTCGGGTGAGGCACTCATGTGTGTTTGCTCCGTGAAATCGGCAGATTTCGGATGGCCGAGGCCGTGGCGGTGCTTTGCGGGCGCCGCCCGGTTCGGTAGTTATTGTTTTGGAATCCTGGTGGTGCGTAATGCCGGTTTCCTTCCTGAAGCCGGGTGACGCCATCGCTGGCAAGCCAGCTCCCACAAGAGCTGCGCTGAACCTTGTGGGAGCTGGCTTGCCAGCGATGCTTTTAGTGCTTGAACATCACATGCCGAACCGTGGTGTAGTCCTCCAGCCCATACATGGACATGTCCTTGCCGTAGCCGGACAGTTTCTGACCGCCGTGGGGCATTTCGCTGACGAGCATGAAGTGCGTGTTGACCCAGGTGCAGCCGTACTGCAATCGCGCGGACAGGCGATGCGCGCGTCCTACATCCGCCGTCCACACAGAGGAAGCGAGGCCGTAGTCCGAATCGTTGGCCCATTCCAGCGCCTGGGCTTCATCGGTGAACTTGGTCACCGACACCACCGGCCCGAACACTTCGCGGCGCACGATTTCGTCATCCTGCTGTGCATCCGCCAGCACCGTCGGTTCGAAGAAGAAGCCGTTGCCTTCCACAGCCTTGCCGCCGGTGATCAAGCGAATGTGTGGCTGCGCCACGGCACGTTCGACAAAACCAGCGACGCGGTCGCGATGTTGCGCAGTGATCAACGGCCCAAGCTCAGTCGACGGATCTTCCTGCAAGCCATACTTGATGCTGCTGACCGCCGCGCCGAGCTTCTCGACGAATTTTTCGTAAATGCCCTGCTGCGCATAGATCCGGCACGCGGCGGTGCAGTCCTGCCCGGCATTGTAGAAACCGAAGGTGCGAATACCTTCCACTGCAGCATCGATATCGGCGTCGTCGAAGATGATCACCGGCGCCTTGCCGCCCAGTTCCATGTGCATGCGTTTGACGCTGTCGGCGGTGCTGGAAATGATGTTCGAGCCAGTGGCGATGGAGCCAGTCAGCGAGACCATGCGCACTTTAGGATGCGTGACCAACGGGCTGCCGACGGCAGGACCGCGACCGAACACCAGATTGAGTACACCGGCCGGGAAGATTTCCGACGCCAGTTCGGCCAGACGCAACGCGGTCAGCGGGGTTTGTTCCGACGGCTTGAGCACCACGGTATTACCGGCAGCGAGGGCCGGGGCGATTTTCCAGGCGACCATCATCAGCGGGTAGTTCCACGGCGCAATCGAGGCGATCACGCCCACCGGGTCGCGGCGAATCATTGAGGTGTGGCCGGGCAGGTATTCACCACCGGCCGAACCGCTCATGCAACGGCTGGCGCCGGCGAAGAAACGGAACACGTCGGCAATCGCCGGAATCTCGTCATTCAGCGCGGCGCTGTAGGGCTTGCCGCAGTTGTCGGATTCGAGTTTAGCCAGTTCCTCGCCATGGGCTTCGATGGCGTCGGCGAGTTTGAGCAGCAGCAGCGAACGGTCTTTCGGTGTGGTTTGCGACCACTCGGCGAACGCGTTATCGGCGGCGCGCACGGCGGCATCGACCTGGGCCTCGGAGGCTTCGTTGATTTCTACCAGTACGCTGCCGAGCGCCGGGTTGAGCACCGGTTGCGCCGGGCCTTCGCCGTTGACCAGGTGGCCGTTGATCAAGAGTCTGGTTTGCATGGTTTTGTCCTCGTTAACACTTTTATTGTTCTGGCCGAATCGAGATCCCTGTGGGAGCGAGCTTGCTCGCGAAAGCGGTGCGCCAGTCGACATCAATGTTGGATGTCATGGCCTCTTCGCGAGCAAGCTCGCTCCCACAGGGGGAAAGTGTCTGTCATGAATCATTTGCCGCCGCTACCGGCGACACTCTCGCCACCCCGGGTCAGGTAATACGCGCCTAGGATCGGCAGCATGGTCACCATCATCACCAGCATCGCGACGACGTTGGTCACCGGCACATCCCGAGGACGGCTGAGTTGATTGAGCAACCACAGCGGCAACGTGCGCTCATGCCCGGCGGTAAACGTGGTGACGATGATTTCATCGAACGACAGCGCAAACGCGAGCATGCCGCCGGCCAGCAGCGCCGAGCCAAGGTTCGGCAGAATGATGTAGCGAAAGGTCTGCCAGCCATCGGCACCGAGGTCCATCGAGGCCTCGATCAAACTGTGCGAAGTGCGGCGCAGGCGGGCGATGACGTTGTTGTAGACGATCACCACGCAGAACGTCGCGTGACCAACGATGATGGTGAACATCCCCGGCTCGATCCCCAGCGTCTTGAACGTCGCCAGCAGCGCGATCCCGGTGATGATCCCCGGCAACGCAATCGGCAAAATCAGCATCAGCGAAATACCCTGCTTGCCGAAGAAGTCCCGGCGATACAGCGCGGCTGAAGCCAATGTGCCGAGCACCATCGCAATCAGCGTGGCGATAGCGGCAATCTGCAGCGAGAGCTTGATCGCCTCCAGCACGTCCGGCCGCGAAAACGCCACGCTGAACCAGTGCAGGGTGAAACCCTTTGGCGGAAAACTGAACGCCGCTTCCTCGGTGTTGAAGGCGTAAAGGAAGATGATCAGGATCGGGAAGTGCAGAAACACCAACCCGCCCCAGGCTGCGATGCGCAGACCGAGAGAGGCTTTTTCAGAGTGCATCGAAGGCCCCCAGTCGTTTGACGATGGACAGGTAAATGGCGATCAACACAATCGGCACCAATGTGAACGCTGCCGCCATCGGCATGTTGCCGATCGCACCTTGCTGCGCGTACACCATGCTGCCGACGAAGTAGCCCGGCGGGCCGACCAGTTGCGGCACGATGAAATCGCCCAGGGTCAGGGAAAAAGTGAAGATCGAGCCGGCCGCAATTCCTGGCACCGAAAGCGGCAGAATCACCTGCATGAAGGTCTGGCGCGGCTTGGCGCCGAGGTCGGCAGACGCCTGCAGCAGCGACGGCGGCAGACGCTCCAGCGAGGCCTGAATCGGCAGGATCATGAACGGCAACCAGATATAGACAAAGACCATGAAGCGCCCCAGATGCGAGGTCGACAAGGTGCTGCCGCCCACCCCGGGAATGCCCAGAACGAACTGCAACACCGGCTCCAGTCCCAGATGCTGCACGAACCACTGCGCCACACCGCCCTTGGCCAGCAGCAACGTCCACGCATAGGCCTTGACGATGTAACTGGCCCACATCGGCAGCATCACCGCGATGTAGAAAAACGCCTTGGTCTTGCCCGTGGTGTAGCGCGCCATGTAATAGGCAATCGGGAACGCGACGATGGCGCTGGCGATCGACACCACGATGGCCATGCTCAGCGTGCGCAGGATGATGTCGAAGTTCGACGGCTGGAACAGCGCGGCAAAATTGGCCAGGGTCAGGTCAGGGGTGACCGCCATGGTGAAGTCGTCGAAGGTGTAGAAACCCTGCCACAACAGCACCAGCAGCGAGCCGAGGTAGATCGCGCCAAACCACAGCAACGGTGGTACCAGCAGCAGCGACAGATACAGATTCGGCTTGCGGTAGAGCAGGTTGGAAAACCGCCGCAACGGCGGTGCTTGAGTCATTGCGAGCGTGCTCATCTCACACCCCGCTCGAGACAGTGTCGTGCAGTGGGATCATCGCTTCCCGCGCCCAGCGTGCGTGCAGGCGCTGGCCGGTCTGGTGCTGCGCGCTGCTGTCGATCCACTGATTGTTGGCGTGGCTGATGCTCAGGGTCTGGCCGTTTTCCAGGGTCAGTTCATAGCGCGTGGCGCTGCCCTGATACTGGATGTCATGCAGCACGCCACTGACTTCGATTTCATGGCTGGCGAGCGGCCCTTCGGCGAAACGCACGTGCTCGGGGCGAATCGAAAACGGCTGCGGATGGCCGCTGAGCTGGCGCGCCAGATCGCCGCGAATCACGTTGGAAGTGCCGACGAATTCGGCGACGAAGGTGGTGGTCGGTTTCATGTACAGATTGCGCGGGGTATCGACCTGTTCGATGCGGCCCTTATTGAACACCGCCACGCGGTCGGACATCGACAGTGCTTCGGTCTGATCGTGAGTGACGAAGATGAAAGTGATGCCGAGCTGGCGTTGCAGCTTCTTCAGTTCACTCTGCATCTGCTCGCGCAATTTCAGGTCGAGGGCGCCCAATGGCTCATCAAGCAACAGCACGCGCGGGCGATTGACCAAGGCGCGGGCGAGGGCGACACGCTGGCGCTGACCGCCGGACAACTGCACCGGTTTGCGTGCGCCGTAGCCGCCGAGGGCGACCATGGCCAACGCCTCTTCGGCGCGCTTGTGGCGTTCGGTTTTGCTCACGCCTTTGACCTTCAAACCGTAGGCGACGTTGTCCAGCACGTTCATGTGCGGGAACAGTGCGTAATCCTGGAAGACGGTGTTCACATCACGTTGATACGGCGGCAGACCGGCGGCTTCGGCGCCGTGAATGCGGATCGAGCCGGCACTCGGTTGTTCGAAACCGGCGATCAGGCGCAGGCAGGTGGTCTTGCCCGAGCCGGATGGGCCGAGCATGGAAAAGAACTCGCCGTCCTGGATATCGATGGAAACCCGGTCAACGGCCTTCACCTCGCCGAACTGCCGGGAAACGTTGGTGAACTGGACTGCAAGCGTCATGGTGCGGTGCTCCAAAAAGGCGCGGGCCGTCGCAGCGGCCCTGCCTGGACTTCTGAAAAAGCTGAAACATCTAACGGTGAATGCGATCCGCTTTTAGCTCCCTCTCCCTCCGGGAGAGGGCGGGGGGTGAGGGTGGCCTCATTGGCCGTCGCCCTTCAATCAAGAACAAAGTCAAAAGCCACCCCCTCACCCCAGCCCTCTCCCCCAGGGGGGAGAGGGGGAAAGGGAGTTAGACCAAGTTGCTCTCGGGCTTACCTGCCGCCCATGATCGCGATGTAGTCCTGGGTCCAGCGGCTATAAGGCACGAATTTTCCGCCTTCAGCCTGCGGGGTTTTCCAGAAGGCGATCTTGTCGAACTGGTCGAAGCCATTGGTCTTGCAACCCTCGGCGCCGAGCAATTCGCTCTCCTTGCACGCCGCCGGCACGGCTGGCAGCGAACCAAACCACGCCGCCACGTCACCCTGGACTTTCGGCTGCAGCGACCAATCCATCCACTTGTACGCGCAGTTCGGGTGCTTGGCCTCGGCGTGCAGCATGGTGGTGTCTGCCCAACCGGTGGCGCCTTCTTTCGGAATGGTCGAGGCAATCGGCTGTTTCTCATTGATCAGGCCGTTGACCTGATACGGCCAGGCACTCGACGCCACCACGCCTTCGTTCTTGAAGTCGCTCATCTGTACCGTGGTGTCGTGCCAGTAGCGGTGGATCAAAGGCTGCTGCGCACGCAACAGATCGAGCACCGCTTTGTACTGTGCTTCGGTCAATTGATATGGATCCTTGATCCCCAGCTCAGGCTTGGCGGTCTTCAGATACAGCGCCGCATCGGCGATGTAGATCGGCCCGTCATAGGCCTGCACGCGGCCCTTGTTCGGCTTGCCGTCGGGGAAGTTCTGCGCGTCGAACAGCACATTCCAGCTGGTCGGCGGCGTCTTGAACACGTTGGTGTTGTACATCAGCACGTTCGGGCCCCACTGATACGGGGTGCCGTAGGTCTGCTTGTTGACCACGTACCATGGCGCATCTTTCAGGCGTGGATCGAGGGTGTTCCAGTTCGGGATCAACGCGGTGTTGATCGGTTGCACGCGTTTGCCGACGATCAAGCGCAATGACGCATCACCGGACGCGGTGACCAGGTCGTAACCGCCCTTGGCCATCAGGCTGACCATTTCGTCGGAGGTGGCGGCAGTCTTCACATTGACCTTGCAGCCAGTGTCCTTTTCGAAACCGGTGACCCAGTCGTAAGCCTTGTCGCTCTCGCCACGTTCGATGTAGCCGGGCCAGGCCACGATATCCAGCTGACCTTCGCCGGCGCCGACGGCCTTCAGCGGCTCGGCGGCTTGCAGGCTGGCACTGGCCAGCAGGGCCGTGGTGATTGCACTGAGCAGTGCGGTCTTGTGCACGAACATGGTTGAACCCTCTTCTTTAAATTATGGTCGGGGCAGTTGTGAACGCGGTGCAGCATGCCGTTGATGGCTTGTTATTAGCGTAGTCAGAGATGCTGGCCGTGGCGGGCCATGATGTGCCGCACCACGCTGTAGTCCTGCAGCGAATCACTGGACAAGTCTTTGCCGTATCCGGAGCGTTTCAGTCCGCCGTGGGGCATTTCGCTGACCAGCATGAAATGGCTGTTGATCCAGGTGCAGCCGTACTGCAAACGGGCGGCGACCTGCATTGCCTTGTCCAGATTCTGCGTCCACACCGACGAGGCGAGGCCGTATTCGGAGTCGTTGGCCCAGTCCACCGCTTGTGCGAGTTCGTCGAAGCGGGTCACGGTCACCACCGGGCCGAACACTTCGCGCTGGACGATTTCATCCGTTTGTTTGCAACCGGCCAGCAGCGTCGGCTGGTAAAAGAACCCGGCGCCGGAATGCACCGCCGCGCCGGTCACCCGCTCGATGTGCGGCTGGCCGAGGGCGCGTTCGACGAAACTGGCGACGCGGTCGCGCTGGCGGGTGCTGATCAGCGGGCCGATCTCGTTGTCGGCATCGCGCTTGCCGGCGAAGCGCAGGCTGCTGACTGCCGCACCCAGTTCGGCAACCAGTTTGTCGTGAATCCCGGCCTGCGCGTAGATGCGGCACGCGGCGGTGCAGTCCTGACCGGCGTTGTAGTAACCGTAGGTGCGCACGCCGTCGACCACGGCTTGCAGGTCGGCGTCGTTGCACACGATCACCGGGGCTTTGCCGCCGAGTTCCAGATGCGTGCGCTTGAGGGTCTTTGCAGCGGCTTGAAGGATTTTCTGCCCGGTGACGATATCGCCGGTCAGCGAGACCATACGCACCTTGGCGTGACCGACCAGATGGCTACCGACGCCTTCGCCACCGCCGCAGATGATGTTGATGACCCCGCGCGGCAGGATCTCGGCGAGTGCTGGCGCCAGTGCGAGGATCGACAATGGTGTGTGTTCCGAGGGTTTGAACACCAGGGTGTTGCCGGCGGCGAGGGCCGGGGCGATTTTCCACGCGGCCATCATGATCGGGTAGTTCCACGGCGCAATCGACGCCACCACGCCAATCGGATCGCGACGCACCATGCTGGTGTAGCCCGGCAGGTACTCGCCACTGAGCTGGCCGGTCTGGCAGCGCACGGCACCGGCAAAGAAGCGGAACACATCGACGGTGGCGCTCAGATCGTCCTGCCGCGCCAGGTGCAGCGGCTTGCCGCAGTTCAGCGATTCGAGGCGGGCGAGGTGATCGGCGTGTTTTTCGACGGCGTTGGCGATGTCCAGCAGCAGACTGGAACGTTGTTGCGGCGTGGTGCGCGACCATTCGGCAAAGGCGCGGTGGGCGGCGAGAATCGCGGTTTCGACCTGCTCGGTGCTGGCCTCGGCGATGTGGGTGAGGATTTCACCGGTGGCCGGGTTGAGGATCGGTTCGACGAAACCTTGACCGGCGACCAGTTCGCCGTCGATCAACAACGCGGTACACATCGGGGTCTGCACGCCAGCCATTTTCCGCGATCTCTTTTCTTGTGTGGTCATTGTTGCTCCCGTGCCCGGGAGCCGACCGTCTTATAGATGCAGCAAGACTAGTGCGCGGCTCCGAGGTCGACAAATTCTAAATACTGAAGGTGGCATTCGATTAAATAGATGGCTTGCGTCCGCCGTGCGGCTGCTCGCGGGCTACGGTCAGGAATGGATCAACCAGTGCGGGGCGCGCGGTCCCTCGGCGCCAGGCCAGACCGACATCGAGGGTCTGGTTGAGGTCGGCGATCGGCCGCGCTTCGATGATGTCGCCCTCCAGTGACCATGGGCGGTACGTCATGTCGGGTTGAATCGAAACGCCGAGCCCTGCCGCCACCAGACTTCGCACCGCCTCGGTGGATGCGGTTCTGAGGGTGATCTTCGGTTGCAGCCCGGCGCCGCGCCATAGGCGTTGGGCGTTGCGATCCATTTCATCAACATTCAGTTGAATCAGCGGTTCGCGAGCGACGTCGGCGAGGTTGATGCTGTCGTGTTCCAGCAGCGGATGCTGGGCCGGCAGCCACAGACGGTGCGGCGAGTGAGTCAGCACTTCGGTTTGCAAGGCGTGGCGGTCTTCGAGGTTGGACAGGATCAGCACGCCGACATCGATCTCGCCGCTGACCAGCAAATGTTCGATGTACGGCCGCTCGTCCTCCATCACCCGGATCTCGACATTGGGATAGGCGCGTTGAAAACGGGTAAGCAGATCGGCGAGGTAATAACCGGCCACCAGACTGGTCACGCCGACAATCAACTGCCCGGCCACTTGATCGGTGCTTTGTTGCAGGCTGCGCTTGGCGTTATCCACCGTTGCCAGAATCAGATGCGCCTGGCGCAGGAATTGATGACCCTGATGAGTCAAGGTCATGCCCTTGGCGTGACGGTTGAACAGGCTGACGCCGATTTCCTCTTCCAGTTGCTGGATCGCCAGCGTCAGGGTCGACTGGGATATGAACGCGGTTTGCGCGGCGGCGGAGATCGAGCCGGTCTCGGCCACCGCGATGAAGTGACGGATCTGACGCAGGGTCATCATGAGAAGGGTACCCGGTGGGCGGTTTTTATCGATTGGCCTGAGTGTATATCGATTTTCACGAAGGGCCTGCGCCTGCTGAGCAACATCTGGAAGCACACTCGCAGGCCGGGCCAAGGCACTTTCGAACTAGGCTGAGGGCCTGATAGATCCGGATAACCCCTGCTTTGGAGGCGGAACATGAACACCCGTGGATTGCTCGACCAACTACTCAAATCCGGCCAGGATCTGTTGCAGAACAAGGCCGGTGGTGCGCAGAACAAACCGGCGGCTGGCGGCCTGGGCGGTTTGCTTGGTGGGTCTTCTGGTGGCAGTGGCCTCGGCGGTCTGCTGTCAGGTGCTGGCGGCGGCGCATTGGCGGCGGCGCATTGGCGGCGGGCGCGATGGGCTTGCTGCTGGGTAACAAGAAAGTGCGCAAGGTCGGCGGCAAAGTTGCGATTTACGGCGGGCTCGCAGCGCTTGGCGTGCTGGCCTACAAAGCCTACGGCAACTACAACGCCCAGAAAGGCACCGCACCGCAAACCGAACCGCAAACCCTCGACCGCTTGCCACCGGCGCAGGCCGAGCAACACAGCCAGGCCATCCTCAAAGCACTGGTCGCCGCCGCAAAGGCTGATGGCCATATCGATGATCGCGAGCGCCAATTGATCGAAGGCGAATTCACCAAACTCGACAACGATCAGGAACTGCAACACTGGCTGCACGCCGAACTCAACAAACCCCTCGACCCAAGCGACGTCGCCCGCGCCGCGAGTACGCCGGAGATGGCGGCGGAGATGTACATCGCCAGCGTGATGCTGGTGGATGAGGAGAGCTTTATGGAAAAGGCGTATCTGGAGGAACTGGCCAAGCAACTGAAGCTGGAGCCGGGGTTGAAGGTAGAACTGGAGAAACAGGTGCGACAGGCGTCGCTATAGAACTGCCTGAACACGCTACTCATGTAGGAGCTGCGGCACGCTGCGATCTTTTGATGTTGACTTTAAAAATCAAAAGATCGCAGCGTGCCGCAGCTCCTACACGTCAGGCGCCGAAATGTGTAGGAGTCAGCCTGCTCGCGATTGCTTTCCAGCCTCACAACAACAGCAATGGCCGATCCATCGCCCCTTTTTGCCGTTCCATCACTGGCACGTCAGCCCCCGATTGTCGGACAGTCCCACCCCAGAGCCTTCCCGCCAATCACCTCGGGTCGGCCCGAGGGTTAAAAAGCGTCTTATAAATGAGACACCGCCCTCGGCTATACTCCCCGCATTTCGACTTAGGCACGAGGAATCACTGTGAAGAACTGGACGTTGCGCCAACGCATTTTGGCGAGCTTTGCGGTGATTATCGCCATCATGTTGCTGATGGTCGTTGTTTCGTATTCCCGCCTGCTGAAAATCGAAGCCAGTGAAAGCAGCGTGCGTGATGACGCCGTTCCCGGCGTCTATTACAGCTCGATGATTCGCGGTGCGTGGGTCGACAGTTATCTGCAGACCCAGGAGCTGCTGGGCCTCAAGGAAGGGCAGGGAATCAGCAGTGAAGATGCGGCGGACTACAAGGCGTTCGAGACGCGCCTGCAAGAGCAGATGGCCAACTACCGCAGCACTGTCACCACCGACGAAGACCGGGTCGAGTTCGCTGCGTTCGAGAAGGATCACGACACCTACATGCAGATCCAGGATCAGGTACTCGATCTGCACAAGCGCAACCTGGAAGCCGAGGCCGTCAAGCTGTTCACCGAGAAGCTGACCCCGGCCTGGTACACCGGTCGCATGAAACTCAATGACATCATCGGCGAGAACAAGCGGGTCGCCGATCAGGCCATGGCCAACATCGACGAGGCGGTAGCGGCGGCCAAGGTCAGCATGTTTGTCTCGCTGCTGGTGGCCGTGCTGGCGGCAGGTGCCTGTGGCCTGCTGCTGATGCGCGCGATCATGGCGCCGATGAACCGCATTGTGAAGATCCTCGAAATCATGCGCACCGGCGATCTGAGCAGCCGTCTGAATCTGGATCGCAAGGACGAGTTCGGCGCGGTGGAAACCGGCTTCAACGACATGATGACCGAGCTGACTTCGCTGGTGTCTCAGGCCCAGCGTTCGTCGGTACAGGTGACCACCTCGGTGACCGAGATTGCCGCCACGTCGAAGCAGCAACAGGCCACCGCCACCGAAACCGCGGCCACCACCACCGAAATCGGCGCGACCTCGCGGGAAATCGCCGCCACCTCGCGGGATCTGGTGCGCACCATGACCGAAGTGTCCACCGCCGCCGATCAGGCCTCGGTACTCGCCGGTTCCGGCCAGCAAGGCCTGGCGCGCATGGAAGACACCATGCACTCGGTGATGGGCGCAGCCGATCTGGTCAATGCCAAACTGGCGATCCTCAACGAGAAGGCCGGCAACATCAATCAGGTGGTGGTGACCATCGTCAAGGTCGCCGATCAGACCAACCTGCTGTCGCTCAACGCCGCCATCGAGGCCGAGAAGGCCGGTGAGTACGGCCGTGGTTTTGCCGTGGTCGCCACCGAAGTACGGCGTCTGGCGGATCAGACCGCCGTCGCCACTTACGACATTGAGCAGATGGTCCGCGAGATCCAGTCGGCGGTGTCTGCCGGCGTGATGGGCATGGACAAGTTCTCCGAAGAAGTGCGCCGGGGCATGGCCGAAGTGCAGCAGGTCGGCGAGCAACTGTCGCAGATCATCCATCAGGTGCAGGCGCTGGCGCCGCGGGTGTTGATGGTCAACGAAGGCATGCAGGCCCAGGCCACCGGTGCCGAACAGATCAACCATGCGCTGGTGCAGTTGGGCGACGCCAGCAGCCAGACCGTCGAGTCGTTGCGTCAGGCCAGTTTCGCCATCGACGAACTGAGCCAGGTGGCCGTCGGGCTGCGCAGTGGCGTTTCGCGATTCAAAGTCTGATGAGCGAAATCACCGCCAAACGCAGCGCTGCGCCGGTGGCGAAGCAGGCGTTGTTCCTGCTGTTTCGCATCGGCAGCGAGCGTTACGCCTTGCGCGCCACCGAGGTGGCGGAAGTGTTGCCGCGCCTGCCGTTGAAGCCGATTGCCCAAGCGCCGAACTGGGTCGCCGGGGTGTTCGCCTATCGCGGTGCGGTGGTGCCGGCCATCGACCTCAGTGCGCTGACCTTCGGCCAACCGGCCGAGGCGCGTACCAGCACCCGGCTGGTGCTGGTGCATTACCGCCCGGATGAACGGCAGCCGTCACGCTGGCTCGGACTGATACTCGAACAGGCGACCGATACCCTGCGCTGCAATCCCGAGGATTTTCAGCCGTATGGTCTGGACAATCGTCAGGCGCCGTACCTCGGCCCGGTGCGCGAAGATGCCCAGGGTCTGGTGCAGTGGGTGCGGGTCAACGATTTGCTGGATGACGCCGTGCGCAGCCTGCTCTTTCCCGCGCCGCATGAGGCGCCGTCATGAGCAGCGATCAACGTTTTTTCGATTTTCTCAAGGAACGCATCGGTCTGGATGTCACGTCGGTGGGGCCTGCGATCATCGAGCGTGCGGTGCGCCAACGCACCACGCTCTCGCAAGCGGCGCACAGCGATGAATACTGGCAACTGTTGCAAGGTTCGCGGGACGAACAGCAGGCGTTGATCGAGGCGGTGATCGTCCCCGAAACCTGGTTTTTCCGTTACCCGGAATCCTTCGCCACCCTCGGCAAGCTGGCGCGCAAGCGTCTGGACGAATTGAACAACATGCGCGCGCTGCGCATCCTCAGCCTGCCGTGTTCGACCGGCGAGGAACCCTATTCGATCGCCATGGCCTTGCTCGATGCCGGGCTCAAGCCCCATCAGTTCAAGGTCGATGGCATGGATGTCAGCCCGCTGTCGGTGGACAAGGCGCGGCGCGGGCTGTACGGCAAGAACTCGTTTCGCGGTCAGGATCTGGACTTTCGCGAGCGTCATTTCACCGCCGAACAGGACGGCCATCGAGTCAGCGACGCCGTGCGCGAACAGGTGCGCCTGCAGGCCGGCAATGTGCTGGATCCGGCGCTGCTGGCGGGTGAGCCGCCGTTCGATTTCGTGTTCTGCCGCAACCTGTTGATCTATTTCGACCAGCCGACCCAGAAGCAGGTGTTCGAAGTGCTCAAGCGTCTGACTCACGTGGATGGCGTGCTGTTCATCGGCCCGGCCGAGGGCAGTCTGCTCGGGCGTCTGGGCATGCGCTCGATTGGCATACCGCAGTCGTTTGCCTTCAGTCGACAAAACGATCCGGTACCGCAACCGCTGTCGCTGCCGACTCCGCCACCATTGCCCGTGCGCCAACCGCTGCGCACGCCGCCGCCACCCGTGCGCCCGCGTCCGTTTGCCAACGTTGCACCGTTGCCCGTCAGCAGCAAAAGCGTCAACCCGGACGCGGCGACCTTGCTCGCCAACATCGCTGCGCTGGCCAACGAAGGCAAAAGCGCCGAGGCCCGTTCGGCGTGCGAGCAGTACCTGCGCAGTCACGAACCGGTGGCGCAGGTGTTCTACTGGCTCGGCCTGCTCAGTGACGTGGCCGGCGCCACCCTCGAAGCCCAGAGCCATTACCGCAAGGCCTTGTACCTTGAGCCGCAACACCCCGAAGCATTGATGCACCTGGCTGCGTTGCTGCAGGCCCAGGGCGACAGCGCCGGTGCCAGACGATTGCAGGAACGCGCCGCGCGCAGCGGTCGTACCGCCGACAGTGAGCGTAAACGATGATCCCGTCCGACACCTTGAACGTCACCCACGAAGACGCCCGGGCCATCGATGACTGCTGGAACCGCATCGGCATTCACGGCGACAAGTCCTGCCCGTTGCTGACCGAGCATATTCACTGCCGAAACTGCGCGGTGTATTCCGCTGCCGCCACGCGTCTGCTCGACCGCTATGCGTTGCAGCAGGATGAGCGCGACCCGGTCGCCGTGGCGGTCGAAAGCGATGTGAAAACCCGTTCGCTGCTGATGTTCCGCCTCGGCGAAGAGTGGCTCGGCCTGGCCACTCGCAGTCTGGTGGAAGTCGCTCCGCTGCAGGCGATCCACTCGTTGCCACACCAGCGCTCGCGGGCCCTGCTCGGCGTGGCGAATGTGCGCGGCGCGCTGGTGGCGTGCCTGTCGCTGGTCGAGTTGCTCGATCTGGATGGCAACGCCGCACCGGCCACGGGCGCGCGGATCATGCCGCGTATGCTGATCATCGCCGCCCACGGTGGGCCGGTGGTGGTGCCAGTGGATGAGGTCGACGGCATCCACGCCATCGATGAAAAAATTCTCGACGCCGCGTCGCGTGCCGGCAGTGAGCACAACAGCACTGCCAGCGCCAAATACACCCGTGGCGTCCTGCAATTCCGGGGACGCAGCCTGCGTTGGCTGGATGAAGAACAGTTGCTGTCCGCCGTGACCCGGAGCCTCACATGACCCCCGAGCAAATGCGCGACGCCTCGCTGCTGGAACTGTTCAGCCTCGAAGCCGAGGCCCAGACCCAGGTGCTGAGCAGCGGGCTGCTGGCGCTGGAGCGTAATCCGACTCAGGCCGACTATCTGGAATCGTGCATGCGTGCGGCGCACTCGCTCAAGGGCGCGGCGCGGATCGTCGGCATCGACAACGGTGTCAGCGTCGCCCACGTGATGGAAGATTGTCTGGTCAGCGCTCAGGAAAAGCGGCTGTTGCTGCGCCCCGAACACATCGATGCGTTGTTGCAGGGCACCGATCTGTTGATGCGCATCGCCACACCGGCCAATGCCCCGCAAGCGCCGGACATTGAGGCGTATGTGGCGTTGATGGGCCGCCTGCTCGACCCTTCGACACCGCCCGCCGTGGCGTCGCCGCCCATGGCCGAATTGCAGATGCAGGCACCGTCTGCGCCGATTGAAACGCCACCGCCAGCGCCGCCGGCGGTTGATGCACCGCTGGAAACCTCCGATCCGGCGCCGCGCAAGAACAAACGCACCACCGAAGGTGGCGAGCGCGTGCTGCGGGTCACTGCCGAGCGTCTGAACAGCCTGCTCGACCTGTCGAGTAAATCACTGGTCGAAACCCAGCGACTCAAGCCGCATCTGGCTACCATGCAGCGCCTCAGGCGCATGCAGAACAATGGTCTGCGGGCGCTGGAAAGCCTCAATGTGCATCTCAAGGAACAGACGCTGAGCCTCGAAGCCCAGGAAGCCCTTGAAGATGCGCGGCGCTTGCTGGCCGAGTCTCAGCAATTGCTCGCGGAAAAGAACGCCGAGCTCGACGAATTCGCCTGGCAGGCCAGCCAGCGCGCACAAGTGCTCTACGACACCGCGCTGGCCTGCCGCATGCGCCCGTTTGCCGACGTGCTCACCGGTCAGGTGCGCATGGTTCGGGATCTGGGGCGCAGTCTTGGCAAACAGGTGCGGCTGGAAATCGAAGGCGAGAAGACGCAGGTCGACCGCGACGTACTGGAAAAACTCGAAGCGCCGCTGACTCATCTGCTGCGTAACGCGGTCGACCACGGCATCGAAACCCCGGAACAACGCCTGCTCAAGGGCAAGTCCGAAGAGGGCCTGATCCGCCTGCGTGCTTCGCATCAGGCCGGTTTGCTGGTGCTCGAACTGAGTGACGACGGCAATGGTGTCGACCTGGAAAAGGTCCGCCGCAGCATCGTTGAACGCCAATTGTCACCGGCCGAAACTGCCGCGCAGTTGAGCGAAGAAGAACTGCTGACGTTCCTGTTCCTGCCAGGTTTCAGCCTGCGCGACACCGTCACCGAAGTGTCGGGGCGTGGCGTCGGCCTCGACGCGGTGCAGCACATGGTCCGGCAACTGCGCGGTGCAGTGGTGCTGGAGCAGACGGCGGGCGAGGGCAGCCGCTTTCATCTGGAAGTGCCGCTGACCCTGTCGGTAGTGCGCAGTCTGGTGGTGGAGGTCGGCGAGGAAGCCTATGCGTTTCCGCTGGCGCACATCGAGCGCATGTGCGACCTGGAGCCACAGGACATCGTGCAGATCGAAGGTCGCCAGCATTTCTGGCACGAAGGCCGACATGTCGGGTTGGTCGCCGCCAGCCAGTTGCTGAATCGTCCGGCCAGTCAGAGCAGCGGCGAAACCCTCAAGGTCGTGGTGATCCGCGAGCGCGATGCGGTCTATGGCGTGGCGGTCGAACGATTTGTCGGCGAGCGCACTCTGGTGGTGCTGCCGCTGGATGAACGACTGGGCAAGGTGCAGGACATCTCCGCCGGGGCGCTGCTTGACGATGGCTCGGTGGTGCTGATCGTCGATGTCGAAGACATGTTGCGCTCGGTGGACAAGCTGCTCAACACCGGGCGTCTGGAGCGTATTGCGCGGCACGGCAACCAGGCCGCCGAAGTGGCGCGCAAACGGATTCTGGTGGTCGACGATTCGCTCACGGTGCGCGAGCTGCAGCGCAAGCTGCTACTCAATCGCGGCTACGACGTGGCGGTCGCGGTGGATGGCATGGACGGCTGGAACGCGCTGCGTTCGGAGGACTTCGATTTGCTGATCACCGACATCGACATGCCGCGCATGGACGGCATCGAACTGGTTACGTTGCTGCGCCGTGATACCCGTCTGCAATCGCTACCGGTGATGGTGGTCTCGTACAAGGACCGTGAAGAGGACCGCCGTCGTGGACTGGATGCGGGCGCCGACTATTATTTAGCCAAGGCCAGTTTTCATGACGACGCCCTGCTCGATGCAGTGGTTGAGCTCATTGGAGGAGCGCGGGCATGAAAATCGCAATCGTCAACGACATGCCACTGGCGGTGGAGGCTTTGCGCCGTGCGCTGGCCTTCGAGCCGGCGCATCAAGTGGTCTGGGTGGCCGGCAACGGCGCCGAGGCCGTGCGTCTGTGTGCCGAAAACACCCCGGATCTGATCCTGATGGACCTGATCATGCCGGTCATGGACGGTGTCGAGGCCACGCGACGGATCATGGCTGAAACCCCGTGCGCGATCGTCATCGTCACAGTCGACCGCCAGCAGAACGTGCATCGGGTGTTCGAGGCCATGGGCCACGGTGCGCTGGATGTGGTCGATACCCCGGCCCTGGGGGCCGGTAACGCGCAGGAAGCGGCGGCGCCGTTGCTGCGCAAGATCCTCAATATCGGCTGGCTGATCGGCGAGAAAACCCCGCGTTCGCGTCCGGTGCCGACACCGCACCGCAGTTCGGCGTCGTGCAAGCGGCTGGTGGCGATCGGCTCCTCTGCCGGCGGGCCGGCCGCGCTGGAAGTATTGCTCAAGGGCCTGCCACGCAATTTTTCGGCGGCCATTGTGCTGGTGCAGCACGTCGATCAGGTGTTTGCGGCGGGCATGGCCGAATGGCTGGCCAGCGCCAGTGGCCTGGACGTGCGCCTGGCCCGCGAAGGCGAGCCACCACAGGCCGGCGCGGTGCTGCTGGCTGGCACCAATCACCATATTCGCTTATTGAAAAACGGCACGCTGGCCTACACCGCCGAGCCGGTCAACGAGATCTACCGACCCTCGATCGACGTCTTCTTCGAAAGTGTCGCCAACTATTGGAACGGCGATGCCATCGGGGTTTTATTGACCGGAATGGGACGCGACGGGGCGCAAGGGCTTAAGCTCATGCGCCAGCAGGGATACCTGACCATCGCGCAGGATCAGCAAAGCAGTGCGGTGTACGGCATGCCCAAGGCCGCAGCGGCGATCGATGCAGCCGTCGAAATCCGTCCACTGGAAAAGATAGCGCCACGATTGCTGGAGGTTTTCCCCAAATGAACAGCGTTTTCCGCAATCCTGGCCCCCGTAGTACTCAGGTGACCGCCCATGAATGATTTACAGATCGACGACATTAAAACCGACGAGAACGCCGCCATGGTGTTGTTGGTGGACGATCAGGCGATGATCGGCGAAGCCGTGCGCCGTGGGCTGTCGAACGAAGAGAACATCGACTTCCACTTCTGTTCCGACCCGCACCAGGCCATCGCCCAGGCGGTACGGATCAAGCCGACGGTGATTTTGCAGGACCTGGTGATGCCCGGCCTCGACGGCCTGAGCCTGGTGCGCGAATACCGCAATCACCCGGCGACCAAGGACATCCCGATCATTGTGCTGTCGACCAAGGAAGATCCGCTGATCAAGAGCGCGGCGTTCTCCGCCGGGGCCAACGATTATCTGGTGAAACTGCCGGACACCATCGAGCTGGTGGCGCGCATTCGCTATCACTCGCGCTCCTATATGACCCTGCTGCAGCGGGATGCGGCGTACCGTGCGCTGCGCGTCAGCCAGCAGCAGTTGCTCGACACCAACCTGGTGCTGCAACGGCTGATGAACTCCGACGGCCTGACCGGGCTGTCCAATCGCCGGCACTTCGACGAGTACCTGGAGCTGGAGTGGCGCCGCTCGTTGCGCGATCAGAGCCAGTTGTCGTTGCTGATGATCGACGTCGATTACTTCAAGTCCTACAACGACAGCTTTGGCCATGTCGAAGGCGATGAGGCGCTGCGCAAGGTCGCCACGGCGATCCGCGATGCCAGCGCCCGACCGTCGGATCTGCCGGCACGCTACGGCGGTGAAGAGTTCGCGCTGGTACTGCCGAACACCTCGCCGGGCGGTGCCCGGCTGGTGGCAGAGAAGCTGCGCCAGACCGTGGCGGCGCTGAAGATTCCGCACAACACCCCGAGCGAAGGGGCGAGCCTGACCATCAGCATCGGCCTGGCGACCATGGTGCCGCAGGCGGGCAGCGATTGCCGGTTGCTGATCTCGGCGGCGGATCGCGGGTTGTATCAGGCGAAAAACAATGGCCGTAACCAGGTAGGTATCGAGTAACCCATCAATTGCTGTAGGAGCTGCCGCAGGCTGCGATCTTTTGATCTTAAAATGCAAAATCAAAAGATCGCAGCCTGCGGCAGCTCCTACAGGGCAATGTGTCAAGTGATTCACCCCGACAGCCGCCAGACGGGCTGCCGTGACCGCGTGATTACGTTATACTCGCCGGCTTTCAAAAGTTCGCCAACGAGTGCTGCCCGTCATGGAAATCAACCCGATCCTGAACACCATCAAGGACCTGTCCGAGCGCTCCGAAACTATTCGGGGGTATCTTTGACTACGATCAAAAGCATGAGCGTCTGATCGAAGTCAATCGCGAGCTTGAAGATCCTGCAGTCTGGAACAAACCTGAATACGCCCAGGAACTGGGCCGCGAGCGAGCATCGTTGGCGCAGATCGTCGACACCCTGGATGAGCTTTCCAGCGGTCTGGCCGATTCCCGCGAGCTGCTCGACATGGCCGTTGAAGAAAACGACGAAGGCGCGGTAAACGACGTCGTTGAACTGCTTCAAGGGCTTGAAGAGTCACTGGCCAAGCTTGAATTCCGCCGCATGTTCAGCCACGAAATGGACCCGAACAACGCCTACCTGGACATCCAGGCCGGTTCCGGCGGCACCGAGGCCCAGGACTGGGCCAACATCCTGCTGCGCATGTACCTGCGCTGGGCGGACAAACGCGGTTTCGACGCGACCATCATGGAACTGTCGGCCGGTGAAGTCGCCGGTATCAAAGGTGCGACCGTGCACATCAAGGGCGAATACGCCTTTGGCTGGCTGCGCACCGAGATCGGCGTGCACCGTCTGGTGCGCAAGAGCCCGTTCGACTCCGGCAACCGTCGCCACACTTCGTTTTCTGCCGTTTTCGTCTCGCCGGAGATCGACGACAAGGTCGAAATCGAAATCAACCCGGCAGACCTGCGGATTGACACCTATCGTTCATCCGGTGCTGGTGGTCAGCACGTAAACACCACCGACTCGGCCGTACGTATCACTCACGTACCGACCAACACCGTGGTCAGCTGCCAGAACGAACGTTCCCAGCACGCCAACAAGGACACCGCGATGAAAATGTTGCGGGCCAAGTTGTACGAGCAGGAAATGCAGAAGCGCAACGCCGCTTCCCAGGCGCTGGAAGACACCAAGTCGGACATCGGCTGGGGTCATCAGATCCGTTCGTACGTGCTCGACGCGTCGCGGATCAAGGACTTGCGCACCAACATCGAACGCAGCGACTGCGACAAGGTACTCGACGGCGATATCGACGAATACCTGGAAGCCAGCCTGAAATCGGGGCTGTAACAGACGCACACAGGGTCGCTGATGCAACGCGATCCCTGTAGGAGCCAGCCCTGCTGGCGATTCCCGGGCCGCCAGGCCCGGGGGCAACGAACCTGATGGAATATCTGAAGACATGAGCGACCAACAACTCGACCCGCAAGCCCTGCAACAGGAAGAAAACTCCCTGATCGCCCTGCGCAAGGAAAAGCTGGCTGCCGAGCGCGCCAAGGGCAACGCCTTCCCGAACGACTTCCGCCGTGAAAACTACTGCGAAGATCTGCAGAAGAAATACGCGGACAAGACCAAGGAAGAGCTGGCCGAGGCTGCAATCCCGGTCAAGGTTGCCGGTCGCATCATGCTCAACCGTGGCTCGTTCATGGTGATCCAGGACATGACCGGTCGCATCCAGGTCTACGTCAACCGTAAAACCCTGTCCGAAGACACCCTGGCCGCCGTCAAGACCTGGGACATGGGCGACATCATTGCCGCCGAAGGCACCCTGGCACGTTCCGGCAAGGGCGACCTGTACGTCGAAATGACCAACGTGCGCCTGCTGACCAAGTCGCTGCGCCCACTGCCGGACAAGCACCACGGCCTGACCGACACCGAACAGCGCTACCGTCAGCGTTACGTTGACCTGATCGTCAACGAAGAAGTGCGCCAGACCTTCCGCGTGCGTTCGCAAGTGATCGCGCACATCCGCAGCTTCCTGATGAAGCGCGACTTCCTCGAAGTCGAAACGCCGATGCTGCAGACCATTCCTGGCGGCGCAGCGGCCAAGCCGTTCGAAACCCACCACAACGCGCTGGACATGGAAATGTTCCTGCGTATCGCGCCTGAGCTGTACCTCAAGCGTCTGGTGGTTGGCGGTTTCGAGAAGGTGTTCGAGATCAACCGCAACTTCCGTAACGAAGGCGTTTCGACCCGTCACAACCCTGAATTCACCATGTTGGAGTTCTACCAGGCTTACGCCGACTACGAAGACAACATGGACCTGACCGAAGAGCTGTTCCGTGAACTGGCACAACTGGTGCTGGGCAGCACCGACGTGCCTTACGGCGACAAGGTGTTCCACTTCGGCGAGCCGTTTGCCCGTCTGTCGGTGTTCGACTCGATCCTCAAGTACAACCCTGAGCTGACTGCCGATGACCTGAACGACATCGACAAGGCGCGCGCCATTGCCAAGAAGGCCGGCGCCAAGGTGCTGGGCTTCGAAGGTCTGGGCAAGCTGCAGGTGATGATTTTCGAAGAACTGGTCGAGCACAAGCTGGAGCAGCCGCACTTCATCACTCAGTACCCGTTCGAAGTGTCGCCGCTGGCTCGTCGTAACGACGAGAACCCGAACGTCACCGACCGTTTCGAGCTGTTCATCGGCGGCCGTGAAATCGCCAACGCCTACTCCGAGTTGAACGACGCGGAAGACCAGGCCGAGCGTTTCATGGCGCAGGTGGCCGACAAGGACGCTGGCGACGACGAAGCCATGCACTACGACGCCGACTTCGTGCGTGCGCTGGAGTACGGCATGCCGCCAACGGCCGGTGAAGGCATCGGCATCGACCGTCTGGTGATGTTGCTGACCAACTCGCCATCGATCCGCGATGTGATCCTGTTCCCGCACATGCGACCGCAAGCGTAAACGTTTCAGTTAAAAAGCCGCCTAAAACAGGCGGCTTTTTATTGCCTGTCTGGTACAAATGTATCAATTGGTTAATTTTGCAATAGCAGAGGAAGTCCAGTCGTGATGGTTGCAATCGCTCAAGAAGGTGCAGCGGGTATCGCCACTGCGGTCGCTGAAAGTGTTCAGTACCAGGGCCGCAAGGCCAGCCGACAGGGCAGTGAGCAGCGTCGACAGGACATTCTCGACGCGGCGATGCGCATTGTCGTACGCGACGGCGTGCGTGCCGTGCGCCACCGGGCCGTGGCGGCCGAGGCCGGTGTGCCACTGTCGGCCACTACCTATTACTTCAAGGACATCGATGACCTGCTCACCGATACCTTCGCCCAATACGTCGAACGCAGCGCGGCCTACATGGCCAAGCTATGGATCAACAACGAAGGCCTGCTGCGCGAGATGGTCGTCAGTGGCGACGGCAGCCCCGAGTCGCGCTCGCAACTGGCCGACGACATCGCGCGGCTGATGGCCGACTATGTGCACCGGCAACTGGTCAACCGTCGCGAGCATCTGATGGCCGAGCAGGCGTTCCGCCAGGAAGCGCTGCTCAACCCGCGCCTGGCGGATCTGGTGCGCTCCCATCAGCAGATTCTGCTGCAGGGCACCTGCCAGTTGTTCCAGGTCCTGGGCTCGCGTGAACCGCAACAGGATGCCAAAGTGTTGACGGCGATTATCGGACGGATGGAATATCAGGGCCTGCTCAACGACGCCGAGCCTTTGGCCGAACAGGACATGCTCGGGATTCTGACGCGGTATATGCATCTGGTCCTGGCCTCGGTGTAAGCCACTGTTGATTTACCCTGTGGGAGCGAGCTTGCTCGCGAAGGCGGACTGACATTCAACATTAATGTTGGCGGTACCACCGCTTTCGCGAGCAAGCTCGCTCCCACAGGGGGAATGTGGCGGTGTTCAGGGCTATGTGTTCATAGGGAGTATTGAATGAAAGCCTGGCGTGGCGTGCTGATCGCCTTGTCGTTCCTGCTGCTCAGTGGCTGTCTGGTGACTTTCAAGGATCCGTTGCCCGCCAGTGAGTCGGCGCCCAAGGGCCTGCTGGGCACGTGGTCGAGCACCAATGCCTGGGGCGAGCCGATGAACCTTGAGTTGACCCGCGTCGGCCATGATCGCTATCAGGCCGTCACCTGGTTCAAGGCCCGGCCTCACGAGCGCGAGGCTTACCCGTTCACGGTGTCGCGCCACGGCAGCCGCTGGTACCTGTCGGCGAAAGTGCCGGCGCGTTACGGTGGCCAATACGCCATCGCCGGTTTCGAACTCACCGACAAACACGAATTGGTGGTGTACAACCTCGACCTCGAACAGATCAATCAGGCGATCAAACAGCAAGCCCTCGACGGCCAGTCGTTCCAGACCGATGACGATGGCGACGGCGTGCAGGTCGACAGCCGTCTCGACAAGGTCTTTGCTTACCTCGACGATCCGGCCAATTCCGATGTCTTCGTCGAGGCCGCACGCTATCAGCGCCAGGCCCGCGCCAAATAATTCAGTTTTCTACAGGAGTTTCGGGTGGACGATTACCAGCAGACGATACGCACGCTGTCCGATCGCATTGTGCTGGCGCAGACGCCGATCCGCGTGCTCGATGCGGTGAAGTGGGACGAGAACATCCGCAAGGGCTTTCTCAAGGCCAAAGGCAAGGAAATGCCGGCGGTGGATCGCGACTACTACCTCAATCGGCCACTGAGTTTCGATTCGAGCAAGGTCAAACTCGAGTTCCAGAACATCGAACGCGACATCACCCGCCAGCTCGGCCAGTTCAACCCGGTCGGGCAGATCATGCGGCGCATGTGCAAGGAATACCGCATGGTGGTGCGCATGCTCGAAGCGCGCGGCACCGAGGATTTCGGCCTGATCTCGCAAGAGCTGTACGGCGCCGCCTCCGATGCGTTTCACGCCGGCGACCCGACCCTGGCCGACCTCGGCCTGATGATGTCCGACTACCTGAACAACATCGATGGCCGTGGCGACCTGAAGGACGAGCCGAAAATCCTCACCGCCAAGGATGCCGTGCACCTGCTGCAAACCCGCTTGAACAAGGTGTTTGGCGAGGCCGAGGAAACCATCCGCGTGTTCGAGTCCGACGGCATCGTTGCCGACGCGGCGGCGGGGGCCGATTACATCAAGATCCGCACTGACGCGCTGTTCAACGACCGCGACGTGCGTGCACTGGAAGTCCATGAAGGTCTGGTGCACGTCGGCACCACGCTTAACGGCCTGAACCAGCCGATCTGCACCTTCCTGTCCAAGGGTCCACCCTCGTCGACGGTGACTCAGGAAGGCCTGGCGATCCTCATGGAAATCATCACCTTCGCCTCCTACCCGAGCCGCCTGCGCAAACTGACCAACCGCACCCGCGCCATTCACATGGTCGAGGAGGGCGCGGACTTTTTGCAGGTGTTCGAGTTCTTCCGCGAACAGGGTTTCGAAATGGCCGAAAGCTACGGCAACGCCAGCCGGGTGTTCCGAGGCTCGACGCCAACCGGTCTGCCATTCACCAAAGACTTGTCCTACCTCAAGGGCTTTATCATGGTTTACAACTACATTCAGTTGGCCGTGCGTAAGGGCAAGCTTGAACAGGTACCGCTGCTGTTCTGCGGCAAGACCACGCTGGAGGACATGCGTACCCTGCGTCAACTGGTCGATGAAGGTCTGGTGGTGCCGCCGAAATACCTGCCGGAACAGTTCCGCGACATGAACGCGCTGTCGGCGTGGATGTGCTTCTCCAACTTCCTCAATCACTTGAGCCTGGACCGGATCGAGGCGGATTACTCCAATATCCTCTGACCACATACAAACCCTGTGGGAGCTGGCTTGCCAGCGATTGCAGTCTGACAGTCAATATTGATGTTGGCTGACCCACCGCTATCGCTGGCAAGTCGAATCGTCGCACCGCAGCTCCCACAGGGTTATTTGTTGACACAATTATTGTTTTCAACCCGAATTCTGCGAGGTTTCACCGGATGAGAATCCTCGGCATCCTTTGCCTGCTCCTGACCCTCGGCGGTTGCAGTTCGCTGTTGTTTTACCCCGAGCCGGGCCAGGTCTTTACCCCGGAAAGAGCCAAGCTCGAATACCGCACCGTCACCCTGACCACGGCCGACGGCCTCAAGCTCAACGCCTGGTGGCTGCCGGCCAAGCCCGGTGTCGAGGTCAAAGGCACAGTCCTGCACCTGCACGGCAACGGCGGCAATCTGCCGATGCACTTGGGTGGCAGTTGGTGGTTGCCGAAAAACGGCTATCAGGTGCTGCTAGTGGATTATCGCGGATATGGCTTGTCCGAGGGCGAGCCGAGTTTGCCGGCGATCTATCAGGACATCGACGCCGCATTCGCCTGGCTGGATCAGGCGCCAGAGGTCAAAGGCAAGCCGCTGATCCTCCTCGGCCAGAGCCTCGGCGGCTCAATGGCCGTGCATTGGCTGGTGCAGCACCCCGAGCGGCAGAAACAGCTGAAAGCCTTCGTGCTCGACGGTGTACCCGCCAGTTACCGCAGCGTCGGTCAGTACGCCCTCAGCACGTCGTGGCTGACCTGGCCGTTCCAGGTGCCGTTGTCGTGGCTGGTGCCGGACGGCGACAGCGCGATCAACTCGATGCCGCAGCTTAACGGCGTGCCGAAACTGATCTTTCACAGCATCGACGACCCACTGGTGCCAATGTCCAACGCCATCCGCCTGTATCAGGCTGCGCCGCCACCGCGCGTGCTGCAGCTGACCCGTGGCGGCCACGTGCAGACCTTCGGCGACCCGGTCTGGCGCCAAGTGATGCTGCGTTATCTGGAAGATCCCGAGCACTTCAACGGCCTGCGCCGCCTCGGCGAGATCCCCAATTATCCGCAACCCCCGAATTCTGAAGACGAGAGTCCGCAATGACTGAAGAACGTAACGCCATCCCGCTGATCATCACCGGTATCTGCAGCATCCTCGGCACCGTTGGTGCCCTGTGGTATTACGGCTACCTGCACTTCGCCAAACCCGAGGATGCGCTGCTGCTCAACGAATTCACCATGCTCAAGACCGTGCCGGGCGAAGACTACAAAGTCTCGCTGGACCCGGCGCCGCAGGTGGCGCAGTGCATCGATGGCGTGCTGGTGCTGTTTGACACCGAGCAGAAAGGCCTGACCGGGGTGCTGATCAATGCGCAGAAAAAAGCCGTGCGTTGCATGGGCCAGGAAACCCCGCAGAAACTCGAGCCTTAAACGCAAAAGATCGCAGCCTTCGGCAGCTCCTACATTGGAACGCGATCCCTGTAGGAGCTGCCGAAGGCTGCGATCTTTTGATCTTAAAAAAAGCCCCGCCTGATCACTCAAGCGGGGCTTTTTCATTAGCGCGTGTTGCTTAGTTCGAGCTGACCGCCGAACGTGGCACCACTGGCTGATTGTCGTTGGAAATGGTCACTTCCACACGACGGTTCATCGCACGACCGGAAACGCTGCCGTTGTCGGCAACCGGGTATTCCTTGCCGTAACCCTGAACCACGATGCGCGAAGGATCTACGCCCATCTTGATCAGAGCGACTTGTACCGAGGTGGCACGACGCTCGGACAGCGACTGGTTGTACGAAGCCGCGCCGGTGCTGTCGGTGTAACCCTCGACGATCACTTTGCGATCAGGGTTTTCCTGAAGGAACTGCGCCAGTTTGTTGATGTTCACCAGACCGCTGGATTTCAGGTCAGCCTTGTTGGTGGCGAACAGCACGTCACCGAAAGTCACCAGCGTACCGCGATCGGTCTGCTTGGCGTTCAGGCTCTGCTGCAGTTGTTTGATCTGCTGATCACGAGCGTCCAGACGCGCTTGGGCACGTTGCGCGGCAGCGTTTTTCAGGTTGTTCTCAGCGGTGCGCAGGGCGATGGTCTGCTTGGCCACTTCCACGCGCTGGTTGGTCAGGTAGGCCAGTTGGTCAACCTTGGCTGCGTCTTGCTTGTCCAGATAAGCCTTGTCGGCCTTGTCCAGGTAATCGCTGGCGTCCTTGGTTTCCAGGGCAGCGACTTTGCTCGCCTGTGGGTTGGCCTGCAGGCCGGCGTAGTTGGTGCGCGCCTGTTCCAGGTTCGGGTTAGGCGGAGTAGAGCAGGCAGCCAGGGCAACGCTTGCGGCCAGAAGAGCGGGGATCATCAGTTGCTTACGCATAATTTGTCGTCCTTTCTATCGATAAAAGTTTCAGCTTTGCGATTCGGGATGCGCGCTTACTGCACGGTGCGCTGACTTTCCTGACGCAGTTCCTGAACACCTTTCTGGGAATCCTTCACAGCCTGTTCGGCCTTGGCAGCCTGAGCCTTGCGTTCTGCTACGCGAGCGTCCCATTCGGCTTGCTCGGCGAGGGTGCGAGCTTGTTCATACTTCTTGTCGTGCATGGCGATTTCGGCTTGCTTGAGCTTGTCCTGCGCCTGCTTCATTTCCACAGCAGCGAACTCGGTACCACCGGCGCTGACCGCACTGTTGACGGCCGATTGAGTCACGGCGTACTGCTCGGTCGGCGGGTTACCGGCGCAACCGGCCAGTACGAAGCTGGTACCGATGGCCAGAGCAGCCAGTTTCAGACCGCGCAGGTGGGAGAACGAGGTTTGGGTCTTCATGGTCTTCAACTCCATTGTTTAACTCCTGATAAAACCGAAAATCCATCCTGGTCGAGGAGCCGCAAGCGTCGTGTAAAAGCGCGTTTTTGAAACGCTCGTTCCAGGCGTGGTTACAGCTTCCGACCGAAGGCGTTTTTCAAAAGTTCAGAAAAGATGGCCTATCGCCAAAATTTTTTTTGACCAAGTCGACAAGGCTCTAAACCGGGAACTTTAGAGGCGGGGAGAGGTACGCGCGGGGTAAAAAGCGTGCGATTTTTGAAGTTCGATACAGTCAATGTGGGAGCGAGCCTGCTCGCGAATGCGGTGAATCAGTCGCTATCAATGTCGGCTGAAATACCGCATTCGCGAGCAAGCTCGCTCCCACAGTTTGATCTATGTTCTGTCAGTGCTTTTGCTTGCCGGCAGCGGCGGACAAATCCTGCAGATGCCGGCGTGAAAGCGCCAGAAACCGCGGCGTCGGACCGACGTCCTCATACAGCGGATCACCTTCTTCATCCGTCGCCACCACCGTCGAACCTTTCACATACGGCAGGCTCGCCTCGAACTCTTCGAGCGCGGCGCCGATCAGTTCGCCGAGCAGTTCTTGCGGATGACGTTTGGGGTACATCTCGGCAATCGCCGCCAGGCGCGCAGCGGCCTCGACGTCCAGATGAATCGTGTAGCCAGTGTCGGTCAGGCGACCCTTGGCGTTTTCTTCCCAATGCTGGGCGAGTTCACGGATTTTCATGATGACCTCATGTCGTACCTGCTCATGGCAGGATCGGGTGAGTGTCCGGCGCGGCCGGCAAGCCGTTGTGCGGCTTACTGTTGAGACTAGCTTCAGGCCGCAAGGTTTAAAGTCCCTTCGTCGTCTGCTTGTAAGAAGCGCCGTAGAGCGGCACTCTCTGGGCAAAGCATTCGTTTCTGAGCCGTCCCGATTACCGCTGGAGAACTGCTGATGACCGATATCGATGCACGCTTGCGCGAGGACGTTCACCTGTTGGGTGAGCTGTTAGGCAATACCATCCGCGACCAGTACGGCGAGGAATTTCTCGACAAGATCGAGCAGATCCGCAAGGGCGCCAAGGCAGATCGCCGTGGCTCGATGGACGCCGAACTCAGCGCCAGCCTCAATCAGCTGAGCGAAGACGAACTGCTGCCGGTGGCGCGGGCGTTCAACCAGTTTCTCAACCTGGCGAACATCGCCGAGCAGTATCAGCTGATTCATCGCCGCGAAGAGTCGCAGCCGGCACCGTTCGAGTCCCGTGTACTGCCGGAACTGCTCGCCCGCCTGCGCAACGAAGGCCACAGCGCCGAATCCCTGGCCCGGCAACTGGCGCGCCTGGAAATCGAACTGGTGCTGACTGCGCACCCGACCGAAGTGGCGCGGCGCACGCTGATCCAGAAGTACGACGCGATCGCCGCGCAATTGGCCGCGCAGGATCACCGCGACCTGACCAGCGCCGAGCGCGAACAGATCCAGAACACCCTGCAACGGTTGATCGCCGAAGCCTGGCACACCGAAGAAATCCGCCGTACCCGGCCGACCCCGGTCGATGAAGCCAAGTGGGGTTTTGCAGTCATCGAACACTCGCTGTGGCAGGCGATTCCCAACCATATGCGCAAGGCCGACAAGGCGCTGTATGAAGCGACGGGCCTGCACTTGCCGCTGGAAGCGGCGCCGATCCGCTTTGCTTCATGGATGGGCGGCGACCGTGACGGCAACCCGAATGTCACGGCAGCGGTGACCCGCGAAGTACTGTTGCTGGCGCGCTGGATGGCTGCCGACCTGTACCTGCGCGATGTCGATCATCTGGCTGCGGAACTGTCGATGCAGCAGGCCAGTGATGCGCTCAAGGCCAAGGCCGGTGACAGCGCCGAACCTTACCGTGCGGTGCTCAAGCAGTTGCGCGAACGCCTGCGTGCCACGCGCAATTGGGCGCATGCCTCGCTCAGCGCCAGCACACCGGCGCCGGCCGACGTGTTGCACAACAACCGCGATCTGCTCGATCCGCTGGAACTGTGTTTCAACTCCCTGCACGAATGCGGCATGGGCGTGATTGCCGACGGGCCGTTGCTCGATTGCCTGCGCCGGGCGGTGACTTTCGGCCTGTTTCTGGTACGCCTCGATGTGCGTCAGGATTCGACGCGGCACTGTTCGGCAATGACCGAAATCACCGATTACCTTGGCCTCGGTCGCTACGAAGACTGGGACGAAGAACAGCGCATCAGCTTCCTCACCCGCGAATTGAGCAATCGTCGCCCGTTGTTGCCGGCGCATTTCAAACCGTCCGCCGACACCGCTGAAGTGCTCGCCACCTGCAAGGAAATCGCCGCCGCACCGGGCGCCTCGCTGGGCTCTTATGTGATCTCGATGGCGGGCGCGGCTTCCGATGTGCTGGCGGTGCAACTGCTGCTGAAAGAGTCCGGCGTGTTGCGGCCGATGCGCGTGGTGCCGCTGTTCGAAACCCTGGCGGACCTCGACAACGCCGGGCCGGTGATGGAGCGTCTGTTGCTGCTGCCGGGCTACCGCGCAAGGCTGCAAGGCCCGCAGGAAGTGATGATCGGTTACTCCGACTCGGCCAAGGATGCGGGCACCACCGCCGCCGCTTGGGCGCAATATCGCGCGCAGGAGCGGCTGGTGGAGATCTGCCGCGAGCAGCAAGTCGAACTGCTGTTGTTCCACGGTCGCGGTGGCACCGTGGGCCGTGGCGGCGGTCCGGCGCACGCGGCGATTCTGTCGCAGCCGCCGGGGTCGGTGGCGGGGCGCTTCCGCACCACCGAGCAGGGCGAAATGATTCGATTCAAATTCGGCCTGCCGGACATCGCCGAGCAGAACCTCAATCTGTATCTGGCCGCGGTGCTCGAAGCGACGCTGTTGCCACCACCGCCGCCAACGTCGGAATGGCGGCACCTGATGGATGAACTGGCCGCCGACGGCGTCGCCGCGTATCGCGCCGTGGTGCGGGAGAATCCGCAGTTCGTCGAGTATTTCCGCCAGTCGACACCGGAGCAGGAGCTGGGACGCTTGCCCCTCGGCAGCCGTCCGGCCAAGCGCCGTGCGGGTGGGATCGAGAGTCTGCGGGCGATCCCGTGGATCTTCGGCTGGACCCAGACCCGCCTGATGCTGCCGGCCTGGCTCGGTTGGGAAAGCGCGTTGAGCAAGGCGCTGGAGCGCGACGAGGGCGAACTGCTCGGGCAGATGCGTGAACAGTGGCCGTTCTTCCGCACCCGTATCGACATGCTGGAAATGGTGCTGGCCAAGGCCGACGCCGACATTGCGCTGTCGTATGATGAGCGTCTGGTCGAGCCGGACTTGCTGCCGTTGGGCGCGCAGTTACGCGACCTATTGTCGCAGGCGTGTGCGGTGGTGCTCGGCTTGACCGGTCAGTCGCAACTGCTGGCACATAGCCCAGAGACGCTGGAATTCATCCGTCTGCGCAACACTTACCTCGACCCGCTTCATCTATTGCAGGCCGAGCTGTTGGCCCGTTCACGGCAGCAGAATGTCGAACAGGGCAGCCCGGTGGAGCAGGCGCTGCTGGTGTCTGTGGCGGGGATTGCCGCCGGTTTGCGCAATACCGGCTAAGGTTTTTGCGGTGGTATCAGGCGCCCGGTGCACAGGCCGGGTGCCGCTTTGTACACAGGCAGAAAGTGCGGGCAGGCGACAGTTAATGATGGGGTTGCGACTTGGGTTACCGCGTCGCAAGGTCGCGGCGGGCGCCGGTTTCTCCGACTTTTGGCGTCTTGTGTGGGCGCAGCCTGCTGTGTATCTTGATCAGCCTTTGGCCGTTTGTGCGGCCACGACCCGTTTTTTTGAGATTGGCCCAAAGAGGCGAATCCCGTTGTTTTCTATATAAAAAATTGAGGAGCACATCGATGCGCGTCATTCTGCTGGGAGCTCCCGGGGCCGGTAAAGGTACTCAGGCTAAGTTCATCACCGAGAAATTCGGCATTCCGCAAATCTCCACCGGCGACATGCTGCGTGCTGCGGTCAAGGCCGGCACTCCGCTGGGCGTTCAAGCCAAGAGCATCATGGATGCCGGCGGCCTGGTGTCGGATGACCTGATCATCGCGCTGGTGCAGGATCGCATCGCTCAACCCGACTGCGTCAATGGCTTCCTGTTCGACGGCTTCCCGCGCACCATTCCGCAAGCCGAAGCCCTGGTGACTGCCGGTGTCGAACTGGACGCCGTGGTTGAAATCGCTGTTGAAGACGAAGAAATCGTTCAGCGTATCGCCGGTCGTCGCGTTCACGAGGCCAGCGGCCGCGTTTACCACATCGTCTACAACCCGCCGAAAGTGGCTGGCAAAGACGACGTTACCGGCGACGATCTGGTGCAGCGCAAGGACGACACCGAAGAAACCGTGCGTCATCGCCTGTCGGTCTACCATTCGCAGACCAAGCCGCTGGTGGATTTCTACCAGAAGCTCTCCGCTGCCAACGGCAAGCCGAAGTACAGCCACATCCCGGGCGTTGGTTCGGTTGAAGCGATCACCGCCAAGGTGCTCGAAGCGCTGAGCTGAAAAAGCTGATCCGCTGCATCATCCACGGCCCGCTTGCGGGCCGTAGTTGTTTATACTGACGCCCTTTTTCTCCCACCTGTTTTGGAAACATCGATGAGCACCTTGCTGGCCCTGGACACCGCGACCGAAGCTTGCTCCGTTGCCTTGCTGCATGACGGCAAGGTCACGAGCCATTACGAGGTGATCCCGCGTCTGCACGCGCAGAAGCTGCTGCCGATGATCCAGCAACTGCTGGCCGACGCCGGCACCACGCTGCAAGCGGTGGACGCCATCGCGTTCGGTCGTGGGCCGGGTGCGTTCACCGGTGTGCGGATCGCCATTGGTGTGGTGCAAGGTCTGGCGTTTGCGCTGGATCGTCCGGTGCTGCCGGTGTCCAACCTCGCCGTCCTGGCGCAACGTGCATATCGCGAACACGGCGTGAGCCAGGTCGCGGCGGCTATCGATGCGCGGATGGATGAAGTGTATTGGGGCTGCTACCGCGAAACGGCTGGCGAGATGCGTCTGGTCGGCGTCGAGGCGGTACTGCCGCCGGAAGTGGCGGCGCTGCCGGGCGATGCCAGCGGTGAGTGGTTCGGTGCGGGCACCGGTTGGGGCTATGGCGAGCGGATCGCGCTCAGCCTGAGCGGCTCGGATGCCGGCATGCTGCCTCACGCCGAAGACCTGCTGACCCTGGCGCGATTTGCCTGGGAACGCGGCGAGTCGATCCCGGCCGACGAGGCGCAACCGGTTTACCTGCGCGATAAAGTCGCTACTCCAAAGGCTCGCTGATCATTCAAAGCGGCGGGGTCTATTGTGGCGAGGGAGCTTGCTCCCGCTCGGCTGCGGAGCAGTCGCAAAACCTGCGACCGCGATTTATCTGATAATCCAGTGGGGGCCGCTTCGCAGCCCAGCGGGGGCAAGCTCCCTCGCCACAAAAGCACTCCCGCAGAATTCAATGCCTTATTCCAAATTCTGCCAATCGTCAGTTTCCAACCCCGCGCTTTAAACCTTTTACGCTTTATGTGTTCTAGTTATCACTCGGCGGTTTGCTAAGTCGGTCAAGTGCCGCTAAATTGCCATCATCGATACCGAGCATGAAATTATGCGTATAGACGGCCTTTCCTCTCAGTCCTACCCCATCAAGCGCAAGCCTCGCAAAGGCAATGTGGTGCTGGATGAGTCCGTCGACGATATCGATGGCGAGCTGGAATTCCCGACTGAAGAGCAACTGGCCGCCCGCGCTGCCAAAGCCTCCGCACAACGCCTGGCCAATCTGCCTGCCCGTCAGCAAGACATGATTTATCACCGCGCCATGAGCAAAAGCGTAGCGATGGCCCTGGCCAGCTACCTGAGCACCGCCGGTTTTGTCGATTGGGATGCGGATGTGCTGGGCCTCGACCTGTACATCTGATGGATCTGCCTTACTACCTCGGTTGTCCGTCCTGGAGTGAAAACGCCTGGCGCGAGTATCTGTATCCCGAAGACGCCAAGACCTCCGACTTCCTCGCTCTCTACTCCCAAGTATTCAATGCCGTCGAAGGCAACACGACCTTCTACGCCAGTCCCTCGCCGGCCACCGTGCAGCGTTGGGCCGAGACCATGCCCGAACATTTTCGCTTCACCGCCAAGTTTCCCGGCGACATCAGCCACAGCGGTGACCTGCGCGATCAGCTGACCGCCGCCGAAACGTTCGTAAATCTTCTCAGCCCGCTCGGCGAACGGGTTTCGCCGCTGTGGCTGCAATTGTCGAAAAGCTTCACCCCGCATCGATTGCCCGAGCTGACGGCGTTCATCGACGCGCTGGACCGGCCACTGGCAGTGGAAGTCCGTCACGAACAATTTTTCGCCAAGGGCGAGAGCGAGCGCCTGCTCAATCGTCTGCTGCTTGAGCGTGGCGTGGAGCGCATCTGCCTCGATCCACGGGCGCTGTTCAGTTGCCTGTCGACCGAGTCTTCGGTGATCCACGCGCAATCGAAAAAGCCTCGGGTGCCGACCCGTCCGGCGGCGTTCACTCAATGTCCGCAGGTGCGCTTCATCGGCCACCCGGAGCTGGAAGCCAACGATCCGTTCCTCGTGCCATGGGTGGCGAAAATCGCCGAGTGGATCGAAGAGGGCCGCACGCCGTACATCTTCCTGCACACCGCCGACAACGTGATGGCGGCGAAGCTGGCGCAACGTTTTCACGCACAATTGATGCAACGTTTGCCTGGCCTGCCGTCCCTGCCTGAGCTATACAGAGAACCCGCCGCCGAGCAACTCGGCTTGCTCTGAAGGCGGATTTTTCCCCTGCCCAGGAGCCTGCCGATGGACGCCCACGCCCTTCAAGAACAAGCCCGCAAAGCCCAGGCCTTCAAGGCCCTGCATGAAGGTGCGGGGATTTTTGTGATTCCCAACCCGTGGGATGCCGGCTCGGCGAAAATGCTCGCCAGTCTGGGCTATCAGGCGTTGGCGACCACCAGTGCCGGTTATGCGTTTTCCCAAGGCAAAGCCGATGGCGCCCTGAGTCTCGATGACACCTTGGCCAATGTCCGGGCAATTGTCGCAGCGACCGATCTGCCGGTGGCGGTGGACCTGGAAAACGGTTTCGCCGATGACCCGGCTGAGTGCGCCATAAGCTTGCTGCGTGCGGCCGAGGCCGGCGCGGTCGGTGGTTCGATCGAGGACGCCACGGGCCGTGCCGATGCGCCGATCTACTGCTTCGAACACGCCGTGGCACGCATCGAAGCCGCCGTCGCTGCGGTGCGCACGCTGCCATTTCCCTTCATCCTGACTGCCCGCGCGGAAAACTATCTGCACGGCAATCCCGATCTCAACGACACCATCCGCCGCCTGCAAGCCTTTGCCGAGGCGGGTGCCGACGTGCTGTATGCGCCGGGTCTGCGCAGCGCCGAAGAGGTGTTGGCGGTGGTGCGCGCGGTGGCGCCAAAACCGGTCAACGTGCTCATGTCCGGCGGTTTGAAACTGACCGTACAGGAGTTGGAAGAAATGGGTGTGCGGCGAATCAGTACCGGCTCGGCATTGGCGCTGGCGGCATTTGGCGAGTTCTTCCGCGCGGCTGAAGAGATCCAGCAGCGCGGGACGTTCGGCTTCACGTCGCAATCGATGCCGTACGCCAAGGCCAATCAGTTTTTCAAAGGCTGAGCATGGGCCGCTGGATCGCGCTGTCGGTACTGTTGATGATTGCTGGCGCCATGGTCAGCGTCTGGCGCGGCTGGGTCGCCGTGCCGGCCGAATGGAATCCGTGGGCGCCGCTGGACGTGAAGGCCGCGCCGAACTGGTTGACCGGTTTCAAGCTGATGCGCCTGCGCGGCAATCCCGAGTTATGCGCACAAGTGCTCAGCAACTCGGGTCTGCGCATCACCGCGCAAGCCGACAGCCCCGACGCCAAGTGCCCGCTGATCGGCGCCGTGCGCGTGCAGGGCGGCGAGGTGGCGCTGAGCAGCAGCTTCCTCGCCAGTTGTCCGTTGGCGGTGGCTTACGCGATGTTTGAACGGCACACCCTGCAACCCGTCGCGCAAGCGCTTTACGGACAGCCTGTGGCGCGGCTCGATCACCTTGGCAGCTTTGCCTGCCGTAATGTCTACAACCGCGAGAGCGGGGCGCTCAGCCGCCATGCCAGTGCCGATGCGCTGGACATCAGCGGTTTTCGTCTGGCGGACGGGCGCAACATCAGTGTGCTCAAAGACTGGCCGAAGCAAAACCAGGACGCGCAGTTTCTGCGCCAGGTGCGCGATGGCGCCTGCGAGGCGTTCAGTGTGGTGTTGAGTCCGGATTACAACGCCGCCCATCGCAATCACTTTCATGTCGATGTCGGGCGCTGGAGCGTGTGTCGCTGAAGTATCAGGCAGCGAGGCGCAGGTTCTGCAGGACGATCGGGCGCGCCCAGCCGTTATCGAAGTCCAAAGCCTTCTGCTGCTCGACGATTTCTTCCGGCGGGAACGGCGGATAAGGTTTTTGCAGCAGGTCGAGATCGAACTCGGCAATCGGCAGGTACAACGGCTTCTTCTGCGGCGCCGGGCCAGGCTCGGGAAGCGGCTGACCATTGTTGATCACGATCGGACGGACCCAACTGCTGTCGAAGTCCTGCTGCTCCTGCTGAGCCTTGAGTTCTTCTGGCGGGAACGGTGGGAACGGCTTGTCCAGCAGATCGGTTTCGAACTCTGCGATCGGCAGGAACAGCGGCTCTGGCGGACGCACTTCGGTCTCGACCACGTCGCACTGACGCTGCTCGACGATGTGCGCGTGCAGCTCGCTGCCCAGGGTCGGTTCTTCCGGGCTGTTCAGGTCAACCGGTGGAAAGGTGCCACAGGCCGGCACCACATCACTCGTCTGTTCGGCCATCGCCTGGGCAAAGAAATCCTGCCACAGGTGACTGACGCCGCCCAATGCTTGAGTGTTATGACGGCTGAAGTCGCCCTTGGGCGAAATGTAGCCAATCGATGTGGGAAGAATGCCTGACATTTTTTTCGGTTGACGCTCAGCTCTGGCAAAATGCGCGTTGATTGGTTTATCGGCCACTTTTTGCCGATCCTTAACTTTTTTGAGCGTGTTTTCATGATTGAGCAACCCGCGGCCTGCCGCATCCATGTCCAGGCCCTCGGCCCGACGTTTGAAGCGCAAGCCGAGCAATGGGCCGAGCGTCTGGGCCTGCCGCTGCAGGTGGCCGCCGGCGAGTTCGCCTTGCAGGTGGGCGAGCAGGGTTTGCAACTGCAGCAGCTCGGCCCGGATGCGCCGGGACCGGTGCGGGTGGACTTTGTCGAGGGGGGCGCGGCGCACCGGCGTCTGTACGGCGGCGGCAGCGGGCAGATGATTGCCAAGGCGGTTGGCATCGCCCAAGGCGTGCGCCCTCGGGTGCTGGACGCCACGGCGGGGTTGGGCAAGGACGCTTTCGTGCTGGCCAGTCTGGGCTGCGAGATGAGCCTGATCGAGCGCCAGCCGCTGATCGGGGCGTTGCTGGAGGATGGTCTGGCACGGGCGGCGGAAGATTTCGACGTGGCGCCAATAGTCGCGCGGATGAAGCTGCTCAAGGGCAACTCCATTGAGGTCATGCGCAATTGGCAAGGCGAGCCGCCGCAGGTGATCTACCTCGACCCGATGTTTCCGCACCGCGAGAAAACCGCGTTGGTGAAGAAAGAGATGCGCCTGTTCCGGCCGCTGGTCGGTGATGATCCGGATGCGCCGGCGTTGCTCGAAGCGGCGCTGGCCCTGGCGACACATCGTGTGGTGGTCAAGCGCCCGCGCAAGGCGCCGTGTATTGATGGGCCGAAGCCGAGCCATGCGCTGGATGGCAAATCCAGTCGGTATGACATCTACCCGAAGAAAGCGCTCAAGGCTTGAGACCGAGTCGCCTTAATCGCTGGCAAGCCAGCTCCCACAAGTTTTTGTGTCGTTCGCACAATTTGTGTTCAGCACGATCCCTGTGGGAGCTGGCTTGCCAGCGATGACGTCAGATCAGGCGCTAAAAAATCAGGGCCGATACGCCCGCATGAACAACCCCACTACCTCCTGCACATGACTCTCTGCCGCCTCTTCGCTCAGCGGCTCACCGCAGCAATACAGCAAACGAAAATTCCCCGCACCCTTGAGCAGGCAAAAGAAGTGCTCGGCGGCATTGCGCGGCAGGTCGATGCTCAGCACGCCGGTCTCGTCGATGCGTTTGAGTAGCCGCTCCATGCCTTGCACCATGCGCTCAGGGCCAGCGTCGAAGAAGATCTGCGACAGCTTCGGATCCTGCGTACCCAGCGCCATCATCAAGCGATGCAAATTCACCGACTCGTCGCTGTTGATCAGCTGATGAAAGCCCCGGGCAATGTTCAGCAACACATTTTTCACGGGGATGCCGGCGGGCAATTCGAAGAACAGCGGCGGTAACTGCTCCTCGCATTTGGCCATCACCGCGGAGGAGAACAGCGTCTCCTTGTCGTTGAAGTGGCTGTAAACCGTCAGTTTCGACACGCCAGCCTCGGCGGCGACCGCGTCCATGCTGGTGTTGGCGTAGCCGTGACTCAGAAACAGGGTTTTCGCCGCATCGAGGATTGCCCGGCGCTTGGCCGGATCCTTCGGACGGCCAGGGCCGTTTGGAGCTGAAAGATTGTTCGACATTCTTCGCTTTTAATACTGGACTGGTGAGTTTGCTATTAATACCATACCGGCCAGTATAAATATTCCAAGCACCATAAGCGAAAGGTCCGTCACCATGTTCCGCTATGCGTTGTCCTTTGCCGTGCCAGTCAGCCTGGCTGTTTTATTGTCCGCATGCGGTCAGGAAGAGGCGACGCCAGTCAGCGTTCGACCGGCCATGGTGGTGCAGCCAGAGCCTTCGGCGCAGGCGATGGAAAGTTATCCGGGTGAGGTTCGCGCCCGTTACGAACCCGATCTGGCGTTCCGCATTGGCGGCAAAGTCAGCCGACGACTGGTCGAGGAAGGTCAGCGCGTGAAGGCTGATCAACCATTGGCCGAACTCGATCCGCAGGACGTGCGCCTGCAACTGGAAGCCACCCGCGCTCAGGTCGCCGCCGCTGAAGCCAATCTGAACCTGGTGCGCGCCGAGCGTGACCGCTACAAAACCTTGATGGAGCGGCAGATGGTCAGCCGTTCCGCCTACGACAACGCGGAAAACCTCTACCGCTCCGGCGAAGCCCGCCTCAAGCAGATCAAAGCCGAATTCAACGTCTCGACCAACCAGGCCAGTTACGCCGTGCTGCGCGCGCCGCAGGACGGTGTGGTGGCCAAGCGTTCGGTGGAAGTCGGGCAGGTGGTCGCCGCCGGGCAAACCGTGTTTACCCTCGCCACCGACGGCGAGCGCGAAGTGTCGATCAGCCTCCCGGAGCAGAGCTTCGGGCGGTTCAAGGTCGGCCAGCCAGTCACCGTTGAACTGTGGACCCAGCAGAACCAGCGCTTCGCCGGGCAGATTCGTGAGCTGTCGCCGGCGGCCGATCCGAAATCCCGTACCTTCGCCGCGCGCATCTCGTTCACCAGCGGCAAGGTCCCGGCTGAACTCGGGCAGAGCGCCCGGGTGTTCGTGCAATCGGCAGACAGTGTGCCGCTGTCAGTACCGCTTTCGGCCCTGACTGCCGAGAACGGTGCGACCTATGTCTGGGTCGTCAGCGCCAACAACACCCTGAAGAAGACCCCGGTGCGCATCGGCCCATTCGGCGAGAAAAGTGTGCCGGTGCTCGAAGGCCTCAACGCCAGCGACTGGGTGGTGGCAGCCGGCGTCCATGTGTTGCTCGATGGTCAGCAGGTGCGTCCCGTGGATCGCTCCAACCGAGTGGTCAATCTGGCGGACAAGGAGTAAGTCCCGATGCGCTTCAACCTTTCCGAATGGGCGCTGCGTAATCGCCAGATCGTCCTGTTCCTGATGCTTTTGCTGGCCATCGTCGGGGCCTTGTCCTACACCAAACTCGGCCAGAGCGAAGACCCACCGTTCACCTTCAAGGCCATGGTTATCCAGACCCGCTGGCCGGGGGCGACCGCGCAGGAAGTCTCGCGGCAGGTCACCGAACGCATCGAAAAGAAATTGATGGAAACCGGCGAGTACGAGCGCATCGTGTCGTTCTCTCGCCCCGGTGAGTCGCAGGTCACCTTCATTGCCCGTGACTCGATGCACTCCAAGGAAATCCCCGACCTCTGGTACCAGGTGCGCAAGAAGGTCAGCGACATTCGCCAGACCTTGCCGCCGGGGATTCAGGGGCCGTTTTTCAACGATGAATTCGGCACCACGTTCGGCAACATTTACGCGCTGACCGGCGACGGTTTCGACTACGCGGTGCTCAAGGATTACGCCGACCGCATCCAGATCCAGCTGCAACGAGTCAAGGATGTCGGCAAGGTCGATCTGCTCGGTTTGCAGGACGAGAAGATCTGGGTCGAACTGTCCAACGTCAAACTCGCCACCCTCGGTTTGCCGCTGGCGGCGGTGCAGCAGGCACTGGAAGAGCAGAACGCGGTGTCCACTGCGGGGTTCTTTGAAACCGGCAGCGAACGTGTGCAGCTGCGGGTTTCGGGGAATTTTCAAACGGTCGAGGAGATCAAGAACTTCCCGATCCGCGTCGGTGACCGGACGTTCCGTATCTCCGATGTCGCCGATGTGCATCGCGGTTTCAACGACCCTCCGGCGCCACGCATGCGCTTCATGGGCGAGGACGCCATTGGCCTCGCTGTTGCGATGAAGGACGGCGGCGACATTCTGGTGCTGGGCAAAGCGCTGGAAGGCGAGTTCTCGCGCCTGCAGAAAAACCTCCCGGCCGGCATGCAACTGCGCAAAGTCTCTGACCAACCGGCGGCGGTGAAGACCGGTGTCGGCGAGTTCGTCCAGGTGCTGGTAGAGGCGCTGGCGATTGTGTTGCTGGTGAGCTTCTTCTCCCTCGGCGTGCGCACCGGCATGGTGGTCGCGCTGACCATTCCGCTGGTGCTGGCGATGACCTTCGCCTGCATGTATTACCTGGGCATCGGTCTGCACAAGATCTCGCTCGGTGCGCTGGTGCTGGCGCTGGGCTTGCTGGTGGACGACGCGATCATCGCCGTGGAAATGATGGCGATCAAAATGGAGCAGGGCTTCGACCGGATCAAGGCCGCAAGCTACGCCTGGACCAGCACCGCGTTCCCGATGCTCACCGGTACGCTGATCACCGCCGCCGGGTTTCTGCCGATTGCCACCGCGCAGTCCGGCACCGGTGAATACACCCGTTCGATCTTCCAGGTGGTGACCATCGCCTTGCTCGCGTCATGGGTGGCGGCGGTTATGTTCGTGCCGTATCTGGGGGAAAAGCTCCTGCCGGATCTGGCGAAGATTCATGCGGCCAAACATGGCACAACTGACGGGCAAGCCGATCCGTACGGCACGCCGTTCTATCAACGGGTGCGGCGTCTGGTGGAGTGGTGCGTGGCGCATCGCAAAACCGTGATCGTGCTGACGGTGGGGCTGTTCATCGCGTCGGTGATGCTGTTCCGTTTCGTCCCCCAGCAGTTCTTCCCGGCCTCCAATCGACTGGAGTTGATGGTCGATCTGAAGCTGGCCGAAGGGGCGTCGCTGGCCAACACCACGGCCGAGGTCAAACGCCTGGAAGCGATGCTCAAGGATCACGCCGGCATCGATAACTATGTGGCGTATGTCGGCACCGGTTCGCCGCGTTTCTACCTGCCGCTGGATCAGCAACTGCCGGCGGCGAGCTTCGCCCAGTTTGTGGTATTGGCGAAAAACATCGAGGAGCGCGAGACCCTGCGCACCTGGTTGATCGAAACCCTCAACGAGCAATTCCCGGCCCTACGCTCGCGGGTCACGCGTCTGGAAAACGGTCCGCCGGTGGGCTACCCGGTGCAGTTCCGCGTCACCGGTGAGCACATCGAGGAAGTCCGTGCGCTGGCGCGCAAAGTGGCGGCCAAGGTGCGCGAGAACCCGCACGTGGTCAACGTGCACCTGGACTGGGAAGAACCGAGCAAAGTGGTGTACCTGAACATCGATCAGGACCGCGCCCGGGCACTCGGTGTGAGCACGGCCAATCTGGCGAAATTCCTCCAGAGCTCGCTGACCGGTTCGAGTGTCAGTCAGTATCGCGAGGACAACGAACTGATCGAGATCCTGTTGCGCGGCACGGTGCATGAGCGTACCGAGTTGTCGTTGCTGCCGAGTCTGGCGGTACCGACCGATAACGGTCGCAGTGTGGCGTTGTCGCAGATTGCCACGCTGGAATACGGGTTTGAGGAGGGGATCATCTGGCACCGTAATCGTCTGCCCACCGTGACGGTGCGTGCCGACATCTATGGCAAGGAGCAGCCGGCGACGCTGGTGAAGCAGATCGCTCCGACGCTGGATCCGATTCGTGCTGAATTGCCTGACGGGTATCTGTTGGATGTCGGCGGGACGGTGGAGGATTCGGAGCGTGGGCAGAAGTCGGTGAATGCCGGGGTGCCGATGTTTATCGTGGTGGTGCTGACGTTGCTGATGGTGCAATTGCGTAGCTTCTCGCGCACGGCGATGGTGTTTCTGACGGCGCCGTTGGGGTTGATCGGGGTGGTGTTGTTTCTGATGGTGTTCCGTCAGCCGTTCGGGTTTGTGGCGATGCTGGGGACGATCGCGCTGTCGGGGATGATCATGCGCAACTCGGTGATTCTGGTGGATCAGATCGAGCAGGATATTGCTTCTGGTCTCAAGCCTTGGCAGGCGATTATCGAGGCGACGGTGCGGCGGTTTCGGCCTATCGTCTTGACGGCTTTGGCGGCGGTGCTGGCGATGATTCCGTTGTCGCGCAGTGTGTTTTTCGGGCCGATGGCGGTGGCGATCATGGGGGGGTTGATTGTGGCTACGGCTTTGACGCTTTTGTTTTTGCCTGCTTTGTATGCGGCCTGGTTCAGGGTTCGTCGCGACGCTTGATGGTTTTGGACTTGGCGGCCTTTGGGCCGACCAGGTTCTGGGGGTTCTTTGTGAATATCCGTCTCTTCGGGGGTTGCGGCTGGCGGTTTCGCCCTTACGGCGAGTCACTTTGGCAAACGCCCCAAAGTAACCAAAGGTCTTGGCCCCGGCGTACGGCCCTCGCCTAGGCTCGGGTTCCTTCGTTGCGGGGTTCATCCGGGGGCATCGCCTCCGGTTTGCTTCGCTGCACCTCCTCTCGATGTGTTTGGCTACGCCAAACGGTCGCTGCGCTCCCACCCCCGGATAAACCCCTCCACTCAGCCTGCCGATGGGGCCGGCACGGCCAGATCAAGAGCTGCAGCCGAGCTAACGCTCATCCTGTTGAGTGGTGAAAAGCATGCGGTCTGACTGGATTGCTTTGCTTTTCTGTGGGAGCCAGCCTGCTGGCGAAGGCGGCCTATGGGCCGACCAATTTCCAACAGACCGCACCCATTCCCACTGTGGGAGCTGGCTTGCCAGCGATGGCGGCCTGACAGCCGATCAATCTCCAACTGCCTGCACCCAATCCAAATGTGGGAGCGAGCCTGCTCGCGAAGACGACCTGACAGCCGACCAATCTCCCACTGAATACACCCAATCCACCTGTGGGAGCTGGCTTGCCAGCGAAGACGGCCTATGAGCCGACCAATCTCCAACTGCCTGCACCCAATCCAACTGTGAGAGCTGGCTTGCCAGCGATGGCGGCCTGACAGCCGATCAATCTCCAACTGCCTGCACCCAATCCAAATGTGGGAGCGAGCTTGCTCGCGAAGAGGTCCGCCCTGCTACCCAACATCTTTGGTCTTTTTAAAGATGTTCCAGATAACCAGAACCTTCCCATAAGGTTTTCAGGTTGCCCGTCGCAGGCGCGATCCCTAGCCTGAGTCTGTCGCTGCCAGTTCAGCGACCGGGTCTGCAAGCGCGCTCATCATCTGCAAGTGATGGTGGTTACTCCACTCGAACAGTCAGGCGTTCCACTCTGTTCAACCCCCCCCGAATCCGAACCAGAATGTCCAAGCGACCCTGCACCTTACGCCTTCCTCGACTCGCGCAAGCTCCACGACGCCCTCGGTAAACCGCCTCCTCGATCAAGTCGATCCGCAAGGCTGACTCGCAATAAAAAGCCCGCTGACCTTCACCGGTTCAGCGGGCTTTTTCGTGCAGCGACAAAAATTACAAGGTGCCGAACACTTTCTTCGCCAGACCGGTCGCTGCAGCCGCCGGATTCTTGCGGATGGTTTCTTCCTGTTTGCCGATCATTTCGAACAGGCCATTGAGCGCTTGTTCGGTGACGTAGTTTTCGACGTTGGCGCTTTTCGCATCCACCACACCCAAGGTCGCGGCCTGGCCGGCGAAGGCGTTGTACTTTTGCGCTACGCCGACTTTGTCGGTGGCTTGTTTGACGATGGGCAGGAATTTGGCGCGGATCTGTTCGCGGCTGGTTTTGTCCAGGTATTGGGTGGCCGAGTCGGTGCCGCCGCTGAGGATGCCTTTGGCGTCGGCCACGGTCATTTTCTTCACGGCGTCGACGAGGATCGGCTGGGCCTGGGTCACGGCGCTTTCGGCGGCTTTGTTCATGGCGGTTTCGAGTTCGTCGACCTGGGCGCCCATGCCGAAGGCTTTCATCTTGCCGGCGACTTTGCCGAGTTTGCCCGGCAGTTCGATTTTCACTTCCGGGTTGTTGCTGAAGCCGCCCGGGGTGCCGAGTTGTTTGACGGCGATTTGTGCGCCTTGGGTCAGGGCGTCCTTGAGGCCGCCGGTGGCGTCTTGTTGCGAGAGGTCGCTGAGCGACAGTGCCAGGGCGCTGGCAGAGATCATCAGGCCCGCGCACAGGCCGGCGAAGCGAAGGGTAGGGCGGAGCATGGCAGCTTCCTTGAAAGACAGTTAGCGAATGGCGTCGACGCGGATTTTCAGCGGCTGCGGATCGTTGCCGTTCAGTTGCACGGCGTGGTTCTCGGTGGAGATGAACATCAGCTCGCCGTTGACTTCGATGCGCGCGCTGACCGAGTAGCGGTGGCCGGGTTTGACCTGGGCCGGATCGTAACTCAAGTGGAACGGCAGCGGCACCTGGCCTTTGACCGGGCCTTTCTGCTCGTCGAGGACCACCGCCGGGGCGTCGGCCAGCGATACGTCCTGCAGGCTCACGCTCAACGTCGCGCTCGGTGGCAGGGCGATGCGTTGCAGGTAGAACACTTCACCGTCGAGGCCGACTTTGCCGGCGGGGGTGGTCGACTGGCAGGCGCTCAACAGGGTGGCTGCGGCGAGAAGGGTGAGTTTTTTCATCGGGACCTCTGAGGCAGGTGCGCCGGAAGAATCCCGGCGCCGATGGAAATCTAGCGGATTTTGCTTTCAGCGTCAGTGAACAAACGTAAGGGTTTTTCCATCCACTGCGCCAGTGTCTGCATGAACCACCCGCGTTGTTCGCGTGGCGGCGGGCACAGTTCTATTCGACCGGGACTGACCGGAATACGCTGGTGGTAGCGATTTTCGATGCCGCTGAGTGCATAACGTTTGCCGGGAGTAACGCTGGCCGGGTCGTATCGCAGATAGAACGAAGTCGCGGTCTGTTCGTCATGGCTGACGCGCACCAGTTCAACTTCAGGGCTGTCGGCTTCATGCAGGCTGATAGTGACCGCTTCTTCGGTCGGGAAACTTTCCGGCTCTTGAACTTCAACATACAACAGCCCGATCGGGCTCAAGTGCACAGTCTGGCGATGAGGCAGCGTGTTGACGATAACAAAGTGTTCCTGATCAAGCAGCAGGGGTTGGCGGTTGTGGAACATCCGCACGGTAATCCGGTACTTCACGCCGATATTGGTATGGGAATGGGCAAACTCGAACTTCCAGTCGCCTTCGAACAGTCTCGCGAAGCGCTGTTCCCTGGCGGGCGTCGCCAACTTCGGATTAACCACCTCGATACTGACAATGGTTTCATGTTCACCGTCGAAGGGGATTTGAAAGGCTGCAGGCAAGCTGAAGTTTAAAGTCACTGCCGAAGCGGGATCTTGTAACAGGCTCATCTCGATATCCTTATCGTGATTGTTTTAAAGAGCCTATTAATTCACGGATCAACTAACGGGGGAACCCGAGTGGCACCCCGTTAGTTGTCGGCAAGTTTCAGACTTGCGGTGTCACTGCCGTTTCCGCGGCATCTTCACTGCGATGCAGGGCCACTTGACGAATCGACAGACGAATCTCCGCCGGCAACACGCGTTTGGCCGCGCCCTCCGCCAGTTCGCCGAGCAGTTCGTGGTAGCTCAACTTGCCGGCTTCGTCGCGGCGCAGGACGTCGAGGTCGAGCATCGTCTGGATGAAATGACGGAACAGGCTCTTGTCGAAGAACTCCGGGGCATTCAGGCCGTGCAGGATCGACAGGCGCTGGGCCATGACCGTGCACAGGTCTTCCAGCTCTTCGGCACTGATGCTGTTCTGCCCGGCGTTGAGCAGCAGCGAGACGGTCATGTAGAAGCGCTGCAGGGTCTGCGCGATGCTTTTCGACAGCAGGGTCAGCAGCACAAAGTGCCGCGAACTTGGAGCGGGGCGCAGGTACACGTCCTTTTCGAAACGCAGCAGGCCTTGCTCGACGAACGCTTCCAGCCATTGATCGATTACCGCGTCCAGTTCCTCCAGGCTCCAGCGGATGAACAGCTCCGACTGCAAGTACGGATACAGCGCGCGGGTGTAGCGCAGGATCTGCTCGCGGCTCATGCGCGAGGTGCTCTGGAAGAAGCTCGCCAGCAGCGCAGGCAAGGCGAAGATGTGCAGCACGTTGTTGCGGTAGTAGGTCATCAGGACGGCGTTCTGCTCGTCCAGATACAGAATCTTGCCCAGCGCATCGTTTTGCTCGGACAGCAGGTCCATGTCCTTCACATGCTCGATCAGTGCGCGACCGTCGCCTTCGGGCAACGTGGTGTGCGGCGAGTAAGGGACTTTGCGCAGCAGCGCCAGATACAGATCCAGCACCCGCGCCATGGCCCGATCGTCCAGCGCCAGGCGGGTGGTCGAGAGCAGCGCCAGCGCCACCAGATTGACCGGGTTAATTGCCGCCGCTTCGTTCAGGTGCTGCGCGACTTTCTCGCCGAGGCGGTTGGTGGTTTCGTTGAGCCAGGCCGGTTTGTACTGCGGGCCGAGTTCCTGCTGGCGCCAGTCTGGCTGTTCGCTGTCGAGGAACTCTGCAAGTTTGATCGGTTCGCCGAAGTTCACCGCGACCTGACCGAAGCGCTGCTTGAGCGCGCCGATGACTTTGAAGATGTCGAAGATCGACTCTTTCTTCTTGCTCGCGCCACGCAATTCGCCGAGGTAGGTGCGACCTTCCAGCACGCGCTCGTAACCGATGTACACCGGCACAAAGACGATCGGCATCCGCGATGAACGCAGGAAGCTGCGCATCGTGATCGCGAGCATGCCGGTTTTCGGTTGCAGCATGCGCCCGGTGCGCGAGCGGCCGCCCTCGACGAAGTACTCGACCGGGAAACCTTTGGTGAACAGGGTGTGCAGGTATTCGTTGAACACCGAGGTGTACAGCGGATTGCCCTTGAACGTGCGGCGCATGAAGAACGCGCCACCACGGCGCAGCAGGCTGCCGATCACCGGCATGTTCAGGTTGATCCCGGCGGCAATGTGCGGCGGGGTCAGGCCGTTGCGAAACAGCAGGTACGACAGCAGCAGGTAGTCGATGTGGCTGCGGTGGCACGGCACGTAGATCACTTCGTGACCCTGGGCGACCTTCTGCACGCCTTCGATGTGGTTGACCTTGATCCCGTCGTAGATCTTGTTCCAGAACCAGCTCAGCACCACTTCGAGGAAACGGATCGCGGTGTAGGTGTAGTCCGAGGCGATCTCGTTGCCGTAGCGCAGGGCCTGGGCCTTGGCTTTTTCCAGGGAAATGTTCTCGCGTTCGGCTTCGTCGACGATCGCCTGCTTGACCAGTGGCTGATTGAGCAGACCCTTGACCAGATTGCGCCGGTGGGAAATGTCCGGGCCGATCACTGCCGCTTTCAGGTTGCGGAAGTGCACGCGCAGGATGCGCTGGGCCATGCGTACGGTGCGTTCGTGGCCCTTGTTGTGCTCGATCAGTTCGCGCAGGTGAATCGGCGCGGAGAACTGCACACGGGTCTTGCGTCCCAGAACGATGATGCTCAGCAGTCGGCGCAGACGCCCGGTGACGGCCCAGCTGTCGGCGAACAGCAACTTCCACGGACTGTTTTCGCTGTCCGGCGACTGGCCCCAGAACACGCTGACCGGAATGATCTGCGCGTCTTCGGCGGCGTTCTGCGTCAGGGCGCTGACCAGACGGGTCAGGGTCGGCGGTGCTCCGCGCTTGTCCTGACGGCCGAGCCAGTCCGGGTCCGGCGTCAGGTAGAAAAACGCCGCCGGTTCGATCAACGGCCCCACCGACACCGGCAGCACCGGACGCGGCAGACCGGCCTTGGTGCACTCGGTGTCGACCACCGCCAGATCAGTCAGCGATGGGTTTTGCAGGACGTAGAACACCGGACGACTGCGGTCGAGGTTGAGGGTGAGCGACGACTGGTTGATCGTCTCGGAGCGAACCCAGAGGTACAACAATCGGCGCAAGGTGCCAAACACAAGACGGCGGAACGGGGAACGGGTCATACGGCTTCTGCGTGAGTTGATAAAACCGAGCAGATGCTCGGGCGGTCGACAGTTTGCCGGATTCATCGAAAATCGGCAAAAAAGCGGCGAAGTAATCTCCTGTTGAGAGTTTTGCGCCTGTCATATACTCGGCAATCTGTCGCCGGGGCCCTTTATGGACGTCGGGCGCAGGCTGACGTTCCGCAAAGGCTTTCCTGCGAAAAGCCTGTTCAATAATAAAAAAGGAGTATGAACAGATGGCAACACGTGAAACCGGCAATGTGAAGTGGTTCAACGACGCCAAGGGCTACGGCTTCATTCAGCGCGACGACGGGGTGGACGTGTTCGTGCACTACCGCGCGATTCGCGGCGAAGGGCATCGCTCGCTGACTGAAGGTCAGCAGGTTGAATATGCGGTGGTGGAAGGGCAGAAGGGGTTGCAGGCTGAAGACGTGGTCGGATTGTAAACCGCACTCTTCGGATACTCGGAAAACACTGTGGGAGCGGGCTTGCCCGCGAAAGCGGTTTGTCAGCCACCTCTATTTTGGATGTGCCGCCGCCTTCGCGGGCAAGCCCGCTCCCACAGATTTTGTGTACGGCTTTGTTATGCCGTTTTCCAGGTGATTTCTTCTTCACCGTCGGCGCTGATGCGAATCCAGCGATCCGCCGTTTCCTCACCTTCTTCCTCGACCCACGTGCCCGGTGCGCAACGCACTTCCACGTTCAGCGCGGCAAAGGCTGCACGGGCGCAGGCGATGTCGTCGTCCCAAGGGGTCGCATCGCTTTCCAGGTACAAGCTGTTCCATTTGCCCACGGCTTTCGGCAACCAGGTCACCGGGATGTTGCCGGCCTTGCACTTGTAGGTCTGGCCTTTCTGTACCCAGTCGCTGCACGGGCCCAGAGCCTCACCGAGCCAGGCGGAAATCGCCTTGTGGTCGACGTCGGCGTCTTTCAGGTAAATCTCGATATCCGGTTGGCGCATGGATGTCCTCACTGCGGGTCTGAAAAATCCATTCGCGGATTTAGCCGGCCCCGGGCACTTGCCCGAGACCAAAAGTTATTGAAGAACGAAATAATCGTAGCGCATCGACACGGTGGTCACGAACGGCTCGGCCTGTTCGATTACTGCGGCGCGGCGTTCGGCACTGGCGCGCCAGCCGTGGGGTGTCATCGCCAGCAGGTTGGCGCGGTCCTCGGGCTTGTCCAGCGTCAGTTTGAATTCCAGAGTTTCGCTGTGCGCCAGCGCCATGCCTTCCGGCACCAGGGCCAGATGCTTGTCGTCGGTGTATTCGCGCACTTCGTCGTACAGGCGTTCGCGCAGTTCCATCAGGTGGCCGCTGGTCGGGCCGACTTTCATCAGGCCGCCACCGACGCTGAGCAGGCGCTTGGCTTCTGCCCAGTCCAGCGGGCTGAAAACGCTGGCAAGAAACTGGCAACTGCCCGACGCCAATGGCACGCGGGCCATGCTGGCGATCAACCAGGTGAGCGCCGGGTTGCGCTTGCAGGCGCGTTTCACCGCCTCGCGGGAGATGTCCAGTGCGTAGCCATCGGCGTCCGGCAGGGCCTCAGCGATCTGTGCGGTGTAGTAACCCTCGCCACAGCCGATATCGACCCAGCGCGCTGGCGCATAACTCGCCGCCAGCTCGGCCAGACGCTTGGCCACCGGCGCGTAATGCCCGGCATTCAGGAAGTCGCGGCGCGCCTCGACCATCGCCTGATTGTCGCCAGGGTCACGGCTGTTCTTGTGCTGCACCGGCAACAGGTTCAGGTAGCCCTGACGCGCGCGGTCGAAGCGGTGGCCGGCGGGGCAGACCACGCCGTTGTCCACGCTGCTGAGAGGTTCACTGCAGATCGGGCACGCGAGCATCAGGCGAGCAACTTGATCAGGGTCTGGTAGTAGATCTCGGTCAACACGTCGAGATCGGCCGCCAGCACACGCTCGTTGACCTGGTGAATGGTCGCGTTGACCGGCCCCAGCTCAACCACTTGCGTACCCATGGTGGCGATGAAACGGCCATCGGAAGTCCCGCCGCTGGTCGACGCGTGGGTCTCGCGGCCGGTGATGTCCTTGATGCTCGACGACACCGCGTCAAGCAGCGCGCCCGGCTCGGTGAGGAACGGCAGGCCGGACAGCGCCCAGTCGATGTGCCAATCCAGATTGTGTTTGTCGAGGATGTCGGCCACGCGTTTCTGCAGGCCTTCGACGGTGGATTCGGTGGAGAAGCGGAAGTTGAACACCGCCACCAGATCACCCGGAATCACGTTGGTCGCGCCGGTGCCGGAGTTGAGGTTGGAAATCTGGAAACTGGTCGGCGGGAAGAAATCGTTGCCGTGATCCCAATGCTCGGCAGCCAGCTCGGCCAGCGCCGGAGCCGCGAGGTGGATCGGGTTCTTTGCCAGATGCGGGTAGGCCACGTGACCCTGCACGCCGCGCACGGTCAGCTTGGCGCCCAGCGAGCCGCGACGCCCGTTTTTCACCACGTCACCGACCAGTGTGGTGCTCGACGGTTCGCCGACGATGCACCAGTCCAGACGTTCCTTGCGCGCCACCAGACGTTCAACCACCGCTTTGGTGCCGTGGTGCGCCGGGCCTTCTTCGTCGCTGGTGATGAGGAACGCGACCTTGCCCTTGTGGTTCGGGTAGTCGGCGACAAAGCGCTCGGCGGCGACGGTCATCGACGCCAGGCTGCCTTTCATGTCCGCTGCGCCACGGCCACAGAGCATGCCGTGTTCATCGATCACCGCGTTGAACGGGTCGATCTGCCAGGCAGTCACCGGACCGGTCGGCACCACGTCGGTGTGGCCGGCGAAGCACAGCACCGGGCCGTCGTCCTTGCCGTGGGTGGCCCAGAAGTTGTCCACATCTTCGATGCGCATCGGCTCGAGGGTGAAACCGGCATCGCCCAGGCGCTGCATCATCTGCTTCTGGCAATCGGCGTCGACCGGCGTCACGGACGGACGGCGGATCAGGTCGATGGCGAGTTGGAGGGTCGGCGAAAGGTCGGCGTGGGCCGTCATGGAAAACTCCGGGAGCTTGAAATTGGGCTGGGGCCACTGTGGGAGCGAGCTTGCTCGCGAAAGCGGTATATCAGGCAACATAAGGGTTGAATGTTACAAAGCCTTCGCGAGCAAGCTCGCTCCCACAGGGATTGGGTTCGGTCGGTTACACCGCGTATCACGCCAAGCCCCGCAAAATGGCGGTTATCTTAAAGCAAAACGGCGACCATTGGCCGCCGTTTAGTGGATCAAAGAGGAATTAGACGACAGGCGCCGGTTCAGGCTCCGCCGCCGGTTTTGGCAGCGACGAGAGGAACGCCATGATCAGCGCCGCAACGTACGGCAGCGACTGCACCAGCAGCATCGCCACCCAGAAGCGCATGTCGTTGCTCGGAATGCCTTGCACCAGGTAAATCCCCAGCGCCGCGCCCCACAACAGCAGCATGATGAACAGCTCTTCCCGCGCTTCGGAAATCGCCACCCAGAAGCCGTGGTTGTCGGCGTTTTTCGGTGTGCGGAAGAACGGAATGCTGCTGGTGAAGAAGCCGTACAGCACCGCTTTGGCGATGGTGTGCGACAACGCCAGCCCGGCCAATGCCGCGCAGAACGCATCCTTGAGGTTCACGCCGACGGCGCGACGGTAGAGGAAGATGATCTTACCGACCTTGAACACGAACAGCGCCAGCGGCGGGATGGCGAAAATCAGCAGCGGCGGATCGACCCGCTGCGGCACGATGATCATCGCCGCCGACCACAACAGCGCGCCGACGGTGAAGAAAATGTTCATGCCGTCCGCCACCCACGGCAGCCAGCCCGCAAGGAAGTGGTAACGCTGGCCACGGGTCAGCTCGGTGTCCTTGCCGCGCAGCAGGCTGCGGGTGTGGCGCTTGATGATCTGGATCGCGCCGTAGGCCCAGCGGAAACGCTGCTTCTTGAAGTCGATGAAGGTGTCCGGCATCAGACCCTTGCCGTAGCTGTCGTGGTAATACGCCGCCGACAGGCCTTTTTCGAACACGCGCAGACCGAGTTCGGCGTCTTCACAAATGCACCAGTCGGCCCAGCCCAGCTCTTCCAGAACCGAACGCCGGGTCATGGTCATGGTGCCGTGCTGGATGATCGCGTCGCGGTCGTTACGGGTGACCATGCCGATGTGGAAGAAGCCTTTGTATTCGGCATAGCAGAGCTTCTTGAAGGTGCTTTCGTTCTGGTCGCGGTAATCCTGCGGCGACTGCACCACGGCGATTTTCGGGTCGGCGAAGTGCGGCACCATGTGCTTGAGCCAGTTCGGGTGTACGCAGTAGTCGGAGTCGATCACCGCGATCACTTCGGCGTCCTTGGCGGTGTGCGGAATCAGGTAGTTCAGCGCGCCGCCCTTGAAACCGGCCAGGGGCGAGACGTGGAAGAACTTGAAGCGCGGGCCGAGGGTCGCGCAGTAGTCGCGCACCGGTTCCCAGACGGCTGGGTCCTTGGTGTTGTTGTCGATGATCAGGACTTCATAGTCCGGGTAATCGAGGGCGGCCAGGGCGTCGAGGGTCTGTTTGACCATCTCCGGCGGCTCGTTGTAGCACGGTACGTGGATCGAGACTTTCGGTCTGTAGTCCGAATCGCCCACCACCGGCAGGAATTCACGCCGGCGCTTGTGGGTCCAGACCGCCTCGGCCAGTTCATGCGCCTCGGTCAGCAACACGATGAACACCCCGAGCGCACCCAACGCCAGGAGGAAACCCACCGTCAGGCTGAACCACGTGCTGTATTGCTGGCTGTAGTCGTAGCCGATCCACACCAGCACCGAACCGCAAAGGAACGCGATAAAGGTCAGGAAGGTGCGGCCACGCTGGCGCAGGGCCGAGCCGTCGATCATCAGCAGGGTCAGCGACAACAGCGCCAGCACCACCGAACCGATGGCCAGCACGCGCCATTGCGGGATGGCGACGACCGGGCCTTCGAAGTTGAATTTCTGCTGGCGCGCAGCGTTGAACACGCCCCAGTAGGCGCCGACCGAACCTTCGTCACTGGCCTTCCACGGCTGGTCGAAGGCTTCAATCACGAAGTAGTTGAAGCCCTGACGGTTGAGTTTGTTGACCAGCGTGCGCAGGTAGATCGCCTGATCCGCCGGCGACGCATCGGCGCCACCGCGCATGCGTCCGTTGCTCGGCCAGCCGACTTCGGAGAGCAGCAACGGTTTTTTCGGGAACAGTTTTTTCAAGTCGCGGGCGCGGTCGAAGACGAACTGCCCGGCCTTGTCCACCGGAATGAATTCCCAGTAAGGCAGCACGTGCGCGGCGATCAGGTCGACGTGTTTGGCCAGCTCCGGGTGTTCTTCCCAGACGTGCCACTGCTCGGAGGTGGTCACCGGCACTTTCACCGCCGCGCGCACGCGATCCAGCAGCACGCTCAGTTGCTCGGCAGTGATTTCCTTGCGGAATATCGCCTCGTTACCGACCACCACCCGCACCACGCTGCGCGAGGTGTTGGCCAGTTCGATGGCGCGCTGGATCTCGCGCTCGTTGCGTTCCTGATCGGGGCTGATCCAGATCCCGAGGGTCACGCGCAGACCGAACTCTTCCGCCAGTTTCGGGATGTCCTGCAGCGAACCGTCGACCGAGTAGATGCGGATGTTGTCCGTCAGCTTGCTCATGATCTCCAGGTCGCGGCGCATTTCATCGTCAGTCGGATACTGATCCTTCTGCGGGAATTGGCCCTGCTGGAAGGGCGAGTAAGAGAAACCGGAGATCTGCTCCGGCCAGTTGGGCGCGGAGACCGGGCGGTTGATCAGCGCCCAGAAACCGGTGAACAGGGCGGCGATTGCCAGAACCACCACCAGGTTGAGACCAAATTTACGCGATGACATAGCTATTTCGGGTTCCAAAGGCTGTGGAACGAAGGAACGGATCGGCTTACGCCAAAAGGGCGCGAATCCTACACCGGCAGTTCACTGCTCGTACACCGGGCAGGAAAATGCCCGACATTGGGCAGTCCAACCTGATTTAAGTTCTTTAGTAACAGCTTGTAAGAGAAAACTTTGTTGCTTAGTTATAGCAATTCCCAGTGGCGAGGGCGCTTGCTCCCGCTGGACTGCGAAGCAGGCCGCTTTTCAAGGGCCGCTTCGCGACCCGGCGGGAGCAAGCTCCCTCGCCACAAGGGTTGCGCAAAACGGCGGCGTTCACCGTTCATAGCGTCAAAGATGTTCTTGGCCGCCGACGGCCCTATAATGCGCGCCGGTTTTTGGGGTAATGGTCATGAGTACAGAAGATCCGCGGTTTGCAGGCATCGCCCGTTTGTATGGCATCGAGGGCCTTGGGCGCCTGCGTGCGGCCCATGTGGCGATTGTCGGCGTCGGTGGCGTCGGTTCCTGGGCGGCGGAAGCCATGGCCCGCTGTGGCGTGGGCGAGATTTCGCTGTTCGACCTCGACGACGTCTGCGTCAGCAACGCCAACCGTCAGCTGCACGCACTGGACAGTACCGTCGGCAAACCCAAGGTCGAGGTGATGGCCGAGCGTCTGCGCGGGATCAACCCGGATTGCACCGTGCACGCGGTGGCGGATTTCGTCACCCGCGACACCATGGCCGAGTACATCACACCGAACATCGACTGCGTGATCGACTGCATCGACGCCGTCAACGCCAAGGCTGCGCTGATCGCCTGGTGCAAGCGGCGCAAGATCCAGATCATCACCACCGGCGGTGCCGGCGGACAGATCGATCCGACGCTGATTCAGGTCTGCGACCTCAACCGCACATTCAACGATCCACTGGCCTCGAAAGTGCGTTCGACGTTGCGTCGCGACTATGGCTTCTCGCGTACCGTGACTCGCCATTACAGCGTGCCGTGTGTGTTCTCCACCGAACAACTGCGCTATCCGAAACCGGACGGCAGCATCTGTTTGCAGAAGAGTTTTGTCGGCGACGGGGTGAAGCTCGACTGCGCCGGCGGGTTTGGCGCGGTGATGATGGTCACGGCGACGTTCGGCATGGTCGCGGCGACCAAGGCGGTGGACAAGATTGTGGCGGGTGTGCGGCGGCCGGCTGACCGAGTAAAACCTCAGGTTTGATCTGTGAGGCTGATGACCTCATCGCTGGCAAGCCAGCTCCCACAGTTATTGGGTAAGTTCACCGCATCTATGAACACCATCGAACCCTGTGGGAGCTGGCTTGCCAGCGATGGCGATTAACCGGCCAACTCATTCATCCGCTGGAGCACGGCATTCAAGCCATTACTGCGCGACGGCGACAACTGCCGCGACAGTCCCAGCTGATTGAACCAGTCCGGCAGGTCCACTTGCTGCAACTCGACAGCGCTCAAACCGTTGACCCGCAACAGCAACAACGCCACCAACCCGCGAATCATCCGCGCATCGCTGGCAGCGCTGAACTGCCAGTGGCCGTCCTGCAATTCCCCCACCAGCCACATTTGACTCTCACAGCCATGCACCCGATTGGCTTCGCATTTGTCCGCGTCGCTCAGCGGCGGCAGACGATCGCCAAACTGCATCAGCAACCGCGCGCGTTGTTCCCAACCGGCGGCATTGTGAAAGGTCTGCAGCGCTTCGGCGGCGGCGAGCGGCAGGTTCATCGCAGCAACTCCAGGGCCTGATCCAGCGCGTCAAAGAAACGCTCCAGATCCTCCGAATCGTTGTACAGCGCCAGCGACACACGAATAGCACCGGCCAGCTCAAAGCTTTTCAGCAACGGCATGGCGCAGTGATGCCCGGCGCGCACGGCGATACCTTGCTCGGTCAGCAAGTGCGCCAGATCGGCGTTGTGCACACCCTCGACGACGAAACTGGCCAGCGCCAGTTGCGGCTTGCCCAGCAGACGAATGCCGTTGCGCGCGGCCAGGCCTTGCAGCAGATAGGCGTGCAGCGCCGCTTCGTGAGCGGACACCGCGTCCTGATCCAGCCCGGCCAGATAATCGAGCGTGGCACCGAGGCCAATCACGCTGGCGATCGGCGGCGTGCCCGCCTCGAAACCCAGCGGGGCAGGGCGGAAGCGTGAATCGTGATAATTGGCTTCCAGCACCATTTCGCCGCCGAACTGCCAGGGCTGCAGTTGCTCAAGCGCCTTGTTGCGCCCGAACAGCACGCCGAGGCCATCGGGGCCGTACAGCTTGTGGCTGGAAAACACATAGAAGTCGCAACCCAGCGCCTGCACGTCGTGGCGACCATGCACCACACCCTGGGCGCCATCGACCACGGTCAGCGCGTTGTGCGCCTTGGCCATCGCCAGCAGCGCCGGCAGCGGTTGCCAGGCACCGAGCACGTTGGACAGCTGACTGACCGCCAGCAAGCGAGTGCGCGGACCGATCAGGTGAACGGCAGCAGCGAGGTCGATCACCCCGTCTTCGTCCAGTGGCAGGATCACCAGTTTCAGCTCGCGACGCTGCGCCAGTTGCTGCCACGGCAGCAGGTTGGCGTGATGCTCCAGGGCGCTGATGACAATTTCATCGCCCGGGTGGAAAAGATGTTCCAGGCCGTAAGCCAGGAGATTCAGCGCGCTGGTGGCGCCGTGGGTGAAGATGATCTGCCCGCTGTCACCGGCATTCAGCCACTGGGCAACCTTGAGCCGACTGTCTTCGAACGCCTGTGTGGCGTGGGCGCCGGGCAGATGCTGCGCACGATGCACATTGGCCGCGCCGTTGGCGTAGTAATGCGTCAGTGCGTCAAGCAGGGCCTGGGGTTTTTGCGTGGTGGCGGCGTTGTCCAGATAGGTCTGGTCTTGCCGTTGCAGGGCGGCGATGGCCGGAAAGTCGGCACGCCACGGGGAGGGAATCATCATAGGTTCAGCCCTGTGAACTTGGGCGGGGGTACATCGAACCTTGTGGGAGCGAGCTTGCTCGCGAAAGCGTCGTGTCATTCAGCACTGTTGTTGACTGACCGGACGCCTTCGCGAGCAAGCTCGCTCCCACAGGGGGATCGTACGGCTGCTTAGTTGTGCGCGTGCAGCGCTTCGTTCAGCTCGATCGCCGATTTGTGGGTCTTGCACTCCACGGCACCGGTTTCCGAGTTGCGACGGAACAGCAGGTCGGTCTGACCTGCCAGTTCACGCGCCTTCACCACTTTGACCAGGTTGTTGTGCTCGTCCAGCAGCGCGACCTTGGTGCCGGCGGTCACATACAGGCCCGACTCGACGGTGTTGCGGTCGCCCAACGGAATACCGATACCGGCGTTGGCGCCGATCAGGCAGCCTTCGCCAACCTTGATCACGATGTTGCCGCCGCCCGACAAAGTGCCCATGGTCGAGCAGCCGCCGCCCAGGTCCGAGCCCTTGCCGACGAATACGCCAGCGGAAACGCGGCCTTCGATCATGCCCGGGCCTTCGGTGCCGGCGTTGAAGTTGATGAAGCCTTCGTGCATCACGGTGGTGCCTTCGCCCACGTACGCACCCAGACGCAGACGTGCGGCGTCAGCGATACGCACGCCGGCCGGCACCACGTAGTCGGTCATTTTCGGGAACTTGTCCACCGAGAACACTTCCAGCAGCTCGCCGCGCAGGCGGGCTTCGAGTTGCAGCTCGGCCAGTTCGCTCAGGTCGATCGCGCCCTGGCTGGTCCAGGCCACGTTCGGCAGCAGCGGGAAGATCCCGGCCAGGCTCACGCCGTGCGGCTTGACCAGGCGATGGGACAGCAGGTGCAGCTTCAGGTACGCCTCTGGCGTCGAGGTCAGCTGTGCGTCTTCGGCCAGCAGGGTGGCGACCAGCGGCTTGTGGCTTTCGGCCAGACGGGTCAGCAGTTTGCCTTGAACGGCGTCGATGCCTTTGACCGCTTCAGCCAGTTGCGCAGCCTGCGCGGTGGTGAAGGTGATGGCCTGGTTACCTTCGGTGTAGCCGAGGATCGGCGCCACGGCAGCGACCAGTTCGGCCGACGGGTTGAGCAGTGGCTGGGCGTAGAACACTTCCAGCCAGGCACCTTGACGGTTTTGCGTGCCGACACCAAAGGCGATGCTGAATAGAGAGTTGGACATGTGAATACCTCTAGCAATAAGTGACGGGCTGCTTACTTGAGTGCGGCCGCGTAGATGTCTGGCTTGAAGCCAATCAGAGTTCGATCACCGAGATCAAGCACCGGGCGCTTGATCATCGAGGGCTGCGCGAGCATCAGTTCGATGGCTTTCGACTGGTCGAGATCGGCTTTACGTTCGTCGTCGAGTTTGCGAAAGGTCGTGCCGGCACGGTTCAACACCGTTTGCCAGCCGTGCTCGTTGCACCATTGGGTCAGGTGCTCACGGTCGATACCGGCGGTTTTGTAGTCGTGAAAGTCGTAGCTGACAGCGTGTTCATCGAGCCAGGTGCGCGCCTTCTTCATGGTGTCGCAGGCTTTGATGCCGAAAAGGTGCAACGTTTTACTTGAAACGGTCAAGGAATCGCCCCCTTTACAGGTGCTGGAAAAAAATGGTGTCGGATTATGCCATGGCCAACGCGTTTCGCGGCGCCCGGCTTCATTTGGCAATGCAAAACCCTGTGGGAGCGAGCTTGCTCGCGAAGGGGCCGTGTCAGTCAAAATCTCTGTTAATGACACACCGTATTCGCGAGCAAGCTCGCTCCCACACTGGAATGGCGTTGCGGGCGTGCGACATAGGTGCAACGGTCAGACGTATCCTGAGCGGCTAATATGGCAGTTCAACGCTGTCGATTGTCTGAGATTTCCGCTTTATGCAAACCGCTTATACCGTCCTGATCCTGCTGATGCTGGTCAGCGTCTCGCGGCTGGTCGGACGGGTCATCCCGCTGCCGCTGCCCCTGGTGCAAATCGCCGCCGGTGCCTTGCTGGCCTGGCCGACATTGGGCCTGCACGTAGCGCTGGATCCGGAGCTGTTCCTTTTTCTGTTTCTGCCGCCGCTGCTGTTTTCCGACGGCTGGCGGATGCCCAAACGCGAGTTCTGGCATTTGCGTGGGCCGATCCTGACGCTGGCGGTCGGCCTGGTGCTGTTTACCGTGGTCGGTGCCGGGTACTTCATTCACTGGCTGTTGCCGACAATTCCACTACCGGTGGCCTTCGCGCTCGCCGCTGTGCTGTCGCCGACCGACGCCGTGGCGGTGTCGGCGATCTCGCAGAACCGTTTGCCGACGCCGCTGATGCACATACTGCAGGGCGAAGCCTTGATGAACGATGCCTCGGGTCTGGTGACGTTCAAGTTTGCCCTGGTTGCGGCGGTCACCGGAGTGTTCTCACTGGCCAATGCCAGCCTGACCTTCGTGCTGGTGGCGGTCGGAGGCTTGGCCGTCGGCGTGGTGCTGAGCTGGCTGGTCGGGCGTTTGCGCGCGTGGATGATCGCCCGGGGCTGGGACGATCCGGCCACCCACGTGGTGTTCATGTTGCTGCTGCCGTTCGCGGCTTATGTGTTGGCCGAGCGGTTGGGCGCTTCGGGCATCCTGTCGGCGGTGGCGGCGGGGATGATGCAGAGCTGGCTCGATCTGTTGCCACGACAGACCAGCACTCGCTTGCTCAACCGTAGCGTCTGGTCATTGCTCGAATTTGCCTTCAACGGTCTGATCTTTCTGCTGCTGGGCCTGCAATTGCCGGACATCATCAAAGCGGTGGTCAGCCACGAGCCGACGTTGTGGCCGACGCTGCTGTACCGTGGCCTCGACGTGGTGGCGATTTTCCTCGCGCTGGTGCTGTTGCGCTTTATCTGGGTGCAGAGCATCTGGCGCCTGTCGGTGCTGCTGCGGCGTTTGCGCGGCAAGGGCGACCTGACGCAAGTGCCGACCGCGCGATCCTGCTGGCTGCTGACCGTCGGCGGTGTGCGCGGCGCGGTGACGCTGGCCGGTGTGATGTCGGTGCCGATGTTGATGGGGGCCGAGGCGTTTCCCGAGCGCGATCTGCTGATCTTCATCGCCGCCGGGGTGATTCTGTTGTCGCTGATTTGCGCCTGCATCGCTTTGCCATTGCTGCTGCGCGGCATCGAGAAAAGTCCGGACGACAAGCGCCGTCAGGAAGTGCGCGATGCCTGGCGCAAGACCGCCGAGGCGGCGATCCATGCGCTGGAAACCGAAGAGGTCGCGCCGCAGGATGCTGCTCAGGCAGCACTCTCGGCCGAACTCAAGGCGCGGATCATGTCCGAGTACCGGCATCAGCTAGAAGTGTTCAACGATTCGGCTGAAGCCCAGGCGCTGGCGTTCCAGATGGATCTGCTGGAACGCCGTTTGCGACTCAAGGCGCTGCGGGCGCAGCGCCTTGAGTTGTATAGCCTGAGCCGTCATCACCAGATTGGTGATGATGTGCTCAGAGAAGTATTGAGCGAGCTTGATTTGAGCGAGGCAAATCTGGGGCAGGTCAAATAGTCCGATACGGACCTGACAGGCTCACTGACTCGCGGGGTAGGGGTAAGCGTTCGACATGAAGGTTTTATCCTGTTCGCTGAGACCCAGATTGATGAAGATCTGGAAGTCACCGAGTGTCCAGGACTGGCTGACGGGATAGTGCATGATCGACTTCTGGTCGTAATCTGAATAAATGCTTTCGTCGGGATTGCCGACGTCAAAGTACCAATCGTGCAGTCGTTTGCGCGTCACGCTGGCCTGGTAGTTGTCTTCTTCCGGGTCGGCAGTTATTCCGTGTTGTTTATAAATCGCCGGTTTGTCCCAGGGAATGTTTGCCGTGGGGTTGGTCTGTTCATGTTCTGCACCGAGCATGTGACCGAACTCATGCATGACATTGGCTGCGAAATAACGTGCCTGGCTCGGTGGGTGTGGCCAGAGTCTCATGGTCGGCTCATCGGGATGTAAGAGAGCATCGGTACCGATCAGAGAGGAAAACGTTCCCGGTTGACTGAGTATGCGGATATCGCCTTCTTCACCTTCGACGAAATCGAACTTCAAGTTGATGTGCGGCAACCAGTTGCTGGCGGCGGCGATCGTTTCGTCCTTGAATGCCTGTGTACCGTTGAGGAAGGCGATGCGAAGTGTGCTGCCGGGAGTCCAGAATTTTGCCGGATTGTTTTTAGCCCACATTTTTCTGAGTCTCCCAAGTGCATGTGATAGTGCGGGAGGCGCGTGTGTTTTTGAATTGCTTGCTTGGCTGAAGCCGGGTTGAGTGCATAACTGAACATCCATGTTTTCATTCTTCAGGTTTAACTTATCCGGTTGCTTATTGTTCCCGGGAAGTTGCTTTGAATGAGGGATGCTAGTGGCTGAGCTGGAGTCGGTAAATTGATATATGTACGGTTTTATGACCGGTTACCGTGCCAGCGGAACTGGCACGGTAAAGACACTTACGCCTGGCGAGAGACAAACGCGCGAATCCGCTCTGCGGCCTCGACGCATTCAGCCAGTGGCGCAACCAGCGCCATGCGCACTCGACCGGCGCCCGGATTCACACCGTCTACCTCGCGGGACAGATACGAGCCTGGCACCACGGTCACGTGTTCCTGCTCGAACAGGTCGCGACAGAACGCCGCGTCGTCACCTTGTACGTTCGGCCACAGATAGAAACTGCCGTCCGGACGCTGCACGTCCATCACCGGGCTGAGGATCGCCAAGACAGCGTCGAATTTCTCGCGGTACAGCGCACGGTTGGCGCGCACATGCACTTCGTCATTCCACGCCGCAACGCTGGCCAGTTGGGTCTGCACCGGCATCGCGCAGCCGTGGTAGGTGCGGTAGAGCAGGAAGCCTTTGAGGATATCGGCGTCGCCCGCGACGAAACCGGAACGCAGTCCCGGCAGGTTGGAGCGCTTGGACAGGCTGTGGAACACCACGCAACGCTTGAAGTCCTTGCGGCCCAGTTCGACACACGCACTGAGCAGGCCCGGCGGTGGGGTCTGTTCGTCGAAGTACAGTTCGCTGTAGCACTCGTCGGCGGCGATCACGAAGTCGTGTTCGTCGGCCAGGGCGATGAGTTTTTTCAGCACATCGACCGGGATCAGCGCGCCGGTCGGATTGCCCGGCGAACACAGGAACAGGATCTGGCAGCGTTTCCAGATGTCTGGCGAGACTGCGTCGAAATCCGGGTTGAAGCCATTTTCGTCCAGGCACGGCAGGTAGTGCGGCTTGGCGCCGGCGAGGAACGCTGCCCCTTCGTAGATCTGATAGAACGGATTCGGGCTGACCACCAGTGCATCGTCACCGCGATTGACCACGGTCTGGGTAAAGGCGAATAGCGCTTCGCGGGTGCCGTTGACCGGCAGCACGTTGCGCGCCGGATCAATCCAGCCGCTTGGTACGCCGAAGCGACGTTCGCACCAGCCGGCGATGGCTTCGCGCAGGGCCGGAATGCCGAGAGTGGTCGGGTACACCGCCATCTGATCCAGATTGTTCGCCAGCGCTTCGGCGACAAAGCTTGGCGAACGGTGTTTCGGCTCGCCGATCGACAAGGCGATCGGGCGTTTGTCCGGGTTCGGCGTCACGCTGCCGAGCAAGGCGCGGAGCTTTTCGAACGGGTAAGGCTGGAGCTGGTTCAGAGCGTTGTTCATGGGGGCCTCGTTCAATGTGGAGAGAACTCCGTGGCGAGGGGATTTATCCCCGATCGGCCGCGCAGCAGCCGCAAAACCATCGCATGCGGTGTAACGGATACTCCGCGATTGCCGGTTCGGGGCTGCTTCGCAACCCATCGGGGATGAATCCCCTCACCACAAAAGCCCCGGCAGCTATATCTGCCTCCACAGGGGTAGTTTGCTGATTCAAATACTGATGCGCGAAAGCTTGATATCCGGTTCCTGATTGACGCTCAGTTGCTCGACGATTGCGTCCTGCAAGCGGCTGCACAGCAGTGGGTCGGAGAGCGGCTGGTTGTGGGCGTCGGTGATGAAGAACACGTCTTCCACGCGTTCGCCCAGGGTCGCAATCTTGGCGTTCTGCAGCGACAGGTCGAACTCGAGGAAGATCCCGCCGACCCGCGCCAGCAGGCCCGGGCGATCAGGGGCGGTGAGTTCCAGCACCGTCACCGGACGCTGAGCGTCGTTGTGGATCGTTACCTGCGGCGCGAAGGCAAAGTGTTTGAGCTGGCGCGGCACCCGGCGCTGGATGATCGTCGGGTAGTCGTCCGGGTTGCGCAGCGCTTCGGTCAAACCGTCGCGAATCTGTTTGATCCGTGTCGGGTTGTCGCCGATGGATTCACCGTCGTTGTCGAGCACGATATAGGTGTCGAGGGTGAACTGGCTGCTTGAGGTGATGACCCTGGCGTCATGAATGTTCAGGTTGAGCTGATCCATCGCGGCCACGGTCACGGCGAAGAAATCGTGTTGATCCGGCGCATAGATGAAGATCTGCGTGCCGCCCTCGAACTCGCGCTGGGTGGTTTCCTTGATCAGCACCAGCGGGCCGCCATCGGCCGGTTGCTGCAGGATCGCGTCACTGTGCCAGGCCACGTCGCCGGCGGTATGACGCAGGAAATAGTCATCGCCCAGTTGCGCCCACAACTGCTCGACGTCGTCCGGATCGGTGCCGCCACGCACGAGGATGTCCAGTGCGGCGCTCTGGGTCTGGCGGATCTGCTCTTCGCGATCCACCGGGTTTTCCAGGCCACGACGCAGAGCGCGTTTGGTCTCGGTATAGAGCTGGCGCAACAGGCTGGCGCGCCAGGAGTTCCACAGCGTCGGGTTGGTCGCGTTGATATCGGCAACCGTCAGCACGTACAGGTAGTCCAGACGGGTTTCGTCGCCGACGATCTGCGCGAAATCATGGATCACCTGCGGATCGGACAGATCCTTGCGCTGCGCGGTGGTCGACATCACCAGGTGATTCTGCACCAGCCAGACGATCAGGCGGCTGTCCCACAGCGGCAACTGATGGCGCTGGCAGAACGCTTCGGCATCGACCGCGCCGATGTCCGAGTGATCGCCATGCCGGCCCTTGCCGATGTCATGGTACAGGCCGGCCATGTAAATGAGCTCAGGCTTGGGCAGTTTGGCCATGAGCTTGGCGGCCAGCGGGAATTTTTCCGACACTTGGGTGTACTGCAATTTACGCAGGTGTTTGATCAGATTCAGCGTGTGCGCATCGACCGTATAGATGTGGAACAGGTCGTGCTGCATTTGCCCGACGATAAAGCCGAACTCCGGCAGATAACGCCCGAGGATGCCGTAGCGATTCATCCGGCGCAGATTGCGGTGCACGCCGATCTTGCACTTGAACAGCTCGATGAACAGGCTGGTATTGCGGATATCGTTGCGGAAGTTGTCGTCGATCAGGTGCCGGTTCTCGCGCAGCAGACGAATGGTGTCGGCGCGCACACCTTTGATTTCCGGCTGCTGGGCCATCAGCACGAAGATCTCGAGCATGGCGAACGGCGTGCGACGGAACACGTTGTCGTTGCGCGCTTCGATGTAGCCGTCGTGCAACTGGAAGCGCGAGTTGATCGGCTGCGGCGGTGCTTCGTCTTCCGGGGCGAGGATGACTTCCTCGAAATGCTGGATGATCAGGTCGCTGAGCTGGGCAATGCTCATCACCACGCGGAAATATTGCTGCATGAAGTTTTCGACCGCCTGTTTGGCGTCGTCGCCTTCAAAGCCGAGCAGGCCGGCAATGGTCCGTTGATGATCGAACAGCAGACGGTCTTCGGAGCGACCGGCGAGCATGTGCAGGGCATAGCGCACTTTCCACAGAAATTCCTGGGACGACGCCAGCAGGGCGTTTTCGCTCTCGACCAGAAAACCTTCGCCGGCGAGGGCGCGCAGGTTCAGGGTGCCGTACTGACGCCGGGCCACCCACAGAATCGTCTGGATATCCCGCAGGCCGCCGGGCGAGCCTTTGACGTTGGGTTCCAGGTTGTATTCGGTGTCGTTGTACTTGTGGTGGCGGGCCTTCTGTTCGGCGCGCTTGGCCAGGAAAAACTCCTTGGCCGGCCACATGTGGGCCGTGCTGGTGACATCAAGCATGCGCTGACGCAGGCGCTCGGGGCCGCAGATGGTGCGGCTTTCCATCAGGTTGGTGACCACGGTCAGGTCGGCACGGGCTTCCTCGGCGCATTCATCGACCGAGCGTACGCTCTGGCCGACTTCCAGGCCGATGTCCCACAGCAGCGTCAGAAAACGCTCGATGGAGTCGCGGAAAACTTCGTGATCGGCGCTGTCCAGCAGGATCAGCAAGTCGATGTCAGAGTAGGGATGCAACTCGCCCCGGCCATAGCCACCGACCGCGACCAGCGCGATGTCGGCGTCTTCGCTCCAGTTGAACTGCTCCCAGGCCTTTTGCAGGATGTTGTCGACGAACCATGCGCGGTCTTCGATCAGGCGGCGGATGTCGCGGCCATTGCGAAAACGCGTATCGAGGACCTCGCGCGCCTGGCGGATCGCCTTTTTGAACGCCGCGATAGGACTCGCTTTCAGGGCCAGTTCAGCCTGGAACTGGCCGCGGTCGAAGAGTTCGGGATCCACCTGCGGCATCGATTGGCTTTCCTTCTATAAAGGTGGGAGCGTTCTAGGGGTCAGGTCGAGACGCGCGGGATGGTGTCGTCGGCGCGCAGGGTGAAGATCTCGTAGCCGGTGTCGGTCACCAGCAGGGTGTGTTCCCACTGCGCCGAGAGCTTGCGGTCCTTGGTGATCGCGGTCCAGCCGTCGCCCAGCACCTTGGTGTCGGCTTTGCCCTGGTTGATCATCGGCTCGATGGTGAAGGTCATGCCGGCCTTCAGTTCCATGCCGGTGCCGGCGCGGCCGTAGTGCAGGATCTGCGGTTCTTCGTGGAACACCTTGCCGATGCCGTGGCCGCAGAACTCGCGAACCACCGAGAAACCGTTCTTTTCCGCGTGCTTCTGGATGACTTCACCGATGTCGCCGAGGCGGCAGCCGGGCTTGACGATCTCGATTGCCTTGTACATGCATTCCTGAGTGACCTGCGACAGGCGCTCGGCCCAGACAGGTACTTCGCCAACGTGGAACATGCGGCTGGTGTCGCCGTGGTAGCCGTCCTTGATCACGGTGACGTCGATGTTCAGGGTGTCACCGTTTTTCAGCGGCTTATCGTTCGGGATGCCGTGGCAGACCACATGGTTGATCGAGGTGCAGATCGACTTCGGAAAACCCTTGTAGTTGAGCGGGGCCGGGATGGCCTGCTGCACGTTGACGATGTAGTCGTGGCAGATCTGGTTCAGTTGATCGGTAGTCACGCCCGGTTTGACGTGTTCGGCAATCATTTCCAGCACATCGGCGGCCAGTTTGCCGGCGACACGCATGCCAGCGATGTCCTCGGGGGTTTTGAGGTTGACGGTCATACAGGCTCTCTCTGCGCTCGGCGGCGCTTGCTGATACGGATAGGGTGGCAGGTGTACGTTTCGCGACCCTGAAAAACCCGATTCTAACAGACGAAAGGCGCAAATCCGCGCCTGCGTACATCGTCTCTCTCTATACAATGGTGTGCCTGACGGCGATTCCAAGGGGGCTGCGCCCATGTCTCTGGTGCGAATACAGATTCCGGGTTCCGTTTCTGTGCACCCTGTGGTATAAAATGCGCCGCTTTCCGGGGATGCCCCGAGAAGCTTAAATCCACACACGTGTCGACACGATGACCTGGGTGCCTTTGGCTTTATGCCACTGGTTGGTCATTGGGATACGTGGAGGCCAAACCCGACTTATTAAGGAACTATCATGTCCCAAGTCAACATGCGCGATATGCTGAAGGCCGGTGTGCACTTCGGTCACCAAACCCGTTACTGGAATCCGAAAATGGGTAAGTACATTTTCGGCGCGCGTAACAAGATTCACATCATCAACCTTGAAAAAACCCTGCCAATGTTCAACGAAGCTCTGACTTTCGTAGAGCGTCTGGCCCAGGGCAAAAACAAGATTCTGTTCGTCGGCACCAAGCGTTCCGCTGGCAAGATCGTTGCTGAAGAAGCAGCACGTTGCGGTTCGCCGTACGTCGACCACCGCTGGTTGGGCGGCATGCTGACCAACTTCAAAACCATTCGTGCTTCCATCAAGCGTCTGCGTGACCTTGAAGTTCAAGCCGAAGACGGTACTTTCGCCAAGCTGACCAAGAAAGAAGCGCTGATGCGCTCCCGTGACCTGGAAAAGCTGGATCGCTCCCTGGGCGGCATCAAGGACATGGGCGGTCTGCCAGACGCACTGTTCGTGATCGACGTTGACCACGAGCGCATCGCGATCACCGAAGCCAACAAGCTGGGCATCCCGGTCATCGGCGTTGTCGATACCAACAGCAGCCCGGAAGGCGTTGACTACATCATCCCAGGCAACGATGACGCAATCCGCGCTATCCAGCTGTACATGGGTTCGATGGCTGACGCAGTGATCCGTGGTCGCAACAATGTTGCTGGCGGCACTGTTGAATTCGCAGCTGAAGAAACTCAGGCTGCAGCTGAGTAATCGACGCCCTGGCGTTGACTCAGTAAGCAAAAAGGGGGCTTGGCCCCCTTTTTGCCACCTCGAAAACCGTTTGTTGGCGCCCACGTGTGGCAGCGCACCTCCTGCATTTGTAACGTGCAGCAGCTACAAGGTGTTTCGGGAAGAATTGAACGCCCGTTCGATCGGGTGGAATGGTTGAAAACCTATCCAAGAGGAATTTGAAAATGGCAGCAATTACTGCAGCGTTGGTTAAAGAACTGCGCGAGCGTACCGGCGAAGGCATGATGGACTGCAAGAAAGCCCTGGAAAAGGCTGACGGCGACATCGAAAAAGCCATTGATGACATGCGTGCTTCGGGCGCGATCAAGGCTGCGAAAAAGGCTGGCAACGTTGCCGCTGAAGGCGCAATCGCAATCAAGGACGACGGTAAAGCTGCCGTTATCCTGGAAGTGAACTCGCAGACCGACTTCCTGGCTCTGCAAGACGACTTCAAAAACTTTGTTGCTGCCAGCGTAGAAAAAGCCTTCGCTGACAAGCTGACCGACGCTGCTCCGCTGATCGCTGCTCAAGAAGCCGCTCGCGAAGCACTGGTTGCCAAAGTAGGCGAAAACGTCAACATCCGTCGTCTGACCCGTATCGAAGGTGACGTTGTAGGTTCCTACCTGCACGGCAACAAGATCGGTGTTGTTGTGGCTCTGAAAGGCGGCGACGTCGAGCTGGCCAAAGACATCGCGATGCACGTAGCTGCAAGCAACCCTGAGTTCCTGCTGCCTTCGCAGGTTTCGGCTGAAGCGATCGAGCGTGAAAAAGCTGTGTTCCTGCAGCTGAACGAAGAGAAGATCAAAGGCAAGCCGGAAAACATTGTTGAGAACATGGTCAAAGGCCGTATCAGCAAGTTCCTGGCAGAAGCGAGCCTGGTTGAGCAGGCGTTCGTCAAGAACCCTGAAATCAAGGTTGGCGAGCTGGCCAAGAAAGGCGGCGCAGAAATCGTTTCCTTCACTTACTTCAAAGTAGGCGAAGGCATCGAGAAGCCGGTCGACAACTTCGCTGAAGAAGTTGCTGCCCAGCTGGCTGCCGCCAAGCAATAAGACGGTTTTTCAACTGTCGCCCGAAAGAGGCTGCCCGCTCACGCGCGCAGCCTCTTTTCAGATGGGTTACCAATTTTTAATTGGTTTCCACTGGGAACTGACTTACAAAGCCAGGTTCCGATGGCGCTGAAGCAGCGCCAAGCTAGAGTGAACGGCAGCTGTAAAACAGCTTGCACAGATTTTTTTAAATACGCCGCAGGAGAGATTCGCAATGGCTCAGCAGGGCAGTGGTTATCAGGCTCGCTATAAACGCATTCTACTCAAGCTTAGCGGCGAGGCCCTGATGGGCTCGGAAGAGTTCGGGATCGATCCAAAAGTGCTGGATCGGATGGCGCTGGAAGTCGGCCAGTTGGTCGGCATCGGCGTACAGGTCGGTCTGGTGATCGGCGGTGGCAACCTGTTTCGTGGCGAGGCCTTGAGCAAGGCCGGCATGGATCGGGTGACAGGCGACCACATGGGCATGCTGGCCACTGTGATGAACGCCCTGGCCATGCGCGACGCGCTGGAACGTGCCAATATCTCGGCCATCGTGATGTCGGCCATTTCCATGGTTGGCGTGACCGATCACTATGATCGCCGCAAAGCCATGCGCCACCTGAACTCCAAGGACGTGGTGATTTTCGCGGCCGGTACCGGCAATCCGTTCTTTACCACGGATTCGGCAGCCTGCCTGCGTGCCATCGAAATCGATGCCGACGTCGTGCTGAAAGCGACCAAGGTCGATGGCGTCTACACTGCCGACCCATTCAAGGATCCGCATGCCGAGAAGTTCGATCATCTGACATATGATGAAGTGCTGGATCGCAAGCTGGGTGTGATGGATCTGACAGCTATTTGCCTGTGCCGCGATCACAAGATGCCGCTGCGCGTATTCAACATGAACAAGCCCGGCGCCCTGCTGAACATCGTACATGGCGGCGCTGAAGGAACCCTGATCGAGGAAGTTCAACAATGATCAACGAAATCAAGAAAGACGCCAAAGAGCGCATGCAGAAGTCGGTGGAATCGCTGTCCCACAACTTCGGTCGCATCCGTACCGGTCAGGCGCACCCAAGCATCCTGGAAGGTGTGATGGTGCCGTACTACGGCGCTGACACTCCGATCAAGCAAGTGGCCAACATCACTGTCAAAGACGCCCGTACCCTGCAAGTCGTTGCGTTCGAACGCAACATGCTGGGTGCCGTCGACAAAGCGATCGGCAGTGCAGGCCTGAACCTGAACCCGACCAACCTCGGTGAGTTGCTGCTCATCAGTATGCCGGCCCTGACCGAAGAAACCCGTCGTGGCTTCACCAAGCAAGCGCGTGACGTTGCTGAAGACGCGCGTGTTGCCGTGCGCAACATTCGTCGTGACGCGAACAGCTCGCTGAAGGACCTGGTCAAGGAAAAAGAGATCAGTGAAGACGAAGAGCGTCGCGCGACTGGCGAGATCGACGATCTGACCAAGAAATTCGTGGCTGAAATCGACGCGAAGCTGGCAGAGAAAGAAAAAGACCTGATGGCCGTATAAGGGTCGCGTTTCAATGGAAAAGACCAAGCAGTCTGCGCCGTCCGCGGTGCCGCGCCATGTCGCGATCATCATGGATGGCAATAATCGCTGGGCGAAAAAACGCTTTATGCCGGGTGTCGCCGGGCATAAAGCCGGCGTGGATGCTGTGCGGGCAGTAATCGAGGTGTGCGCCGAGGCCAAGGTCGAAGTGCTCACCCTGTTCGCCTTTTCCAGTGAAAACTGGCAGCGCCCGGCCGATGAGGTCAGTGCCTTGATGGACCTGTTCTTCAAGGCCCTGCGTCGTGAGGCCAAGCGCCTCAACGACAACAACATCAGCTTGCGCATCATCGGTGATCGCTCGCGCTTCCACCCTGAGCTTCAGGCGGCGATGCGCGAGGCCGAGGCCATGACCGCCGGTGCCAACCGCTTTATTCTGCAGATCGCCGCCAACTACGGCGGCCAGTGGGATATTGCCCAGGCGGCGCAACGTCTGGCGCGTGAGGTTCAGGCCGGGCATCTGCGTCCGGAAGACATCACTCCGGAGCTGTTGCAAACCTGTCTGGCAACCGGCGACCTGCCGCTGCCGGACTTGTGCATCCGCACCGGTGGCGAGCACCGCATCAGCAACTTCCTGCTGTGGCAACTGGCGTATGCCGAGTTGTACTTCTCCGACCTGTTCTGGCCGGACTTCAAACACGAAGCCATGCGCACTGCGCTGGCCGATTTCGCTTCGCGCCAGCGTCGCTTCGGTAAAACGAGCGAACAGGTCGAAGCTGGAGCCCGGGTTTAATGCTTAAACAACGAATCATCACTGCGCTGATCCTGCTGCCGATCGCTCTGTGCGGTTTTTTCCTGCTCGAGGGATCCGGTTTTGCGCTGTTCATCGGTGTGGTCGTGAGCCTGGGTGCCTGGGAATGGGCGCGTCTGGCGGGCTTTACCGCGCAGTCGTTCCGTGTCGGCTTTGCCGCTGTCGTCGCACTGATGCTGTTCGTCATGTACGTCCTGCCGGGCCTTGCCCCTTGGGTGTTGGGTGCTTCGGTGTTGTGGTGGGCGGTGGCGACTTACCTGGTGCTGACGTATCCACGCTCGAGCGAGCATTGGTCCACCGCAGCCACCAAACTGGTGATCGGCTTGCTGATCTTGCTGCCGGCCTGGCAGGGGCTGGTTCAGATCAAACAGTACCCGCTGGGTAACTGGCTGATCATGGCGGTGATGGTGCTGGTCTGGGGTGCCGACATCGGTGCTTACTTCTCCGGCCGTGCTTTCGGCAAGCACAAGCTGGCGCCGCAGGTCAGTCCTGGTAAGAGTTGGGAAGGTGTTTACGGTGGTCTGGCGCTGAGTCTGGTGATCACCGCGATCGTCGGTCTGGTTCGCGACTGGACGGTGGCTGAGCTGCTCAAGGGGCTGATCGGTGCTGCATTGATCGTATTCATTTCGGTGGTGGGCGACCTCACCGAAAGCATGTTCAAGCGTCAGTCCGGCATCAAGGACAGCAGTAACCTGCTGCCAGGCCATGGCGGCGTGCTTGATCGCATCGACAGCCTGACCGCGGCGATCCCGATTTTCGCTGTCTTGCTGTGGATGGCTGCACCGTGAGCCGTCCTCAACAGATCACTGTTCTGGGGGCTACCGGTTCGATTGGCCTGAGCACCCTCGACGTCATCGCGCGTCATCCTGAGCGCTATCAGGTGTTCGCCCTGAGCGGCTTCACGCGCCTGAGCGAGTTGCTGGCCTTGTGCGTGCGCCATGTGCCGCAATTCGCAGTCGTGCCGGAAGTGGCAGCGGCGCGCGGTTTGCAGGATGACCTGCGGGCTGCCGGTCTGCCCACTCGCGTGCTGGTGGGGGAGGAGGGCCTGTGTCAGGTTGCCTCTGCACCTGAAGTCGATGCCGTGATGGCGGCCATCGTCGGTGCCGCGGGCCTGCGCCCGACGCTGGCGGCGGTGGAGGCTGGCAAGAAGATCCTGCTGGCCAATAAAGAGGCGCTGGTGATGTCCGGCGCGCTGTTCATGCAGGCCGTGCACAAGAGCGGCTCGGTGCTGCTGCCGATCGACAGCGAGCACAACGCGATCTTCCAGTGCATGCCGCAGGATTTTGCCCGTGGCCTGAGCACTGTCGGCGTGCGACGGATTTTGCTCACGGCTTCGGGCGGGCCTTTCCGCCAGACGCCGTTGAGCGAGCTGGCGCACGTTTCGCCTGATCAGGCGTGTGCGCACCCGAACTGGTCCATGGGGCGCAAGATTTCCGTGGATTCGGCCAGCATGATGAACAAGGGCCTGGAGTTGATCGAGGCCTGCTGGCTGTTCGACGCCAAGCCGTCGCAGGTCGAGGTGGTGATCCATCCGCAGAGTGTGATTCACTCGCTGGTCGACTATGTGGATGGCTCGGTGTTGGCGCAGTTGGGCAACCCTGACATGCGCACACCGATTGCCAATGCGCTGGCCTGGCCCGAGCGTATCGACTCAGGCGTGGCGCCGCTGGATCTGTTTGCTGTTGCGCGCCTGGATTTCGAAGCGCCGGATGAAGAACGTTTCCCTTGTTTGCGCCTGGCGCGACAGGCAGCCGAGGCGGGTAACAGTGCGCCGGCGATGCTCAATGCGGCCAACGAAGTGGCGGTCGCCGCGTTTCTCGACGGACGGGTGGGTTATCTGGAAATCGCGAGTATCATCGAGGACGTGCTGAACCTCGAGCCCGTGGTTGCGCTGGAGGATCTGGACGCGGTGTTTACCGCAGACGCGAAAGCGCGGGCTCTGGCCGGGCAGTGGCTGAGTCGTCACGACCGATAGCCATTGCAGTACCATGGCGTCACGCGGCACTGAACAGGATTGCGGAGAAAGTAGATGAGCGCGCTCTATATGATTGCCGGCACCCTGATCGCTTTGGGTGTGCTGGTCACCTTTCACGAATTCGGCCACTTCTGGGTCGCGCGTCGCTGTGGCGTCAAGGTTCTGCGTTTTTCCGTGGGCTTCGGCATGCCCCTGTTGCGCTGGCACGACAAGCAGGGCACTGAATTTGTCGTCGCCGCGATTCCGCTGGGCGGCTACGTCAAGATGCTCGATGAGCGTGAAGGCGAAGTCCCGGCCGATCAGCTTCATCAATCCTTCAATCGTAAATCGGTGCGCCAGCGCATCGCCATTGTCGCGGCGGGGCCGATTGCCAACTTCCTGCTGGCCCTGGTGTTTTTCTGGGTGCTGGCCATGCTCGGCAGCGAGCAGATCCGCCCGGTCATTGGTGCCGTCGAGTCCGGCAGCATTGCGGCCAGGGCTGGTTTGAGTGCCGGTCAGGAAATCGTTGCCATCGATGGTGAACCAACGTCCGGTTGGGCTGCCGTCAATTTGCAGCTGGTGCGTCGACTCGGGGAAAGCGGCTCCCTGCAATTGCTCGTGCGCGAGCAGGGCTCTACCGCCGACACGCCGCGTGAGCTGGCGCTGGATCATTGGCTCAAAGGCGCTGATGAGCCCGATCCGATTCGCTCGCTGGGTATTCGCCCGTGGCGCCCGGCTTTGCCGCCGGTGCTGGCCGAGCTCGATCCAAAAGGCCCGGCACAAGCCGCCGGTCTGAAAACCGGTGATCGCCTGCTGGCGCTCGACGGCCTGGCGCTGAATGACTGGCAGCAAGTGGTCGACAGCGTTCGTACGCGTCCTGATACCAAAATCATGCTGAAAGTCGAGCGCGATGGTGCTCAAATCGACGTCCCGGTGACCCTGGCAGCGCGCGGCGAAAGCAAGTCGCCAAGCGGTTATCTCGGGGCGGGTGTAAAAGCCGTGGACTGGCCGCCGGAAATGATTCGCGAGGTCAGTTATGGTCCGTTGGCCGCGATTGGCGAGGGTGCCCGTCGTACCTGGACCATGAGCGTGCTGACGCTGGACTCGTTGAAGAAAATGCTGTTTGGCGAGCTCTCGGTAAAAAACTTGAGTGGGCCGATAACCATTGCTAAAGTGGCGGGCGCTTCTGCCCAGTCGGGCGTTGCTGATTTCCTGAATTTCCTTGCTTATCTGAGTATTAGCCTGGGGGTTCTGAATTTGCTGCCCATTCCTGTACTGGATGGGGGGCATTTGTTGTTTTATCTGATTGAGTGGGTGCGTGGTCGCCCCTTGTCGGATCGGGTGCAAGGTTGGGGGGTGCAGATCGGTATCAGTTTGGTGGTCGGAGTGATGTTGCTTGCTCTGGTCAATGATCTGGGTCGACTGTAAAGCTTCGCTGAATTGCGAATCTGCCGCATTTTGCGGCAGTTTGTTTATTGCCAGTTGGAATAAGAAAGGACTTCATGAAACGTCTGCTGCTAACTGCGGTTCTCACCGTATTGATGATCGCCGAAGTTCACGCCGAGTCCTTCACTATCTCTGATATTCGCGTCAACGGCCTCCAGCGGGTCTCCGCGGGTAGCGTCTTTGGTGCCTTGCCGTTGAACGTCGGCGAGCAGGCGGATGATCGTCGCCTGGTGGAATCCACTCGTGCGTTGTTCAAAACCGGTTTCTTTCAAGATATCCAGCTGGGCCGCGAAGGCAACGTTCTGGTGATCACGGTCGTCGAACGTCCGTCGGTCGCCAGTATCGAGATCGAGGGCAACAAGGCGATCTCTACCGAAGACCTGATGAAAGGCCTGAAGCAGTCCGGTCTGTCCGAAGGTGAAATCTTCCAGCGCGCCACCCTCGAAGGTGTCCGTAACGAGCTGCAGCGTCAGTACGTTGCCCAGGGCCGTTACTCGGCGACCGTCGATACCGAAGTGGTCTCGCAGCCGCGCAACCGCGTGGCGCTGAAAGTGAAGATCAACGAAGGCACCGTGGCCGCGATCCAGCACATCAACGTGGTGGGTAACACGGTCTTCCCTGATGACGACCTGATCGACCTGTTCGAGCTGAAAACCACCAACTGGCTGTCGTTCTTCAAGAACGATGACAAGTACGCCCGTGAAAAGCTGTCCGGTGACCTGGAGCGTCTGCGTTCCTACTACCTGGACCGTGGTTACATCAACATGGATATCGCTTCGACCCAGGTATCCATCACCCCGGACAAGAAGCACGTCTACATCACCGTCAACATCACCGAAGGCGAGAAGTACACCGTACGTGACGTCAAGCTCAGCGGTGACCTGAAAGTCCCTGAAGACCAGGTCAAGTCGCTGTTGCTGGTGCAGAAAGGCCAGGTGTTCTCGCGCAAGCTGATGACCACCACTTCCGAACTGATCACTCGTCGCCTGGGTAACGAGGGCTACACCTTCGCCAACGTCAATGGCGTTCCTCAGCCGCATGACGACGATCACACTGTGGACATCCTGTTCGCCGTCGATCCGGGCAAGCGTGCCTACGTCAACCGTATCAATTTCCGTGGCAACACCAAGTCCGAAGACGAAGTGCTGCGTCGTGAAATGCGTCAGATGGAAGGTGGCTGGGCTTCGACCTACCTGATCGACCAGTCCAAGACCCGTCTTGAACGTCTGGGCTTCTTCAAGGAAGTGAACGTCGAGACGCCGGCTGTACCGGGTGTCGACGACCAGGTGGACGTGAACTACGCCGTTGAAGAACAAGCTTCCGGTTCGATCACCGCCAGCGTCGGTTTCGCCCAGAGCGCCGGTCTGATCCTCGGTGGTTCGATCACCCAGAACAACTTCCTGGGTACCGGTAACCGTGTGAGCGTGGGCCTGACTCGCAGCGAATACCAGAGCCGCTACAACTTCGGCTACGTTGACCCCTACTGGACCGCCGATGGCGTGAGCCTGGGTTACAACGCGTTCTATCGCACTACCGACTACAAAGATCTCAACATCGATGTAGCCAGCTATGCGGTAGACAGCCTGGGTGCCGGCGTCAACGTTGGCTATCCGATCAGCGAGACTTCGCGTCTGACCTTCGGTCTGTCCGCACAGCAGGACAAGATCAAGACCGGTCAGTACACCGTTGACGAGATCTTCGACTTCGTGAACAAGGAAGGCGATCAGTACCTGAACTTCAAGGCGTCGGCCGGCTGGTCCGAATCGACCCTGAACAAGGGTGTATTGCCGACCCGTGGCCGTTCCCAGAGCCTGACACTGGAAACCACGATTCCAGGCAGCGACCTGTCGTTCTACAAACTCGACTACCGTGGTCAGTTGTTCCAGCCGATCACCGAAAACTACACCCTGCGTCTGCACACCGAGCTGGGTTATGGCGACGGCTATGGTTCGACCGACGGCTTGCCGTTCTATGAAAACTACTATGCTGGTGGTTTCAACTCGGTTCGCGGTTTCAAGGACAGCACCTTGGGTCCTCGTAGTACGCCGAGTCGTGGTTTCGACAAAACCGGTAACGTAGGTACCATCGCTGACCCGGACCAGGATCCGTTGCCATTTGGTGGTAACGTGCTGATCCAGGGTGGTGCCGAGGTTCTGTTCCCGCTGCCATTCGTGAAGGATCAACGCTCCCTGCGGACTTCGGTATTCTGGGATGTGGGTAACGTATTCGATTCCAAGTGCCAGAAGACGACAAACGCGACAGCAGGCTCCACGTCAGACACACAGTGCAACGACATCAGCCTGAGCAACATGGCCAGTTCCGTTGGTGTGGGTGTGACCTGGGTCACCGCACTGGGTCCTCTGAGTTTTGCTCTGGCGATGCCGGTCAAGAAACCGGATAACGCTGAAACTCAAGTGTTCCAATTCTCCCTCGGCCAGACGTTCTAAGCGTCTGACCCAAGATAACGACAATGGATTTTGTAGGAGTGCATCGTGCGTAAGTTGACTCAATTGGTTCTCCTGGCCTCCGTACTGGTGGCAGGCCCGGCGTTCGCCGACATGAAAATCGCCGTTCTGAACTATCAGATGGCATTGCTGGAATCCGATGCGGCCAAGAAATACGCGGTGGATGCCGAGAAGAAGTTCGGTCCGCAACTGACCAAGCTCAAGACGCTGGAAAGCAGCGCCAAAGGCATTCAGGACCGTCTGATGGCCGGTGGCGACAAGATGCAGCAGGGCGAGCGTGAGCGTCTGGAGCTTGAGTTCAAGCAAAAGGCCCGTGACTTCCAGTTCCAGTCCAAGGAACTGAACGAAGCCAAGGCAGTTGCCGACCGCGAAATGCTCAAGCAGCTGAAGCCGAAACTGGATAGCGCAGTGGAAGAAGTCATCAAGAAAGGTGGTTTTGACCTGGTGTTCGAGCGTGGCGCAGTGATCGATGTCAAACCTCAGTACGACATCACGCGCCAGGTTATCGAGCGCATGAATCAGCTGAAGTAACCCATGACCGTGACTATCAAGCTCGGCCAGTTGGCCGAGTTCCTCGGCGCCACCCTGCGTGGCGACCCCGAGACGCAAATTACTGGGCTAGCCACCTTGCAGGAGGCTGGCCCAGCTCAGTTGAGCTTTCTGGCAAATCCTCAGTATCGCAAATACCTGGCAAGTTCCCAGGCGGCTGCGCTATTGCTCAAGGAGGCTGATGCCGACGGTTTTGCCGGTCACGCACTGGTGGTGCCGGATCCTTACCTGGCTTATGCACGCATCTCGCACCTGTTCGATCCGAAACCGAAAGCCACTGCGGGTGTTCATCCCACAGCGGTGATTGCGCCGGATGCAGTGGTTGATCCAAGCGCCAGCATTGGTCCGTTCGTGGTGATCGAAGCGGGTGCGCGCATCGGTGCGCAGGTCACGTTGAGCGCCCATTGCGTCATCGGTGCACGCAGTGAAATCGGTGAGGGCGGCTGGCTCGCTCCGCGGGTGACGCTGTACCACGACGTGCGCATCGGCAAGCGCGTAGTGATCCAGTCCGGTGCCGTGCTCGGTGGTGAAGGTTTCGGTTTTGCCAACGAGAAAGGTATCTGGCAGAAGATCGCCCAGATCGGTGGCGTGACCATCGGCGACGATGTCGAGATCGGCGTGAACACCGCCATCGACCGTGGTGCGCTGGCAGATACCGTGATCGGCAACGGCGTGAAACTCGACAACCAGATCCAGATCGCGCACAACGTCCAGGTCGGTGATCACACCGCCATGGCGGCGTGTGTCGGTATCTCCGGCAGCACCAAAATCGGCAAGCATTGCATGCTCGCCGGTGGTGTCGGCCTGGTTGGGCACATCGATATTTGCGACAACGTTTTCCTGACCGGGATGACCATGGTGACCCACTCGATTACCGAGCCGGGTGCCTATTCGTCCGGCACAGCCATGCAACCGGCGGCCGAATGGCGCAAAAGCGCGGCCCGCATCCGTCAGCTCGATGACCTCGCGCGACGTTTGAAGCAGCTGGAAAAGCGCGTCGGGGAAGTGACCCCCGGCAGCAATGCTTCATCTGATGGCTGATACCATTTCCATATCAAGTGTGCACAGCCTCTAGACTGCCTCCTTGATTTGCTAGAGGAGTGCGCGTCAGTCGCGCTCCCAATCTTTACATAGGCTTCCCCCCGAAATGATGGACATCAACGAGATTCGCGAATACCTGCCTCACCGTTACCCGTTCCTGCTGGTGGACCGGGTGGTGGAACTGGACACTGAAGGCAAGCGCATTCGCGCCTACAAGAATGTCAGCATCAATGAGCCATTCTTCAACGGCCACTTCCCGGCGCACCCGATCATGCCGGGCGTACTGATCATCGAAGCGATGGCCCAGGCTGCCGGGATCCTCGGTTTCAAAATGCTTGACGTAAAACCGGCCGACGGCACCCTGTACTACTTCGTCGGTTCCGACAAACTGCGTTTCCGCCAGCCAGTGCTGCCGGGCGACCAGTTGATCCTTGAAGCCAAGTTCATCAGCTGCAAGCGTCAGATCTGGAAATTCGAATGCCAGGCTTCGGTCGACGGCAAGCCGGTCTGCTCGGCGGAAATCATCTGTGCGGAACGCAAGCTATGAGTTTGATTGACCCTCGTGCAATCATCGATCCGTCGGCCATTCTGGCTGACGGCGTCGAGGTCGGCCCGTGGTCGATCATCGGCGCAGGTGTGGAAATCGGCGAGGGTACTGTGATCGGGCCGCACGTGGTCCTCAAAGGCCCGACCCGCATCGGCAAGCACAACCGCATCTACCAGTTTTCCTCGGTAGGCGAAGACACGCCCGATCTGAAGTACAAAGGTGAAGAAACCCGTCTGGTGATCGGTGACCACAACGTCATCCGCGAAGGCGTGACCATTCACCGTGGCACCGTGCAGGACCGTTCGGAAACCACGCTGGGCGATCACAACCTGATCATGGCCTACGCCCACATCGGGCATGACAGCGTCATTGGCAACCACTGCATTCTGGTCAACAACACCGCGTTGGCCGGGCATGTGCACGTTGACGACTGGGCGATCCTGTCCGGGTTCACCTTGGTTCATCAGTATTGCCATATTGGCGCGCACAGCTTCTCCGGCATGGGCACTGCTATCGGCAAGGACGTTCCGGCGTTCGTCACCGTATTCGGCAACCCCGCCGAAGCGCGCAGCATGAATTTCGAAGGCATGCGCCGCCGCGGTTTCAGTGAAGACGCGATTCATGCGCTGCGCCGCGCCTATAAAACGGTGTATCGCCAGGGGCTGACCGTGGAGCAAGCGCTGGCCGAACTGGTTGAACCTGCTGCGCAATTCCCGGAAGTCGCGCTGTTCCGTGATTCGATCCAGTCCTCGACTCGCGGCATCACCCGCTGATCATGGCCAATCTGCGTATTGCGCTGGTGGCGGGCGAAGCTTCCGGGGATATTTTGGGCGCCGGTTTGATGCGCGCCCTCAAGGCGCAGCATCCGGCAGTCGAGTTTATCGGTGTCGGCGGTCCGTTGATGCAGGCTGAAGGCCTGACGTCGTATTTCCCCATGGAACGCCTTTCGGTCATGGGGCTCGTGGAGGTGCTCGGGCGGCTGCGCGAGTTGCTCAAGCGCCGCAAGGACCTGATCGCCACGCTGATCGCCGAGAAGCCGGACGTGTTCATCGGCATCGATGCCCCGGATTTCAACCTCAATATCGAACTCAAGCTGCGTCAGGCCGGGATCAAGACCGTGCACTACGTCAGCCCGTCGGTGTGGGCGTGGCGCCAGAAGCGTGTGCTGAAGATTCGCGAAGGCTGCGATCTGATGCTCACCCTGTTGCCATTTGAAGCAAAATTCTACGAAGAGAAAGGCGTGCCGGTGCGGTTCGTCGGTCATACGCTGGCCGATACCATTCCGTTGCAGGCCGACCGCGCCGCTGCGCGTGCCGAACTCGGCTTGCCCGACGGGCCGCTGGTGGCGTTGATGCCCGGCAGTCGCGGTGGTGAAGTGGGTCGTCTGGGCGCGCTGTTCCTTGATACGGCCGAGCGTCTGCGGGCCATGCGCCCGGGGCTGCGCTTCGTCATCCCGTGCGCCAATGCCGAGCGTCGCGCACAGCTCGAAGCGTTGCTGGTTGGCCGCGACTTGCCGGTGACCCTGCTCGATGGCAAATCCCATCTGGCTCTCGCGGCGTGCAACGCGGTGCTGATCGCTTCGGGCACGGCGACGCTTGAGGCGTTGCTGTACAAGCGACCAATGGTCGTTGCGTATCGCCTGGCGCCGCTGACCTTCTGGATTCTCAAGCGCATGGTCAAGAGCCCGTACGTGTCGCTGCCGAACCTGCTGGCCCAACGGCTCTTGGTGCCGGAATTGTTGCAGGATGATGCGACAGTCGAGGCATTGGCGCAGACCTTGTTGCCATTGATCGAAGGCGGCGAAGAGCAGACCCGAGGCTTCGACGAAATCCACCGAACCCTGCGGCTGGATGCTTCCAATCAGGCGGCGGATGCCGTCCTTAACCTGATCGGTCGGAAACAATGAGCAAGACGATGCAAATGGGCCTGGATTTCACCCTGGTCGCCGAAGTCGAAGAACTGGTGGCCGGTGTCGACGAAGTCGGTCGCGGCCCGTTGTGCGGCGCAGTGGTGACGGCGGCGGTGATCCTCGATCCAAACCGGCCGATCCTCGGTCTCAACGACTCGAAGAAACTCACTGAAGCCAAGCGCGAGAAGCTCTACGACGAGATCATCGAGAAATCCCTGAGCTGGTGCATCGCCCGCGCCGAAGTCGAGGAAATCGACGAGCTGAACATCCTCCACGCGACCATGCTCGCCATGCAGCGCGCGGTGGCCGGTCTGCATATTCAGCCGAAACTGGCGATGATCGACGGTAACCGCTGCCCGAAACTGCCGATGCGCGCCGAAGCGGTGGTGAAGGGTGACAGCAAGGTACCGGCGATTGCCGCGGCGTCGATTCTGGCCAAAGTCAGTCGCGATCGCGAGATGTCGGCATTCGAATTGATCTACCCGGGTTACGGCATCGGCGGCCATAAAGGCTATCCGACGCCCGTTCATCTGGAAGCGTTGGTGCGTCTTGGCCCGACGCCGATTCACCGGCGCTCGTTCGCCCCGGTGCGTCAGGCTTACGAGGCGCTGGAAGGTCTGACGCAGGTTTAGGCGCAAGGCTGATGTTTTGTTCGAGGCCCGGTACAATCCGGGCCTTGTTGTCTCTATGTAACTGGACAGGATCACTATGCCGGCTTCATTCGTTCATCTACGCCTGCACACTGAATACTCCCTGGTCGACGGGCTGGTGCGGATCAAGCCACTGGTCAAGGCGCTGACCGGCATGAACATGCCGGCCGTGGCGGTCACCGATCAGAACAACATGTGTTCCCTGGTCAAATTCTATAAAAACGCCATGGGCGCCGGCATCAAGCCGATCTGCGGCGCCGACCTGTGGCTGTCGAACAAGGATCCGGACGGGCCATTGAGCCGGATCAGCCTGTTGGTAATGAACGCCAAGGGCTATCGCAATCTCACCGAGCTGATCTCGCGCGGCTTCATCGACGGCCAACGTAACGGCATGATCATCATCGAGCGCGAATGGGTCGCCGAGGCCAACGAAGGCCTGATCATGCTGTCCGCCGCGAAGGAAGGCGAGATCGGCATGGCCATGATTGGCGGTAACCCAGCCGAAGCCGAGACTTTGGCGCGCGAGTGGATGGCGGTGTTCCCTGACCGTTTCTATCTGGAAATCCAGCGCACCAATCGCCCCAACGACGAAGAGCAATTGCACGGCGCCGTGGCCCTGGCCGACAAGCTCGGCGCGCCGCTGGTGGCGACCAACGATGTGCGCTTCATCAAGCAGGAAGACTTTGCTGCCCACGAAACCCGCGTGTGCATCGGTGAGGGCCGCGCCCTCGACGATCCGCGGCGCTCGAAGAATTACAGCGATCAGCAGTACCTGAAAAGCGCCGAGGAAATGGCCGAGCTGTTCAGTGACATTCCCGATGCGATCGAAAACACCGTCGAGATTGCCAAGCGTTGCAACATCGACGTGAAGCTGGGCAAGCACTTCCTGCCTGACTACCCGATTCCTGATGGCATGACCATCGATGAATACTTCCGCAAGGTGTCGTTCGATGGTCTGGAAGACCGCCTCAGCGTATTGCTGCCCAAGGACACCACCGAAGACTATGAGGCCAAGCGTCAGGTCTACGTCGACCGGCTGAATTTCGAGCTGGATATCATCATCCAGATGGGCTTCCCCGGTTACTTCCTGATCGTGATGGACTTTATCCAGTGGGCCAAGAACAACGGCGTGCCGGTGGGCCCGGGCCGTGGGTCGGGTGCCGGATCGCTGGTGGCCTATGTGCAGAAGATCACCGACCTCGACCCGCTGGAATACGATCTGCTGTTCGAACGTTTCCTTAACCCGGAACGGGTCTCGATGCCCGACTTCGACGTCGACTTCTGCATGGACGGTCGCGACCGGGTAATTGATTACGTGGCCGAAAAATATGGCCGCAACGCTGTAAGCCAGATCATCACCTTCGGTTCCATGGCCGCCAAGGCGGTGGTGCGCGACGTGGCGCGAGCCCAGGGCAAATCATTCGGCCTGGCGGATCGTCTGTCGAAGATGATTCCGTTCGAAGTCGGCATGACCCTGGAAAAAGCCTACGAGCAGGAAGAGATCCTGCGCGACTTCATCAAGGTCGATGAGGAAGCGGCGGAAATCTGGGAGATGGCGCGCAAGCTCGAGGGCGTGGTGCGTAACGTCGGCAAGCACGCCGGTGGTGTGGTAATCGCCCCGACCAAGCTGACCGATTTCTCGCCGATCTATTGCGACGAGGCCGGCGATGGCCTGGTGACCCAGTTCGACAAGGACGACGTTGAGGCGGCCGGTCTGGTGAAGTTCGACTTCCTCGGCTTGCGGACCCTGACGATCATCGACTGGGCGCTGAAAACCATCAACCGCGACCGCGCCAAGGTCAACGAGCCGCCGCTGGACATCGCGTTCATCCCGCTGGATGACAAACCGACTTATCAGCTGCTGCAAAAAGCTGAAACCACCGCGGTGTTCCAGCTCGAATCCCGGGGCATGAAAGAGCTGATCAAAAAGCTCAAGCCTGACTGCCTCGAAGACTTGATCGCACTGGTGGCCCTGTTCCGTCCGGGCCCACTGCAATCGGGCATGGTGGATGACTTCATCAACCGTAAGCACGGTCGCGCCGAATTGGCTTATCCGCACCCGGATTACCAGTATGAAGGCCTGCAACCGGTACTGGCGCCGACGTACGGCATCATCCTGTATCAGGAACAGGTGATGCAGATCGCCCAGGTCATGGCCGGTTACACCCTCGGTGGTGCGGACATGCTGCGTCGGGCGATGGGTAAGAAGAAACCCGAAGAAATGGCCAAGCAGCGCGGCGGTTTCATTGAAGGTTGTGCGTCGAACAATATCGATGCGGATCTTGCCGGTAACATTTTTGACCTGGTGGAGAAATTCGCCGGTTACGGCTTCAACAAGTCCCACTCCGCCGCTTACGGCCTGGTGTCGTACCAGACCGCTTGGCTGAAAGCCCATTACCCGGCGCCGTTCATGGCGGCGGTGCTTTCGGCGGATATGCACAACACCGACAAGGTCGTGACCTTGATCGAGGAAGTGCGCACGATGAAGCTGCGCCTCGACGCGCCGGACGTGAACACTTCGGAGTTCAAGTTCACGGTGAACGACGAAGGCCGCATCGTGTACGGCCTGGGCGCGATCAAAGGTGTCGGTGAAGGCCCGGTGGAAGCGATCACCGAGGCCCGTCAGGCCGGTCCCTTCAAGGATCTGTTCGACTTCTGTGCCCGGGTCGACCTCAAGCGCATCAACAAACGTACGCTGGACGGTTTGATCCGCAGCGGTGCGCTGGATCGTCTCGGCCCGTACTTCCACGATGAACAAAAGGCTTATCAGGCCAACATCGACCGCAACCGCGCCGTGCTGCTGGCGGCGATGGAAGAGGCAATCAAGTCGGCTGAGCAGACTGCGCGCACCCGCGACAGCGGTCATGCCGACCTGTTCGGCGGGCTGTTCGTCGAGGAAGATGCCGACGTCTACGCGACGCACCGCAAGGCCAAGGAGCTGACCCTCAAGGAACGCCTCAAGGGTGAGAAAGACACCCTGGGCCTGTACCTGACCGGTCACCCGATCGACGAATATGAAGGCGAGATTCGCCGCTTCGCCCGGCAGCGCATCATCGACCTGAAACCGGCTCGCGACACGCAAACCGTGGCCGGGATGATCATTGCCCTGCGCGTGATGAAGAACAAAAAGGGCGACAAGATGGGCTTCATCACCCTCGATGACCGCTCGGGACGGATCGAGGCGTCGCTGTTTGCCGATGCGTTCCATTCTGCGCAGTCGCTGTTGCAGACCGACGCGATGGTGGTGGTCGAAGGCGAAGTCAGCAACGACGACTTCTCCGGCGGCCTGCGCCTGCGGGTCAAACGGGTGATGAGCATGGAGGATGCACGGACCAATCTGGCCGAAAGCCTGCGCCTGAAGCTGCACACTCAGGATTTGAAAGGCGATCAGCTACGCTGGTTGGGTGAACTGCTCAAGCGTCACCGCGGGGCGTGCCCGATCACCATGGAGTACACCAGTCCCGATGCGAAGACCTTGCTGCAGTTCGGCGAGACCTGGCGAATCGACCCGGCAGATGCGTTGATTCAAGCCCTGCGTGACCAGTTCGGGCGAGACAACGTCTTCCTCCAATACCGTTGACCGGCAAGTGCCATCATTGCGCTTGCCCACAACCTGAATTTTTAATCTCGACCTCAGCGCGCCTCTCCCTTAAGGTAGGGCGCGAATAGACAACCGGCCGGCCCAAGCTCATTTGGGACACGACCCAAGACGGACGCCTATGAACCCGAATTTTCTAGATTTCGAACAGCCGATCGCCGACCTGCAAGCCAAGATCGAAGAGTTGCGCTTGGTCGGTAATGACAATTCGCTGAATATCGGCGATGAGATCTCCCGCCTGCAGGACAAGAGCCGCACGCTGACCGAAGACATCTTCGGCAAGCTGACCAGCTGGCAGATCGCTCGCCTGGCGCGCCACCCGAAACGCCCGTACACCCTTGATTACATCGAGCACATCTTCACCGAGTTCGACGAACTGCACGGTGACCGTCACTTCTCCGACGACGCCGCCATTGTGGGTGGCGTGGCCCGTCTGGAAGACCAGCCAGTGATGGTCATCGGTCACCAGAAGGGTCGCGAAGTGCGCGAGAAGGTGCGCCGCAACTTCGGTATGCCGCGTCCGGAAGGCTACCGCAAGGCTTGCCGTCTGATGGAAATGGCCGAGCGTTTCAAGATGCCGATCCTGACCTTCATCGACACCCCGGGCGCCTACCCGGGTATTGACGCCGAAGAGCGCAACCAGAGCGAGGCCATCGCCTGGAACCTGCGCGTGATGGCGCGCCTGAAAACCCCGATCATCGCCACCGTGATCGGTGAAGGTGGTTCCGGCGGTGCGTTGGCGATCGGTGTTTGCGATCAGTTGAACATGCTGCAGTACTCGACCTACGCGGTGATCTCGCCGGAAGGTTGTGCTTCGATCCTGTGGAAAACCGCCGAAAAAGCGCCGGACGCTGCCGAGGCGATGGGCATCACCGCCGAGCGCCTGAAAGGTCTGGGTATCGTCGACAAGGTGATCGGCGAGCCACTGGGCGGCGCCCATCGTGATCCGGCCGCTGCCGCTGCGTCGATCCGCGCCGAGCTGAGCTCGCAGCTGGCGATGCTGAAGAAGTTCGACAACGAAGCGCTGCTCAAGCGCCGTTACGATCGTCTGATGAGCTACGGTCTCTAAGTCGAAGCGCGATACCCATGTGGGAGCGAGCCTGCTCGCGAAAGCGGTATGACACTCGACGAATGAGTTGAATGTTAAACCGTCTTCGCGAGCAGGCTCGCTCCCACAGTTGTTTGGGGCAAAGAGAAAGGTATGGGTCAGTCCATGATTGATTTGCCTTCACGGCTTTTGCGCAACCTTGAGCCTTGGCGCGACGCCGCTCATTGGCGCATCGCGTTTTCCGGTGGTCTCGACTCCACCGTCCTGCTGCACCTGCTTGCCGATCTGGCAAAAACCGAATCATTTCCTGCGCTCAGCGCCATCCATATCCACCACGGCCTCCAGGCTGCGGCCGATGCGTGGCCGGCGCATTGTCAGTCGGTCTGCGATGCGCTGGGTGTGCCGCTGCACGTGATGCGGGTGATGGTGCAGCCCGGCGCCAGTCTTGAAAGGGCGGCGCGGGAGGCGCGTTACGCGGCGTTCATGTCGCTGACCGAAGCGGATGACGTGCTGCTGACCGGGCAACACCGTGATGATCAGGCCGAAACCCTGTTGTTTCGCCTGATGCGCGGTGCCGGCGTTCGCGGACTTTCGGCGATGCCGGCGCAGCGGCCGTTGGGGCAGGGCACGCTGTTGCGGCCTCTTCTCGATGTCACGCGTGCCGAGCTTGAGGTGTACGCCCGTGCGCATCAGTTGCACTGGATCGAAGACCCGTCGAACGAAGACCGGCAGTTCTCCCGCAACTACTTGCGTCATCAGGTGCTGCCGCTGCTCACCGCGCGCTGGCCGCAAGCGCAGGCGAACATGGCGCGCAGTGCGGCGCACCTGCGTGAGGCGCAAGGCCTGCTCGATGAGCTGGCGCAGCTCGATCTGGCACAAGCCGCCACGCCGAGCGGGTTTCCATGGCTGGCCCTGCCGTCGCTGGAGCTGGCGCCGCTGGCGAATTTGTCCGCCGCTCGTCAGCGCAATGCACTCAGCCACTGGCTCGAACCGCTGACCCGGCTGCCCGACACTGACCATTGGTCGGGTTGGGACAACCTGTGCGGCGCTGCCAGCGATGCATCCCCGGTCTGGCGTCTGGCCGATGGCGAGGTCCATCGCAGCGCAGGTCGGATATGGTGGTTGAACGGCGACTGGCTGCGTGCGCCAGCGGTCAGCGTTGACTGGCATGACCCATCGATGCCGCTACCCTTGGCGAATAACGGGCGTGTCATGTTCAGCGGGCAGACTCCCATCGGGCCGTTGCGGATTGGCTATCGACAGGGCGGCGAAGTCATGCACCTGGCCGATCGTGGGCACCGCGATCTCAAGCGCCTGCTCAATGAGCGCGCGGTGCCGGGCTTCGTCCGTGGCAGATTGCCGCTGCTGTTTCGCGGCGCAGAATTGCTCGCCGTGGCGAACCTGCCGGGGCTTGACGGGCGGGAGTCGGACGGCTGGAAATTGCATTGGCAGCCAACAGACGAAGATCAAGGTTTGAGATGAAAGGGGCATTCCGGTAGACTACGCTCCCTTCTTGATACAACTTCTGTGGATTCGCCTGAATTGCAGGAGTTGCCGATTACCAAGCAGTCTTTGCTGGGCGATTCCAAAAAATGTGTAGCGAGCAACGTACCGGTGTTTCATCTGCCGGTCTGTCCCAACGCGGCGGTTTTTTTGAAAGGTGCACTGTGATTAATGCAGGTGATCGGGGGCTTCGGCCTTCCTTCGCTTTCCCCGGCGGCTCGTACCGCTTTAACGCAGACTTCTAGGGTTTTTCATGACGCGCTACATATTCGTCACGGGCGGTGTTGTTTCTTCATTGGGGAAAGGCATTGCCTCGGCTTCATTGGCGGCCATCCTGGAGGCGCGGGGGCTTAAGGTCACCATGCTTAAGCTGGATCCGTACATCAACGTCGACCCGGGCACCATGAGCCCGTTCCAGCACGGTGAAGTGTTCGTCACCCACGACGGCGCCGAGACCGACCTGGACCTGGGCCACTACGAGCGGTTCATCCGCACGACCATGACCCAGAACAACAACTTCACCACCGGCCGTGTCTACGAGCACGTGCTGCGCAAAGAGCGCCGTGGTGATTACCTGGGTGCAACCATCCAGGTGATTCCGCACATCACCGACGAAATCAAGCGTCGCATCATCAAGGGTGCCGGCGATGCCGACGTGGCCCTGGTGGAAATCGGCGGTACCGTTGGCGACATCGAATCGCAACCGTTCCTCGAAGCCATCCGTCAACTGCGTGTGGAAGTCGGTTCCAAGCGCGCGATGCTGATGCACCTGACCCTGGTTCCGTACATCGCCACCGCTGGCGAGACCAAGACCAAGCCAACCCAGCACTCGGTTAAAGAGCTGCGTTCGATTGGCCTGCAGCCTGACGTGCTGATCTGCCGCTCCGACCATCCGGTGGATGTGTCGTCGCGTCGCAAGATCGCGCTGTTCACCAACGTTGAAGAGCGTGCGGTGATCTCCCTGGAAGACGTCGATACCATCTACAAGATCCCGGCCGTGCTGCACGCCCAGGGTCTGGACGATTTCGTCGTCGAGCGTTTCGGCCTGCAATGCAACGGCGCCGACCTGTCCGAGTGGGAAAAGGTCGTCGATGCCAAGCTCAATCCAGAGCACGAAGTGACCATCGCGATGGTCGGCAAGTACATGGAGTTGCTGGACGCCTACAAGTCGCTGATCGAAGCGATGAGTCACGCCGGCATCACCAACCGTACCAAGGTCAACCTGCGTTACATCGATTCCGAAGACATCGAGAACCAGGGCACTGCGCTGCTCGAAGGCGTCGACGCGATCCTCGTACCGGGCGGCTTCGGTCTGCGCGGCGTGGAAGGCAAGATCACGGCCGTTCAGTACGCTCGTGAAAACAAGGTTCCGTACCTGGGCATCTGCCTGGGCATGCAAGTGGCGGTTATCGAGTTCGCCCGTAACGTGCTGGGCTGGAAAGACGCCAACTCCACCGAGTTCGATCGCGCCAGCGGCCATCCGGTCGTGGGTCTGATCACCGAGTGGGAAGACGCCACCGGCGCGGTTGAAGTGCGTACCGAAGCGTCCGATCTGGGCGGCACCATGCGCCTCGGCGCTCAGGAATGCCTGCTCGAAGCCGGCTCCAAGGTGCACGATTGCTATGGCAAGGACGTGATCGTTGAACGTCACCGTCACCGCTACGAAGTGAACAACAACCTGCTGCCACAAATCATCGAAGCCGGCCTGAAAATCTCCGGTCGCTCCGCTGACGCCGCGCTGGTTGAAGTGGTCGAAGCGCCGGATCATCCATGGTTCGTCGCTTGCCAGTTCCACCCGGAGTTCACCTCGACGCCTCGTGACGGTCACCCGCTGTTCAGCGGTTTCGTAAAAGCAGCGTTGGCTCAACACCAGAAGAAGGCGTAACCCGATGGCACAGAAGATCATCCGCGTCGGCGACATCGAGATTGCCAACGACAAACCCATGGTGCTGTTCGGCGGCATGAACGTGCTGGAAAGCCGCGACATGGCCATGCAGGTTTGCGAGGAGTACGTGAAGGTTACCGAGAAACTCGGTATCCCTTACGTGTTCAAGGCCAGCTTCGACAAGGCCAACCGCTCTTCTGTGACCTCGTATCGCGGCCCTGGCCTGGAAGAGGGCATGCGCATCTTCCAGGACATCAAGCAAGCCTTCGGCGTGCCGATCATCACCGACGTCCACGAGCCTGATCAGGCTGCGGTCGTCGCTGAAGTCTGCGACATCATCCAGCTGCCGGCCTTCCTGTCGCGTCAGACCGATCTGGTCGTCGCGATGGCTAAGACCAACGCGGTGATCAACATCAAGAAAGCCCAGTTCCTCGCCCCTCAGGAAATGAAACACATCCTGAACAAGTGTGTGGAAGCGGGTAACGATCAATTGATCCTCTGCGAGCGTGGTTCGAGCTTCGGCTACAACAACCTCGTGGTCGACATGCTCGGCTTCGGCATCATGAAGCAGTTCGAGTACCCGGTATTCTTCGACGTGACCCACTCGCTGCAAATGCCTGGCGGTCGTTCCGACTCCGCCGGCGGGCGCCGTGCACAGGTCACCGATCTGGCCAAGGCAGGCATGAGCCAGTCGCTGGCCGGTCTGTTCCTCGAAGCGCATCCGGATCCGGACAACGCCAAATGCGACGGCCCCTGCGCCTTGCGTCTGGACAAACTGGAGCCATTCCTGGCCCAGCTCAAAGCCCTGGACGAACTGGTGAAGAGTTTTCCGACGGTAGAAACCGCGTAAACCTCAATTCTCCGGTAAAGTACCGCACGATTTGTCGCACATGCCCTCGGGCATGTGCGTTGTCGTCTGCAAGCTGCCCGCTGCACACCACTTGCCGACGGTAAAAAGATTTCCTCTAGCTGCGTCGTTTTCGTCAACTTTGGAGTGTTTACAACAATGGCAAAAATCGTCGACATCAAAGGTCGTGAAGTCCTCGACTCCCGTGGCAATCCCACCGTGGAAGCGGACGTGCTTCTCGACAACGGCATCATCGGCAGCGCTTGCGCGCCGTCCGGTGCATCCACTGGCTCGCGTGAAGCGCTCGAGCTGCGTGATGGCGACAAGAGCCGTTACCTGGGCAAAGGTGTGCTCAAGGCGGTAGCCAACATCAACGGTCCGATCCGCGATCTGCTGCTGGGCACTGACCCAAGCGACCAGAAAGCCCTCGACCACGCGATGATCAAGCTCGACGGTACCGAAAACAAGGCAACTCTGGGCGCCAACGCCATCCTCGCGGTGTCCCTGGCTGCGGCCAAGGCGGCTGCACAGGACCAGGACCTGCCGCTGTACGCACACATCGCCAACCTGAACGGCACCCCGGGTGTGTACTCGATGCCGGTGCCGATGATGAACATCATCAACGGTGGCGAGCATGCCGATAACAACGTCGACATCCAGGAATTCATGGTGCAGCCGGTTGGCGCCAAGACCTTCTCGGAAGGTCTGCGCATGGGCACCGAGATTTTCCATCACCTCAAAGCCGTGCTGAAGGCCCGTGGCCTGAGCACTGCCGTTGGCGACGAAGGCGGTTTCGCACCAAACCTGGCGTCCAACGAAGACGCGTTGAAAGTGATCTCCGAAGCGGTGGCCAACGCCGGCTACAAGCTGGGCACCGACGTGACCCTGGCGCTGGACTGCGCCGCGAGCGAGTTCTTCGAAGACGGCAAGTACAACCTGTCCGGCGAAGGCCAGGTGTTCACCGCTGAAGGTTTCGCCGATTATCTGAAAGGCCTGACCGAACGTTATCCGATCATCTCGATCGAAGACGGTCTGGACGAGTCCGACTGGGCTGGCTGGAAGATCCTCACCGACAAGATTGGCGAGAAAACCCAACTGGTCGGCGACGACCTGTTCGTGACCAACACTAAGATCCTGAAAGAAGGCATCGATAAAAAGATCGCCAACTCGATCCTGATCAAGTTCAACCAGATCGGCACCCTGACCGAAACCCTGGAAGCCATCCAGATGGCCAAGGCCGCCGGTTACACCGCCGTGATCTCGCACCGTTCGGGCGAAACCGAAGATTCGACCATTGCCGACCTGGCCGTGGGCACCTCGGCTGGCCAGATCAAGACCGGTTCGCTGTGCCGTTCCGACCGCGTTTCCAAGTACAACCAACTGCTGCGTATCGAAGAGCAGTTGAATGGCAAAGCCAAGTACAACGGTCGCGCCGAGTTCCGCGGTTAAGCTGTAGATGGTAAAAAGACACCGGATTGTGTCGGAAAAGTCGTGACAGCGATGGATTTGCCACTAATCTGATGCCTTATATGCACAAGCCTGGATCTTCCAGGCTTCGTGCTATCAGACGTTTCAAAGTTTTCGCGTGGCTGTCTTTTTTCACTGGATACCTGATATTCGATGCGCAGTCCTTACTGGTTGTTTCTCGTTTTGCTCTTGCTGCTGGCCGGTCTGCAGTACCGCCTGTGGGTGGGCAATGGCAGTCTGGCGCAGGTCGCCGAGCTGAAGCAGCAGATTGCTGATCAGCACGCCGAGAACGAAGGCCTGCTGGAGCGCAATCGGGTGATGGATGCTGAAGTCAGCGAGTTGAAAAAAGGCATGGAGACCGTTGAAGAGCGGGCTCGCCATGAGCTGGGCATGGTCAAGGACGGTGAAACCCTTTACCAGCTCGCGCAATGATCGATTCCCTGCCGGCCTTCTGGGCCGTGATTCCTGCCGCGGGCGTCGGTGCCCGAATGGCTGCGGACCGTCCCAAGCAATACCTGCAACTGGGCGGACGGACAATTCTCGAACACAGCCTCGGCTGTTTCCTCGATCACCCAAGCCTCAAGGGGCTGGTGGTCAGTCTGGCGGTTGATGATCCTTATTGGCCGCACCTTGCGTGCGCCAACGACTCGCGGATTCAGCGGGTCGAGGGCGGCGCGGAGCGTTCCGGGTCGGTGCTCAATGCCTTGCTGCATTTGCATGCGCAAGGTGCCGACGATGAAGACTGGGTGCTGGTGCACGATGCCGCGCGACCGAACCTGAGCCGTGACGATCTCGACAAATTGCTGGCTGAGCTGGCGGACGATGCCGTCGGTGGTCTGCTGGCCGTGCCGGCGCGCGACACCTTGAAGCGGGTCGACAAGCACGGTCGTGTGGTGGAAACCGTGGATCGCAGCGTGATCTGGCAAGCCTACACACCGCAGATGTTCCGCCTCGGTGCCTTGCATCGGGCGTTGGCTGACAGTCTGGTGGCGGATGCGGTGATTACCGATGAAGCCTCGGCGATGGAGTGGGCTGGTCTGGCACCGCGTTTGATCGAAGGGCGGGCGGACAACCTCAAGGTCACCCGGCCGGAAGATCTGGAGTGGTTGCGTCAGCGTTGGGCTAACCGCCGCTGAAAGATCAAAGGATCGCAGCCTGCGGCAGCTCCTACAGGGAGTTCGCGGTTTCCCTGTAGGAGCTGCCGCAGGCTGCGATCTTTTGCTTTTAAATCCGATACTCCGGCCGCTCGGCCAACCCTTCCTTCAAGAAATCCACCAGCTTGCGCACCTTCGGCGACAAATGCCGCTGCTGTGGATACAACGCCCACACCGCCGTATTCGGTGGCTGATGCGCCTCCAGCAGCGAAATCAGCGCCCCGCTGTGCAAATGCTCCAGCACGTAGTAGTCCGGCAACTGACACAGGCCGACCCCTTGCAGCGCCGCATCCAGTACCGCCTGCCCACTGTTGCAGCGCCAGTTTCCCTGAACACGTTGGGAAAATTCCCGCCCGTTCTGTTCCAGCTGCCACAGATCCGAGCTGCCGATCAGGCAATTGTGGCGGCTCAGTTCCGACAAACTGTGTGGGCGGCCATACCGTTCCACGTAGGACGGAGACGCGCACAGATACATCCGGCGCGGCGCCAGGCGAGTGGCGACCAATCGCGAATCCTGTAGCCGGCCCAATCGGATCGCCAAATCCAGCCCCTCATGCACCAGGTCGAGCTGGCGGTTGGTTAACTCGATGTCGACGCGCAATTGCGGATATTGCCCCATGAAGCGTGTCACCAGCGGCACGATGAACCGCTCGCCATAGGCCACGGCACAGGTCATGCGCAGCATGCCTTTGGGCTCGCTGGTCAGGTCGCCAACTGCGCGCAGGGCTTCTTCGCGACCGTCCTGCAGGCGTTGGCAATGCTGCAGAAAAGTTTGTCCGGCTTCGGTCAACGTCACGCGGCGGGTACTGCGATAAAGCAGACGCGTCTGCAAGCGCTCTTCCAGTCGTACGATTTGTCGACTGATGTGCGAGGACGAAACCCCAAGACGCTCTGCTGCGGCGGTGAATTGGCTGCATTCGGCAACGGCGACGAACTCGTCGATGCCTTCCCAACGATTTTCCGACATCGGGATTATCCCTGTATGGCAATAATGTTTTGCTTTGGTCCGGATTATTCATCAGATCGCGCTGTACTACACTGCCGGTCTGGTTTTTTTAATCAATGGATTCACTGGAGAGTCAGCATGATCAAGTCGCGCGCCGCCGTTGCCTTCGAGGCCAAGAAGCCGCTGGAAATCGTAGAAGTCGATGTGGCCATGCCCAAGGCCGGTGAAGTGTTGCTGCGCGTGGTGGCTTCCGGGGTTTGCCACACTGACGCCTACACCCTGTCCGGCGCAGATCCGGAAGGCATCTTCCCGTCGATCCTTGGCCACGAAGGTGGCGCAATCGTTGAAGCGATCGGCGAGGGCGTCACCTCGGTCGCCGTCGGTGACCACGTGATTCCGCTGTACACCCCGGAATGCGGCCAGTGCAAATTCTGCAAGTCGGGCAAGACCAACCTGTGTCAGGCGATTCGCGCTACTCAGGGCAAAGGTCTGATGCCGGACGGCACTTCGCGCTTTTCCTACAAGGGCCAAACGATTTTCCACTACATGGGTACTTCGACGTTCTCGGAATACACCGTACTGCCGGAAATCTCCGTGGCGAAAATCGCCAAGGACGCGCCGCTGGAAAAGGTCTGCCTGCTCGGTTGCGGCGTGACCACCGGTATCGGTGCGGTGATCAACACCGCCAAGGTCAAGCCGGGTGACACCGTGGCGATCTTCGGTCTGGGCGGCATCGGTCTGTCGGCCGTCATTGGTGCGGTTAAAGCCAAGGCTGCGCGGATCATCGCCATCGACATCAACCCGGCCAAGTTCGAGATCGCCAAGCAGTTGGGCGCCACCGATTGCGTCAACCCGAAAGACTTCGATCGTCCGATCCAGGAAGTGATCGTCGACATGACCGATGGCGGCGTCGACTTCTCCTTTGAATGCATCGGCAACGTGCAACTGATGCGCGCGGCGCTGGAATGCTGCCACAAGGGCTGGGGCGAATCGGTGATCATCGGTGTTGCCGGTGCCGGTCAGGAAATTTCGACCCGTCCGTTCCAGCTGGTGACCGGTCGCGTCTGGCGTGGTTCGGCATTTGGCGGCGTGCGTGGTCGTACCGAGTTGCCAAGCTACGTTGACATGGCGCAGAGCGGCGAGATTCCGCTGGATACTTTCATTACCCACACCATGGGTCTGGAAGATATCAACAAGGCCTTCGATCTGATGCACGAAGGCAAGAGCATCCGTACCGTCATTCATTTCTGATCATTCGCGACGCCACGGCTACAGACCTTGAAGGTTTATAGCCGGGGCCGCGTAGGAGTCTTTACATGAGTCTGGAAAATATCTCCTGTCAGAAAAGTTTCGGCGGCTGGCACAAGCGCTATCGCCACCGTTCCGACATGCTCGGCTGCGACATGGTGTTTGCCGTGTACCTGCCGCCGCAAGCGGAGCAGGGCGGCAAGTTGCCAGTGCTCTACTGGCTGTCCGGTCTGACCTGCACCGACGAGAACTTCATGCAAAAGGCCGGCGCGATGCGCATGGCCGCCGAACTTGGCCTGATCATCGTCGCACCGGACACCAGTCCGCGCGGCCCGGATGTGCCGGGTGATCCGGATGGCGCCTGGGATTTCGGCCTCGGCGCCGGGTTCTACCTGAATGCCACGCAGGAACCATGGGCGCGGCACTATCGGATGCATGACTATGTCGTGCAGGAATTGCCTTCATTGGTTGAAGCGCATTTCCCGGCGTCGGACAAACGCAGCATCAGCGGCCATTCAATGGGCGGCCACGGCGCTTTGGTTTGTGCGCTGCGCAATCCGGGGCGTTACCAGTCGGTCTCGGCGTTTTCGCCGATCAACAATCCGATGGATTGCCCATGGGGACAGAAGGCGTTCTCGCGTTATCTGGGTGAAGACCGTTCGAAGTGGAAAGAATGGGATGCTTGCGCGCTGATTGCCGAGGCCGGCGAAAAACTGCCGTTACTGGTCGATCAGGGTGATCGCGACGACTTCCTCGAAAACCAGCTCAAGCCCCAGGCCCTGCAACAAGCGGCAAAACAAGCGGGTCATCCGCTGACGTTGCGCCTGCAACCGGGCTACGACCACAGCTATTTCTTCATCTCAAGCTTCATAGATGACCACTTGCAGCATCACGCACGCGCCCTGCGCGGTTAATGCAGGTAGAATCACGCCCTGACAAAAATCGGGGCGTTTTTTATGCGTATTGGCCACGGCTACGATGTGCACCGTTTCGCTGAAGGCGATTTCATTACTCTGGGCGGCGTGCGCATTGCACACAGCTTCGGGCTGCTCGCTCACTCCGACGGTGACGTCCTGCTGCACGCCTTGAGCGATGCCTTGCTCGGCGCGGCCGCGCTGGGTGATATCGGCAAACATTTTCCGGACACTGACCCGCAATTCAAGGGCGCCGACAGCCGCGTGCTGCTGCGTCATGTGGTCGCGCTGATCCACGCCAAGGGCTGGAAAGTCGGCAACGTCGACAACACCATCGTCGCCCAGGCACCGAAAATGGCCCCGCATATCGAAGCGATGCGAGCGTTGATCGCCGCCGATCTGCAAGTTGAACTGGATCAAGTGAACGTGAAAGCTACCACCACCGAAAAGCTCGGCTTTGTCGGTCGCGAAGAAGGCATCGCCGTGCATTCCGTTGCCTTGTTGCTGCGCGCATGAACGAATTGCAACTGCTCGGCCCGCGCGCCTATGGCGAACCCCTCGGCACTGCGGTTCTGAAAGCCATCGCCGAAGATTTTCAGGTCGATGAAGTGCTCGACATCCCGTTCAGCGGCGATGGCGAACACCTGTGGATCTGGGTGGAAAAACGCGGTCTGAACACCGAAGAGGCAGCGCGGCGGATTGCCAAGGCGGCTGGCGTGCCGTTGCGCACCGTCAGTTATGCCGGGCTCAAGGATCGTCAGGCGTTGACTCGTCAGTGGTTCAGTGTGCAACTGCCGGGCAAGGCTGATCCGGATCTGTCGGCGGCGGAAAACGACACGCTGAAGATCCTCAAGACCACGCGCCACAAACGCAAGCTGCAACGCGGCGCGCATTCGGCCAACGGCTTCACCTTGCGCCTGACCCAGTTCGCCGGCGACAAGGACGCAATCGAGCAGCGTCTGCAACGGATCGCCAGGCAAGGCATTCCCAATTATTTCGGCGCCCAGCGTTTCGGCCATGACGGCGGCAACGTCGTCGATGCGCGTGCGTGGGCGGCGCGCAAGGCATTGCCGGAGCAGCGCAATGTGCGCTCGCGGCTGCTGTCGACGGCGCGCAGTTTTCTGTTCAATCAAGTGCTGGCGGCGCGGGTGGCCGATGGCACCTGGCAGCAGGCGCAAGTCGGCGATCTGCTGGCGTTCACCGACAGCCGCAGTTTTTTCCCGGCCGGTGAGGCCGAATGCAGCGATCCGCGCCTGGCGATTCTCGACCTGCACCCGACCGGCCCGCAGTGGGGCGAAGGTGACTCACCGGCCGCCGGCGCTGTCCATGATCTGGAGCAGGGGATTGCCGAGCGTGAGGCGGATCTGCGCGATTGGCTGATCAATGCCGGAATGAGCCACGAACGTCGCATCCTGCGGCTGCCCATTGGCGGGTTGTCGTGGCATTATCCCCAGCCTGACATTCTGCAACTGGAATTCGTCCTCCCGGCCGGATGCTTCGCCACCGTATTGGTGCGCGAACTCGTTGATCTGGTGCCGGTGGGGCAGACGGACAGCCCATGCGTATTCTGATTTCTAACGACGATGGGGTAACCGCACCCGGTCTCGCCGCGCTTTATGCTGCGCTGGCGGATTACACCGAATGCGTGGTTATCGCCCCGGAGCAGGACAAAAGCGGCGCCAGCAGTTCGCTGACGCTCGACCGTCCGCTGCACCCGCAATACCTGGCCAATGGTTTCATCAGCCTCAACGGAACACCGACCGACTGCGTGCATCTGGGCCTCAACGGCCTGCTGGAGCGCGAGCCGGACATGGTGGTTTCCGGGATCAACCTCGGCGCCAACCTCGGCGATGACGTGCTGTATTCCGGCACGGTGGCCGCCGCCCTCGAAGGGCGCTTTCTCGAGCGTCCTTCGTTCGCGTTCTCGCTGTGTTCGCGCCAGGTGGACAATCTGGCGACAGCTGCACATTTCGCGCGCAAACTGGTCGAGGCCCATGCCGGGCTGGACCTGCCACCGCGCACGGTGCTGAACGTGAACATTCCCAATCTGCCGATCGACCATATTCGTGGCATTCAACTGACCCGTCTGGGCCATCGCGCCCGGGCCGCGGCGCCGATGAAAGTAGTCGACCCGCGTGGCAAGGCCGGTTACTGGATTGCTGCTGCCGGCGATGCCGAGGACGGCGGGCCAGGCACCGACTTTCATGCAGTGATGCAGGGCTACGTTTCCATTACCCCGCTGCAGCTCGATCGCACCTTCAACGATGCCTTCAGGCATCTCGACGGCTGGCTGGAGGGACTGCGCTAATGGCTCGTGAACACGAAGACAGAATGCGCAGCGGCATCGGCATGACGTCGCAGCGTACCCGTGAACGTCTGATCCAGCGCCTCTATGAAGAAGGCCTGTCAAACGCCAAGGTGCTGGAAGTGATCCGCCGTACGCCGCGTCATCTGTTTGTCGATGAAGCGCTGGCGCACCGTGCCTATGAAGATACCGCGCTGCCGATTGGCCACAACCAGACCATCTCCCAGCCTTATATGGTGGCGCGCATGAGCGAGCTGCTGCTGGAGGCAGGGCCTTTGGACAAGGTTCTGGAAATCGGTACCGGTTCGGGCTATCAGACGGCGGTGCTGTCGCAACTGGTTGAGCGGGTGTTCTCGGTCGAGCGCATCAAGGTCCTGCAGGACCGGGCCAAGGAACGCCTGGTCGAGTTGAACCTGCGCAACGTGGTGTTCCGCTGGGGCGATGGCTGGGAAGGCTGGCCGGCGTTGGCGCCGTACAATGGCATCATCGTCACCGCAGTCGCGACTGACGTTCCGCAGGCGTTGCTCGATCAACTGGCACCGGGCGGGCGGATGGTGATTCCGGTCGGCTCCGGAGAAGTGCAGCAACTGATGCTGATCGTGCGTGAAGAACACGGCTTTTCCCGTCACGTGCTGGGGGCGGTGCGCTTCGTGCCATTGCTCAATGGTCCGTTGGCCTGAGCATTTATTTGCGCGCGCTGAATTCCTTGCGCTGGCCTGTGTCTTACACCGTCAGTGAGGGTTTAAACGCTATCAATTGCCCAAGGGCAAACGTGTGCGTGAAGCGTTTTCGCATCTTTAACGGTAAAGCCCATTCGGCCCGTTATACTTGCGACACTACTTGCCGCGATTCGGCATTCCACATATTTCAGCCACCACAAAGGGAGCGGCGGGTGAGTCTCACAGTCATTGCGCAGCGTATGGGTAACACGAGCTTTCAGCGCCTGGTGACTGGCCTTGTATTGAGCACCTTGCTGGTCGGTTGCTCCAGCACCAAATCGAGCAATGTGCGGGTGGTCGATCGCAACAGTGCGGCGGCTCAACGCCCTGCGGTAACGACCGGGCAGTACGTAGTCCGTCCGGGCGATACGCTGTTTTCCATCGCTTTTCGCTACGGCTGGGACTACAAAGCCCTCGCGGCCCGGAACAATATTCCTACGCCGTATACGATCCACCCGGGTCAGACAATTCGCTTTGATGGCCGCACCGGCTCAACGCCGACGGCGGTGGTCAGCAACAGCAGCTCTTCGCCGTCTTCGTCGAGCAAAACCACGGTAATCCGGCGTCAGGCGAATGGCACTACAACCACGACGGTGACCGGTTCCGGCGCCGGCTCTGCGGGGGCTGCACCGTCCGTCGCCAGCAAACCGGCCCCGGCTCCGCTGCCTCCACCGGGGCCAGCCCCGACCGGCTGGGGATGGCCATCTAATGGCATTCTGATTGGAAAATTCTCTTCAAACGGTAGTTTGAATAAAGGAATTGATATCGCCGGAGATTTGGGACAGCCTGTTTTAGCTGCGTCTGATGGGACGGTGGTTTACGCCGGGAGTGGCTTAAGGGGCTACGGCGAATTAGTCATCATCAAACACAGCGAAACCTACGTCAGTGCCTACGGACATAACCGCAGGCTGTTGGTACGGGAGGGGCAGCAGGTCAAAGTCGGACAGACAATTGCCGAAATGGGGTCAACGGGTACAGACCGGGTGAAACTGCATTTTGAGATTCGCCGACAAGGTAAACCTGTAGATCCGCTGCAGTTCCTGCCCAGACGTTGATTTGAGGCCAGCCTGTTCCGTCGCGTAGAGGGGACAGGCTCCAGCGCTGCCAAGGATAAAGGCGTCGCTTGAGCTTGGGGTCGAACTCACCAAAGGACTATAACAATGGCTCTCAGTAAAGAAGTGCCGGAGTTTGACATCGACGATGAGGTTCTCCTTATGGAGGCCGGCATCGATTCGGAATCTTCGATGTCGAATGATGAAGGGGCTGCTCCACCTTCCGTTCGTTCCAAATCCAAACACTCCGCTTCACTTAAACAACACAAGTACATCGACTACACTCGGGCACTCGATGCCACGCAGCTGTATCTCAACGAAATCGGCTTTTCACCACTGCTCTCCCCGGAGGAAGAAGTTCATTTTGCGCGTCTGTCGCAAAGTGGCGACCCTGCCGGGCGCAAGCGCATGATTGAAAGTAACCTGCGGCTGGTCGTGAAGATCGCCCGGCGTTATGTCAATCGGGGGCTGTCGCTGCTGGATCTGATCGAAGAGGGCAACCTCGGCTTGATCCGAGCGGTGGAAAAGTTCGATCCCGAGCGCGGCTTCCGCTTCTCGACCTACGCCACCTGGTGGATTCGTCAGACCATCGAGCGTGCGATCATGAATCAGACCCGGACCATCCGGCTGCCGATCCATGTGGTCAAGGAGCTCAACGTGTACCTGCGGGCCGCACGCGAGCTGACGCAAAAGCTCGATCACGAACCTTCACCCGAAGAAATCGCCAACCTGCTGGAAAAACCGGTGGGCGAGGTCAAGCGCATGCTCGGCCTGAACGAGCGGGTTTCTTCGGTCGATGTCTCGCTGGGTCCGGATTCGGATAAAACCCTGCTGGACACCCTGACGGATGACCGTCCGACCGATCCATGCGAACTGCTGCAGGATGACGACCTGTCGCAGAGCATCGATCAATGGCTCTCGGAACTGACCGACAAGCAGCGTGAGGTGGTCGTTCGCCGCTTTGGCCTGCGCGGCCATGAGAGCAGCACGCTGGAGGATGTAGGCCTGGAGATCGGCCTGACTCGGGAGCGGGTGCGGCAGATCCAGGTAGAGGGCCTCAAGCGCCTTCGTGAAATCCTTGAGAAGAATGGCCTGTCGAGCGAGTCGCTGTTTCAGTAAGCGCCTCTGGCAACCGTCCATAAAAGCCCCGACTGGTTCGGGGCTTTTTTATTGCTCGGATATCGGCTGAAGACGGTCTGTGGCGAGGGAGCTTGCTCCCGCTTGAGTGCGCAGCGCTCATGAATCTCAGGGGTTGCTGCGCAACCCGGCGGGAGCAAGCTCCCACATCGTTCATTGCCGGACAAATGGTCAGCATTTCCATCGTTTGTAGTCTCGCGACGTAAGCCTTGGCTTACTCTCTCGTAAGCGTTCCCTATTTTTGCAGGACGGTAGACGTCGACTACTAACGACGCGTGTATTTAAGTAATTGATTTAAAAGCTTATTTAATAATATGAAATGCTTATGACAGCGATTTTCAGCCCATGGGGCCGGTTGCTCTCGGCAGGGAACTCTCTAATATCAGCACTGTGTCGACGGACAGACACGCCCTTCAAGGAAGAGGGGAACGGACATCGCAGGACGCGATTCATCAGGACGATGAAAAGGAATACAGGGAATAGGGAAAAATGTGGGCGGGTCAAACCGCCCCTTTTTTTGCCTGTAGAAAAGTAAAACCCGCAAAAGCAAAAAGGCCCGCAAGGGGCCTTTTCGTAACGCGCGACAGATCAGCGTTCGAGGTCTTTGATCTTGCCTTTGACGCCATCCCACTCTTCGGCATCCGGCAGCGATTCTTTCTTCTCGGTGATGTTCGGCCAGATTTCAGCCAATTCAACGTTCAGCTGAATGAACTCCTGCATCTCTTCCGGGACTTCGTCCTCGGAGAAAATCGCGACGGCCGGGCATTCCGGTTCGCACAGGGCGCAGTCGATGCACTCGTCCGGGTGAATCACCAGGAAGTTCGGGCCTTCGTAAAAGCAGTCCACCGGACAGACTTCTACGCAGTCGGTGTACTTGCACTTGATGCAGTTGTCGGTGACGACGAAGGTCATTTCTAATTTTCTCCTCAGGCGGCGGCAGCGTAGCCCCTTCACGGTTGGGGTCGCCAGGTTCGGGAGCGATGTCTGCCAGCCAGGCTATTAACCGGCAGCATCCCGAACCGCGCGAGATTCTAACAGCTTGAAGCCGTTTGCGTTATATCCGGTTCTTTGCTGCTTAGATCCGGTTCTTAAGTGCATATAACAATTCGAGTGCTCGACGCGGGGTCAGGTCATCGAGATCCACTTTCGCCAATTCGTCCAGTACCGGATGCGGCAGGCTGGCAAACATGTCGCTTTGCTGAGGGGCCGCCGGTTTGCCTTTGATGGCAGGCTTCGGCGCTTCGTGCGGCAATGCGGTGTCTTCCAGTCGGCTCAGATGCTCACGGGCACGCACGATGACTTCGCTCGGTACGCCGGCCAGTTGCGCCACGGCCAGGCCGTAGCTTTGGCTGGCAGGTCCCGGCAAGACGTGGTGCAGGAACACGATGCGCTCGTTGTGCTCGGTCGCGTTGAGGTGCACGTTGGCCACCAGCGGCTCGGCTTCCGGCAACACGGTCAGTTCGAAATAGTGTGTGGCAAATAAAGTATAGGCACGCAGATGTGCCAGGCGCTCGGCAGCGGCCCATGCCAGCGACAGACCGTCGAAGGTGCTGGTGCCGCGACCGACTTCGTCCATCAGCACCAGACTGCGTTCGGTGGCGTTGTGCAGGATGTTGGCGGTTTCGCTCATCTCGACCATGAAGGTCGAACGGCCGCCGGCCAGGTCGTCGCTGGAGCCGATCCGGGTGAAGATCCGGTCCACCAGCGACAACTCGCAACTGGCCGCCGGGACAAAACTGCCGATATGCGCCAGCAGCACGATCAATGCGGTTTGGCGCATGTAGGTGGATTTACCGCCCATGTTCGGCCCGGTGATCACCAGCATCCGGGTGTTGTCATCCAGGCTCAGGTCGTTGGCCACGAACGGCGTGGTCAGCACCTGCTCAACCACCGGGTGACGCCCTTGGGTGATGCGCATGCACGGCTCGCTGACGAAACGCGGGCAGTTCAGGTCAAGGTTCAGCGCACGTTCAGCAAGGTTGCTCAGTACGTCCAGTTCCGCCAAAGCGCCGGCCGTGTCCTGCAGCGGTGGCAGTTGGCTGATCAGATCTTCCAGCAACGCCTCGTAGAGCATTTTCTCACGGGCGAGGGCACGGCTCTTGGCTGACAGCGCCTTGTCCTCGAATTCTTTCAGCTCGGGCGTGATGAAACGCTCGGCGCCCTTGAGCGTCTGGCGCCGGATGTAATCGGCTGGAGCCGATTCGGCTTGCTTGCTCGGCAGTTCGATGAAGTAGCCGTGAATGCGGTTGTAGCCGACTTTCAGGTTGGCCAGACCGGTGCGGGCCTTTTCCCGGGCTTCGAGGTCGATGAGGAACTGGCCGGCGTTTTCGCTCAACGACTGCAGCTCGTCGAGTTCGCTGTCGTAACCGGTTTTCAACACGCCGCCGTCGCGGATCACCGCAGGCGGGTTGTCGATGATGGCTTTTTCCAGCAGCGCCGCCAGTTCCGGGTAGGTGCTGGTGGTGGCTGCCAGGCGCTGCAGGTGCGGCGCTTCCAGGTCGGTCATCGCCACTTGCAGTTGCGGCAGGGCACCGAGGGCATCGCGCAGGCGAGCGAGGTCACGGGGGCGCGCGTTGCGCAGGCCGATCCGCGCCAGAATCCGCTCGATGTCGCCGATTTCCTTGAGCTGCGGCTGGAGTTTTTCGAAGCGGTAGCCGTCGAGCAGGCAAGTGATCGAGGTCTGCCGCGCCAGCAGCACGGTCAAATCACGCAGCGGACGGTTCAGCCAACGGGTCAGCAGGCGGCTGCCCATCGCGGTCTGGCAACGATCGACCACCGATTGCAACGTATTGTCGCGCCCGCCAGCCAGGTTGGTATCGAGTTCGAGGTTGCGGCGGCTCGCGCCGTCGAGCACCACGGTGTCGTCCAGACGCTCATGACGCAGGCTGCGCAGATGGGGCAGGGCGGTGCGCTGGGTTTCCTTGGCATAGGCCAGCAAGCAACCAGCGGCGCCGATGGCCAGGGTCAGGGTTTCGCAACCGAAGCCTTTCAGGTCTTGTGTGGAAAACTGCTGGCAGAGACTTTTCAACGCCGAATCGCGCTCGAAATCCCACGGCGCGCGACGACGCACACCACGGCGTTTTTCCGCCGGCAGGTCTTTCGGCCAATCGTCCGGGATCAGCAGTTCCACCGGGTTGACCCGCTCCAGTTCCGCCAGCAGGTTCTCCCAGCCCTTGATCTCCAGCACAGTGAAGTTGCCGCTGGTGATGTCCAGCACTGCCAGACCGAACAGGCGCTCATCGCCCAGCACCGCTGCGATCAGGTTGTCGCGGCGCTCATCCAGCAACGCCTCATCGCTGACCGTACCCGGGGTGATGATCCGCACCACCTGACGTTCCACCGGGCCCTTGCTGGTGGCCGGGTCGCCGACCTGCTCGCAGATCACCACCGACTCGCCGAGCTTGACCAGTTTCGCCAAGTAACCTTCCGCCGCGTGGTAAGGAATCCCGCACATCGGGATCGCTTGCCCTGCCGACTGGCCGCGCGCAGTCAGGGTGATGTCGAGCAACTTGGCTGCCTTCTTTGCGTCTTCATAGAAGATCTCGTAGAAGTCGCCCATGCGATAGAACATCAGCTGATCCGGGTGCTGATTCTTCAGGCGCCAGTACTGCTGCATCATCGGGGTGTGGGAGGACAGGTCGGAGACGGCTTTATTCATCGGATTGTCAGGTAACTCGTTAAATGATGTAGGGCAAAAGCGAGGGCAACCGCCGGGCTTTTCCGCGATGGACGCAAGGTTACCATGGGCGGTCGGCTCGACGCAGGCATGACGGCCGGCTGACACTTTCTGCGTTTAATTGTGATTTATGCACGATTTATGCAAATCAGCATTTGTCTTCGGAAAAAACTTCAAGCACTATGCGCGTTATGCAAAAACGCAACGTATCCTCCGTCTTAAGAGCACTGCTCGACCAGCACGGGATCTCCCCCACGGAGCTCCACCGTCGCACCGGCGTGCCTCAATCAACGCTCTCGCGGATTCTCAGCGGGAAGATCGTCGATCCTTCGGATAAACACATCTCGAAGATCGCCGAATACTTCAATGTGAGCACTGATCAATTGCGCGGTCGCGCCGATGTCGCGATCGCGACCGGTGGCGCGCGCGATGACATGCATGCGGAACTCAAGGACATAAGCCTGTGGGACGACGATACCCCTGTCGATGACGACGAGGTGTCGGTGCCCTTTCTTCGTGAGGTTGAATTGGCTGCTGGATCAGGAAGATTCGTCATCGAAGAGAGCGAACGCTCTAGCCTGCGCTTCGGCAAGCGCAGCCTGCGTCATAACGGTGTGCAGTTCGACCAGGCCAAATGCGTGACAGTGCGCGGTAACAGCATGATGCCGGTGTTGCGGGATGGCGCCACGGTCGGAGTGAACGCCGGCAAGTGCGGGATCGGCGACATCATCGATGGCGATCTGTACGCGATCAATCACAACGGTCAGTTGCGCGTGAAGCAGCTCTATCGCCTGCCGACCGGTATCCGTCTGCGCAGTTTCAACCGCGATGAACATCCGGACGAGGACTACAGCTTCCAGGATATGCAGGACGAGCAGATCGTCATCCTCGGTCATGTCTTCTGGTGGGGCATGTACGCCCGATAGATTTCACCGGTCATAGGAAACCCGCCTCATGGCGGGTTTTTTTTCGCCTGAACAAAACCCTCGGCGCCTTGATTTATGCGGCCTGCATGAGCCCGTGCATTTCTTGTGCATAAATAAATGCATTTATGCATTGACTGTATATGCATCCATGCATATTCTTGCCACCAAGCCGCTCGACAAAGCGGCTGGCAACAACAGCTCTTTAGTTCCACAAGAACAGGCAGCGATGAACCGGCCTCAACGGTTCAGAGGGTTGGCAACTGACCCGGGTGTGCAGCGTAAAGCACCAAGAGCAGTTATCCGGCGGGCAGGGACCGCGGTCGGAAAAACAATTTGAATGGACTCGTACCGCGCCAGTAGCGCCGAAAAGTCAGCTTCCTTCTCGGATACAGGATTTGAAGGAAGGCGAAGGAACGCATTACTGAAAAGCCCGGCGTAATTGCCGGGCTTTTTGGAATGCCTACCTTGTTCGCAATAACCCCTGAGGCATTACCCATCAATCCTTTCACGGAAGAGAAACCCGAATATGTTTAAGAAATATCTTGCTCCGTTCCTGGCCAGCGCAATGTTGCTCGGTGCAGGCACGAATGTGCTGGCAGCCAACTTGTTGGTCAACGGCAGTTTTGAACAGTCGACCTGCGGTGGTGGCTGCATTCTGGACACTCCCGCCAAAACCAATGCGATCACCGGCTGGACAACCTTTCTGTCCGGTGCCGAGTACTTCAACATGCCAAATGCAATTGGCGGCTCCGTCGCAGCCGACGGCGTGATGATCGTAGATCTGGCCAATTATGTTTATGGCAATGGTGGCGGGATTCAACAGAACTTCGCCACGACCATCGGGGCGAAGTACCGACTCACCTTCAGCGCAGGTAATTCGCGGTTTGCCAGCCGCTCCGGTGACGGTGTCATCCACGTCAAAGTGGCCGGGCAAACGTCGACGTTCAATACCCCGACGGCTAAAGGTGTTGCAGTGGAGTGGAGCACCATCACTTACGAATTCACCGCCATCACAGCGCAGACAACGCTCGCGTTTTTCAACGAGCAAAACCCGAACGCCAACTTTGCCTTTATCGATAACGTCATTGTTGAGCGCCTGTAGCGCCCACAACCGGGGAGCAGCGTGGGTTGGCTTTTCACCGTTCTTTATTCATCCGCACTTACAGGAGGCGTGACATGACAAACGAGCAACAAGCGTTGGCGGACATGCCTATCTGGCTGGTCATCCTCCTTGCCGTGGTGGGCGGGGTGTCCGGCGAAATGTGGCGCGCCGACAAGGAGGGCGCTCGTGGCTGGTCATTGCTGCGGCGTCTGGCCCTGCGCTCCGGTGCCTGCATGATCTGCGGCGTCTCGGCGATCATGCTGCTGTATGCCGCCGGATTATCCATCTGGGCCGCGGGTGCCTTCGGTTGCCTGACCGCCATGGCCGGTGCCGACGTCGCCATCGGTCTCTACGAACGCTGGGCCGCCAAGCGCATCGGCGTCTGCGAAGTTCCCCCGCCGCGCGATCCCCAGTAACTCAACACTTTCCTGCCTCGCTGCAACTGATGCGGCGGGGCTGCGCGTGGACATTTGAAAAGGAGGTTCTGCATGCCCGCACCGATCCAGCAGCCTTCGCAGCTGTTCACGGCGATGGCGACAACCTTGCGCAACAGCGCCGGCCTGAATCTGCAGGTTGGCAATCACGACGACTTCACCGCTCCCGGCGCTCAGGCCTGGGCGTTGATCGACTTCGACCGTAATGCGCCCGGAGTGCGTGGCGCCGACGGACGTATCGCCCACGTCATGACGGTGTCGCTGCAAGTCATTCCGGCACTTTCTGCGAGTGCATTTGCCGCGTGCGATCTGATCGCCGTACTGAAAAACCTGATCACCGACAACCGCTGGAACCTGCCCGGCGCTCAATGTGATCTGCCGATGAACATTGATGGTTTGCCGTCAGTGCTCACACGCGCCGACCAGCCATACAAGGCGTGGACCCTGACTTTCACGCAGACCCTCTACCTTGGCCCGACGCTGCTCGACGACCCGCTCGGTACGCCAAAATTCGCCCGTACCTGGGAAGTCAGCAACATCGACGACCCCGACCAATACACCGCGCTGGAGGCCTGACCGATGTTCGACGCATTACTGCGCATGCAACTGGGGCCGATCATCGAGCGGCTGGCGGAGATGGAAGCGGAGATCGACGACCTGCACCGCCGTGCCGAGAGTTTCTGTCGCATCGGCGTGTGTCAGGCAGTCGATGCGGCGAGCAACACTTGCCAAGTCAGCCACGGAGGACTGCTGACGCCAGCCATCAAATTCTTCAACCCTAGCGCCGGAGCGCAGAGCGAATCGCGGATTCCGAGCGTGGGCGAGCAGTGTCTGCTGCTCAACTACGGCAGCGGTGAAAGTGGCGCTCAAAGCGTGGCGTTGTTCGGCTTGAACAGTGAGCGCTTTCCACCGACGGCGACGGTTCCGACGCTGACGCGCCGGGTGCATGTCGACGGCACTGAAAGCGGCTACGACGACGCCACGCATACCCTGCATTGGCAAAACGGCCCGGCCGCATTCAGTGGCTCTCGCGAGTCGCTTGCACTGAGCATCGGCCCGGCGCAACTGACGATGACGCCGCAGCTGATCAGCCTGCAACTGGGCGCGGTCGGCCTGAGCATCGACGCCTCGGGCGTGCACTTCAGCGGCCCGTTGGTGGATCACCAGGGCCGCGTCATCAGCCCCTGAATCAAGAGCTTCCCATGATCGGAATCGATAGAGACTCCGGGGCCACGGTCGACGACTGGCTGCAGTTTGTGCAGCGCGCGACCCGGGCCCTGACCACGCCGCTGGGCACCCGGCAAAAAAGGCCCCTTTATGGCTCGCTGATCCCGACGCTGCTGGGGCAGAACCTCGGTGACGACGTTCTGCTTCTGGCCCAGAGCCACGCGGCTCAGGCGTTCTACAACGCGCAGAACGGGATCAGCGATTTTCAGCCGAGCGTGATCGTCGCCAGCCGCCAGGGCGCGGGCCTGCTGCTGCGCTTCGCCGGCACCTGGAAAAACCGTCAACAGACATTCGAGGTCGTGACATGAGCATGTTGATCCCCGGCCAGAATCAATTGGCCGAACCGGCGCTGATCACCGTCGACGCCTTCGAAGACCTGCTCGCCGAGTTCAAGACCTTCGTCGTCGAGTACGTCGGCGCCCGAGCGCCGGACAGCGCGGCGAAACTCAAGACCAGCCTGGAAAACGAGAGCGAATTGCTGACCCTGGCGCTTGAGGCTTTCTGCGTACGACTGCAAACCCACGAACGCAAATACAACGCCCGCATCAAGCAGATGCTGGCGTGGTGGGCCACTGGCAGCAACCTCGATGCACGGCTGGCGGACATGGGCCTTGAAAGGCAGTTGCTCGACGCGGGCGACCCGGCAGCCTTCCCGCCGGTACCGCCGATTTATGAAAGTGATGACGACGCCCGGCTGCGCTATTACCTGGCGCCGCATGCCCCGGCTGCGGGTTCGCGAATGCAGTATCGCCGCGAGGTATTCACCCTCGGTGAACGGCCAACGGTGAAGGTCGAATCCAGCGATGGCGGTGTGGTGAACGTCACCTACACCTTCAACCCGGACGGCCTCGCCGCACAGGTCAAGGACGGCAACGGTCGCCGCACGGCGCCGGGTGAGGTGCAGGTCACAGTGTTGTCCCGCGACGGCGATGGCACTCCGTCTGCAGCGTTGCTGGAAGGCGTGCGTCAACACTTCGCCCGCCCTGATGTGCGACCGGAAACCGACCTCGTCACGGTCAAGGCTGCCGACATTCACCGCTACAAGATTCGCGTGGTGGCGAAGATCAATTCCGGCCCCGACTCGGGCCTGACCAAAGTTGCCGCACAACAGCAATTGCAGGCCTACGCCGACAGTTGTCATCGCCTGGAAGGGCGGGTCGATCCGAGCTGGATCGACTACACGTTGCACAGCGCTGGCGCCGTGCAACTGCAGATTCTTGAACCGCTTGAGCCGATCATCACCAGCGCCTTCGAGGCGCCGTACTGCACGGCGGTCGAAGTCGAGGTGCTGACGCTATGAGTGAGCCAACGCATAGCCCGACGTTGCTGCCGGCCAACAGCTCTCCACTCGAACGTGGACTGGATCTGGGCTTCGGCGCACTGCTGGATCGCATCGCGCCGCCGTTCCCCGAACTGATGAATCCGAGCGAAACACCGGTCGCATTCCTGCCGTATCTGGCAGCGGATCGCGGTGTCGCCGAATGGAGCACCAGCGCACCGGAAGCGGAAAAGCGCCTGACCGTCGAACTGGCCTGGCCCACCGCGCGCCAGGCCGGTACTCGCAAGGCGTTGGAAAACGCGGCCAAGGGTTTGCAACTACGCCCCGAAGTACGCGCTTGGTACGAACAGACGCCGCCCGGCGTGCCTTACAGCTTCTCCGTGCGGGCCTTCAGCGAGCAACCCTACAGCGCAGAAATCGACGCCCGTCTCGACCGACGCCTTGCCGATGCCAAGAGCGAACGGGACATTCTCTCGGTAACAGTTGGCTTGAGCGCGTTCGGCAGTCACTCCATCGCCGCCGCGACCTTTTGCGGTGAGCTGACGACGGTTTATCCGGTGTTCATCGAAGGGCTCGAAACCTCTGGCGAGGCGTTCATGGCCGCCGCGATGTACACCGTCGAAACATCCACTATTTATCCTCAGGGGGCCTGAATGGCTGACTATTACACCCTGCTCACCAACGCAGGGATTGCCTACGAAACGGCGTGCAAGGCCGCGGGCGTGCCGATCAAGCTGACGCAGATTTCCGTCGGCGACGGCGGCGGCGCGGTCTACAACCCGGCCGCGACCGCCACCGCGCTGAAACGCGAAGTCTGGCGCGGGCCGCTCAACGCCCTGTTCCAGGACGAGAAGAACCCGAGCTGGCTGCTCGCCGAAGTGACCATTCCGCCGGACGTTGGCGGTTGGTACGTGCGAGAAGCGGGGCTGTGGACCGATACCGGGATTCTCTACGCCATCGTCAAATACCCGGAGTCGTTCAAGCCGGTGCTGGCGACGTCGGGGTCGGGTAAAGAGTTCTACATTCGCTCGATTTTCGAGACCAGCAATGCGTCGTTGGTAACGCTGCTGATCGATGACACCGTCGTCAAGGCCACGCGTGCCTGGGTCATGAGTTACCTCGCTGAAGAACTCGGCAAACTCGATGGCAAGCAATCGGTGCGCGTCGCGGCCTCTACCAACATCGTGCTGAACGGTGCGCAACAGATCGACGGCGTGGCCGTGATTGCCGGTGACCGCGTTTTGCTGGCGAACCAGACCCTGGCCAAGGACAACGGCCTGTGGATCGTCGCCAATGGCGACTGGGTGCGGGCGGCGGATGCCAATACCAGCGCCAAGGTCACGCCGGGCCTGACGGTCATGGTGGAAGAGGGTACGACCAACGGTGATTCGCTGTGGTACCTGACGACCAATGCGCCGATCACCCTTGGCACTACTGCATTGAATTTCAAGATGCTGGCGGGGCGCACCGGGATTGCTGCCGGGACTTACAAAAGTCTGACGGTTGATGAATATGGTCGCGCTACGGCTGGGGCCAATCCTGAAACGTTGGCCGGTTTTGGCATCAAGGATTCCTACACCAAGGCTGAAGTCGAGGCGTTGATTGCCAAGGCATCGGCATTGCCGGTGGGTTCGATTGTCGCGTTCCCGGTGGATGCACCGCCGCCGGGTTTTCTGGAGCTGGATAACAGCGTCAAGAGCAGTGCGACTTACCCGGACTTGAGCGCTTATCTGGGCGGCAAGTTCAATAAGGGTGATGAGGGTGTCGGGAATTTCCGTTTGCCGGAAGCGCGTGGGGAGTTTTTGCGTGGTTGGGATCATGGACGGGGAGTCGACCTGGGACGTCAAGTCGGTAGCGTTCAGGCTGATGATTATAAAAGTCACAGTCACCGGTACTTTGACAGCGTAGCTGCAAACATTGACCCTTTTGGGGGTACGGGCGCTGGAGTTGTTAACGGTGTCGTAACACCTCCCGCTACGGGTGGGTATCTGGCAACTTCAGGGCCTGATTCAAACAACCTGACGTCGCCCACAACTACTGTCAATGCAGGGGGAAATGAAACTCGCCCGCGCAACATCTCTGTCATGTGGTGCATCAAAGCCTGGAACGCCCCGGTCAATCAGGGAACCATCGATGTAGCCGCGCTGGCCAAGGAAGTCGAACGGCTCAAATCCGCTGTTCCGGTGGGGGCGGTTCTGGCATTCCCGACCGGGATCGTCGCGCCAGGTTATCTGGAGCTGGATGGTAGCGTGCAGAGCATTGCGACTTATCCGGATCTGGCGGCTTTTCTCGGTACCACTTACAACAAAGGCAATGAGGGAGTAGGTAATTTCCGCTTGCCGGAATCACGTGGTGAATTTTTGCGCGGCTGGGATCATGGGCGTGGAGTCGACGCCGGGCGAAACGTAGGCAGTTACCAGGCCGGTACGAAGATCCAGGGTGACAACGTCGAGGCGCCAGCCGTTCAAGGCATTGGAAACTCCGACGCGATTGATGCCGATCCGGCACCTGATTTCAAAGGCGATATTTACTACACGTCCACCGGTGTCACTGTCCTCAATACAGGCTCGTACTGGAAAACCGTGCGCCCGCGCAACCTCGCCGTCATGTGGTGCATCAAAGCCTGGAACGCGCCGGTCAATCAGGGAAGCATCGACATTGCCTCTCTAGCTACTGAAGTCAGACTGGCTCGCCTAAATGGTGCGGAAGTAGGCGCCATGCGTAATCTGAGAGTATCGCTGCCTGTCGCTGCTTCCGTTGCAACGGTTACTGCTGATCAACTGATTATCGAGCAACCGGGGGGCGCGCAGTACAAGTTGTCGAATCTCAATCTATCGCTCGATCTGACAACCGTCGGTGCAGGTGGCATGGACACCGGTATCGCTCCAGCAAGCGGCAGTGTCGGGATTTACGTCATCTACAACCCCGAGTTGAAGGTTGCGAAGCTGCTGGGCGTCAATGCGACATTGAGTACCGCTCCTGAAATTTATGCGGGCACGAATATGCCCGCCGGTTATAGCGCCAGTGCGCTGGTCAGCGTGTGGCAAACCGGTGCCAGTCGATTGATGAACCCCGGCATTCAACATCAGCGTTCAATTTCCATTGCTCGGACGGTAGTGCTGGAAAACGGCATGTCGATGTCGCCGACACCGATCTCGCTGGCCTCTGTTGTTCCGAAGAATGCAAAAACCGTCGGTGGCTACATTCATTACATTGGTAGCGCTGATTTTCCGGGCGGTGGCTCTCTGGGGCTTTCTCCGGATGTTACCGAAGTAGGTATGAAAGCATGCGGCATTGGTGGAATCGTCGGACTGGGTGTTCTAAGTCCGTTCTCGGACCTGGTCATGGCGACTCCACAGACGATCTATTACCGTCTCTATGCGTCGGTCTCTCGTGCAAACGATGTCCACATCTCCCAATACACTTTTTAAGGAGTCATCTATGTTGAGAGCCTACTCAAATGTGGGGACGACCTTTCGATGTGTCGCCTCGGACTGGCCATTGGCTGACGGTGAAGTACTCTTCGACCATGAACCCACCCTTCAGGAACTGGAAAACTCATTTGGTTTTGCGAACGGCGAGCTGGTCTTGAAGCGCCAATTGGACCTGATTGCGCAGGAGCGATTTCGCCGAGAAGGTTCGGGTATCGTGGTCGCCGGTTTGATTATCGATTCATCCCGTGACAGTCAATCGCTGATTGCTGGAATGGCGGTTTCCGCGATGCTCGATCCTGAATATCGTTGCAGCTACAAGTCTGTTGCCGGGTTTGTCGATTTGACAGCTCAACAGATCCTGCAAATTGCACAGGCTGTACGGTCTCATGTTCAGGCCTGTTTTGATCGGGAAAAAGCGCTGTCCGAGTCTGCTCGAGCAGGAACGTTCGGCAACGAAATGCTGACCGAGGGCTGGCCAGATTCCTTGCCTGAAACGCGAGTCCCAAACCTTCAGTAAAACGCCCCTGCACCCCGGGGCGTTTTCTTGTCCGCTTAAAACAAATCAACACCCGCCAAGCCCCTCCCCACGAGGGGCTTTCCCGTTTATGGAGAAACGAAAAATGGCAACCCGCCAAACCTACACCGTGCTCGTCCCATTCCCCACCGGCGGTGGGCACTGGTCGAGCGTCGGTCAAGACCTGGATCTGCTCGACGTCGAGGCCAGTGCGCTGCACAGCGCCGGTCGACTGGAACTGAAAACACCTACCACCCAGGCCAAAAAGGCCGCTGCCAAGAAGGCTGACTAACCATGGCTGAGGTTTTGAACTTCGAGCACAACGGCATTACCGTCAATGCCACCGAATCCCCCGAGGCCATGGGTGGCCTGGGTGACAACGTCATCGGTCTGGTCGGCACCGCGCCGAAAGCCGATCCGCTGATTCCGCGCAACGCACCGTTCCGCATCAACAGCTTCACCACTCACGCGCTGCTCGATCCGACCGGTGCCGAAGAGGGCACCCTGTACCACGCGGTTTACCAGATCCTCAAAGTGGTCAAGGTGCCGGTCTACGTAGTGATCGTCGAGGCGGGCGCGAGCCCGGCCGACACCGTCAACGCAGTGATCGGCGGTGTCGAGCCAGCCACCGGCCGCAAGCTCGGTCTGGCGGCGCTGGGCAGTGTCCCGGAAGACCTGACCATCATCGGCGCGCCGGGCTTCACCGGCACCAAAGCGGTAGCCAGCGAGTTCGCCTCGTTCGGCAAGCGCATCAAGGCCCGTGTGGTGCTGGACGGCAAGGACGCCTCGGTCGCTGATCAAGTGACTTACAGCCAGGAACTGGGCGGCGCCGACCTCGGTTTCGACCGTTGCTTGGTGGTACACAACATGCCGGCGGTGTACTCGAAAGCGGCGAAGAAAAACGTCTTCCTCGCACCGTCCAGCCTGGCGATTGCCGCACTGGCGAAGGTCAAGCAGTGGGAAAGCCCGGGCAACCAGGTGACCTACGCCGAGGACGTGTCCCGAGTCGTTGAATACAACATCCTCGACACCTCCACCGAAGGCGATCTGCTCAACCGCTACGGCGTCAGCTACTACGCCCGCACCGTGCTCGGCGGCTTCTCGCTGCTGGGTAACCGCTCGATCACCGGCAAGTTCATCAGCTACGTCGGCCTTGAAGATGCGATCAGCCGCAAGCTGGTCAAGGCCGGCCAGAAAGCCATGGCGAAGAACCTGACCAAGTCGTTCATGGATCAGGAGGTCAAGCGCATCAACGACTGGCTGCAGACCCTGGTCGCCGACGAAACCATTCCTGGCGGCAGCGTCTATCTGCACCCGGAACTCAACAGCGTCGAGAAGTACAAGAACGGCACCTGGTACGTGGTCATCGACTACGGCCGCTACGCGCCGAACGAACACATGGTTTATCAACTCAACGCCCGCGATGAAATCATCGAGCAGTTCCTGGAGGACGTTCTCTAATGTTTACCAACCGCGTAAGACAGGCCATCGCGGCCACCCTGCAAGGCCTGCCGTTGTCGGCGACCGTTGAGGAGTTCACTCCGCCGAAGATCGACTTCGACATGGAAAACATGACGGGCGGGCGCTTCATCGTTGAGGAAATGGCCAAGAGCGCCAAGCCGCTGAACGCTCAGATCAAGCTGCAAGGCACCGGTGCTGAAGTGTTGCTGGCAATGGGCGTGAAACTGGGCGACGACATCCTGCTGAATGTGCGTGAAGCCGGTCAGGATCAGGACGGCAACACCTGGTTCACCTATCACACCATCGGCGGCAAGCTCAAAACCATGGGTGAAGACGCGATCAAAATGGGCGGCAAAGCCCTGACGACGCTGGACTTCTCCTGCCGCACCTACAACCGCCTGGAAAACGGCATTCCGGTGATCGACATCGACGTGCGCACCCAGAAGTTCGTGCTCAACGGCGTCGACATCCTCGGTGATGCGCGTCGTGCGGTGCTGATGCCGTAACCCCGGCTTACAGGCAATCATAAAACCCTGTGGGAGCGAGCTTGCTCGCGAAGGCGCCAGGTCAGTGGCCATCAATGCTGAATGTCAGGCCGCTTTCGCGAGCAAGCTCGCTCCCACAGTGGATCTAAAAGAATCACCAAGGAATTCATACATGTCGTGGATGCCACCCCAGCATGACCTGCTGTCACCGATCACCGGCGACGACGGCGCGCAGATCGAGCAGATCCAGCTCAAGCCACTGTTCTACGCCGCGCAAAAAGAAGCGCTGGAGCGCGCTGGCGATGATGAAGACGATCAGTTCTTCGAACTGGCGCTGCTCGCCACCGGCCTGTCGGTCAAGGAACTCGACCAGCTCAAACGCCCGGACTACGTGAGCATCGCCCAGTACGTGCACGAGATGTCGACCCGTCCGGCGTCGTACTTTCTGGAGCAGGTCGAGGATGCAGAAAAGTCCGCCGACCCTGACGAAGTGCAACTGCTGCAACCGCTCGCCGTGACTGGCCGCACCGTGACCTCGCTGTCGCTGGAAATGCCCGCACTGCGCGCGACCAAAGTGATGAAGAAACTGAAAACGGCCAAGGAACGCGCCGAGTTCATCACTGCCCATTGCACCGGGCTGATGATCCCCGATCTGGCCCACATGAGCGTCCCTGACTGGACGCAATTGCAGGTGCGCATCGACGATTTTTTAAACCAGCCGGCGGCCTACTTTCGGAACGCGACATCGAAGTAATCCTCGATATCGTCCCGCTCATTTACCCGGTAAGTGAGGCGGAGATTCTGGAATGGGACGCCGAAAAGGCGTTGCGCCGCTACGACATAGCGATCACTCGCCTTGGCGTGAAACAGGAGTAGAGCGGCATGGCAGAGAGTAAAAATGCGCTCATGAACGCCGGTGAGAGCACGGGTTCCGCGAGCCGCAATATCGGCTTGACCACTGCAGCAACGAGCACGACTACAGCAGGCCTGGATCGGGATAAGGTCGCCGACCTGAGGCATGCGTTGAGTACGGCAAGTGACCGAATCGTTTCGCTGACTGCAGCCATCGATTCGCTGATCCTCACCTTGGCGACCCAACGTTCTTTGTCGAAGAGCGCGGTCAATGGCGACGGCGGATCTTCCGCGCAGAAGGCTGCAGACAAGGTAGCCGGCGCCGTCCCTCCCGAACTGCTCAAAGCCGCTGTCGCGATGGACACAGCCGCTGCGAACCTGAGCGAAGTCGCTCGACTGACTCCGGTTCAGGGCAAGGAAATGGCTCAGGCAAGCCTGATCATGGCCAGCGCCCCGTTGGTGGCTGCCGGAGGAACCACCGGGGTTGAATTGCTCAATGCCGCGGCGTTGGGTGCCAAGGCGGGGATTGGCATCGACTTGTCCAATGCCTCGGACAAGCAGTTCGAACTGCTGAAGTTCGCCGATGACGCTGCGCTCACCGCGTCAGCATTCAAGGTGCCTGCGCTACAAGTCGCCGAGATGATGGCGGCCTGGCGTACCTCGATGAAACTGACCCGTGATCAGGCCATCGATCTGGCAGATGCGGCTCACCACTTGGGCAAAATGCCCGGAGATGTAAACGCGGCAGACATCGGCTCGGTGTTGCAGCGTTCCGGCGACGCGGCGATTGCTGCGGGGTTGCAACCCGAGCAAGCCGCAGCGCTGTCGGCAGCCTTGCTGAACACCGGAACGAAAGAAGGTGAAGCAAGCGTCGCGTTGAAGAGCATTTCCACAGCCTTGAGCAAGGGAGACCAGGTCTCTGTTGCCGAACAGGGGGCGTGGAAACAACTGGGGCTCGATCCCAAGGCCGTGTCTGCGGCGATGCGTGATCCGAACAAGGACAATGCGCAAGGTGCGTTGCTGACAGTGTTGGCCGCATTGAACGCCAGACCGCCAGAACAACGCGCAGTGCTGGCCAGGACGTTGTTCTCCGATGGCGGTGATGCTGCGCAGAAGCTCTCGCAAAACCTCGGTGAGGTTAATGAGACGTTCTGGCAGGTCAAGGACAAGCAGCGATACGCGACGTCGGAGCTGGGCGAGAAGGGGTCGATAAAACAGGCTGCCCTGACGCTTTCCGGTACTCAGCAAGGACAGCTGAATATTCTGAATGCCCGTAGCGAACGATTGGCCGTCGCCAAAGGCAACGCGTTGGCACCCTCCAGCGATTCGCTGGCCTCTGCCGGGGTCGACAAGCTCAGTGAACTGACTGAAGCCTATCCGAAAACTGCTGGCGTGGTGTTGACGGTGAGCGCGTTTCTCAAACCGTTGTTCGATCAAGCGCTCGATGCCATTGGCAGCGATATCAAAGAACGGGTTGGCAAGAAAGTCGTGGATAAGGGCCTGTCCGTTTTCACCGGCGCCGCCACCGGCACAGCGGGGGCCGCCGCTGCTGGCAGTGGTTTGAAGATCCTCGAGCAAACTTCGCGGGTGCGGGCCCCGCTTCTGGAGTCGACCGCTGCTGCCATGCGCCCTCTGTCGCGCGCAATGCCCTGGCCTGTGAAAACCGTCGCTGCCCTCACAGGCCTGGCGGCCGGGGTGGCCAGCGGTGACGAAACCCAGATAGCTAAAAGCGTCGGCGCAGCGGGCGGTGGAATGGCCGGCGCTCTTGCAGGCTCTGCTTTCGGCGCGTCACTCGGAGCCGTGGGTGGCCCACCCGGCATGGCCATAGGTGGCCTTCTCGGTGGATTGCTTGGCGGGTGGCTTGGCAGTGAGGGCGGTTCCCTTCTTGGCGAAAAACTCGGCAATGCTGCACCGGACAAACTGGCAGCACCGGCTCAGGTCAGTCAGGCGCTGGCCAGCGCCCAGGCGCCCACGGTGCCAGCCCCCTACGCGCCCACCGTTCAGGTGTATTGCAGCGACCCGGGCAGTGTGGAAAAGATCGGTCAATTGGTCGACTTTCACCTGAGATCCCAATTCAACAACGAATTCATTCCACTGATGAACACCAACAGCCTCGCCACTCGCCGTGACGCAGCCCTGACCGATGGAGTCGCCTGATGAAACAACAAATGGCGCTGGGCAGTTTCATCTTCGGCCTGTCGCGCAACTTCGCTTACAGCACGCTGGCGCGAAAGTCCGACGGTGGCTGGAGCGACATCCAGATCCTGACCAGCAAACCCAAGTCCAGTCAGACCGGGCAGAAAGCGGAATCGCTGACCATCAGCGGCACCTCAATGTATGCCGTGGCCATGGATCGACTCGATGAATTGCGCGCACTTCAGGCATTGCGTGCACCGTTGCCGTTGATTGACGGCATCGGCCGCAACTGGGGTCTGTGGCGGATCAACAGCATCGACGAGAACCAGAGCGAGGTCATCGATGACGGCACCGCGATGGTGATCAAGTGGGTCATCGGATTGTCGGAGTTCAACAATGCGTAAGGTACGAAGCGTGGCCGGTGACTCGGTGAATCTGCTGCTCTACCGCGAAACCGGGCGCAGTGATGACAGCGCCGAAGAAGCCCTGTGGACACTCAACCCGACCCTGGCCGAACACGGCTCGATCCTGCCTGCGGGCGTCTGGGTCACGTTGCCGGAACTCGATTCGAAACCGGCCACGATCAAACCGCTCACGGCCTGGGATTAAGGAGGTTGCATGACACTGGGTTTTACGCCGGTCGTTAAGATTTACGGCGCAAACGCGGATCTGCTCAATCAGCGCCTGATCAGTTGGGAGCACATCGACGCTGCCGGTTTCGAGTCCGATCAGTTGACCTTGACCATCGATCTTGAAGGCCTCGAAGGGCTGCCGGATCTGGGCGGGAAAATCGGCCTTGAGGTCGGTTATCTGGAATCGGGAATGGTCGACAAGGGCCAGTTCAAAGTGACACGCCTGATGCCGACGCTGTTCCCGTTTCGCCTGACGCTGGTGGCCACGGCGGCACCGTTCAGCAAGGAGGATGAGACGGGCTTCAAGCAACGTCGCACGGCCAGTCATGGCCCGACTACATTGGGTGCGCTGTTTCGCAAACTGGTGTCGAGCCATGGCTTTTCACCGCGCGTCGCGCCCGAGGTGGCGATGATCAGGATCGAGCACGTCGACCAGTCCAACGAAACCGACATGAGCTTTCTGACGCGCCTGGCGAAAAAGTACAACGCGGTGACCAAACCCTACAACGACGTGTACGTGCTGGCCCGTCCCGGTCAGACCAAATCGTTGTCGGGCCAGGTGCTGGCGGACGTGACCTTGTCGGTGACCAGCAACAACCGTCCCGGCGATCACGCATTCATCAGCGCCACGCTGGAGGAGTCCGCCCGCGAGCAAACCAAGGGTTGCAAGACCTGTTTCGTGGAGGCTGCCACAGGTTTGTTGCAGTGGGTCGAAACGGGGCTTGCGCCGTTCAAGATCATCCGCCAGAAGCAACCCAGCGAAGCCGATGCGATTGCCGTTGGCGAAGGCGAAGTGCGCAAGATGCTCCGGCAGAAGTACAAGGTGAAAATCACTTGTCCCGGCAATCCACTGCTGGCGGCCGAAGGGCTGGTGCTGCTCGATGAGACCTGGCCGGACTTCATGCGTGGGCGCTGGTCGATCGAAAAAGTCACCGCCAGTGGCAATCGCGAGAACAGCTATCGCTGTGTGATCGATGCCAGCGGCCTTGATCCCAAGGCTGAAGCCAAGGACTGATTCCCCGCTTTGTCACTGCGATGAAGATCCCTGTGGGAGCGGGCTTGCCCGCGAAGAGGCCAGCCCATTCAAAAGAGACGCCGGCTGATCCACCGCCATCGCTGGCAAGCCAGCTCCCACAGGTTTTGCAGTGTTCTGCAGACCGCTTTTCATTCAACTCTGGAACACCACCATGAAGATCACCCCGATCCTCACGCAGCTGCGTGCGCAATGCCCAAGCCTTGCCAACCACATTGCGGTGGGTGTCGATCTGGCGTTGCTGCAAGGCAATGCCGATCTGCCGACACCCTCGGCCCATGTTCTGCCGCTGGCCGATCTCGCCAGCAACAGCAGCGCACAAAACCTCACCGCGCAACCGATCCGCGACCGCTTCGACATCGTCCTGGCGCTCGACGCCAGCGACAGCACAAAAGCGCTGGATCTGTTGCACGACCTGCGCGCCGAACTGTGGCGCGCGCTGGTGGGATTCAAACCGGGCAATGACTACAGCGCCGTCGTCTACGACGGCGGCGAGATGGTCTCGATCAACAGCAGCCGCACCTTCTACCGGCTGCGCTTTTTTGCCGAGTTCCAGCTCGGCCGCAATCTGCCCAGTCAGCCTGCGGAGAGTTGGCACGAACGTGAACTGGACGGTTTGTCGTCCTTTACCGGGGTCACCGTGCGGGTCGATGCGATCGACCCGGCCGACCCCAATCTGAAACACCCGGGCCCTGACGGGCGCGTGGAACTGACTTTCTCTGGAGACGTAACCCCATGAGCAATCGCATCACCGTACTGCCGGCCGCTGGCCGTGCCGTGCCTGACCCGGAAGCGGGCGATCTGCTGCCCAAGGAAGGCCGTGAAGTGCTGGACAGCGCCTGGTGGCGCCGGCGTCTGGCCGACGGCGATATCACACTCAAAACCGCAAAAGCGGCTAAACCACAGGGAGCCAAATAATGGCGATCGGATTCAGCAACATCCCCGCGGACATTCGTGTACCGCTGTTCTATGCCGAAATGGACAACTCGGCCGCCAATAGCGCTACTTCGGCCATGCGCCGTCTGATCGTCGCTCAGGTCAACGACAACATCGCCCCGACCGAAGTCGGCAAACTGGTGCTGGTCTCCAGCGTCGCGCTGGCAAAAAGCATCGGCGGTCAGGGCTCGATGCTCGCCTCGATGTACGAGACCTTCCGCAAGGCCGACCCGATCGGCGAGATCTGGTGCCTGCCGCTGCACAACACTGAAGGCGCCATCGCCAAAGGCGTGCTGACCCTGACCGGCACCGCCACTCAGGCTGGCGTGCTCAACCTGTACGTCGCTGGTGTGCGGGTGCAGGCCACCGTGGTCAACGGTGCCACCGCTGCTCAAGCGGCTACCGCACTGGCACAGAAAATCAACGCCACCGCCGATCTGCCAGTCAGCGCTGCGGCTGCTGAAGGCGTGGTCACTCTGACCGCCAAATGGACCGGCGACAGCGGTAACGACATCAGCCTGCAGTTCAATCGCCTGGGCAAGAGCAACGGCGAAGAAACCCCGGCCGGCCTGACCACCGCGATCACCGCCATGACCGGTGGCGCCGGTGTGCCGGACCAGGTCGCAGCCGTGGCTGCACTGGGCGACGAGCCGTTCGAGTTCATCGCTCTGCCGTGGTCGGATCTGTCGACCCTCAACACCTGGCAAGCGGTGATGGATGACAGCACCGGTCGCTGGTCCTGGGCCAAGCAACTGTTCGGTCACGTCTACAGCGCCAAGCGCGGCACCGTCGGCACCCTGGTTGCTGCTGGCCAGGCACGCAACGACCAGCACATGACCATTCAGGCGCTGGAACCGGGCGTACCGCAACCATTCTGGGTACAAGCGGCAGCACTGGCTGCGCGCACCGCAGTGTTCATTTCCGCCGATGCCAGCCGTCCGACGCAAAGCGGCAGCCTGCCGGGCGTTGATCCGGCGCCGGCCAGCGAGCGTTTCACCCTGACCGAGCGTCAGTCGCTGCTCAACTACGGCATCGCGACCGCTTACTACGAAGGCGGTTATGTGCGCATCCAGCGTTCGATCACCACCTACCAGAAAAACGCTTACGGCCAGGCCGACAACTCCTACCTGGACAGCGAAACCATGCACCAGTCGGCGTTCATCGTGCGTCGTCTGCAAAGCGTGATCACCAGCAAATACGGCCGGCACAAACTGGCTTCCGACGGCACCCGTTTCGGCGCCGGCCAGCCGATCGTCACTCCGGCGACCATTCGCGGCGAGTTGATCGCGCAGTACGCCAAGCTGGAACTGGAAGGCCACGTGGAGAACGCCGAGCTGTTCGCCGAGCACCTGATCGTCGAGCGCGACGTGCAGGACCCGAGCCGCGTGAACGTGCTGTTCCCGCCGGATTACATCAACGGTCTGCGCGTGTTCGCACTGCTCAACCAATTCCGTCTGCAATACGACGACGCGGCCTGATCGCCGCGTTTGGCCGTAAGCATTCAGCCCACCTCGGTGGGCTTTTTTATTTGAAGGGAGTAACACCATGGGTCAAGTGATTGCAGGCACCTGCTACGTCAAAGTCGACGGTGCACAACTGACTATCAACGGCGGCTGCGAAGCCCCGCTGATGGCCGTCAAACGCGAAACCGTCGTACCGGGTTTCTACAAGGAAACCGACGTCGCGCCGTCGTTCAAAGTGACCGCGCTGCACACCGCCGACTTCCCGCTGAAGAAGCTGATCGAAGGCACCGACATCACCGTCACCTGCGAATTCAGCAACGGCAAAGTCTACGTGCTGGCCGGTGCCTATCTGGTCGAAGAGCCGGTTTCCAAAGGCGACGACGCCACCATCGAACTGAAATTCGAAGGCATCAAGGGGACCTGGCAATGAGCGGCGCCGTGAAGCTTCAGGTTGCGATCGAAGCTCACGGCGAGCCCCTGACCGAACTCGTCCTGCGCCGTCCGACGGTGCAGGAAGTGCGAGCGATCAAGGCGCTGCCGTACAAGATCGACAAGAGCGAAGAAGTCAGCCTCGACATGGACGTGGCGGCCAAATACATCGCCGTGTGCGCCGGCATCCCGCCGTCGTCGGTCAACCAGCTCGATCTGGCTGACCTCAATGCGTTGAGCTGGGCCGTTGCGAGTTTTTTCATGAGTGCGGCGTCGGAGCCATCACCGACCTGATCGCAGTCGCCTATGACCTGGCCTGGTTCTGGAAGGTTGACCCCGAACAGATGATGGCCAGGCCACTGGATGTGCTCCGCGAGTCGCTGGAGCACGCGCAACGGATCAATGCGATGCAGCAGGTGCAGTGATGGCAGACGAAGAAAAGCAAGTCAAAACACCGGTGCTGATCACGGGCATCGATGAACTGTCGCCCAAACTCGGCGCCCTGCGAGTAAAGGTCGAGAGCTTCAAGAAAAATCTCGAGCAGACCGGCCTCGGCAAACTGGACATCAGCGGTCTGTTCAAGGGCGGCAGTGTGATCACGCCGTTCGTGGACGGGATCAAATCGGCGGCGGCGTTTCAGGGCAAACTGACTGAAGTCAGCGAGACGGCGAAAACCGTTGATCTGCCCGCCGCACCGCAAACCGCCGCGCAGAACATGAACGTGTTCAGTGCGTCGATGGAAAAGGTTTCCTCCGCTGTCGACGCAGCGCTGGTGCCGGCGGTGGGGGCGTTGGTGATCGGGCTTGAGCCGATGATGACTCAGGTCGGCAGCCTGCTTGCCGACAATCCGAAACTGGTTGAGGGGCTGGCGGCGGGGGCCATCGCCTTTTCGGCGATGCAAACCGCCGTCACTGGCGCGACGCAAGTGTTCGATGTCATGAGCATGGTGCTCAAGACCAACCCGATCATGCTGATTGCCATGGGCATCGCGGTGGCGGCCGGTTTGATCTATGCCAACTGGACACCGATCAGCGCGTTCTTCACCGGGATGTGGGAAGGCGTCAAAAACGTCGGGGCGAATGCCATGGCGATCTTGCGTTCGGTGCTCGACTGGCGCCCGCTCGATGCGCTGGCGGCGCTCTGGCAACCGGTCACGGGATTTTTCTCGGGGATCTGGGACAAGGTCAAGGCGGTCACCCGCCCGGTGATCGACTTCTTTAAAACAGTTTTCTCCTGGACGCCTTACGGCATGATCCTGGACAACTGGGGGCCGCTGACGGGACTGTTTGCGGCGATCTGGGAACTGCTCAAGGCCTTGAGTGTGCCGGTGATGGCGTTCCTCAGAAATCTGTTCGATTTCTCGCCGATGCAGATGATCAACAGTGCGTGGGGCGGTGTTGTCAGGTTCTTCGAGCCGATGTTCGATGGCCTGCGAAAAGCCGCGCAGCCGGCCAAGGCGTTCCTGGCTTCGTTGTTCGACTTCTCGCCGATGCAGATGATCACCAGCGCCTGGGGCGGTGTTGTTGCGTACTTCCAGCCGCTGTGGACGACGCTGCAATCGGCTGTGCAAAGCACCCGGGATACATTGCGGACGTTGTTCGATTATTTCCCGATGGAAATGATCACCAGCGCCTGGAGTGGTGTCGTGGGGTATTTCGAACCGATCTGGACGGCCCTGCAAACATCAGTGCAGCGGGTCCAGGGCTTTTTCACCAGCCTGTTCGAGTGGTCGCCGCTGGAGCAGATTGCGCAGTACTGGCAGCCGGTCGGCGAGGTTTTTTCAGCGCTGTGGGATGTTGTGCTGGCGGTGTCTGCGCCGGTCGTGGACTTTCTGCACACGCTGTTCGAATGGAAACCTCTGGATCAGCTCATCGAGAGCTGGGGGCCGATCGTCGGGTGGTTCGGCGAGTTGTGGCAAAAGCTGCAAACCGTCATCGCGCCGATCAAGGAACTGTTCGACGCTGGTTTTGCCGGGTTGATCGCCAAGGTCACCGGCAAGGTCGAAACGCTGACTGAGGCGCAACGCCAGACCAATGCCGAAGGCAAGGGTGAACTGGCGCCGGCATTCTTTGGCGCGAATCCAGCGCCTGCAGGAAACGGGACGTTGCAAAGCGGTTCGCTGCCACAATCCTCCAGCGCCCTGATTCAGCAAAGCGCTGCCAACAACCGCACGCAACTCGAAGGCGGCCTGACCGTGCGCTTCGAAAATGCGCCGGCGGGGCTGCGCACCGATCAACCGCAAACCAATCAACCTGGCCTGGCGCTGTCTTCGCGCATCGGCTATCGCTCGCTGTCGGCAGGAGGTTCCAATGAATTGGCGTGACCGCTTGTTGCCGGCATCGTTTCGCGGTGTCGGGTTCTGGACCGATCAGGCGAAAACCCCGGTCGGTCGCAAAGGTCAGTTGCATGAGTATCCGCAACGCGACCTGCCGTATTTCGAGGATCTCGGCCAGCAGGCCAAGACCCACGACCTGACGGCGTTCATCATCGGCGCCGATTGCCTGGAGCAGCGCGACAAGCTGCTCAAGGCCTTGGAGGCGGGCAGTGGTGAACTGGTGCATCCGTGGCTCGGACGTTTGCAAGTCAAGGTCGGCGAATGCGACATGACCCACACCCGCCAGGATGGCGGGCTGGTGACGTTCAGTCTGAAGTTTTACCCCGACCGGCCGTTGCCGTTTCCGACCGCCACGGTCAGTACGCAAAAAATCCTGTTGGCCAAGGCTGACGCGTTGCTGGGGTCAGCCGTGTCGCGTTTCGAGGAGGTGATTGTCCGGATTCAAGCGGCGCGGATCGGCATCAATAATCTGCGAAACAGCCTGACCGGGGTGTTCGATGTCATCAAGGAACAGCTGAAACCGCTGATCGCGCAATACAAGGAAATCACTGAACTGGTCAGAGCCGTCAAGGAATTGCCCAAGGAAGTGGCGGCGGAGTTCAAGGGCTTGCTCGGCGATATCAAGGAACTCAAGGCATTCGCGAAGGAGGGCTACCGTGGCGTGATTGCCGACGTGTCCCAACAACTCGAAGCCATTCGCAAGGCCGATGCGCCGAAGATCACCACCGGCAAGGACACCAACGCGGCGGCCCAAGCCATGGCCGATCTGGTGCAAGACACCCTGATCGTCAAAGTGGCGCAATGGGTCGCCTCGATGCCGGTGGCGTCGAAGCCAGTGAAGCTGGCGTCGACACCTTCGCTTGATCAGCAATCAAAGCAGCAGGTCACTCGTCAGGACGTGCCGGCCACGGATGATTTGCAGGCGCTGCAGAACAACCTGGTCGAGGCGCTCCAGATGGCCAAAAACAAAGCCGGCCCGGCGCACTATCAAGCGATCAGCGATGTACAGGATGCTTTGGTCGCGCACCTCAAAGCGGTAGCGTCTTCGGGTGTGCGTCTGGTCACCAAGTCGTTTCAGGAGAGTTTTCCGGCGCTGGTGGTGGCGTACAAACAGTTCGGAGATGCGACGCGCGTTACCGAAGTGATCCAGCGTAACGCGGTAACCAACCCGTTGTACCTGCCGCCCAATGACGTGAAAGTCTCCCGGGAGTAGTCATGAGCGAGATAGACAACCGCGTCACGCTGACCGTCAACAACATGGAATACGGCGGCTGGAAAAGCGTCGAAATCACCGCCGATCTTGAGCGCCAGTTCCGCACCTTCAAACTCGACATCACCTGGCAGTGGCCGGGGCAGACGGTGGATCAACGGATCAAACCGGGTGACCCGTGCGAAGTGAAAATTGGCCAGGACCTGGTGCTCACTGGCTACGTGTTCAAGGCCCCGATCAGTTACGACGGACGCCAGATCAGCCTGAGCATCGAGGGCAGTTCCAAGACTCAGGATCTGGTCGATTGCGCAGCCACCAACCGGCCGAACCAATGGCAGGAGCAACCGCTGCTGAGCATCGTCCAGGCTCTGGCGGCGGAATACTCGCTGTACGTGGTCAACGAAATTCCCGAGACCGCGCGGCTCGCCAAACACACCATCGTGCCGGGCGAAACGGTGTTCCAGTCGATCGACCGTCTGCTCTCGCTGTTCCGAGTGTTTTCCACCGATGACGAGCAAGGCCGGCTGGTTCTGGCCAAGCCCGGCAGTGGTGGTCGGGCCAGTGACGCGCTGGAGTTGGGCAAGAACATTCTGTCGGCGAACGCGCCGATGGATCAGAGCCAGGTGTTTTCTGAATACCGAGTGATCGGTCAGCAGAAAGGCTCGGACAAGAAGAGCGGGGCGGCCGTCAGCGAGGTTCAATCCAGCGCGGCTGATCTGAGCTTCAAGCGCCGACGCACCACGATCATCAACGAAGGCACCGCGCTGACGTTCGAGTTGGCCCAGCAACGCGCCCAATGGGAAAGCGCCACCCGCATCGGCCGGGCGCAGACCACCACCTATCAGGTGCAGGGCTGGCGTCAGTCCAATGGCGATCTGTGGCGCCACAACACGCTGGTGAAGGTCACGGATCCGGTGCTCGGTTTTGACGGTGACATGCTGATTTCCAAAGTCACGTATTCGCTGTCGGCGCAAGGCTCGGTGACCACGCTGCAAGTGGCGCCACCGCATACCTTCGATCCTGATCCCACGCCCCCGAAAAAAACGCCGGCCTGACACCGGAACCGAAGGGCATCACCTGATCCTGTGGGAGCGGGCTTGCCCGCGATAGCGCAGGTTACCGCAAACACTTCTTTGCCTGACACGCCGCCATCGCGGGCAAGCCCGCTCCCACAGGTTTTGTGTTGGCAAAGTATCGAGGATCAATTCATGAGCCTACTGACACGCCTGCTGGCGCGCGGCACTGTCGTGCTCGCCAACTCGGCATCCAAGCTGCAATCGCTGCAAATGCGCCTCACCGCCGGTGAAGTGAACGACGACCTGGAGCACTTCGAACCCTACGGTTTCACCAGCAATCCGCTGGCCGGCGCCGAAGGCATCGTCACGTTTCTCGGCGGCGACCGTTCCCACGCCATCGCCCTGGTGGTCGCCGACCGCCGCTATCGCCTGCAGTCGCTGGCCTCGGGTGAAGTGGCGATCTACACCGACGAGGGCGACAGAATTCACTTCAAGCGCGGGCGCATCATCGACATCGAAACCGCCACCCTGAACATCCGCGCCAGCAGCGCGGTGAACTTCGACACGCCGGTGATCAACCAGACCGGCAAGATCGTTTCCACCGGTGATCAGCTCGCCGGTGGCATCAGCCAGATCAAACATGTGCACGTCGGCGTGCAGGCCGGCAGCGGCCAGACCGGTGCGCCGGCAGGAGGCAAATAATGCTTGTCAGCCAGAACCTCCATGCCGCGCTGACCCGCGCCGTGCTCATCAGCCTGTTCACCTGGCGCCGCGCCGCCGATGACGACGCTCTCGATGACGAGGAGCGCTTCGGCTGGTGGGGCGACAGCTTTCCCACCGTCGCCGACGATCGCATCGGTTCGCGGCTGTGGCTTTTGCGTCGGGTCAAGCTGACCCGACAGACCCAGATGGACGCCGAGTTCTATGCCCGCGAAGCCCTGCAATGGCTGATCGACGACGGCCACTGCAGCGCCATCGACATCATCAGCGAACGCCTCGACGCCCAGCGCCTGAACCTGCGCACGGTCCTGACCCTGGCCGACGGCGAACGTCTGGACATCAACCCCGATAACAGTTGGCAGGTGATCTATGCCGTTTGAAACCCCTTCGCTGCCGGTGCTGATCAAGCGCACCCAAAGCGACCTGGCCGGCGATTCGCTGCGCCAGTCCGATGCGCAAGTGCTGGCCCGCACCCTCGGCGGTGCCGCTTATGGCCTGTACGGTTATCTCGACTGGATTGCCGAGCAGATCCTGCCAGACAAGGCCGACGAATCGACCCTGGAACGCATCGCCGCGCTGCGCCTGAACCAGCCGCGCAAACCGGCGCAAGTCGCCACCGGCAGCGTCAGTTTTACCGCCACTGCCGGCGCGGTGCTCGACGTTGACACGCTGCTGCAAGCAAGCGATGGCCGTACTTACAAAGTCACCACCGCGCGCACTACCGTCAATGGCAGCAACACCACCACGATTGCTGCGCTCGATGCCGGCAGCCTGGGCAATGCTGACGCCGGTCTGGCGCTGAACCCGGTGCAGCCGATCGCCGGTGTGATCGGCAATAGCTTCGTCGTGCTGGCGCCCGGCCTCAGTGGCGGCGTGGCGCGGGAAAGCCTGGAGTCGCTGCGTTCGCGGGTGATCCGTTCCTATCGGGTCATTCCGCACGGCGGTTCGGCCAGCGACTACGAGACCTGGGCGCTGGAAGTGCCTGGCGTGACGCGAGCCTGGTGCCGCGGTGGCTTCCTGGGGCCGGGCACGGTGACGGTGTTCATCATGCGCGACGAAGACCCGCAACCGGTGCCCAACGATGAACAACTGGCGGAGGTTCAGGCGTACATCGAACCGCTGCGTCCGGTGACCGCGGAAGTACACGTGCAGCGGCCGATTCAGGTGCCGGTGGTGTATCGCTTCAAGAGCGTCAACCCGGACACCACTGCTGTGCGCGCCGCCGTGGAAGCGCAGCTGCGCGACTTGCACAACCGCGAGGCCGACCTCGGCGTGCCGCTGCTGATCAGCCATATCCGCGAAGCCATCAGCAGCGCCGGCGGTGAATACGATCACTCGCTGACCGCGCCGGCCGCTGACGTGCCTGCCGGGCAAAGCGAACTGCTCACTTTCGGAGGTTGCGTATGGGGGGCATAAGAACCGCCGCGCAATACCAGGCGCAACTGCGCGCCTTGCTGCCGAGCGGCCCGGCATGGGATCCGGAACGCGTCCCGGAACTCGAGGAAGTGCTGCAAGGCGTCGCCGTCGAGCTGGCCCGTCTCGATGCCCGTGCCGCCGACCTGCTCAACGAGATGGACCCGGCCGGCGTCAGCGAACTGGTGCCGGACTGGGAGCGGGTGATGGAACTGCCCGACCCGTGCCTGGGCGCCACGCCGCTGTTCGACGACCGCCGCCTCGCCGTACGCCGGCGCTTGCTTGCGGTCGGCAGCCAGGCTGTCGGTTACTACCTCGACATCGCCAAAAGCCAGGGCTACCCCAACGCCAGCATCACCGAACACGAAGCCCCCCGCATGGGCCGCTCGCGTTTCGGCGCAGCGCACTGGGGCACCTGGGAAGCGCAATTCATGTGGACCCTCAACACCGGCGGCCGGTTGCTGCTCGGTCGGCGCTACGGCGCGAGCTACTGGGGCGAGCGCTTTGGCGTGAACCCGGGCTCGGCGCTGGAGTGCCTGATCCACCGCAGTGCGCCGGCGCATACCAAGGTGCACATCAACTATGACTAGGGAGGAATGACCGGATGGATTATCCGAAAAGTGTGCCCAGCGCCGGTCTGGTGAATGGGAAATTTGTTGACGAGGATGCCATCAATGGCAAACCGGGTTCGCTGATTCCGGCTGCGTGGGGCAATGGCGTGACGGAAGAAATCGTCAATGTCATCAAGGCTGCTGCCATCGTGCCGGATGAACAGAATCACGCTCAGCTTCAGCAGGCGATCACAAAAAGCATCAGCGACCGGTTGCCTGGACAGGCGAGCGAAGCCGCTGCCGGGGTGATGAAAGTCGCGACTCAGGATCAGGTGGGGACAGGTGTTGATGACACAGTGGCGGTGACACCGAAAAAGCTCAAGCTCGGGTTCAGTCTGGCTAACACTGGAGGCACCGGTTACCTCGCCTTTCCGTCCTGGATGGGCGGCTTGATTATTCAGTGGGGATGGATCAATAGCGCCACCACAGATGTCATCACCACGCTTCCGGTGAGCTTCAACTCAAATTTCTTCCGGGTGATGGTTTGCAACGATTACACCGCATCCTCTGGATCAATCGGTTATATCGCGGCCAGCACCCGGAGCCTGTCCACCATTGTTTCCCGGGGCTCTAGTCCGTCTCTGGGCGCGCAGTACATCGCCATAGGCAAGTAGGTCGTTCATGAAAATTTATTGGAGCCCTTCGGTTCAGGGATTTTTTGATTCTCGTGTCAATTCGACGATTCCCAAAGACGCCGTCGAGATCTCGCCGTCTCACCGCAACGAGTTGATCGAAGGATGCAAGCGCAATCAGGTAATTGTGTGTCGCGCCAATGGCTTTCCCATTCTGGCCGATGCACCGACTGCTACGCCGGCAGAGTCCACGACCGCTGAACGCCAATGGCGGGATGCGCAATTGAGTGAAACAGATCCCCTGGTTGCACGTCACCGCGACGAGTTGGAAAACGCGCAAGGCACCACTTTGTCCGCCGAGCAATACACAGCGTTGCAGCAGTATCGCCGCGACCTGCGCAACTGGCCCTCATCGACGCAGTTTCCTGCCATTGCACAGCGCCCCATGCTGTCGGTCGCAGGTGAGGTCGTGGTGAAAAAGCCCCGGGCAAGGTCCAGAGCCAAACCGTGACGCTCATGACGCAAGCGTTCGGGAGTCGAGTCAGTCAATTATCCGAAAAGTGTGCCCAGCCCCGCACGGGCGAACGGCAAACTTGCCGATGAGCCTCCGCTGACCTGACGCCGAAGCCCACCGGCAGGAATCAAGCACCCAAGCCCACGTCACCGTGGGCTTTTTATTTTCAGAAAACAGACCGCCGCTGGCTCGTACTCGCGATCGCCACGACGCGGTTCATTTGTTATTTCAGAGGAACGAAAGACCTATGGATTATCCAAAAAGCGTCCCCAGCGTCGGCCTGGTCGATGGCCGCTTCGTCGATGAAAACCCGGTGGCGGGAACCCCGGGTTCGTTGATTCCGGCGGTGTGGGGCAACAGCGTGACTCAGGAGATCCTGAGTGTGATTAACGGTGGCGGGTTGGTGCCGTCCGAGGCGGATACCGGGCAGCTGTTCAAGGCAATTCAGTCGATTATCGGCAAGGCCAGCCCCATGCGTTCGGTCATCACCCGACTGGCCGCGTCGAAAGCCCTGACCGAGGCCGAGCTTGGCCTGGTGCTGATCGACGGCAGCCCGGGGCCTGTGACCGTGCTGCTGCCTCCGGCCAACGCCGCACTCGGTGTGCGCGACGTGATTGTTCGTCGAGTGGACAACAGCGGTAATCGCATGGTCATCCAGGCGTCAGGTACTGACGGGATTCGTTTTCACACCCATCTGTCGGCCAGCGGTTATCCGTTCTTCGTATTGATGGGCGGCGGTGACTGGTGGCACCTGCGCAGTGATGGGGCGGGGAGTTGGTGGCCGGTCGGGCGCTTTGACAATACGCCGTTGGGGCGGCCGTTTTTCGAGACGACCCTGATGCTCAGTCCCGGCGGATACGGTGCATTGAATGGCACCGTGATGAAACGCGCGGAATGGCCGTGGCTGTGGGATCACGCCCAGCAATCGGGAATGCTGGGGACTGAAGCCTTACGCGTGGGCTCCGAGGGGAAGTGGACCACGGGTGACGGTGCGACGACCTTTCGTGGCCCCGAAGGGCGAGGGGAATTCTTGCGGGTTCTGGATGAAGGTCGTGGTGTGGATGCCGGGCGCGCGATGGGTACTTTTCAGACTGGATCGACTCATTCGTATGCACAAGGTGCCAATGGCGCAGGCGCTGTGGGCGCGTACTGGTCAGATAGCTTGACCAGTTTTGGCGCGGATACCCGGGAAGAACCGCAATACGTGACGGGATTGATCAATGGTGGTCCGACTTTTCCGGTGAATACCAGTTATCAGAGGGATACCGCAGCAACATTGCTCTACGCCTTCAAATCCCGCCCGCGCAACATCGCCTATCCCGGCCGCATCAAACTCATCTGAGGCACTTTATGTTCAATTATCTATTTGATGGTTCGGGCGCTCTGTCCGGGCCAGTCGAGTTCATTGTCACGCCGGGCATTGGCATCCAGTTACCCGGTAATGCTGTTGAGCTGGCGTACGAGTTGCCTGAGCCGGAAACCGGTCGTAGCTGGGCACTGATCAACGGTGTACCGCGTGAGGTGATCGATCGTCGGGGCATGGTTTATCGCAAGGACGGCGGCGCGCAACAGATCTGGACCGAGCTGGGTGAGTTGCCGGACACCCTGACCGCGCAGCCATGGCCAGGCGACTTCCACATCTGGCGCGACAACGCCTGGGTGCTGGATGAGCAGGCTCGTTTGGCGAGCATCAGACAGCAATCTCTCGGCCAGCGCGACGCATTGTTACGCGATGCCGTCCTGCGCATCGCTCCGCTGCAATACGCCGAAGACATCGGCGATGCCAGCCACGACGAACAACTGCTGCTGATCGAGTGGAAGCTCTATAGCGTCGAGCTGAACCGCATCGAAAAACAGGCCGGTTTCCCCGATGAGATTACCTGGCCGGTCGCTCCCGGCGCAGCCATAACCAACTGATTTTCAGCACAGGGAGCAGTGCAATGGATTATCCAAAAAGCATTCCCGGCGTTGGCCTGGTCAACGGCGGCTTCGTCGATGAAAACCCGCTCGCCGGTTCACCGGGCTCGTTGATCCCGGCCGCGTGGGGCAACAGTGTCACGCAAGAAATTCTCAACGCGATCAAGGCTGCCGGTCTGACGCCTGATGAAGCGAAAACCGATCAGTTGGCAGCGGCCATCGGCGCGTTGGTCGACTTCAGCAAACTGAAAAATACCCCGACCACGTTGGCCGGTTACGGCATCACCGATGCGGTGGGGCGGTTGTTGGCGGTGCGGCAGATCGAGACGCTCGGGATCACGGTTTACAAGCCCAATCCCAGGGCCAAACGGATTCGCGTGCGTCTGGTTGGCGCTGGTGGTTCGGGAGGCGGCTGTGCGCCGGTGGCAGCGGGTTATCACAGTATTGGAGGTGGCGGTGGTGGTGGCGCCTACGCCGAGAGCTTATATGACGTGACAGCAGAAATGATGACCGGCGTTCCTGTTTCTCTGGGGGCTGGTGGTGCCTCACGTAACTCGATGGGGCAGGCCGGCGGAGGCGCTTCTTTTGGCAGTTACCTGAGCGCGTCCGGTGGCATGGGCGGGCAAATACTGACCTTTCCTGTGACCGCCACGGCAGTTGGCTTCGTTCAGGGGGGCGCTGGAGGACAAACCGTGACGGGCGGCAATCTCGCTAACGCACGTGGAATAGGCGGTGGCTATGCCATGTACAACGCCAATTGGGGCGTATTGGCGGGTGGCGGAGGCGCGAGTCCGTTTGATGGCGGTGGCCCGTTGATGGGCCTCAGTGGCGCTGGCACTTCAGGAAACCGAGGGTCAGGTGGCAGTGGTTCATGTTCGACCAGTGCCTCCGCGTCAGTCCTCAGCGGCGTCGGCGGAAACGCCTTCTGTGAAATCTGGGAGTACGAATAATGGCCCGTTATGCACGAGTGGAAAACGGCGTTGCGGTCGAGGTGATCGATACCGGCGACTACCAGATTACCCAGCTTTTTGCCCCGTCCTTCGTCGAGTCGATGGTGCCCGTGCCGGAGGGCATGCAGATCGAAATCGGCGCACCTGTCGGCGAACTGCGCGAGGAGATTGCGCCGTTGCCGGTGATGGAAAGTCCGGTCGTTATCTCTGACGTCGTCGTAGAGGAGCAAGACGCTCTGGCGGCAGCACGCACCTGGCGCCAGTCCAGCCTGTCGGCCACCGAATGGTGGGTGACGCGGCATCGCGATGAGCAAGAGCTGGGGCGCGGGACGACGCTCAAGGCTGCGCAATATCTGGAATTGCTGGAGTACCGTCAGGCGCTGCGCGACTGGCCTGAAACAAGTCAATTTCCTTCCGCAGTTTCCCGGCCTTCGGTCCCCACGCGGTTAGCCGCACTCATAGGCTGAGACCAGCCCCAAATATTTCGGATTAAGGAGACAACCCTTGGACTATCCCAAGAGTGTGCCCAGTGTCGGACTGGTGAATGGACAATTTGCTGATGAGGACCCGGTTGCCGGCAAACCTGGTTCGCTGATTCCGGCGACATGGGGCAATGGCGTTACGCAGGAAATTCTTAATGTGGTGCAAGCGGCCGGCATGACGCCGAATGAGTCGGCCACTAATCAGTTGCTCGCTGCGCTGCGCAGCCCGACGCTGTTCAACACAGCACCGCAGTTTGATAGCGGACGCTCGGCGGCAACTGCGCAATTTGTACAACGAGCGTTGGGCAGTCATGCGAGTGCTCGCGGGATATCCGCAGCGACTCAGTTGACGCTGGCCGATGTCGGTTCCTCGATTGGTCTGGGCGGCACAGTGACTTATACCGTGACGCTTCCGGACGCAGCCTCGGCGCCGGATGGCGCGACGATCAGTCTGCATTGCCGCAACGCAGGCTCGGTCATGGTAGCCAGCAAAACCGGCTCACAAATCAGCCCTCAAGGGGCTTACGTGGCGTCGATCGTGATGAACGCCGGTGAGAGTGCGAACTTCGTCAGGGAGTCTGGTACTTGGGTGGTTTATGGCACGGCTGCGTTGAAGCACTGCGCCTCCTACGGCGCTCAGTTCACCACGCCGGGTTATCAGAAATTCCCCAGCGGATTGATCCTGCAATGGGTCGTCGGTGGCTCTGACGCCAACGGCAACATGACGCTTTCACTGCCGATCAAGTTTCCGTCGGCCATTTTGGGTGGCGTCGCCAATGAGGCAAATCCGACAGGCTGGAGTGCCGCAAATGCGACCGTCTGGGCGTTCGATCTGGGGTTATCGACCACCACTCAGGTGGTGGCGCGGGTTCGCAACATTGATTCCACAGGGATCAAGCCATCGACGGGAATTTCGGGTCGCATTCTGGTTTGGGGAGTTTAACCGTGGCTATTTACTTTTACGCACAAACGCTTGGATTTGACCGGGTTGAAAATCCTGGGGCGGAACCTCCAGCAGGCGCAGTGGAAATCACTCAGGCCCAATACATTGAGCTATTCGCCGGGCAGGCCGCAGGCAAAGTCATCAGCGCCACTGCCACAGGTCAGCCAGTCCTTGGCGAGCCGCAAGTCTCCCCAGTGGCGCTGATTGCCCTGGAGCGCGGCTGGCGCAATAACGTTCTGCAGAGCACTCAATGGCTGGTTCTTCGCGATGCCGAAGAACTGGAAATGGGCGAGGGCACCACCCTGCGCAGCGAAGAGTTCAAACAACTCCTGACGTACCGTCAGGCACTACGCGACTGGCCTGACAATCCGGATTTCCCGAACGTACGTTCGCGGCCGGTTGAACCTGACTGGCTCGAACGCTTGCTGCAGGCCAATGGTTGAGCGGTTTGCTGAGCAACCGAGGATAAATAAACATGGATTACCCAAAAAGTGTCCCGGGCTCCGGCCTGGTCGACGGCAAATTTGTTGACGAAGACGCCATCGCCGGAACACCGGGATCGCTGATCCCGGCCAGTTGGGGCAACAGTGTTACTCAGGAAATACTCAACGCAATTACCGCGGCCGGTTTGAAACCGGATGAAGCACAGACCGATCAGTTGGCGCAGGCCATCCGCCAATTATCCAAGCCTGACCCTCTGCAGCAGTTTCCGGTGCAGGTCTATCGCCGGAATGTGCTGATCAATGGCGGCTTCGATATCTGGCAGCGCGGAACAACCAACCAAGGTCCCAATATCGGTGGGTATGTAGCCGATCGTTTTCGCTGTGACTGGAATGGCAATGCTGCCGTGGCCATTTCTCGCCAGGATTTTGCCCCTGGCCAGACAGACGTGGCAGGTGAGCCGAGCTATTTCTTGCGCTGGCAGCAAACCACGGCGGGCGTTGGCGCTACCGAGCACAAGATTTCCCAAGGCGTTGAATCGGTCAGGACTCTGGCTGGAAAAACCGCCACCGTGACATTTTGGGCGCGCTCCGACGCCGCGCGCCCGTTGAAGGTAACCATCGGTCAGTACTTCGGCAACGGTGGTTCGGAAGCCGTCGTCAAAGTGGTCGATGTCTTTGCATTGAACACTGCATGGACCAAATACAGCGCGACGTTTCAGGTGCCAGTGATCGCGGGAAAAATGCTCGGCACCAATGATTACTTGCGGTTGGCTTTTGATCTGCCACTTAACGTTTTGCAAACCGTGGATCTTGCACGGGTTCAACTCGAGGAGGGACCGGTTTCCACGCCGTTCGAATATCGTCCTGTTGGTGAAGAGCTGATGTTGTGTCAGCGCTACTTCGAGAAGTCGTTTGCCAGTCGTTTACCGATTCGTGCAAACAATGGTGTCGTAACCTGCATCGTTACGTTCACTCAGGCTGCGGCCGGGAATACCGGTCAATACGGCATGGTTATAGACATGCAGGTTCAGAAGAGAGTGCAACCCACCGTCGTCCTGTATTGCCCCGGAAATGAAAGCAGTCAGGTCTGGAACTACTCGCAGGGTGTGGCATGCACGGGGACTACGGTGCAAAGTGTGACACAGCGAAGTTTCGCCATCGGCACCGTGACGCCTGTGAGCAGTCAGCCCGGTAACGGATTGCAGATTGAATGGACAGCGGACGCTGAAATCTAGGGGTAGCTCATGACATATCAACTGACCGCCTGTGGTGTATTGCGCGTTGAAGATGCCGCGTTTATTCCGCAGGACACGACCAATCGCGACTGGCTTGAGTATCAGCAATGGCTGTTAACCGGCGGACAGGTGCTGCCATCGAATGACGCACTCGAAGAGTCTGTACCCAACAACACCCTGACAACTCTGGCAAAAAAATGGCTGGGGGCCGTTGCTCGCCAACCATGATTCAATCGGAGCATCCAGGGAGGATTACGCATTATGCAAATAACTGAAGACAACCTTAAAACCATCATGCCCAACGCCCGCTCCCAAGCGGGCGTTTTTGTTTCTGCACTGAACAAAGCAATGACTCGCCGCCATATCGACTCGCCCAAACGCATCGCCGCGTTCCTGGCACAAGTTGGTCATGAGTCGGGGCAGCTGCAATACGTGCGCGAGCTGGGCAACAACCAGTACCTGAGCAAATACGACACGGGCACGCTGGCCTTGCGTCTGGGCAACACGCCCGAGGCCGACGGCGACGGGCAGAAGTACCGCGGTCGCGGGCTGATCCAGATTACCGGGCGCAGCAACTATCGCCAGTGCAGCCTCGGCCTGTTCGGCGATGAGCGTCTGCTGTCCTTGCCTGAGTTGCTTGAGCAACCGCAATGGGCAGCGGAATCGGCGGCATGGTTCTGGGAACAGAACGGCCTGAACGATCTGGCCGATCGCGATCAGTTCAACAGCATCACTCGCCGAATCAACGGCGGGTTGAATGGCCTGCAGGATCGGCTCGACATCTGGGCGCGGGCGAGGGCGGTGCTATGTCCATCTCCTGGCGCCTGATCGGCATTTTGCTGCTGGCTGCGGCGGCCGCTGCGCTGGCCTGGCAGTTTCAGGACTGGCGCTACGGTCGACAACTCGCGGAGCAGGCGCGGTTAAACGCCGACACTCTCAATCAGCTGAATGCGGCCGCAGCCAGCGCGCAGCAGATCGAGCAGGATAAACGTCTGGCCCTCGAGCGACGCCTGGCGGCCAGTGAACAAACCCACTATCGAGCCATGAGCGATGCCCAACGTGATCAAGATCGCCTGCGCGATCGTCTTGCCACTGCTGATTTGCGCCTGTCAGTCCTCATCGACGCCGGCGATGCTGCCCAAGGCTGCGGGGTGCCAGCCACCGCCGGCGCCGGCGGCGTGGATCATGCAGCCGTACGCGCCCGACTTGACCCGGCGCATGCTCAACGAATTATCGCCATCACCGACGCCGGCGACCGCGGACTGATTGCCCTGCAGGCCTGTCAGGCCTATGTCAGAGCGCTGGCGCCCGAACATTTTGAATGAGTCTGTGTATTGAAAGCGCAACCGGGTCGTGTACGGTGGTAGTGATTCCAACCGATCTGGAGCGCACCGTGAAAGAGATCACTCAACTGGCTGCCGAGCTTGGCCGACGTTTGCAGTTGCTCAACGCCCACGTCACCACGGCCGAATCGTGTACCGGTGGCGGGATTGCTGAGGCGATCACGCGGATTCCCGGGAGTTCGGCGTGGTTCGAGGCCGGTTATGTGACCTACTCCAACCGGCAGAAGACCCGGCAACTGAATGTTCCCGCCGAGTTGTTCGGCACGGTGGGCGCGGTCAGTCGCGAAGTGGTCGAGTCGATGGTGCGTGGTGCGCAGAAGCACAGCCTGGCGCGGTTTGCCGTCGCAGTCAGCGGCGTGGCCGGGCCCGATGGCGGTACACCGAACAAACCGGTGGGCACCGTGTGGCTGGCCTGGGGCGTGGGCGATGCGGTTTCCAGTGAGGTTCAGCACTTCCCCGGTGGCCGCGACGAAGTGCGCCGACAAACGGTGAAGGCCGCGCTAGAGGGGCTGTTGCGACTAGCGGCACGAGAAATCGAAAATCAGGGGTAGGCGATCCGCGAACGCTGTGGAATAATACTGGCTACTTATACAGGTGTTGGCCGTCAGGCCTTATTGATTACGTGAGGACTTTAATGGACGACAACAAGAAGAAAGCCTTGGCTGCGGCCCTGGGTCAGATCGAACGTCAATTCGGCAAGGGTGCCGTGATGCGTATGGGCGATCAGGACCGTCAGGCGATCCCGGCTATCTCCACCGGCTCTCTGGGTCTGGACATCGCACTCGGCATTGGCGGTCTGCCAAAAGGCCGTATCGTTGAAATCTACGGTCCTGAATCTTCCGGTAAAACCACACTGACACTGTCCGTGATCGCCCAGGCTCAAAAAGCCGGCGCGACCTGCGCTTTCGTCGACGCCGAACACGCCCTCGACCCTGAGTACGCCGGCAAGCTGGGCGTCAACGTCGACGACCTGCTGGTTTCGCAGCCGGACACCGGCGAACAGGCACTGGAAATCACCGACATGCTGGTGCGCTCCAACGCGGTTGACGTGATCATCGTCGACTCCGTGGCGGCACTGGTACCGAAGGCTGAAATCGAAGGTGAAATGGGTGACATGCACGTGGGCCTGCAAGCCCGTCTGATGTCCCAGGCGCTGCGTAAAATCACCGGTAACATCAAGAACGCCAACTGCCTGGTGATCTTCATCAACCAGATCCGCATGAAGATCGGCGTAATGTTCGGCAGCCCGGAAACCACCACCGGTGGTAACGCGCTGAAGTTCTACGCTTCGGTCCGTCTCGACATCCGCCGTACCGGCGCGGTGAAGGAAGGCGACGAAGTGGTCGGCAGCGAAACCCGCGTCAAGGTTGTGAAGAACAAGGTGGCGTCGCCGTTCCGTCAGGCCGAGTTCCAGATTCTTTACGGCAAAGGCATCTACCTCAATGGCGAGATGATCGACCTGGGCGTGCTGCACGGTTTCGTCGAGAAGTCCGGCGCCTGGTATGCCTATGAAGGCACCAAGATCGGTCAGGGCAAGGCCAACTCGGCCAAGTTCCTGGCAGATAACCCGGAAGTCGCTGCCAAGCTCGAGAAGCAGTTGCGTGACAAACTGCTGTCGCCAGCGGTGATCGCCGACTCCAAGGCTTCTGCGGTCAAAGAGACCGAAGACGACCTGGCTGACGCTGATATCTGATCGCAGCGATGACCACCGCTGTACTGGATACCCTCGTCGCGGTGCGGCGAACCGCCATGGACCTGCTTGCTCGACGCGAGCACGGTCGAGTTGAGCTGACGCGTAAACTGCGTCAGCGCGGCGCTGAGGCGGAAATGATCGAAACAGCCCTCGACCGGTTGACGGAAGAGGGGCTGCTTTCTGAAGCCCGTTACCTTGAAAGCTTTGTTTCCTACCGTGCCCGCTCCGGTTATGGCCCCTTGCGCATTCGCGAAGAGCTGGGTCAGCGTGGTTTGCAACGCGCCGACATCGAACTCGCACTGCGTGAGAGCGGTATCGACTGGCAGGAGCAGCTTCGGGATACATGGCAGCGCAAGTTCTCCGGACACTTGCCGATTGATGCCAAGGAGCGGGCCAAACAAGGTCGATTCCTCGCCTATCGGGGCTTTTCGATGGAGATGATCAACCGCTTGTTCAGCGGCAGAGGGATGGACGACTAAGTCGGTTTAAATAGAAACGGCCCGCTATGAAAATAGCGGGCCGTTTTTTTTGCCTTCAAATAACCTTCGAAGGTTCGCGTGTGCGATGTGTGGTCTGCGGTTTGCTATGGGCCCAATTTTCCGGAAGGTTGATGTAATCCACCAGTTCCCTGAGTCGGCCGTGGTCCCGGGCGTTGAAGGCGAACGCCAGCCGCACCAGATGGCTGTACTGCGCTTCGTCGTGTTCTTCACCGCTGTAGGCGTGTTGATGGAACTGGTCGCTCAGACACAGATCGGCGAAAGCCTCCTGCATATGCGCCAATGCCTGGTCGCTGAGCTTGTGGTGCATACGAATAACGAACTGACGCTTGAGCCAGCGGCTGGAGTGGAAGTTGCTGTAGAACTGGTTGATTTGCTGCACCGCCTCATCGACGTTATAGACCAGTCGCATCAGTTTCAGGTCGGTGGGCAGGATGTAGCGGTTTTCTTCAAGTTGCTGGCGAATGAAATCCAGTGCGCTTTGCCAGAAGGTTCCGCCCGGCACATCCAGCAATACCACGGGCACCAACGGACTTTTACCGGTCTGGATCAATGTCAGGACTTCCAGTGCTTCGTCCAGTGTGCCAAACCCGCCAGGGCACAGCACCAGCGCATCGGCTTCCTTGACGAAGAACAGTTTGCGGGTGAAGAAAAAATGGAACGGCAGCAGGTTGCCTGTGCCGTCCACAGTCGGGTTGGCATGCTGTTCGAAGGGCAGGGTGATATTGAACCCGAGGCTGTGGTCACGTCCGGCACCTTCGTGTGCGGCGGCCATGATTCCGCCACCAGCGCCGGTGATGACCATCATGTCTGAACGTGTCAGGGCCGCGCCGAGTTCCCGGGCCATTGCATACAGTGGATGCTCGACCGGCGTGCGTGCCGAGCCAAACACGGTGACTTTGCGTCGCCCCTTGAATTGTTCCAGCACCCGGAACGCCTGCTCCAGTTCGCGCAGGGCTTGCAGGGTGATCTTGGCGTTCCAGCGGTTGTGATCTTCCTGGGCCATGCGTAGCACGGTCAGGATCATGTCGCGATAGATCGGCAGGTTCGGGCTGTTGGGAGAAACCTGGTCGAGTTGTTCTTCGACCTTGTTGATGAGGTCGGGAAGTTGTTCCTGAAAATGCCGGCTGAGCAGGTCATTCGGTTGGTAAGGCATTCAACGTCTCCTTCTGCACAGAGCTTGTGGCCCTGACGTGCGGCGTCAGTGCCGCGCTGCAAAAAAACACACACTCGGCAGCTCCTTGTCCTGCCGTGAACAGATGATCGGGAATACTTTGAATCTAGACCCTCGCGAGCCATTGCGCTGAGTTGATCATTACGCCGCGCAGTCTTTTTCTGGCAGCCGTCGGGTGTCATTGGCAAAGAATGTTCACCGCTCGTCCGAACGTACGCCGTAGAGCAATCGCTCTGATTTACTAACTTACAGGCACTGTACGACAGCTTGGAGTCAGCCGCCGTACGCAGGGTGCGCGCTTTTCAGGGATTCGCGGGTAGCAGGCAAGGAGGCGGGATAGATGGCCAGAGTGGTTCTGGAAATCGATACGCAGCTGTATCGGATGTTGAAAGCGTCAGCCGAGGCCAATCAAGTCAGTCTCGAAGAGGAGTGCTGCCGACGTCTGGCAGGTGGTGAACGGCGTTCACGCTATTTACAGGCCCTGGTGGCCGAATTGCGCGCCGAGGATGAACAGCGGCGCGCCAATACCCGGTGATTACTTCTTCTTCGCCGGGGCTGCTTTCGGGCAATCGGAATCCTGATAGCTGGCCGAGCCGATGGCTTTGTTGGTTTTATATTCAGTGAAGTCGTAACGCATGACCGCGCCTTTGGCCATCAGCTTGCGGTACGACGGGTTATTGCACACCGAAGCACCCAGCTGGAAATACACCGCTTTTGGATCAGCGCGCATCTTTTCGGCGTGGCTGGCCTGCACGCTCAGGTGGTTGATCAGGGTGATGCCTTCAACGGTGTAGCCCTGATCGAGAATGTCTTCGTTGATCGCCCGTGGCGTACCAACGCTGCTTTGTTCGGCGATGTTGCGCAGTTCTTTGTTCAGATTCTGCTCTTTCAACGACGCCGCTTGTGCGCTGAAGGACAACGCCAGCGCGATGGCGGCGGTGGGAACGATTAGGCGCAGCATGAAACTCTCCTGATTCAGTGACTGGTGGTTCGACCAGCCCTGTGGCTGTGCGTTCAGTGGCGCCGGATTATAGGGGAGCCGGTCGGGACGGTACAGGTTTGCGCTCGCCGCTCTGGTAAACTGCCGGCCTTTATTACCTTGCCGAGTGCTGTGCGTGTCGAGTTTTCCTGCTGTGGTGCGTTGCCTGTGATCAAACATGCCCCCAACGCTGTAGCCCGTTTGCGCGACCAGCGCGAGGACGAGGGCATCAAGCCGATTCAGGCCCGAGGTTTTCGCTCCGAACGTTGCCGCGACTGCCGGGTGATCATCAGCCATTGCCTGTGCGCCTGGCGACCAACGGTCGAGTCCCGTTCCGGCGTGTGCCTGATCATGACCGGCAAGGAAGTGTTCAAACCGAGCAACACCGGCTGGCTGATTGCCGATGTGGTACGCGACAACCACGCGTTCATCTGGTCGCGCACCGAGCCTGACTCGCAGATGCTCGCGCTGCTCAACGACCCGCAATGGCAGCCGTACCTGGTATTTCCCGGCGAATACGTAGAACCGTCACGGGTGACCAACACCGTCGCCGTCGATAGCAGCAAGCGTCCGTTGTTCATTCTGCTGGATGCGACCTGGACCGAGGCGCGCAAGATCTTCCGCAAGAGTCCGTATTTCGATCGCTTGCCGATTCTCAGCCTGTTGCCCGACAGACTCTCGCGTTATCGCCTGCGTCGCTCCACCCGTAGCGAACACCTGTGCACCGCCGAAGTCGCGGCGTTGTGTCTGGAGTTGGCAGGGGACCGCGATGCGGCTTCGGCACTGGACGCATATTTCGATGTGTTCAGCCAGCATTACCTGGGCGCCAAACAACAGCTGGACATGAACGAGTCGACCCCGGCGCACGCCGAGTTGTTGCCTTATATACGAAAGCCGCAGGCAGTGTTGGCGCCATAGTGGCCCATACTTCACGCAGCGGCGGCCGTGCTGCTTGACCACCCCGGCTTCGCTGGGCATGCTTGGCGCCGATTAGGGTGCGGCCAAGGTTTGAAACGCCGTGTTTGCTTGTGATTGGCGTTGAACGTGCCCCTGTGGATAGCGCTGTGCAGCGCTCTCTTGAGTTGCTTTGGCGAGGCCCGAATGCGTCGGGTCTGCCATCAAAAACAGGATCATTTGAATAATGGCCACATACGACATCCTGATTGCCGATGATCACCCTCTGTTTCGTAGCGCACTGCATCAAGCGGTGACGCTGGGCCTCGGCCCGGATGTACGACTGGTGGAGGTGGCGAGCATCGCCGAGCTGGAAGCACGCCTGACGGAAAAATCCGACTGGGATCTGGTCCTGCTGGACCTGAACATGCCCGGCGCGTTCGGCTTTTCCGGTCTGGTCATGCTGCGCGGTCAATATCCACAGATTCCAGTGGTGATGGTCTCGGCGCAGGAAGAAGCCTCGGTCATGGTCAAGTCCCGCGAGTTCGGTGCCAGTGGCTTTATTCCCAAGTCCAGCGACCTGAGTATGATCCAGCAAGCCGTGCGCAAGGTGCTCGATGGCGATGTGTTCTGGCCACCGCAGGCGTTCGAAGCGGTCAGCGTCTCCGCCGAAGCCAAAGCTGCCAGCGACGGCCTTGCCAGCCTTACCCCGCAACAGTTCCGCGTATTGACCATGGTCTGTGAGGGCCTGCTGAACAAGCAGATTGCCTATGAGCTGAACGTGTCCGAAGCGACCATCAAGGCTCACGTTACAGCGATCTTTCGCAAGTTGAACGTACGCACCCGGACACAGGCTGCATTACTTCTGCAACAACTTGAGTCAATTCCGAGCCAATAAAGGCTGGCGTCTTCACGCTTTTTTGACTTTTGTTGCTCTAGCTTTCCCACTCCTTTCTGGTTGGTTTTTACCTTATGTCACCTTTCAAGGGCCAGACCGGCCTGAAACGCATCCTCAACGCTTCCGGTTACTCGCTGGACGGCCTGCGCGCAGCCTTCACCGGCGAAGCGGCATTCCGCCAACTGGTGCTGCTCAATGTGGTGCTGATTCCGCTGACGTTCTTCCTGAATGTCAGTCGCGTCGAACAGGCACTGCTGATCGCCGTCTGCCTGCTGGCGCTGATCGTCGAGTTGTTGAACTCGGCAGTAGAAGCGGCGATTGACCGCATTTCCCTGGAACTTCACCCACTGTCCAAGAATGCCAAGGACATGGGCAGCGCTGCGCAATTCGTAGCCCTGAGCATGATTGCCCTGGTGTGGGCGGTGATTCTGCTTTAAGCGATACTTGGCAAGACGATCTCGTCGCTGCGCTGCACCCCAGCGGTGAAAGCGCGGCACAGATCGAGAAATTCGCGCATGGCCGACGTCTGATATTTCTGCTTGTGCCAGATGAAGTAAAACTGTCGCGCCAGATCCAGATCAGGCGTTTCCACCGCCACCAGGCTGCCGCGCCGAAACGCATCGCGCAGCGCCAGCCGCGAAATACAGCCAATCCCCAATCCTGATTCCACCGCGCGTTTGATCGCTTCAGTGTGTTCCAGCTCCAGGCGGATATTCAGCGCACTGCGATGGTGACGCATGGCCTGATCGAACGTCAGTCGTGTGCCAGAGCCTTGTTCGCGCAGAATCCACGCTTCGTGCGTCAACTCTTCCATGGTCGCGCTGCCGCGTTTGGCCAACGGATGTTGCGGCGCGCAGAACACCACCAGCTCATCTTCGACCCAGCTCTGCACTTCGATGTCCGGATGGCTGCAGTCACCTTCGATTAGACCCAGATCAATTTCGTAGTGAGCGACTTGATGCACGATATTGGCCGTGTTCTGCACATGCAGCTTTACTTGGCTTTCGGGATGACGCTGCATGAAGCCGCCGATCAACAGGGTCGCCAGGTAATTGCCGATGGTCAGGGTGGCACCCACCGACAGTGAGCCGAAACCGGATTTGCCATTGAGCAGGTCTTCGATTTCCTTGGACTGATCAAGCAGGGCCACGGCTTGCGGCAGCAGCTGTTTGCCCAGCGCGTTGAGGCTCAGGCGTTTGCCGGCGCGGTCGAACAGCTGGCAGCTGGACTGGCGCTCCAGTTCGGTAATAGAGGTGCTTGCCGCCGATTGCGAGAGGTTGAGCAGACCCGCAGCACGGGATACGCTTTCCTGCTGGGCGACGGCGACGAAGACTTGCAGTTGACGAAGAGTAAATCGCATATCGATATAACCGATAACCCTTATCTTAATAATCCAGTTAACAGATATTGTCGTCGCTATTAGAATGCGTTGCAATTGCGCACTGTCGGCCGCAAAGGCGAGCGCAGACCCAATATCCAGGAGTCCCACGTACATGAGCAACATGAACCACGAGCGTGTCCTCAGTGTTCATCACTGGAACGACACTCTGTTCAGCTTCAAGTGCACCCGCGATCCGGGCCTGCGCTTCGAGAACGGTCAGTTCGTGATGATCGGCCTGCAACAGCCAAATGGCCGCCCGCTTATGCGCGCTTACTCGATCGCCAGCCCGAACTGGGAAGAGCATCTCGAGTTCTTCAGCATCAAAGTGCCTGATGGTCCGCTGACTTCGCAGCTGCAGCACCTGAAGGAAGGCGACGAGATCATCATCTCGAAGAAGCCTACCGGCACCCTGGTCCTGGACGACCTGAACCCGGGCAAACACCTGTATCTGCTGAGCACCGGCACGGGTCTGGCGCCGTTCATGAGCGTGATTCAGGACCCGGAAACCTACGAGCGCTTTGAAAAAGTGATCCTGGTGCACGGCGTGCGCTACGTCAACGAAGTCGCCTATCGCGAGTTCATCACCGAGCACCTGCCGCAGAACGAGTTCTTCGGTGAAGCGCTGCGGGACAAGCTGATCTACTACCCGACCGTGACCCGCGAGCCGTTCGAGAACCAGGGCCGTCTGACCGATCTGATGCGCAGCGGCAAGCTGTTCAGCGACATCGGCCTGCCACCGATCAACCCGCAGGACGACCGCGCGATGATCTGCGGCAGCCCGAGCATGCTCGACGAGACCAGCGAAGTGCTCGACAGCTTCGGCCTGAAGATCTCGGCGCGGATGCGCGAGCCGGGTGATTACTTGATCGAGCGTGCGTTCGTCGAGAAGTAAGCCCCACGAAAAAAGCCCCCATTGCCGGCGAAGGCAATGGGGGCTTTTTCATGCCCGAGATATTTCATTCCTGCCTGCCAAAATCCATGTAGGAGCTGCCGAAGGCTGCGATCTTTTGATCTTGAAAAGGCAAAATCAAAAGATTGCAGCCTGCGGCAGCTCCTACATTGAGCGAGGTCTCAGGTGTTGGCCGGGATGACTTCCAGTACGCAAATCTGCTCCGGCGTCGGGTAATGCCAGCGCACGTCCAGATCCCAGAACTGCGCACCGTACTCGCGCTCCGGCGCCGGCGTCTGATACGCCGGGCGCGGATCCTGGGCCAGACACTGCTCGATCAACTCGACCAGTGGCTCGTCAAGGCGCTGAGCATGGCCGTGCGCCTGTTGCAGCGCGGCGTCCGTCCACTGCACGTCAATCAGCTGTGGCGCGGCGCTGGCGATGCTGTTGGAGGCTCCGGGGATGATATCGGCGTAAGGCACATAGGGTTTGATGTCGAGGATCGGCGTGCCGTCGAGCAGGTCGATGCCCGAGATGAACAGCCGATGTGCCTCGACCTTGTCCAGCTTTACCACCGACTGGCCGATGCCATTGGGACGGTGAGTGGCGCGGGTGGCGAACACGCCCATGGACTTGTTGCCACCCAGACGTGGTGGGCGCACTTTCAGGCGGGGCTTTTCTTCCAGCGCCTGATGAAACAGGAACAGCAGCCAGACATGGCTGACCTGCTCCAGCCCTTGCACCGCGTCACCCTGATCGAACGGCGCCACCAGCTCCAGCACGCCACGGGCGGCGGGGGCCAGTTGCGGCTGGCGCGGGATGGCGAACTTCTCCTTGAAGCAGGAGCGCACAAAACCAATGGGGGAGACGCTGTAAGTCATGTTGCGTGATCAGCCACGAACGCGCAGGGTCAGGCCCTTGAGGAAATTGCGCAGCAACTGATCGCCGCACGGGCGGTAGTTGGTGTGGCCGACCTTGCGGAACAGCGCGCTCAGCTCAGGCTTGGACACCGGGAACTCGGCAGCCTTGAGGATCGCGTGCATGTCGTCTTCCTTGAGTTCGAAAGCCACGCGCAGCTTCTTCAGAATGATGTTGTTGGTCACCGGCACTTCGATCGGCTGCGGTGGACGACTTTCGTCCTTGCCACGCTTGAAGATCACCAGGCCATCGAGGAAGTGCGCCATGACCTCGTCCGGGCAGCGCACGAAGCCTTCTTCGTCTTCTTCTTTCTTGTCGAGGTACGCGACGACGTCTTTCAGCTCCACGTCCAGGCCACCGAGCTTGATGATCTCGATGACTTTCTTGTCGCTGATGTCGAGCATGTAGCGCACGCTGCGCAATACGTCGTTATGAATCATGTGGGTCATCCTGATAATCGTTGTGGGCAGCATGCAGGCGCGCTGCCGGAATGTGTGGCGGCAACAGAGGTGTCAGAACTTCTCTTTGCCGGACAGGTAGCGCCATTGGCCCACCGGAACCTTGCCGATCGACACGCCGCCGATGCGGATGCGGCGGATGCCGACGACCTTCAGGCCAACCGCTTCGCAGAACTGCGCGATGATCCCCGGTTGCGGGTTCTTCATGGCGAAGCGCAGGCGGTTTTCGTTCTGCCAGCTGGCCTTGACCGGCGGCAGCTCCTTGCCCTTGTGGGTGAGGCCGTGCTGCAGGCGATTGAGGCCGTGGGCAACCATGTCACCTTCGACCTCGACCACGTATTCCTGCTCGATCTTGGCCGCATCGGCAGTCAGTTTGCGCAGCACTTTCCAGTCCTGAGTGAATACCAGCAGGCCGCTGGCCTTGGGCTGCAGGTCGGCGCTGGCGGTCAGGCGCAGGAAGTGTCCGCGCAACGGACGTTTGCCGTAGCGGTGCTCTTCGCTGAGGGTGTCGGCGCTGAGCGATTGCATGGCGGTGTCGACGTCCATACCGGCCGGCACGTTGAGCAGAATCGTGACCGGCTCCGGCGCGGTGGCCTTGGCGTCCTTGTCGAGTTCGACCTTCTGGTCGCCGACCTTGAACTGCGGTTCGTCGATCACTTCGCCATCCACGGTGACCCAGCCGCCCTCGATGAACAGCTCGGCCTCCCGGCGGGAGCAACCGACCAGTTCGATGAGGCGTTTGGAGAGGCGAATCGGGTCAGTCATGACAGGGCCGTAACAAAAAAGGGGTGGGCATTGTACCTGCCTGGCGCCGGTTAAGCCCGGTTCCATTTGCAGGGTGTTCGCAATTGCTGTGGGAGCTGGCTTGCCAGCGATGGCATCACCTCGGTGCATCTGTCAGACCGAGTCGCCGGCATCGCTGGCAAGCCAGCTCCCACAGGGTTCTACGATGTGTCAGCCGTTACTGGAGCGCTGCTGGTTCTGGCGCAAACGCATATGCAGCAGCGGATACGGCTGGCCCATGCCGTCGACTTCCGAGCGGCCGATCACTTCAAAACCCTGTTTGAAGTAAAACCCCAGCGCCTGCGGGTTCTGTTCGTTGACGTCCAGTTCATCGGCATTCAGATGTTGCATGGCGTAGTTGAGCAGTTTCTTGCCCAAACCCTGGCCGCGATGCTCGGGATCGATGAACAGCATTTCGATCTTGCCCGCCGCCACGCCGGCAAACCCGGTGATGCGCTGGTTGGCGTCCTTGGTACAGATCAACATCACCGCGTCCAGGTAACGGGTGAGCACCAGATTGCGCAGCAATTCGATGTAGCTGTCCGGCAGAAAGTCATGGGTCGCGCGGACCGAGGCCTCCCAGACTCGGGTCAGTTCCTGATAGTCGCTGAGTTTCGGCGTGTGAATGACCGAATGCTGACGCATGCCCGGCTGCCTCTTTTCAAATGGATGAGCGGGATTCCTTCCCACTGCAAACGATAGACGCAAAAAAGCCCCGCATCTCGTAAAAAGAGCGGGGCTTTTTGTATTTATTTCGGTGTCTGGCTGGCTGTTAATGTTGCCTGCAAGAGCTTCCCCCTCACCCCAACCCTCTCCCCCAAGGGGGGCGAGGGGGGAAGGGAGCTGATCTTCATGCTGTTCAAAATCTGAGGTCGACTCGATATTTCAAGTCGCCGTCATTCGAAAGAGCAACTCAATCAGTCCCCTCTCCCTCAGGGAGAGGGTTAGGGTGAGGGGCTTTTGATCTTCAGATCAGAGCTGCTCAGCCCACAGGTCGTATTCGTCAGCGTCAGTCACCTTGCACCAGACCTTGTCGCCCGGCTTGAGGTTGCTGCCGTTGTCGATGAACACGTTGCCGTCGATTTCCGGGGCATCGAAGAAGCAGCGGCCGACAGCGCCTTGCTCGTCGACTTCGTCCACCAGCACTTCGATCTCGCGGCCGATGCGCATTTGCAGGCGTGCCGAGCTGATCGCCTGCTGGTGCGCCATGAAACGCTCCCAACGGTCTTGCTTGACGTCGTCCGGGACCACTTCCAGGTCCAGGTCATTGGCCGGCGCGCCATCGACTGGCGAGTACTGGAAGCAACCGACGCGGTCGAGCTGGGCTTCGGTCAGCCAGTTCAGCAGGTACTGGAAATCTTCTTCGGTTTCGCCCGGGAAGCCGACGATGAAGGTCGAACGGATGATCAGGTCCGGGCAGATTTCGCGCCAGTTCTTGATCCGCGCCAGGGTCTTGTCTTCGAACGCCGGGCGTTTCATCGATTTCAACACTTTCGGGCTGGCGTGCTGGAACGGGATGTCCAGGTACGGCAGGATCTTGCCGGCGGCCATCAGCGGGATCAGCTCGTCGACGTGCGGGTACGGGTAAACGTAGTGCAGACGCACCCACACGCCCAAGGTGCTCAGCGCTTCGCAGAGTTCGGTCATGCGGGTTTTCACCGGCGCGCCGTTCCAGAAACCGGTGCGGTATTTCACGTCGACGCCGTAGGCGCTGGTGTCTTGCGAAATCACCAGCAGCTCTTTGACGCCGGATTTGACCAGACGCTGGGCTTCGTCGAGTACATCACCCACCGGACGGCTGACCAGTTTGCCGCGCATCGACGGGATGATGCAGAAGCTGCAGCTGTGGTTGCAGCCTTCGGAAATCTTCAGGTACGCGTAGTGGCGCGGAGTCAGCTTGATGCCTTGCGGCGGCACCAGGTCGATCAGCGGGTTGTGGTCCTGTTTCGGCGGCACCACTTCGTGCACCGCGTTGACCACTTGTTCGTACTGCTGCGGACCGGTCACGGCCAGCACGCTCGGGTGTACGTCGCGGATGTTGCCTTCTTCTACGCCCATGCAACCGGTGACGATGACCTTGCCGTTTTCCTTGATCGCTTCACCGATCACTTCCAGCGATTCGGCCTTGGCCGAGTCGATGAAACCGCAGGTGTTGACCACCACCACGTCGGCGTCCTGATAGGTGGACACCACGTCATAGCCTTCCATGCGCAGCTGGGTCAGGATGCGCTCGGAGTCGACCAGTGCTTTCGGGCAACCCAGAGATACAAAGCCAACCTTTGGATTGGCCGGCGCAGGAGTGGTGGACATGTCTAACCTCGGTATTTTGTGACGTCGCTTGCCGTGTGGGAAAGTCGACGGACGGGCGCTCAGGGTGCGCCTCTGATCAAAAAGTGCGCAATTCTAGCGATGAGCAACGCACTTGACCAGCTTTATGCAGGGAAATACGACGAGTGCTGCGCTATGCTTCGCGCCGTTGAGCTTTACCGTTTTTTACAGTCAACAAAACGACTGTAACAACAGGTAAAACAGCGCATGCTGCACCACAAAGCATAGTGCTTCATTCAAAGAAGCCGGTTTGAGAATCAGGAGTGTTGGATGGGTCAGGCAAGTAGTCAGGCGGCGGGCGCCGAGCATTCGGCTGCAAAACCGCTGAGCATGCTGGTCGCGGCAGTCGGGGTAGTTTACGGCGACATCGGCACGAGCCCGTTGTACACCCTCAAAGAAGTATTCGCCGGTCATTATGGGGTGCCGGTCAATCACGACGGCGTCTTCGGGATTCTGGCATTGATATTCTGGTCGCTGATCTGGGTCGTTACGATCAAGTACGTGTTGTTCGTCTTGCGGGCCGACAACCAGGGCGAAGGGGGGATCATGGCGCTGACCGCCCTGGCGCGACGCGCATCCAGCCGCTATCCCAAATTGCAGGCGGTGCTGGTGATCCTGGGATTGATCGGTGCCGCACTGTTTTACGGCGACAGCATGATCACCCCGGCGATTTCCGTATTGTCGGCGGTGGAAGGTCTGGAGCTGGCATTCGATGGCCTGGAGCGCTGGGTGGTGCCGATGGCGCTGGTGGTCCTGGTCGGACTGTTCCTGATCCAGAAGCATGGCACCGATCGCATTGGCAAGCTGTTTGGTCCGGTGATGGTGGCGTGGTTCCTGGTGCTGGGCGGTCTGGGTGTCAGCGGGATCGTTCGACACCCTGAAGTATTGAGCGCGCTGAACCCGATCTGGGGCGTGCGATTCTTCATCGTGCATCCGGGCATGGGCGTGGCGATTCTCGGCGCGGTAGTGCTGGCATTGACCGGCGCCGAAGCACTGTACGCCGACATGGGCCACTTCGGGCGCAAGCCGATTGCCCGCGCCTGGCTGGCGCTGGTACTTCCGGCACTGGTGCTGAATTACTTCGGTCAGGGCGCATTGCTCCTGGAGAATCCGGAAGCGGCGCGTAACCCGTTCTACCTGCTGGCGCCGAACTGGGCACTGGTGCCTTTGGTGGTGCTGGCAACCCTGGCCACGGTGATCGCTTCGCAAGCCGTGATTTCCGGTGCGTTTTCGCTGACCCGTCAAGCGATTCAGCTTGGCTACATTCCGCGCATGCACATTCAACACACCTCCAGTGCCGAACAGGGGCAGATCTATATTGGTGCGGTGAACTGGGCGCTGATGGTGGGCGTGATCCTGCTGGTGATCGGTTTCGAGTCCTCCGGCGCATTGGCGTCTGCCTATGGCGTGGCGGTGACGGGCACCATGCTGATCACCAGTATTCTGGTGGCGGCGGTGATCTTGCTGCTATGGAAATGGCCACCACTGCTGGCCGTGCCGATTCTGGTCGGCTTCCTGCTGGTCGATGGCATGTTCTTCGCGGCCAACGTGCCGAAAATCATTCAGGGCGGTGCCTTCCCGGTACTGGCGGGGATCGTGCTGTTCATCCTGATGACCACCTGGAAGCGCGGCAAAGAGCTGTTGGTCGATCGGCTGGACGAAGGCGCGTTGCCGCTGCCGATCTTCATCAGCAGCATCCGCGTGCAACCACCGCACCGCGTGCAGGGCACCGCGGTGTTCCTCACCGCGCGCTCCGACGCCGTGCCCCACGCGCTGTTGCACAACCTGCTGCACAACCAGGTATTGCACGAGCAAGTGGTGCTGCTGACCGTGGTCTACGAAGACATCCCGCGCGTGCCGCCATCGCGGCGCTTCGAAGTCGAAGCTCACGGCGAAGGCTTCTTCCGGGTGATCCTGCACTTCGGCTTCACCGACGAGCCGGACGTGCCGCAGGCACTGAAGCTATGCCATCTGGATGATCTGGACTTCAGCCCGATGCGCACCACCTACTTCCTCAGCCGCGAAACGGTGATTGCCTCGAAACTCGAAGGCATGGCCCGCTGGCGCGAGGCGCTGTTTGCGTTCATGTTGAAGAATGCCAACGGCAACCTGCGGTTCTTCAATCTGCCGCTGAACCGGGTGATTGAGTTGGGGACGCAGGTGGAGATGTAGCTGCACCCTAACTGAAAAGCCCCCGTCAGCTTCAAGGCTGGCGGGGGCTTTTTTGTGCGTGTCCGGTTTGAGTGCTTGGTCGGATAGAGGAAACAGCAAGTTGCACTATGTTTAATTCAGCACAATACTCTGTGCATTAACGTACGCATCAGCATGTGAGTGAGAGGTGATTATGACGGCATTATTAGAGCGTGCTGACCAGGCTATTTCCGTGACTGCCATGGTCAGGAGCTTCAGCGCGAAGCTCAAGGAGATTTCCAGTCGTGCCACTGAGCGTCTGGTCATCTTCAAGGACAATCAACCGGCAGCGGTCATCATCAACGTGCAGGCCTATCAGGAATTGCTGGATGAACTTGAGAACCTGCGCATTGAAGCGGCAGCCCGTGAACGTCTGAACAATTTTGATCAGACCAAGGCTGTCAGCCATGAGGATATGCGGGCAAGGTACGCCCGGAAGGATTAAGGGAGCGCTGGATGGTTTGGGGAGTGATTTATCATCCGGAAGTCCAAAGGGATCTTGATCAATTGGGGGCAGCAGCTGCCAACCGGATTCTGGATGTAATCGAAGAACGGATCATCCATGGCGAGCCGGACAAAAGTGGCAAGCCTCTGAGAGCCAGTCTTGCGGGGTGCAGACGAATTCGAACGGGCGACACGCGAATCGTTTATCGAGTCGATGGCCGGGCCATCCAAGTGTTGATCGTCGCGGTGGGGGCTCGACGTGACGAAGAAGTGTATGGCGCTGCTGAAAAACGCCTCTAAACAATAAGCCCCCGTCAGCCTTGTGGCTGGCGGGGCTTCTTTGTGGCTGTGTATAGCCTCAAATCCAGCGCAAATCCCCTGTGGGAGCGAGCCTGCTCGCGAAAGCGGTGAGTCAGTTAACATATTCGTCGACTGACACTACGCCTTCGCGAGCAGGCTCGCTCCCACAGAGGATTCTGACGGCAGCTGAAATGTAAAAAGCCCCCGCAAGCGTAGGCTGCGGGGGCTTTTTGTTTGGCCGGCTCAGATCACTCTGCCGGCTGATCCTTGCTCTGACGCTTCTCGATCAAGTCCACTAGACGCTTGGCCAGCGCCGGGTAATTCTCGTCGAAGTGGTGGCCACCAGGCAGTTTCACTGCTTCGCCCACCGCAGTCTTGTCGGTGCAGCCGCTTTCGTCGGTTTCTTCGGCCCCGTAGATGCACACCACTTTGGCGGCGGGCAGCTTGGCCATTTCCGGGCCAGTGGCGGCTTCTTTGCCGGCGTTGCCGAGCCAGCCTTCGACTTCGATTTCGAAGCTGCCGGTGCGTGCGAAGGCCAGCAGGATGATGGCGTCGACGCGTTGCTGCTCGGTCTCCGGCAGGCGGTTGTAGATCGCTGGCAGGACGTCGGCACCGAACGAGTAACCGGTGAGGATGAAGCGCTTGGTGCCCCATTTCTGGCGGTAGTGCTGCATCAGTTCGGTCAGATCCAGTGCGCTTTGCTCCGGGCTCTTGTGCTGCCAGTAGTAGCGCAGGGTGTCGATGCCGACCACCGGGTAACCGATCTTGGCCATCTCGCCGGCCACGTCGCGGTCGAGGTCGCGCCAGCCGCCGTCACCGGAAAGGAACAGGGTCACGGTGTCCTTGGCTTGACCGGCTGGCACTTCAACCACCGGGATCGCCAGACCACCATTGGCCTTGTCGCCGCCGACGAGGATCTTGCGCAGTTCGTTGTTCAGCACCTGCGGCAGGTTGATGTCGTAGTCGCTGATGCTGGTTTCGGCGTTCGGTTGATCGCGCACGAAACCGGCGCTGGTGTCGTCCGGGTTGTCGTTCCACGCCACCAGCCAGTGGCCGTGGGCGGCAGATTTCGGCAGCAGGTGGGTGCAGCCAGGTTTTTCCAGGGCCAGGTCGACCGAGATCGCCTGGGCCTTGTCGTCCTTCTGCTCGGACAACCAGCGCCAGGCCAGCACCGCGCCAGGGCCGATACCGCTGACCAGCGTGGCCGGGCCATTCAGTTCGCGCAGGCCGGTTTGCAGGGCGCGGCTCTGTTGCAGGCAGTCCTTGGGCAGAATCACCTGAACGATCTGCGCCGAGGCGCTGCGGCTCAGTGTGCTCAATTGGTTGTCGGTCAGCTTCTGGTCGTCATTGACCGCGACCAGCACCTGAGCCTTGGGCTGGGTGCCGGGAATGACGCGGGTCATGACCGTGCCGTCGGCAGCCGTCAGTGGTTGCAGTGTCGGTTGCGGTGCCGGGCGTTTGAGGTACCAGTAACCGCCGCCGGCAATCACGGCCAGCACGATCAGTGCGGCCAGGATGTACTTCAGGGAGCGTTGAATCATCAGCGTTTCACCAATCCAGTCAAGCCGCCCGCGATCAGGGCAGCAGTATCGGCCAGCGCCACCAGCGGATCGAGTCCGGCGGGCACTGCCATATAACGGGGTTCCCAGTCAGGCTGGAACTTGTCTTTGAAGCGGCGCAAGCCTTGGAAGTTGTACAGCTGCTCACCACGGCGGAAAACCATCGAGCCCAGACGCTGGGTCAGCGGTGCACCTCGCCGGGGTTGCAACCCCGACAACGGCACCATGCCCAGGCTGAAGCGCGCGTATCCGTGACTCTTATAGTGTTGAATCAGGCCGACCATGAGGAACTCCATGGTCAGCTTGGGGGCGTCCGGGTGCGAGCGCATCAGGTCGAGACTGGCCAGGTCATGGCTGTAAGTCTCGAGCAGGTTGGCGAACGCCACCGGGCGGCCCTCGAAGCGAATCACCGCAATGCGGAAATGCTTCAGATAATCGTCGCTGAAACGGCCGAGGGAGAAGCCTTTCTCGCGCACGTTCTTGCCGGTCAGCCACGCATCGGAAATCACTTTCAACTCATCCATCGGCGCCTGGCCCGGCTCATGGATTTCCAGCGACAGACCGTCGCGGGTGCCACGGTTCCAGGTGTAGCGCAGGTCCTTCATCTCCTTGCCCTTAGCTTCCAGGTCAAAGCGATGCAGATCGACCCGGGCTTCTTCGCCGAGCTTGATCGCGGTCAGGCCGATGTCCATGTAGTACGGCAGGTTCTCGGCGCGCACCTGATAGAACACCGGACGGGTGTGATGGATGTCGCACAGGTCGCGGAACTGCCAGATCATCTCGGCACGCTGCTGGCCGGGGCCGATCGGGTCGTACAGCGCCACCAGGCTGCGGCCGCGACGGGCGTACATCAGAAACGCCTCGTCGTTGGGGTGAAACAGCAGCGCCTTGTCACCGGTCAGGGCGAGGCCGCCATCGGGTTGCGACGAGGCCATCAGGATTTTCGCGGCGCGATCCAGTTCGTCCGGGGTGGGCAGATGAATCACCGGGCGTGCGGTGCGCAGCAGCCAGGTCAGGGCGATCACCAGCAACAGCACCGCCGCGCCGAGCAGCGAGCGCAGGCCGCGCGGGGCGTCAGCGTCGAGGGTGAACTGCCACCACAGTTGATGGCTGTACGGCACGTCCTGATAGGCGAACAGCAGCAGCCAGGTCGAAGCGCCCAATACACACAGGCTGGCCACCAGATACAGCGGCGAGAACGGCAGTTCGGTCAGTCGACTCGGACGATAGAACGAACGGCGGAACACCCCGAGCAGCGCCGCGGTGAGCGTCATCAGCGTGGCTTCTTCCCAGTCGAAGCCTTTGAGCAGCGACAGCAGGGCGCCGACCAGCAACAGAATGGTGGTCAGCATCCACGCGGCCGACAGGCGACGGCGCAGGCCCTGAGCGAGCAACAGACACAACACGCCAATCAGGCTGGCGCCGAAGTGCGAGGCGTCGACCAGGCGATGCGGGATCAGAAACCCGATGTGTTCAAGGCGCGTATCGACCTCCGGGGTGGCACCGGAAAACAGCAGTACCACGCCGGACAGGAACACCAGCACCGCCAGAATCGGCGCGGCCAGACCGGACGCGGCGCGCATGGTCTGGGTCTGGAACAGGCGCTGGCCTTCGTTGATCAGCAAAAACAGGCAGGCCACCAGCAGCGGCAGCACCACATAGATCAGGCGATACAGCAGCAGGGCAGCGGCCAGTGGCGCGGCTCCGAGGGTGTCAGCGAAAGCTGCCAGCAGGATCGCTTCGAAGACCCCGACCCCGCCCGGCACATGGCTGAGGACGCCGGCGGCCAGGGCCAGCAGGTACACCAGCAGGAAGGCGCCGAACGGCGGGGCTTCCGGCAGCAGCAGATAAAGCACGGTGGCCGCTGCGGCGACGTCGAGAGCGGTGATGATCAGTTGCAGGAAGGTCAGGCGTCGGCCCGGCAGGCGCAATGTGCGGCGACCGACCCTGACCAGCAGGTTGTCGCGGTATGGCTGCTCCGGCAGGCGGCGGCGATAGATGCCGACGGCCAGAATCGCGCCAAGCCCCAGCACCACCGCGGCGATCGTGCCGAGCAGGCCTTCTGACAAACCCAATGCAGTGGAGGCGGCGGGCAGATCGCTCAGGGTCGCGAGGGCGGCCAGCGGAGGCAAGGCGCAACCCAGCGACAGGCTGGCGAACAGCGTCATGTGCGCGACTTCCGATGCCCCCAGGCCATGTCGTGCATATAAACGGTAGCGCACCGAGCCGCCGGACAGCAGCGACAGGCCGATGGCGTTGCCAATCGCAAATGCGGTGAAGCCGCCCAGTGCCAGGGTGCGCGGCGGCAAGGCCACGCCGGCATAGCGGCTGGCCGACCATTCATAGCCGAGCAATATGATGAAGCCGACCACCGTCGCACTCACGGCTCCCAGCAGGGCCGGTTTCGGCACGGCCAGGATCGAGTCATGCAGGGCGTAGAGATCGAGTTCGCTCAGCAGATGGCGGCAGGCAATCAGCGCAATGGCAAACAGCAGCAACGTGACCGCCAGACCGATCGGCTGGCGATATTTGCTCAACCGATCCAGCAAGCGCAGGCGCTCGGGTTTGATCGGATGTTCTGCTGTGACGGTGTCTTGTGAATCAGACGAGTTGGCGCGCATCAATCACCTCTTGGATTGTGCGCGACAGGATGGAGGTATCCAGCCAAGTTACCAATCCCTGTAGAAAAAAATAATCACAAAATACTACGCCTCTCATCCGGGATCGGCGAGGGCGGGTCATGGATTGCAGACGTCTTGCCTGCGACTCAAGCATAGTCGCAACTGGGCGGGTCTGATGATCCTGAGCGTTTCACTGCAGCGTGACAGATCATTGTTGCGAAAGGACTTTTTCCACAGATACAAAAAAGGCCACTCTTTCGAGCAGCCTTTTTTGATGTTTGGTTGCGGGAGCCGGATTTGAACCGACGACCTTCGGGTTATGAGCCCGACGAGCTACCAGACTGCTCCATCCCGCGTCTGTGTGGCGGCATTCTACAGGCGAACGGCGAGGTGTCAACCGCTAATCCCGTAAAGGGTCAAATAAGTGTGAATTTGCGTCAAACGGTCGCAGCGCAACGGTAAGTTTCGGAAATGCAACGAATTCCTGTTTGCTCGACTGCGCGTTGATTGAAAAACAGACGCGCACAAAAAAGGCCACTCTTTCGAGTAGCCTTTTTTGATGTTTGGTTGCGGGAGCCGGATTTGAACCGACGACCTTCGGGTTATGAGCCCGACGAGCTACCAGACTGCTCCATCCCGCGTCTGTGTGGCGGCATTCTACAGAGGATCACCGGAGTGTCAACCTTGAATCTGGATAAATCTGTTCCTGTTCAATCGCTTAGCGCTTTTTGCAGGGCGGGAGAAGGGACGCAGGGCAGGTGGGACAAGGCTTTCAGCTCTATCGGCCAATGATTTTCGATTGAGAAAATAAATTCATTGTCGTTGTCCTACAAACTGAAAAGAACATTCAGACCACTGGTGCTATATACAGGTGTCAGTGAGATACTGCGGATCCGGCTCGCCATGTTTCCTTTTCTGTCATGACTCAACGAAAAATCATCCACGTCGACTGCGATTGTTTCTACGCCGCCATCGAGATGCGCGACGACCCGAACCTGGCCGGCAAGCCATTGGCGGTGGGTGGGTCGGCGGATCGGCGTGGAGTGATTGCAACCTGCAACTATGAAGCGCGGGCCTATGGTGTGCGCTCGGCAATGTCATCCGGACACGCCTTGAAGCTGTGCCCCGACCTGACCATCGTCAAGCCACGCATGGACGCCTATCGCGAAGCCTCTAAGGAAATTCATACGATCTTTCGCGATTACACCGACCTGATAGAACCGCTGTCGCTGGACGAAGCCTATCTCGACGTCTCCGACAGCGCGCATTTTGGCGGCAGCGCCACGCGTATCGCTCAGGATATCCGCCGGCGCGTATCCAATCAGTTGCACATCACCGTGTCTGCGGGTGTGGCGCCGAACAAGTTTCTGGCCAAGATCGCCAGTGACTGGAAGAAGCCCAACGGGCTGTTCGTCATTACTCCGGATCAGGTGGAAGATTTCGTCAGCGGTTTGCCGGTGAGCAAGTTGCACGGCGTCGGCAAAGTCACCGCGGACAAGCTGGGCAAGCTCGGCATCGTCGATTGCCTGCAACTGCGCGAGTGGGACAAATTGGCGCTGGTGCGCGAATTCGGCAGTTTCGGTGAGCGACTCTGGAGTCTGGCCCGTGGGATTGATGATCGGCTGGTGCATAACGACAGTCGCCGTCAGTCAATCAGCGTGGAAAACACCTACGACGTCGATCTGCCGGATCTGCGCAGTTGCCTCGACAAACTGCCGGAGCTGCTGGACACCCTGAAAACCCGCATGGAACGGATCGACAGCAGTTATCGGCCGGGCAAGCCGTTCGTCAAAGTGAAGTTTCATGACTTTACCCAGACCACATTGGAGCAGGCCGGGGCAGGGCGCGATCTGGGCAGTTATCAGTTGATGCTGACGCAGGCATTCAATCGTGGCGGGAAACCGGTGCGGTTGTTGGGCGTGGGGGTCCGGCTGGAGGATTTGCGCGGCGGGTTTGAGCAGATGGAGTTGTTTGAGCGTTAAGAGTCAAAAGATCGCAGCCTGCGGCAGCTCCTACATTGGAATGCGTTCCCTGTAGGAGCTGCCGCAGGCTGCGATCTTTTAAGGCTTAATTCGGTCCTGGATCAGCCACCAGGCGCCCGGCATCCTTGGTCAGCGACTTGAGAAACTCGGCCTGCAATTCAGGATCGTTACGCGTCAGTTCGATCAGGCTTTGCTCCAGTTCGCTGGCTTCTTCTTCCAGACCCAGCTCCGACAGGCGCTTGACTCGGTGGACCCATTGGCTCACTTCGTCGTCTTCCAGATCGTCATAAATCAACCCGTGGGCTTCGAGCAACTTGCTGCGCAAATGACTGCTGATCGCCAGGGACGAATCGCTGTGCACGTCATCCTTGCCGTCTTCGACGCTGATCTGCAGTTTGCCGATGTGATTCAGGTCATTTTCGGCGAACGGACTGTCCAGCAGGTTCAGGCGCAGCACGCCGTTGCGGTCAGTGGTCATGTCGAAGGTCTGCTTGCCGGCCTTGACCTGCACCGGGCGCTCGCTCCACGGCAGGCTCGAATATTCCGTGCGCTTGTCGCGCTGGACTTCATCGATACCGGCCAGGTTCTGTTGTGCACGACCGTGAGACTGCACGTTCATGAACGGGTTGACCCCGGCAATGCCGTAGTTCAGCCAGTCCTTGGTCACGCTGTCCGGCAGATTGCCCAAAGCGAACACGTTGACCACATTGGCACCGATACCAGCGACCACCGCCACTGCACCCAACGGAATCTCATAGATTTCGCGCCAGGGCTGGTAAGGCGTGTAGCGGTCGTAACGGCGTGTGACTTCGAACTCGGTGACTTCGAAGGTCTTCTGTTCGTTGATCTTCACACGTCGTTGCGGCAGCTCGAGCACCTTAGGCTCACCGACATCGATCTGCAGGCTGTGGTCGAGCAGTTTGCGCTCGACCCGCTCTTCGTGCTCGCTGCGCTGTGACATCTGATTGGCGCAGCCGCTGACCAGCAGGGCGCCGCACAAGGCGGCGCCACCGAGGCCCAAGGTGTTTCGCTTGAACATGAGGTCTCTATCTGGATTCAGCGGCGGATACGGGCCTGAAGGAAGGACAGCACATCGGCGACCGGCAGCGCTTGCGCTTCGGCCTCGGTGCGGCTCTTGTATTCCAGGTTGCCTTCGGCGAGGCCGCGGTCACTGACCACGATCCGGTGAGGAATGCCGATCAGCTCCATGTCCGCGAACTTGATGCCCGGGCTGGTTTTCTTGTCGCGATCGTCCAGCAGCACTTCGAAACCGGCCGCCGTCAGTTCTGCGTACAGCTTGTCAGTGGCTTCGCGCACCTGCTCGGTTTCATAGCGCAGCGGTACCAGGGCGATCTGGAACGGCGCCAGGGTGTCGCTCCAGATGATGCCTTTGTCGTCGTTGTTCTGCTCGATGGCGGCAGCGACCACGCGGGATACGCCGATACCGTAGCAACCCATTTCCAGGGTGACCGGCTTGCCGTTCTCGCCCAGCACTTCGCACTTCATCGCCTTGCTGTACTTGTTGCCCAGCTGGAAGATGTGCCCGACTTCGATGCCGCGCTTGATTTCCAGGGTGCCTTTGCCGTCCGGGCTTGGGTCACCGGCCACGACGTTACGCAGGTCGGCGACGGTTGGAACCGGCAGATCGCGCTCCCAGTTCACGCCGAAGTAGTGCTTGTCGTCGATGTTCGCACCGATGCCGAAGTCGCTCATCAGCTCGACCGAGCGGTCGATGATAATCGGCAGCGGCAGGTTCAGCGGGCCGAGGGAACCGGCGCCGGCGCCAATGGCGTCACGCAGTTCGGCATCGGAAGCCATCACCAGCGGGCTGGCCACGCCTGGCTGGTTGGCAGCCTTGATTTCGTTGAGCTCGTGGTCGCCACGGATGATCAGCGCAATCAGCTTGCCTGGCTCTTCGGCGTGGACGATCAGGGTCTTGATGGTCTTTTCAATCGGCAGATTGAATTTTTCCACCAGCGCGGCAATGGTCTTGGTGTCCGGGGTGTCGACCAGGCGCAGCTCTTCCGCTGGTGCTGGACGCGAGGTTTCCCGTGGCACGGCTTCGGCTTTCTCGATGTTCGCCGCGTAGTCGGAGCCGTTGCTGAAGACGATGTCGTCTTCGCCGGACTCGGCCAGTACGTGGAACTCGTGGGAGCCAGCGCCGCCGATCGAACCGTTGTCGGCCTCAACCGGACGGAATTTCAGGCCCAGGCGGGTGAACACGTTGCAGTACGCCTGATGCATGCGGTCGTAGGTGACCTGCAGCGAAGCCTGATCGGCGTGGAACGAGTAGGCGTCCTTCATGATGAATTCACGGCCACGCATCAAGCCGAAGCGTGGGCGGATTTCGTCACGGAATTTGGTCTGGATCTGGTACAGGTTGATCGGCAGCTGCTTGTAGCTGCTCAACTCGTTGCGCATCAGATCGGTGATCACTTCTTCGTGGGTAGGGCCCGCGCAGAAGTCGCGACCGTGGCGGTCTTTGATGCGCAGCAGCTCAGGGCCGTATTCTTCCCAGCGCCCCGATTCCTGCCACAGCTCGGCCGGTTGGGTGCTCGGCATCAACACTTCAAGAGAACCGGCAGCGTTCATTTCTTCGCGAACGATGGCTTCAACCTTGCGCATTACCCGCAAGCCCATCGGCAGCCAAGTGTACAGGCCCGAAGCGAGTTTGCGGATCATGCCGGCGCGCAGCATCAGTTGGTGGCTGACGACGACCGCATCGGAAGGCGTTTCTTTCTGTGTGGCGAGCAAAAATTGACTGGTGCGCATGGTTGGCCGTTGTCGGTTGCTATGACTGGAAATGACGGAGCAGTGTACCGGCGAGATTTGCCGACGTACAGGATTGCGCTTGGCGGTGAGGCTCGACGGCGGGAATCCTCCCGCCGTATCTGAAATGTCCTACGACTCTTCGACGACGGAGGTCGGTGCAGGCTCGGGCGTTGGCGTCGGGCCCGCGCGGCGATTTTCCTGGAACCAGTGCAGGGCAATCAGCACCAGCGTCGGCACCCCGAGCAGCGCGGTGATCATGAAGAAGTTGTGGTAACCGAACTTCTCGACCATGACACCGGAGTAACCGCCCATCAGGCGCGGTAGCAACAGCATGATCGAACTGAGCAGGGCGTACTGCGTGGCCGAAAACTTGAGGTTGGTCAGGCTCGACAGGTAGGCGACGAACGCCGAGGTCGCGAGCCCGGAACTGAAGTTGTCGAGGGAGATGGTCACCACCAGCATCTGCAGGTTCGGCCCCATGTCGGCCAGCATCACGAACAGCAGGTTGGTCGCCGCCGAAGCCGCGCCACCGATGAACAGAATCGGCAGGATACCGAAGCGCACAATCAGCAGGCCGCCCATGCCGGCGCCAACCAGGGTCATGATCAGGCCAAAGATCTTGCTGACGCTGGCGATCTGATCCTTGGTGAAGCCCTGGTCGATGTAGAACACGTTGGCCATCACGCCCATCACCGTGTCGGACATCCGGTAGGTGGCGATCAGTCCAAGTAACAGCAACGCCTGCCAGCGGTAGCGCAGGATGAAGTCGTTGACCGGGGTCAGTACTGGCGCCAGGCCGCGACGGCCCATGGTCGACAGGCACAGGCCGGTGAGCAGGGTATAGAGGATGGCACGCAGGAAGGCGCGGTCTTCGAGCAGCAGGTCGAGCGGACTCATCTGACCGAAGAGTACGCTGGCGAAATCGGTGTTGTAGAGCTGGGTGAACATCGCCGGAACCGACACCAGCAACACGATCAGCACGAATACCGAGGCCAGTTGATGGACGAAGCTGTAGCGACCGGCCTGCAACTGCGTGCGCAATGGCACGGGCGGTTCGCGCATCAGCAGCGAGGTCAGCAGGGCAGGGACCATCAACACCCCGAACAGGGCGTAGGTGCCGGTCCAGGCTGAATGTTGATAGTTGAAGCCGGTGGAGCCGAAGCCCTCGGCGAAGAACAGCGCGCCCGCCGTGGCCAGCAGGGCGGCGACGCGATAGCCGGACATGTAACTGGCGGCCAGTGCGGCCTGACGGCTGTCGTCGGCGATTTCCAAGCGATAGGCGTCGACCGCGATATCCTGGGTGGCGGAGGCAAAGGCGACGATGACGGCAATGGCGATCAGCCAGGAGAGGTGTTTCTGCGGATCACAGAAGCCCATGCCGATCAGGCCCAGAATCACTAACGACTGCGAGAGTACCAGCCACGAACGGCGGCGGCCCAGCTTGCCCAATAAAGGCAGGCGCCATTGGTCGAGCAGCGGTGACCAGACCCATTTGAAGGCGTAGGCCAGGCCGATCAGGCTGGCGTAGCCGATGGTTTCACGGGCAACGCCGGCTTCACGCAGCCAGACGGACAGCGTCGAAAACACCAGCATGTACGGCAGGCCGGCAGCAAAACCGAGCAACAACAGCACGAGCGTCGAAGGACTGGCATAGGCGGCTAGCGCGGCGCGCCAGGTTTTACGGGGCATGGGCTGAAGTCTGCCTCAAGATTGCGAAAACAAAGCGCGCACTCTAACCGCTGTGCTCTATCGGACGCCAGCCATGGCGCTGAATATCCACACGATTGTTCAGGATGGTGACGCCTTCAGAACGTAATCGTGCCCGTTGTTCGTCTCCCGAGGGGCTGCCCGGCGGCAGGCTGATCCGACCGCCGGCACCCAATACCCGGTGCCACGGCAGTCTGGTATCGCCGGGTAGTTGGCTGAGGGTCCGGCCGACCCAGCGGGCGGCGCGCCCCAGACCCGCGAGTTCGGCCAGCTGACCATAGCTGACCACTTTGCCTTCAGGTACTTGGGCAAGGGTGGAATAAAGCGCCGTGCGTCGGATTTGCGCTTCGCTTTCATCGGGAGGGTTCGGCTCTTTCACCGGTGCGGTTCCTGAACATCGGTCGTGTGGATGGGCTTAAGCGTAATCGCTCGTCGGCCAGATGAGAAATGAACTCAATGGAAATCGTCCGGTCAGTCCTTGTCAGGGTCTTATTCCTACGGATAATGCCGACCTTTTTTCGCAAACTTGAGCCCTTGAACTGCTTATGCTGTCCAGAACCCTGCTGTGCCTTGCTGTTTTCAGTGCATCCACGCCCCTGCTTGCCGACACCGTCTGGTTGAAGAACGGTGACAAATTGAGCGGCAAGATTTCCGTTTTCGATGGCGGCAAATTGCTGATTCAGACCCAGTACGCGGGTGCGGTCACCATTGACTGGAAAGAGGTCAAGACCCTGCAGAGCGATCAGGAACTGCTGGTGAAACAGGACGCCTACAACGGTGAAAAGGCCAAGTCGCTGACCGCCGCCGATGACGGCAAGGTCACTCTGGCCAACGGCGAGGCGCCGAGAACCGTCGAGCTGGCGAGTATCCAGCAGATTCTCAAACCAAAACCGGTGGTCGAAGATCTGGTGTGGAAAGGCAATATCGGCCTGGCGATGGACTATCAGCGGGCAGAAAAGGACACCGACGATTACGACATCGACTTCAAGACCACCGCACGTCATGGTCGCTGGCGGCACACTGCCGAGGGCGAATACAACCGCGAAGTGCAGGACGACGCAGTCACCACCAATAACTGGCGCGCTGAATACGCGCTCGACCGTTTCCTCACCGACAAGTGGTTCTGGCAGGGGCGCCTGAACTACAAGCGTGATTACGTTGAAGAGCTGTCACGTCAGCGCGTGGTCGGTACCGGTCCGGGTTACCAGTTCTGGGACGACGAGCTGGGGGCGTTCTCGCTCGGCTCGCTGCTCAACCGCACCGATTACGAGTACAGCGATGGCGGCAAGGACAATTTCTATTCGGTCGCGATGAAGTGGGATTACAACCGCTACCTGATCGGCAAGAAGGTCGAGTTCTTCACCAACGGCGAACTGGGCAAGCCGCTGTCGGACGTGGCCAACTACGCGCTGGATGCCGAGATGGGCCTGCGTTACAAGGTCACCGACTGGGCGTCGCTCAATCTCAAGGCCGAGCGCGACATCATCAGTGGCACGAAAGACGCAGATTTGAACAAGACCCGCTATACCGCAGGGTTTGGCGTGGCCTGGTAAGGCACAAGCAAAAGATCGCAGCCTGCGGCAGCGCCTACAGGGGAATGGTATTTATCCTGTAGGCGCTGCCGCAGGCTGCGATCTTTTTTTGCGTCTGGAAAACAGACACCCACAAAAAAGCCCCGCTTTTGAGGGCGGGGCTCTTTTCTAAAGAAGCTACAAGTTAGATAACTTGTACTTCTTCAGCTTGCATGCCTTTCTGACCGCGGGTAGCGATGAAAGAAACCTGTTGGCCTTCTTTCAGGCTTTTGAAGCCGTCGGATTGGATAGCTTTGAAGTGAACGAACAGGTCGTCACCGGATTGTGGAGTGATGAAGCCGAAGCCTTTTTCATCGTTGAACCACTTAACGGTACCGGTTTGGCGATTAGACATGGTGTAACTCCTTGAACAAAGATAACTGCGACTCAGGAAGAACCCTGGCCGAGACTGAGTGCAAAGAGCAGGAAAAATTCTTGTAGATGGTTGGATCGAAATTCAACATATCGTGTAGAGATTCTCAGTGACACAAGCAGCACAGTGGCGCCACCTTAACCCTTTTTCCGGAACGTGCCAATGCTTCTTGCGAAGGTTTCTCTGTTTTAAGGATCGGCGGTGTGACGCTTCGTCGCCAGGGCGCGTATTTCCAGCGTGTTCGCCGAGAATTGCAGCGCACACTTTGAACCCGGCGGCGCGCCCGGTAAGATGCCGGACAGATTTTTTCCACCTCGCTATTCAGGACACCCGCCATGAGCATCAAATCGGACAAGTGGATTCGCCGCATGGCGCAGGAACACGGCATGATCGAGCCTTTCGTCGAGCGCCAGGTGCGCGGCAGCGACGACAGCCGTGTGATCTCCTACGGTGTGTCGAGCTACGGCTACGATGTGCGCTGCACCAACCATTTCAAGGTGTTCACCAACATCAACTCGGCGATCGTCGACCCGAAAAACTTCGACGCCGGCAGCTTTGTCGACATTCACAGCGATGTCTGCATCATTCCGCCGAACTCCTTTGCCCTGGCCAGCACCGTCGAATACTTCCGCATTCCGCGCAACGTATTGACCATCTGCCTGGGTAAAAGCACCTATGCGCGTTGCGGCATCATCGTCAACGTCACCCCGCTCGAGCCTGAGTGGGAAGGTCATGTGACCCTGGAGTTTTCCAACACCACCAACCTGCCGGCGAAGATTTACGCCAACGAAGGCGTGGCGCAAATGCTGTTCCTCGAATCCGACGAACAATGCGAAGTTTCCTATAAGGATCGCGGCGGCAAGTATCAAGGCCAGCGTGGCGTGACCCTGCCGCGTACCTGATCCGTCCGGCAGTTCGCGGGAATTCTTTGGCGGGCAGACACTCTATGGGGTGTACTGCCCGTTTTTGCTTCTGGCAAAACGGGCCTTCGCCGAGGAGGTTGCATGAAGATCGATCCGCATATCACCGCCCAACTGGCAAGGCTTGAGCCCAATCAGGTTGGCGTTTTGGCCTGGTCATTGTTGGCACACCCGGCTTTCCATATGGCTGGCGGCATTCCCGGTCAGCCTGATCCCGATACGCCCAACGAACAACCGACCGAACCGGGCGAGCCGACGCTGCCGGACGAGCCGCCACCCGCGCCAGTGGCTTGAGCCGCTGCCCGATAATGGCCAGTTGGCCGAGGTGTGCCCTTTACCTCAGATGACCGGCCATATTTCGTTGTCGCCGACGACGAAAATCCTGCAGGTGTCATCCTTCTCCACCGCAAAGCCGCCGGTAAACGCGCCAAACGCTGGCAGCAGGCTCAAACCCTCGCCCAGCCGGAAACACGCCAGACGCAAACGCTGCCGCCCTTTGCCGTTAAGCCGATAGACGGGATGCACGTGCCCGGCCAGCACATGCCGTTCCGGGTGCGGGTCGGGTTCATGTTGCAAGGCAAACGGCCCGAGCAGCATCGGTTCCGGAACCACGCGAATATTCAGTGCCGCCGGCGGATCCCCAGCGTGTTTGTCGTGGTTGCCGCGAATCAGTGTCATCGGCAGATCCGCGTGACGTGCGCGCCATTCGGCCAAGGCATTGAGCGTGCCCGCCGCATGCGAACCGGGACCGTGCAGAAAGTCACCGAGGAAAAGCAGCTGCCGGCAGGGCAGCCTCGCCAGCAAGCGGTCGAGCACTTCGATGTTCGCCGTCGTGGTGCCTTGTGGCACTGGCTGGCCGAGGCTGCGGTACGCCGCAGCCTTGCCGAAATGCACATCGGCGATCAGCAGCGCTTGCTGCGCCGGCCAGTACAGAGCCTTTTCCGGCAGCAGCCAGAGTTCCTCGCCGGCCAGGCGCACGGGATAGGCTGCACTCATGAGGCTTGACCCTTGTCGGCGGATTGCTCCAGATCACCGACCATGCGCCGGATGCGGTCGGCGAGTTTTTCCGAGCTCATGCTTTCGCGCATGCGCTCCACCAGCAATGGAAAGCCCAGCGGTGTAGGCCGTTTGATCAGGTGCATGTCCAGTTTCATCCGGTTGATTCGCTCCAATGTCTGTTCCAGACGACGAATATCCAGTTCTTCGCGCAGGACTTCTTCCCCGGCCTGGGCCAGCAGCAGGTTGTCGGCGTCGTATTGCTTGAACACCTCGAAGAACAATCCGCTGGAGGCCTGTACCTGACGGGTACTTTTCGGCGCGCCGGGATAGCCGGCGAACACCAGCCCGGCGATCCGCGCAATTTCGCGAAAGCGCCGCAACGCCAGCTCCCCGGCATTCAGGCTGGCGAGCACGTCGCGCAGCAGATGCTCGGGGCTGAGCAGCGCTGCATCGAATTGCCCGGACCAATCGACCGGTGTGGCGCTGAGCAACTCCAATCCGTAATCATTGACCGCAATCGAAAACGTCAGCGGCTGGCGCTGGCTCATGCGCCAAGCCAGCAGGCTGGCGAGCCCCAGATGCACCTGGCGCCCGGCAAACGGGTAGAGGAAAAGGTGCCAGCCTTCGCGTGATTTCAGTACCTCCGCCAACAGACTGTCGGAGGTGGGCAGACCCGACCAGCGCGCCTGGGTTTGCAGCAACGGTTGCAGCGCCTGCATTTCCGGGCCGGCGAACTCACCCCGCGCGGCCGCTGTGAAGCGACTGACCACGGCGGCGGCCAGCTCGTTGGAAAGCGGCATCCGCCCGCCATTCCAGCGCGGCACGGCGGCTTTTTTCGCGGTGCTGCGTTTGACGTACGCGGTCATGTTCTCCACCCGCACCAACTCCAGCAGGCGCCCAGCAAAGAGAAAGCCATCGCCCGGTTTCAGCCGCGCGATAAAGCCTTCCTCGACACTGCCTAACTGCTTGCCACCCCCACCCTTGCTCCAGAATTTCAGATTAATGCTCGCGTCGCTGACGATGGTGCCGATGCTCATGCGATGGCGGCGGGCGAGCCGTGCATCGGGGACGCGCCAGACACCGTGTTCATCCGGTTCGACCCGGCGGTAATCCGGATAGGCCGTCAGAGAAAGCCCGCCGTGACGTACGAACGCCAGCGCCCAGGCCCAGTTCGCCAGCGTCAGGTCTCGATAAGCCCAGGCACCACGCACTTCTTCGTACAGCTCTTCGGGAATAAAGCCACCACCCAGCGCCATGCTGACCAGATGCTGCACCAGCACATCCAGCGGTTGGTGCGGCGACAGGCGCGGTTCGATGTGGCGTTGCGCCACGGCATCACGTGCGGCGACGGCTTCGATCAGCTCCAGGCTGTGGGTCGGCACCAGCGTCACTCGCGAGGTGCGCCCCGGCGCGTGTCCGGAGCGCCCTGCACGCTGCATCAGCCGCGCCACGCCCTTGGCCGAGCCGATTTGCAGCACCCGTTCCACCGGTAAAAAATCCACGCCCAGATCCAGGCTTGACGTACAGACCACGGCTTTCAACTGCCCGTCCTTCAACGCTTGCTCGACCCAGTCGCGGGTCTCGCGAGACAGTGAACTGTGGTGCAGCGCGATCAGTCCGGCCCAGTCCGGCCGCGCTTCGAGTAACGCCTGATACCAGATTTCCGACTGCGCGCGGGTGTTGGTGAAGACCAGGCTGCTGGCGCAGGCGTCGAGTTCGGCGACAACCTGCGGCAGCATCTTCAGACCGATGTGCCCGGCCCACGGAAAACGTTCGATGGCGGGCGGGATCAAGGTGTCGACCTTGAGTGATTTTTCGCTCTGGCCCTGCACGCTGATGCCGCCGCCCTGTGGGATCAGCACCTGTTCGGCGTGGGCTTGATTGCCGAGGGTCGCGGACACGCCCCAGACGATCAGCTCCGGTTGCCAGTGGCGCAGGCGGGCGAGGGCCAGTTGCAGCTGTACGCCGCGTTTGTTGCCGAGCAATTCGTGCCATTCATCGACGACGATCATGCGCAGGCTCGACAGTGCGGTTTGTGCGTCGGCGCGGGCGAGCAGCAGGGTCAGGCTTTCCGGAGTGGTGATCAGCGTAGTCGGCAGGCGTCGGCCCTGACGTGCGCGTTCAGCGCTGCTGGTGTCGCCGGTGCGCAGACCGATGCTCCACGGAATCTGCAAATCGCTGACCGGCGCTTGCAGGGCACGCGCGGTGTCGGCAGCGAGGGCGCGCATCGGCGTGATCCACAACACGGTCAGCGGTTCGCTCTGGGGTTTGCGTTTGCTGGTCGTGGCTGCGGGCGCGGCTGAACGGGCGAAGCGGTTGAGCGCGGCGAACCACACTGCATAGGTTTTACCGGCGCCGGTGCTGGCGTGGAGCAACCCGGACTGACCTTTTTTAACGGCGGCCCACACCTGCTTTTGAAAGGCGAACGGCTTCCAGTTGCGTACGCTGAACCAGGTTTTTGCGAGGTCGGTGGATTTCGCCATGCCGGTTGTGCGCGCTCTGGAAGTGTTCTTCCAGTGACCACGCCGACATACGAAAGGTTTAAAAACACCGCAATCTCAATGTAGGAGCTGCCGCAGGCTGCGATCTTTTGATCTTGAAAGGCAAATCAAAAGATCGCAGCCTGCGGCAGCTCCTACATTGGAGATTCGGGTTACTTGAGGTTTCCGCTGAGGAACTGCTTCAGCCGTTCGCTCTTCGGGTTGCCCAGCACGTCTTCCGGCGCGCCTTCTTCTTCCACCAGCCCTTGATGCAGAAACAACACCTGGCTGGAGACCTTGCGGGCGAAGCTCATTTCATGGGTCACCATGATCATCGTCCGGCCTTCCTCGGCCAGCCCCTGAATCACCCGCAGCACTTCGCCCACCAGCTCCGGGTCGAGTGCCGAGGTCGGTTCGTCGAACAGCATCACTTCCGGCTCCATCGCCAGCGCCCGGGCAATCGCCACCCGCTGTTGCTGGCCGCCAGAGAGAAACGCCGGGTACTGATCGGCAACCCGCGCCGGCAGGCCCACTTTATCCAGATAACGGCGGGCGCGGTCTTCCGCTTCCTGCTTGCTGCAACCCAGCACCCGGCGCGGGGCCATGGTGATGTTTTCCAGCACGGTCATGTGGCTCCACAGGTTGAAGTGCTGGAACACCATGGCCAGTCGCGTGCGCAGGCGTTGCAGTTCATTCGGGTCGGCGACGTGCATGCCGTGGCGGTCGGTGACCATGCGGATCGCTTGGCCATCGAGGCTCATGGCGCCATCGTTGGGTTGTTCGAGGAAGTTGATGCAGCGCAAAAAGGTGCTTTTGCCCGAGCCGCTGGCGCCGATCAGGCTGATCACGTCGCCGGTTTTGGCCTTGAGCGAAACGCCTTTGAGTACCTGATGGTCGCCATAGCTTTTGTGCAGACCTTCAACCGTCAATTTGTACATGGGACAGACATCCTCAAGGCGAAAGTAGATAGCCGCTGCGATAGGCTTCGGCGCCGGCCACGTGGGCGATCACCATGCCGGCAGTGGCCATGCGCCGCAGCGAGCGGGCGTACATCACGCCGGCAGCGGTGCAGCAAATGGGGGTAACCCGATCACTGATCGGGTCGATGATTTCGGCAATCTGTTGCCCGGCTTGCAGGTACTGGCCGGCTTGCGCGGTGTACACCAGCAGCCCGCCGGCCGCTGTCGCGACCGGCTCGACACCGGCCAGCGGTGTTGCGGGGAAGGGCAAGGGCGGTTGCGGCCGGGTCTCGCCGACGATCGCATCGAACTGGATCAGGTAATCGATCAAGGCCTGGCAGTCACGACTGGCCATCGGGTGATTGACGTCACCCTGGCCGCGCAACTCCACGGTCACCGAAAAACTGCCCAGCGGAATCTCGAAGTGCTCGCCAAAGCGTTCCTGCAGTTGCCACCACAGCAGGGTGAAGCATTCGTCGAACGACTGGCCGCCGGAATCGGTGGCCAGCAAGCTCGCCTGGGCTTCGATATAACGCGCCAGCGGCTCGACCTGCGGCCACGCCTCGGGCGTGGTGTAGAGGTGAACCACCGATTCGAAATCGCAATGCAGGTCCAGCACCATGTCGGCATCGCACGCCAGCCGTTGCAGGGTCAGGCGCTGGGATTGCAGTTGTGTGGCGGGCGTCTGGCGGGCGAGGGCGTTGCGCAGGCTGGCGCGGATCAACTCAAGGTTGCGATGCGGATCGTCGCCCAGTTGGCCCTCGATGTCGTTGCCGATTTCTTCGCTGAGGTCGACGAACCAGCGATTGAAATTCTGCCCGCTCTCCAGCTCGTAACGGCCCAGCGGCACGTCCATCAGCACTTGTTCGAGGCCGACCGGATTGGCCACCGGCACCAGCACGATCTGACTGCGCAGGCGCCCGGCGGCTTCCAGCTCCGCCAGGCGCTGCTTGAGGTGCCAGGCCACGAGCATGCCGGGCATTTCGTCGGCATGCAGCGAGGATTGGATGTAGATCTTGCCTTGGGCCTGCTCCGGGCCGAAGTGGAAGCTGTGGATCTGGCGTGCGGTCCCCGGCACCGGGGCCAACAGGTCATGGATCTGGTGTCGCATTACAGGGTTTCCTAGTGGGTCGGCCCGAGGAAGGCCAGCCATCGGCGTTCGGCGAGGCGGAACAGGCCGACCAGCGCAAAGGTGATGGTCAGGTAGATCAGCGCGGCGATGCCGAACGACTGGAAGGTCAGGTAGGTCGCCGAGTTGGCGTCCCGTGCCACTTTCAGGATGTCGGGGATGGTCGCGGTGAAGGCCACGGTGGTCGAGTGCAGCATCAGGATCACTTCGTTGCTGTAATACGGCAACGAACGGCGCAGCGCCGAGGGCATGATCACGTAGGCATACAGCTTCCAGCCGGTCAGACCGTAGGCCTTGGCCGCTTCGACTTCACCGTGGTTCATGCTGCGGATCGCCCCGGCGAAAATCTCCGTGGTGTAGGCGCAGGTGTTCAAGGCAAACGCGAGGATCGTGCAGTTCATCGCATCGCGAAAGAAACTGTCGAGCAACGGCTGCGCGCGCACGGCGGCCAGGCTGTAGATCCCGGTGTAGCAGATCAGCAACTGGATGTAGAGCGGCGTGCCACGGAACAGGTAGGTGTAGAACTGCACCGGCCAGCGCACATAGAAGTGCGAGGACACCCGGGCAATCGACAGCGGGATCGACACCAGGAACCCGATGAAGATCGAGGCGCTGAGCAGCCACATCGTCATCGCCAGTCCGGTGATGTTGGTGCCGTCGGTATAAAGGAAGGGTTTCCAGTATTCCTGCAGGAGTTCGATCATCGTACGGCCTCCCGGGCACCGGCGGCGTAACGACGCTCAAGCCAGCGCAGGATGACGTTCGAAGCACTGGTGATCAGCAGATAGATCAAGGCGGCGAGTACCAGGAAGTAGAACAGTTGATAGGTGCTTTTACCGGCGTCCTGCGCGGCTTTGACCAGATCCGCCAGACCGATTATCGACACCAGTGCGGTGGCCTTGAGCATCACCATCCAGTTGTTGCCGATGCCTGGCAGGGCGAAGCGCATCATTTGCGGGAACACCACGAAGCGAAAACGCTGGCCACGTTTGAGGCCATAAGCGGTGGCCGCTTCAACCTGACCGCGTGGTACGGCGAGGATCGCCCCACGGAAGGTTTCGGTGAAATACGCACCATAGATGAAGCCCAGCGTGATCACCCCGGCGGTGAAAGAGTCGATTTCGATGTAGTCCCACTCCATGACGTCGGTCAGGGCGGTCAGCCAGGTTTGCAGGCTGTAGAAAATCAGCAGCATCAGCACCAGATCCGGCACGCCGCGAATCAGCGTGGTGTAGAGCTGGGCAGGCAGGCGCAGCAGTTTGGATTTCGACAGTTTGGCACTGGCGCCCAAGAGACCGAGCAACACGGCCACCAGCAGCGACAACGCCGACAATTTGATGGTCATCCAGGTGCCTTCCAACAGCAACGGACCGAAGCCCTTGAGGCTGAAGGCGGAGAGCCCCAGATTTTGTAAGAGGTTTTCGAACATAAATCAGCAACCTGAGCGGATGGAAAAGGCGCCCATCGAGTGATGGGCGCCAGGGCATTATTTACCGCTGTACAGATTCAGATCGCCAAAGTGTTTCTTTTGAATCTCGGCGTATTTGCCGTCATCGTGTAACGCTTTGATACCTTTATCTAAAAGCGCCTTCAGCTCTTTGTTACCTTTCTTAATACCGACAGCGGTTTTGGCTGGCAGCAATTCGCTGTCGACCGGCTTGCTGACTTCGTAGTTGGCGCCATCCGGCGACTTCAAAAAGCCCAGTTCGGCTTGCAGCATGTCCTGGATCGAGGCGTCGAGACGGCCGTTTTTCAGGTCGGCGTAGACCTGATCCTGGTTGGCGTAAGCCTGGATTTTCACCCCTGCCTTCTCCAGTACGGCCTTGGCGTAGGCTTCCTGGATGGTGCCTTGCTCGTAACCGACGGATTTGCCCTTGAGAGAGGCGACGTCATCGCTCAGGCCGGAACCCTTCTTGAACACGTAGGAAGTCGGGCCGGAAAACAGCTCGCTGGAGAAGTCGATCGCCTTTTCACGGGCCGGGGTCACGGTCATCGACGAAATCACACCGTCGAATTTGTTGGCGTTGAGGCCCGGAATCATGCCGTCGAAGTCGCTTTCAACCCATTTGCACTTGACCTTCAGCTCGGCGCAGATCGCGTTGCCCAGGTCGATGTCGAAGCCCACCAGGCTGCCGTCGGACGCTTTCGACTCGAACGGTGCGTAGGAAGGATCAACGCCAAAACGCAGCTCTTTGTATTCCTTGGCCAGCGCGGAGCCGGCAGCCATGCACAACGCCAGTGCAGAAAGGGTCAGCAATGCTTTTTTCATTATTCAATCCCTAAGAACCAATATGAGCGCTTGTGGCGCAGAATTATTGTTACTGGAACGCGTACGACCTATAGAAAGTAGCAATTTCCGAACCAGAGTCCCGAACAAGTGTTTTAAAAGGTTGGGGGAGGGGAGAGGGAAAGGGATTGGTGCACGGAACCGGGCGTCGGTTGAAGGCTGCACCAAGTTGGGTCGAGGTATGCATTTTTAAGTGATGGGATGAGCCATTGTGGCGAGGGAGCTTGCTCCCGCTGGAGGGCGAAGCACTCCCCAGGATTTTTCAGACTGACCGTCTTTTTTGCGACTGCTACGCAGCCGAGCGGGAGCAAGCTCCCTCGCCACAGGGAGTTCATTCAGTTGGATGTGATCAGTGTCCCCGGAAACCGGGTCAGGCCAACAAATCCTGCAACGTCGCCAGGCTGTCGGCCTCATCCACCGTCTTGTCCTGCCGCCAGCGCAGCATGCGCGGAAAACGCACGGCAATGCCGCTCTTGTGCCGTCGCGACAGGGCGATCCCTTCGAACCCCAGTTCGAACACCATACTCGGTTTGACGCTGCTCACCGGGCCGAATTTTTCTACGGTGGTCTTGCGTACGATGCTGTCGACCTGACGCATCTCTTCGTCGGTCAGCCCCGAATAGGCCTTGGCAAACGGCACCAGCGCCCGTTGGCTGGATTCGGGGGGGCCGTCCCACACGGCGAAGGTGTAATCGCTGTACAGACTGGCGCGCCGGCCATGGCCGCGTTGGGCGTAGATCAATACCGCATCGACGCTGAACGGGTCGACCTTCCACTTCCACCACACGCCCATGTCCTTGGTCCGGCCCACGCCATACAGGGCGTCGCGGGCCTTGAGCATCATGCCCTCGACCCCCAGTCGCCGTGAGGCTTCACGCTGCCGGGCGAGATCCAACCAGTCACTGCCGGTGAGAATCGGCGAGGCCAGTAACACCGGGTTGTTACCGTGGGCGATGACCTGCTCCAGTTGCGCACGTCGTTCGGCCTGCGGACGGTTGCGCCAGTCTTCGCCCTGCCACTCCAGCAAGTCGTAGGCGAGCACTACCACCGGCACTTCTTCGAGGATCTTCTTGTCGAGGGTTTTGCGGCCGATGCGTTGCTGCAGCAGGGCGAAAGGTTGCACCGCTGGTGGCGCGCTCGATTGCGGATCGAAGGCGTCTTCGGTGCTCGGATGGGTACTTTTCCAGACCACGATTTCGCCGTCGATCACCGTGCCGTCGGGTAACGCGTGGATCAACGTATCGAATTCGGGAAAGCGTTCGGTCACCAGTTCTTCACCGCGCGACCAGACCCACAACCGCCCCTCACGTTTGACCACCTGCGCGCGGATCCCATCCCACTTCCATTCCACCTGCCAGTCGCTCGCCGGGCCCAGCAATGTTTCGAACTCCTCCACCGATTGCGACAAGGCATGGGCGAGGAAAAACGGGTAGGGCTGACCGCCACGCTGAGCGTGTTCGTCGGCGGATTCCGGGGCGATCAGTTTCAGGTAGCTGGCCGCATTCGGCCGGTTCGACAGGTCGGTGTAACCCACCAGTCGCTGCGCCACGCGTTTGCTGTCGAGGCCGGCCATCGATGCCAACGCGCGAGTGACCAACAGTTTCGACACGCCGACGCGGAAGCTGCCAGTGATCAATTTGATGCACAGCATCAGGCTCGGCCGGTCCAGCTGCGCCCACAGTGCGGGCAGTTGGCGGGCGAGATACTCCGGGGTCTCACCGCGCAGCGGCAGCAGCTTGTCTTCGATCCATTCGGCCAGGCCGGCCTCGGAGCTGTGCAGGTTTTCTGGCAGCACCAGCGAAATGGTTTCCGCCAGATCGCCGACGGATTGATAGCTTTCCTCGAACAGCCACGGCTGCAACCCCGAGACCTCCACCGCCAGTTCGCGCAGGATGCGCACCGGCACCAGTTGTCGCGGGCGCCCGCCCGACAGAAAGTACACCGCCCATGCCGCGTCTTGCGGTGCAGCCTGGGCGAAGTAGGCTTGCATGGCGGCCAGTTTGGCGTTGCTGGACGTGGTGGCGTCGAGTTCGGCATACAACTCGGCGAAGGCTTTCATGCTTGCACCTCGGCGATGGCAGGTTCGGCGTCAATGTTTTCCTCTTCATCGTCGCCGTATTCGGTGTTGAAGCCTTGCGCATCCAGGCCTTGTTCACGCAGATGGCGCACCAGCACGCCGATCGAGCCGTGGGTGACCATCACCCGTTCGGCGCCGGTCTGTTCGATGGCCCAGAGCAGGCCCGGCCAGTCGGCGTGATCCGACAGCACAAAACCACGATCCACGCCGCGCCGCCGGCGGGTGCCGCGCAGGCGCATCCAGCCGCTGGCGAAGGCGTCGCTGAAATCACCGAACCGGCGCATCCAGGTGCTGCCACCGGCCGAGGGCGGGGCGATGACCAGCGCCTGACGCATGATCGGGTCGGATTTTTTGATGTCGCCGGCGTAGATCGTCGGCGGTAGGTACACGCCAGCCTCGCGGTGGACCCGGTTCAGCGGCTCGACGGCACCGTGACTGAGGATCGGGCCGAGGCTGGCGTCGATGCCATGCAGGATCCGCTGAGCCTTGCCGAATGAATAACAGAACAGCACGCTGGCCTTGCCCGCCGTGATGTTTGCCTGCCACCACTGGTTGATCTCGCTGAACACCTGCGCCTGTGGCTGCCAGCGGTAGATCGGCAGGCCGAAGGTCGATTCGGTGATAAAGGTGTGGCAGCGCACCGGTTCGAACGGCGCGCAGGTGCCATCGGGTTCGATCTTGTAGTCGCCGGACGCGACCCAGACTTCACCGCCGTATTCCAGACGCACCTGGGCCGAACCGAGCACATGCCCGGCCGGATGGAAACTCAAAGTCACGCCGTGGTGGGTCAGGCGTTGGCCGTAGGCGAGGGTTTGCAGGTTGATGTCCTGACCCAGACGCGCGCGCAAAATCCCTTCGCTGGCGCTGCTGGCAAGGTAGTGCTGATTGCCGTTACGGGCGTGATCGCCGTGGGCATGGGTGATCACCGAGCGCTCGACCGGGCGCCACGGATCAATGTAGAAATCCCCGGCAGGGCAGTACAAGCCTTCGGGGCGGGCGATAACAAGGTCCATGTCGTTACCAGAATGGAGGGCTTGTTAGCTATGAGGTTGGCGCGAGTCTGGAAGTTCTATCGGGTTTTTATGTGGGGCGAAAAGCAAAAGATCGCAGCCTTCGGCAGCTCCTACAGGATGTTCACCATTCCCATGTAGGAGCTGCCGAAGGCTGCGATCTTTTGATCTTGCTCTAGCGTTTATTTGCCCGGGGTGAGGGTCAAACGCGTCTTGCCATACACCCGGTCAAAGTTCTGCGGCTGCATCGGCAGACCGATGTACTGACCCTTGAGCCACGCATCAACGCCATTGAGGTAATTCGGGCTGGCCGGGTTGCCGGACTGGCCGGTACCGTTCTGCCCCATCAAGGGTTCGGTCTGGCTGAAGTCGACAATGAAACGCATCGACGGCGCCCGCGTGGTGTTGAAGTCCTGACCCCAGGCAAATGCCGAGGTATTGAGCGTGGTGTGATCGCCGCCGGCTGCCAGTGGGCCGCGAACGGCCTGGCCGTTGGCGTTTTTCCATGTGTAGCTGTGCAGTTTGCCCCACTGCCAGGCCTTGTGATCGCCACCCAACTGACTGTCGCCGGCGTTGATCGCGGCCGCCAGACTGCGCGCCAGAATCTGCGCCTTGTCTTCTTTCTGCGGGGTGTGGATGTCATCCCAGAACGGGCTGTCTTCGCGACCGAGCAGGTGATCGGCCTGCGCCGAGTAAGACAAGTCACCGTTGGCGATAAAGGCTTTCCACGCCGGGCTCGACTCGGGGCCGAGCTCATCGAGGAAGATCTGCTTCATGCTTGCTTGCAGGAACAGTTCATAGATCGCCGCATCCGCCGAGGTCGGGCTGAGCTTGCCGTCGAACGCCATCAATCGGGTGAACGCCTCGCGCGCCTTGCTGCGATCGGCTTCCGGCAGAGCGTCGATCGCCTGTTTCAGCGGCTGCTTCATGCCTGGCGCTTCAAACATTTTCTTCAGCTTGGCGGCGAAGGTGGTGGTCTGGTCGTACTGCATGGCGATCACGCTGCGACTGTCCTGTTTGCCGCTGCCGGCCAGTTCCGCCAAACGCTCGCCGCGCTCTGGCGCCGCCCACGAGTTGGACAACTGCATGCCGTAGCCGTGAGGAATCACCCGCTGGTTGGCAGTGCCGAGCCAGCCCTGGGTCGGGTCCTGATCGTACGGGTGCAACATCGGGTCGGCGTAACCGTCCCAGTCGTAGCGACCTTCCCAGCCCGGCGATGGCAGCAGGCCTTCGCCTTCGCGACGGTTGGGGAAGCGCCCGGTGACTTGCCAGCCAATATTGCTGGCGTCGGCGAACACCATGTTCAGGGCGATGGCGCGGATTTCGCGACTGGCGTCCGAAGCGCGTTCAACGTTTTGCGCGCGGGTCAGGTCGAAAAAAGCGTCCAGCGATTTGTCGTCGGCGAAGTTCGGGGTTTGCAGGGCCAGGCCAAAACCGTTGCCCTGTGCCGCAGCCTGGGCACTGTTGAGCAGTGCACCGTGACGGGTTTCGTACACCGCTTCGCGAATCGGCCGCTGGCCTTTGACGAAATAGGTTTCGTTGCGCACGCCCAGCGGCTGCCATTTGCCGTTGACCTCGTAGGTCAGGCTGCTGCCCTGACGGCGGATTTTTTCCAGGAACAGGTCCTGGTTATCGCCGAGCACGCTGGTGGCGCTCCACGCCACTTTGCCGTTGAAGCCACCGAGGACCATTGGCAGACCGGCAACGGTGACACCGGCAGCCTGATATTTCGGCGCGCGGATCTGCACGAAGGTCCACAGCGACGGCGCGGCCAATGGCCCATGACTGTCGCTGGCAAGAATGCTCTTGCCGCTGCGGCTGCGTTGCGGGGCGATGGCCCAGTTGTTCGAGGTGCTGGCGCCCAGCAGATTCACCGCCGCCAATTGTTGGCTGGCGTTGCTCAGTTCGGTGAGGCCAGGGATCTGTCCGTTGAGCTTGAGGCCTTGCAGCTTGTCAGCCTCGGCCAGCGGCAGGTTTTCATCCGGTGCAGACGGGGTCAGCCAGGCGAGTTTGTCGGTGGTCACGGTTTGCGCCAGCACCAGCGAGGAAATTTCCTCCGGCAGGTTGGCTGACTGGCTGAAGTTCAACAGTGCGAACAGCAGCGCCGAGTCTTCCGGTTTCCAGTATTCCGGCTTGTAGCCGCTGGACGCGAGGTCGCCTGGCAGTTTGTCGGCGTAGCGGAACAGGTAGGCGTTGACGCCTCGCGCATAGACTTCAAAGAAACGCTTGAGGCGTGGCGACGAGGCCTTGTACAGCTCGTCGGCGCTTTTCTTCAGGTTGACTGCGCGCATGTAGCGGTCAGCATCGAGCATTGAGGCGCCGGACATTTCCGCCAGACGGCCCTGGGCCAGCAGGCGCAGGGTCACCATCTGGTTGATGCGGTCGCTGGCATGCACGTAACCGAGGGTGAACAGTGCGTCGTGGAAGCTGTTGCTTTCGATCAACGGCATGCCCATGGCATTGCGACGCACCGAAACGTTCTGCGCCAGCCCCTTGAGCGCTTGCACGCCGGAGGTGGGCGGGAGGGTGTCCTGCGCGTTCCAGGTCTGGCAACCGGACAGGCTCAAGACACCGGTCACTGCTGCGGCAACGCCGAACCGGGGAAGAAAATGTGTAAGGGCTGGCGAGGCCATGGCAAAGCTCCTGCGGGGGTAGAGGCTGGGGGCGCAATAAAGCCGCTACGTTAGTGAGCAGGCGGTGGCCGCGCAAGCGGGGCGAGCGGTTATTTCTGTATTTGTCTGACCAACAGCAAATCTGCAGAGATAACAGTGTTTTTGTGGCGAGGGAGCTTGCTCCCGCTCGGCTGCGCAGCAGTCGTTATCCAGACTGCGCATTTTTCTGATAGATCGCGGCAACCAGTTTGGGAGCGCTTCGCCCTCCCGCGGGAGCAAGCTCCCTCGCCACAACAACGATCCATCCAGATATCAGGATTTCGGCGGGTTGATCTTCTGCACCAAGACATACGCGTTCACCGTCGCCGGGCGATCCTTGATCGGGTTGAATCAGAGCTTGCTCACCCCGTGGCGGTGATGCTGAACTGCGAAGCTCACCGACCCCGCATGAGAAAAAAACGCCATGGAGCTCAAGGCCAACGCTGCACTGATCATCATCGACCAGCAACAAGGCATTCTGCAGCCGCGCCTGGGCCGACGGAATAATCCGCAGGCCGAAGAACGCATGCTTGATTTGCTGAGGGCGTGGCGCAGCAGCGGGCGGCCGGTGATTCATGTGCAGCATCTGTCCCGTGAAGCGGATTCGGTGTTCTGGCCCGGGCAGTCCGGGGTGGAGTTTCAGCAGCAATTCCTGCCGCAGGACGGCGAATGGCTGATCCAGAAACAGGTGCCGGACGCGTTTTGCGCCACGGGGCTGGAGGCACGGCTGCGTGAGGCGGGGATCGGGCAATTGATCATTGTCGGTGTGGCGACCCACAACTCGGTGGAATCCACAGCGCGTACGGCGGGCAATCTGGGATTTGACGCCTGGGTGGCGGAGGACGCGTGTTTTACCTTCGATAAGGCCGATTATTTCGGTACACCGCGTTCAGCCGAAGAGGTGCACGGGATGTCGCTGGGGAATGTGCACGGGGAGTATGCGACGGTGGTCAGTGCGAAGCAGATTCTGGCAGTCGCCTGAGAAACCTGTGGGGGCTGGCTTGCCAGCGATAGCGGAGCGTCAGGCTGCATCGATGCTGGATGCGCCGGCCTCATCGCTGGCAAGCCAGCTCCCACAGTCGACTGCGTTCAGCCAGCGGGAACGCGGTCAACTGTGGGAGCGAGCTTGCTCGCGAAGGCAATGTGTCAGGCGAAGAGTATCTTCACCCGAAACATCAAGCGCCGTGGCACTTCTTGAATTTCTTGCCGTTGCCGCAAGGGCAAGGGTCGTTGCGACCGACGTCTTTCAGGGCGTTGCGCACCGGTTCCTGGTGAGCGTGGCCGCAGTTCGGGCCGTGGACATGGCCATGGTCGTGATCGTGATGATGGTCATGATCGTGGTTGCAGTCAGGGCCATGGACATGAGGTTGCTGAGTCATCGGTTGTGCTCCGGAATTAAATCGGCGGGGATTATCACGCCATTGCGCTCCAGGTGCACGTAGTGGGCGATGAATAAACCGGTTTCCATCTCGCCTTGCAGTCGGTAAGGCACCTGCTGGTGCGGACTTTTCAGCATTTTCACCACGTCCTTGACCCGTGGCCACAGGTTGGTGCGGATGGGGATCCGATAGAACGCGCTGCTTTTCGGCCCCACGGTGATCCAGTGTTCATGCTCGCCTTCGGCCAGCAACATATCCGCCAGATGAATGCGATATTCCATGCCGCGCACGGTCAGGTCGCTGTCGTTGGGATTGTCGATGCGAAAATGCAGGATGAATTTCTGTTCGAGCAATTTGGCCCGCACCACCTCGACTTTCACCAGGTGCACGGCGGGATCGACGCTGTCGTCGCTGAACCATGAGGCGCAACCGCCGAGGTTCAGGATCAGCAACAGGGGAAGAATGTTGAGTGTGCGCCATAGTCCGAGCATGAGTTAACTCCCTTTGCTGGCAGTCTAGACGCTAAAAGATCGCAGCCTGCGGCAGCGCCTACATGAGTCGCGTCCTCTGTAGGCGCTGCCGCAGGCTGCGATCTTTTGATCTTATGCGCCGAAATACCCCGCACAGCACTTCTTAATGTAATGCAACAATTCACTACCAGATAAATGCATGCTCGCTTTGTTGCCCTCTGGAGAGGGTAGGGCAAGCGTAGCTTGCGGGTTGAAGCGGTAGAATCGAATCGCCTCCTCATCGGCTTTTCATTTAAAATGACGAATGGCTATTGACAATTCTGACGAATGGTACTATGCAAATTGCCATTGTCGTGGTACAATAGGTCGTAATAGAGAAGATTTCCACGCAAGCTTCAGCTTCAATGCAGGACTCTAAACCGGGCCAGACGCTAACTCTGAGTTCGGTTTTGTCGTTCCTGCATTTAAGAATTCCATAATCACCCGCTCCGAACCTGTGTCGCCATAGAGTTCGGAGATGTCGTGAGGCCGAGGCCCTCAGAATGCCTCTGACGCTGTATTGCAAGACAGTGGCCGTACATTGCTAGACCGGGGCAGCAACCCTCCTTAGCCGCTGACAGGGCGGTGGGTCGATACTCTGTCAGAGGGTGTGTAATTAGATCCTCCACCCTCGATCCAAATTCGTTTCAAACTCATAGCTTCATTTTGTCGGGTGCGACGCAAACTGTCTCACCCGATACTTTTGCCCTTTGTATTTTTCCGTCGCGCCCACAACTACATACGCCCTCACGAGCCACCTATTAAAAAGGAGATACGCCTATGGCTATCGTTCTCAGAAAATGCATTGTTTGCGAAGCCGAATTTCCGTCGAAAAACATGCGTGCAAAGTTTTGCAAATCCACTTGCAAATCCATTCATCACCGAGCAACAAAGCAACTTGCAGCACCCATAAAAGAAATACCAAACACAATAGGAGTTAAGACTATGAGTACACAACCACAAGCCCCAATGCTATTTGTCTTCCAAGAAAGCGAATATCAGTCTCGCTGCAATGAAGCGAAGGTGAGATACGAAAATACACTTGAAACATCTGTTATTGCTGCTCAGGGTGCAATCGTTGAGTTCACTCCTTCGTCTGTCGAGAGTGCATTTGAGGACTATCATAATTACCGAGTAGCAGGTTGTGCGCCTCTTGATTCAGCATCACCGTTACCTTCAATTAGCGTCATTAGTAGCCCGGTAACCGGAGCATTGGTCGTGCTGTACATGCTAAAACCTGAAGCGTTGCAAGAGGCCGAGCTAAAAACCATTTACGCTGATGTACGTGCCGAATACCAAGCAGAGCTTGATCGTGAGTTAGAAGCCCATATTGATCGAACAGTGCAAAGTTTGATTGATGCTGAAGATCGTGCCAAGGCGAAAGCAGAGGCTGAGCTATTGGAAAAGCGCCAAGAGGAGAAACGTGCTGAGGCTTTGGCTGCACGTGAAAAGCTGCGTGCTGAATTGATTGAGGCGGGCAAGCTTAACCCCGATGGAAGTGCAGCATGATTGACGGTCTAGAACGGATTCTGCTTGAGAAATACCAGCCTGATAGCCCTAAGTTGCAAAGGCCTCTAGAAGCCCCTGTAAGCGCTTCTAAGAGTGAGCTGGTGTCATCAGAAGGAATAACTACTAAAGCCTCTCATGTTAGCTCTCAGGGGTATTTGTATAAGTCTGCAAGTGGTCGCGCTGGTGTAATAACTGTCCTGATGGATTCAACGAAGTATCCAGACGAAATTATCGCCAAGGCTTGTGCGGAGTTCAATCGGAACAATCCCAGCCTAATGAGCAATAGCTACCAGCTACCAGTAGAATTTGAAGGTATTCCCGCTGGAAGCTGGATCTATATAAACTACATTGATAAGGAATAAATGAATAATACTGCTACACGGTTCACGGCTCTGAGAAAAGGCCCTTGCTTCACTCTGCTGCACTTAACCAATCCCAATATTGATATCCGCACATTTAACGATAACTGTCGCGCTTATATTTCTTATGTGTCTGGCGGGCTATTCACATACGATTATTTTTGGTGGATCGCTGAGGATGATTCTGTCTATCTAGCTGTCTCGGGTAATCGTATTGCTATCACTGTCATCATGAATTACATAAATAATTCCTCTCACGTCTTTGAAGTGATGCACCTCAGTCGTGGCGTGCTTACATTCAACGCTCTTGTGTCCAAACTATTCCAGCGCCGTAAGCGCACAGTGGGGCATAAGAGATCTTTCGGAGGATCCCGTAAATGAGTATCACTGAAGAGATTGCTCGTTTAACGGGCGTATTGAAATTTAATGTAGACACGAGCGGTCTACAGCGTTTCAACGGCATGATGCGTGCTGTTGAGCGCCAAATGAATCAGTTGGGCAAACAAGCGGACATTCTAGGCAAAAAACTTAGTGCCAAGATGGGCATCAAGGTTGATGCAACCGGGCAAGCAAAATTGGCTAAGTCTGTTCGGGCGAATCTGGATCGTGAGTTAAAGCTTGAACAGGCTGTGCAACGTACCAGACGTGCAACCTTTGCCGCCGAGCTTCAGGGACAAAAACTCATCAACCTTCGCCAGAAAGAGACGACAGCAACTCAGAACCTGGCCCTCCGCGACAAGATCGCTCAGGCCGTTCTAGATGCCAAATCAGCAAAGGCTGAAGCTGAACGTTTGAAGGTGCAAGGTGTAGCTGTGAAGCAGGCTCAATCGCTTGAACAGCACAAGGCTCGCCAAGCTCGTTGGGAAGCGCTTCTAGGCCAGCAACAACAGAAGACCGCCATCCTTCAGCAGAAGCAATTCCAAGCGATGACGGCCACCCAGAAAGCAGAGTTTGCCCTACAGCAATCAAGAGTGGCTGCCCACCGTACAGCGGTGAAATTCGCAGCGTCGCAAGAAGCTGAAAAGCTTCGTGCAAAGCGCCTTGAAGTGAGCCATGCCCAACGAGGGGAGCGCTTCCAATGGGCGCAGACAAGACAAGCTGTATGGGCTGCAAAACAGGCCGAGCCGAAGCCATCCACAGGCTTTATGGGGCTTGGTACAGGTGCTTTGGCTTTGGGTGGGGTTACTGCTGGACTTGCCGCAGTTGTGGGAGCTGTGAGTGCCCTAGGGAATCGCCTTGCCGCTACACAGACTCGCGTGTCTGAGAGCCAGCAACTTGAAAACGTCTTGTCCCAAGCCGGGGGCAAGAATCCCGCTAATGCTGAGTTCGCCAAATCGGAGTGGCTACGGATCAATGCCAAATACGGCACCGAAGCCAGTCTTGAATCAGCCAAGGCATACAGAACATTCCTGATGGCAGAGATGGCTCGTGGTCGTAGCATTAGCCAAGCTACCGGCACATATGAAACACGCCAAGCAGCCTTTCGCGGTGCTGGCATGACTGCTGAGGAACAGCGCCGTGCGAACCTGCAACTCCAGCAGATTGCGAGCAAGTCACAGGGTGACAGGGAAGACCTAAATACCTTCAGTGAGGCCGCTCCTTTGCTCGTAGAGCCGATTCGTCGTGCATGGGCTGAACGTAACAAGCATCCCCTAGACGCCAATCTTGAAAAGGATTTCAGGGCTAGCACCAAGACGGGCAACTTGAAGGCAATCGACTTCACCAAGGGCATCGAGCTTTTCGTAAAGGAAAACGCCGCTGCTATTGAACGTCAGAGTGGCAGCATCGATGCCAACGCCACTCGCCTTGCCAACCAGCAGTTCCTGCAACAGCAGGGGCTGGATCAGAACCCAGAGCTGATTAGCTCGATCAATGATCGCATCAAGAGCGAAATGGAGCTGGCAGAGGCCATGAAGCCCCTGAAGGAAGCAGCGGTGCAGGCGGATATTGCGCTCAACAAAATGGCTGCTTCGTTCTTCAGATTTGCCTTTGGCAAGGGTGATACGCCGGAGCAGTCTGCTAAGAAGATTGATGTGTTCTCACCGGATCAGCCAGCCATTGATCCAAGTGCATTGAGTTCACCTCAGCCATCAACCGGCGAGAAAGTGAAAGACCCAATCGACAGGTTTTACCGTTGGCTCACCAATGCACCGGATTACGGAGAGGGGCCAGCCAAGGAGCTGAAAGTGCGGGAGCCTAATCTTCTAGGCGTTCAGTTTCCGAAGCTGGATTTGTCAGCGTTTGAAGAGAAGCTTGCCGACATCGCTGAGCGCGTTGGGGAATACAAACGCTTCCGTGAGGACTCGATTCAACCCATCACCTCAAGGGAGTTGATGAGGGCGTCTGGTTCATCTGTGCAGTACCCAGTGCAACAGATCACTACTACGAACGAGCACGTCACGAACAACAATAACGAAGTGCGTAACGAAATCACTGTCAATGTAACGGCTCCTGCCGGTGCAGATGCTCCCGAAATTGGGAGAGTCGTTCGGGAAGAGGTTGGGAAGATGCTGCGTGAGACAGGCGTCAACCAACAAGAGGTTCAATGAACGGGATCATCAAGGCAATCCTGCTTGGTGCGTTGTTGCAGATAGCGGTGGGAGCTGGTCTCACCGTTTATTTGTTCAATCACACAAGCGATATGGCTCTGCAATATGCCCAAATGGCTGAGCGTAACGCTAATACCTATACGGATGAAGTGGTACGTGATCAATACAATCGCCTCCAGCGTGAGCAGAGCATTGAGCGTGAGGATATGAAGAGTTGGGTTGATCGTCGTATAGATTTGAAGGTGTCTCAGGCGTTAGGGGAGATCAAGCATTGAAATACGAAGACCTCCCTAACGAAGCTAATCACATGCAAGCATGTCGTGAATACGTCGCTGCTGTTTACGGAGAAACTGTGGTGCATCAAATGCCTGCTGTAATTGAAACTCTGTGGGATTGCGTCCTATTCGGTATGCCTGAAGGGCTGGCACACATTGCCATCTTTGGTCGGCACGGATTAGCGATACTCACGCAGAACTAACTGCACTCCATGCACATAAAAGACCTTGACAAGATAAGGTAAAAAAGCGTATAAGGGTGCTCTTTCCAGCAGTCCGCACCGAACGTTCTCGACACGCCATAGAGTGATGTCAGGCGTTGGTTTTCGTTCGTCTGGAATTCGACCCAACCCAATACACGACGAGGCACACGCCTATGTAATGAACTGACACAGGAGATACACAATTGAATAACCAAACACCGCTTTCGCAACAATGCCATACCAGTAACATCAATGGATTCAGAGTCGATCAAGAAACTGGTGAAATCTATGGCGAATACACCGTTACCCATTACACAGCAGCAACGGATGCGCTGAAGCCAGAGCTTGGTAAGTGCCGAAGCGTTGATGATCTACACATATTCCTTAAGCACGTAGACCTTCGCACACTGCCTCCCTTTTCCAAGTTTCCACTTGTTGATGCACAAGATCACGCTCATGGCCAATGGAAAAGAACCGGGGTGGATTGTCGTATCACTCTTCCGATGATGAACACGCTTTACACTCTCCATGGTCTTGTGAGATACGCTAACATTATAATTATGACCAAGGCGGACTTGGCGAAGGCCCTGGGTGTCGCCGAATCCAACCTGACGAAGAAACTTGCACCTCTGGTAAAGGCGAAGCTTTTAAGGACATATACCTCCCGCGATGGCATTCGAAAGGGTGAAATCAAATTGCTCGTAAACCCTCGCCTGATTTTCCGTGGCTTCGACACTGTCCGCGAAGCATACGTAGAGAAATGGTACTTGGATGAAGCTAGAGAAAGTTGCCTGCTCTATGATCGAGATTTTCTTGCAGCTGCTGCGTAAGAATTTAAAAAAAATTACGCAAGAAATGGGCTGCAAGCCTTTGTATTCAAGGGGGGGTCAAAAGTCCTCTTATATATAAAAAATTTGCCTAGTGCGAAGCACTGAGGTGATAACACGTTGATGGACAATAGCCGCATCGTCCCGATTCTGGATCAGCTCACCAATAAATACATAGAATCAACACACATCAAAGCTCTTCGCTTTTGATCTGCTACACCGAAGGTGACGTGCAATGACTGTCAGCGGAGGCTGACGGGGTAACTACTGAATGCGTACGCATTCGTTTATGCACCGAAGAAAAAGGCAAGATCAAAAGCAAGAGCTGGATTTTTGTTATATTTTATTTATGTCGAGGTACACCCGGAGGGTAGTCGGCGGTCACGCCATAGCTTAATCAGATGAAAGCTAAACGCTTTCGGTGCGACCACCAACGCACATCAATCTTCGACGCTGTCAATTGCGAAGTTGATGAAGGCTGAACAACAGATGAGCATGAAACGAGCGTCAGCTTTAGTTGGTGCAGTGGCATTGTCTAACAGCGCATGCCTAATACCACTAGCATCACTGGTGTAGCCATAGAGTGTGAGGAATGCTGACTTCAAGCTTCCATGCAAATTGTGCTTGGTCTCAAGAATCTTCAGTGCTTGTCCTAACGTAGCTTTGTCATCGCCCACAAGTTTCTTTGCAAGAGACTCAACAGCACTGATGCTTTCTTTGATCGAGTTTCGATAATCAGGATTCTGTCTGTCGGTGAGGAATCCTAGAGACGTAGAAAGGTGAACTTTCACACCTCCATACTTATCTGAATTGAGAATCGCTTGCTCAATCTCATCAATCTCTTCAGGAGAGGTTACCTCCGTTATTTTTCCAGCAACAAAGCGGTAGGCTGAGTTCTCTTTCTCAAGTGTAGTATTGCAAAGGGAAAAATAACTTTCACCTAAATTTTCAGGAGCATGTATCGGTACAAACTCTAAAAGGCTATATATTCTATGCCATGAGATTGTAAAGAAGGTTTTACGCACTGAGGCAAGGAAATCATCCCAGTGTCGAGGAAGCTGATCTATAGGGGCTTTGAAAAATTCTGAATATAGTGCTATGGAAAATTGATGGAAATTCGACCCACGCAAAAGATCAGAGCTTACTCTATAAGACCTTCGGTAGTTAGAAAAGTAGCATGCTGTTAATACGTTCCAAAGGGAGTTTTTTAATTCGATGTCAATATTGTCAGCCTGAACGGCCTTTGCCTGTATCAGCCCCATCCGCTGCGAGAAGTCCATTACCACCTCGTTCGTGTGATCGCTTGCCTTGGCCAAAGCTGGCCGCGTCCTGACAGTTCCATTGTACATGATGGCTGGTCGCCAGTTGAGTCTCAGAGAAAACCTCTGAAAACCACCCGAAAACCCGTGCCAAACATGCCCTTGTGGCCGGTTATAACCAAGCTTCTGGTTAGATCCTCAGTCTATAGGCCAGCATTTCCGGGGCTTCCCATATTTCAGGATAAGTTCGATCCGCTGGCGGCACCTCAAAACTGACGTTTTCACACCAAAACGGTAGTTTTGAACCGGAATCACGGATTTTGTGCGAAAGCACGCTTTCCTTTCAGCCTTCTTGCACAAAGGCCTTCCTCTACTAGCTTTGATGGTGTCGCCGACGTGGCGACGTGCCATTAAGGAGCTGACATGGCAACGAGATATCGTGATGCGGTCACCGGTGAATACGTCACCAAGGAAGAGGCGGAGAAAAGGCCTAGGGAGACGGTAAAAGAAAAAGACAAGCCTCCACCCAAGAAGCCTAGCGGCCCCAAGAAGAAGTAGCGTTTCCGTGAGGGAAGTCGCTAGTCTCCCTCGCACCCTTCAAGGATGACCCTCCATGCCTAACACCCCTCATGCCAACATCGCCACAGCAGACGCACTCACGCTCCTGTTGCACAACCAGCATGCAATAGCCGCTGCCATCGAAGAGTTATCCCTGTGGGTGAGGTTACAGGGCGAGCCTGTGGTTCATCTGAATGTCATGACCGCACTGAAAACCATCGACAAGAACGCGGCTGCTATCAGCGCTGAAATTTACAAGCTCAGGCAATAATCGCTATCAAAGAAGTCTAGTTTATTGGTAGTGCGATAACCGTCTGTCTGAGGATTGATCTGGCTATCAAATATCTATGGTTGGCTTTCTATCTGATAGACTATCATTGGTCTATCGGTTTATTACTCTATAGGATAGCCAGCCATGAACGCCCATCTCTACCTGAGAGCATCCACCAAGGATCAAGACGCAAACCGTGCTCGGGCAGCGCTGGAAGCGTTCGCTGCTGAAAAGGGTCTGACCATTGTCGGTGTATACGCTGAGAACATCAGCGGAACCAAGCTCAACCGTCCTGAGTTGATGCGTTTACTAGATGCAGCCAAGCCGGGAGAGATAATCACCTGTGAGTCAGTAGACCGTCTAAGTCGCCTTTCGCATGCTGATTGGGAGACTTTGAAGGCAGCGATCAAGGCTAAGGGTCTACGTTTGGTAATCGCTGATCTACCAACCACTCACATGATGGCTCAGGACAAGGGCATCACCGGTCAAATCATGGAAGTGATCAACGCAATGTTGCTTGACCTGATGGCTACCATGGCACGCCTTGACCAAGAGAAACGTGTTGAGCGGATCAATGAAGGGCTGAAGAACAAACGTGCTGCTGAACCTGACTGGAAGCCAGCGGGGAAGAGTAAGAACGCTGAACTCTGGAAGAAGGTGCAAGCGCTGATCAGTAAGAATCCAACCCTGTCAGCCGATGACGTGGCAAAGCTCGCTGACTGTGGTGTAGCGACTGTGTATAGGATCAAGCGTGAAATGAAATAGGGGTTCAGACAGCCTATCAGCCCGCCTTGAGCGGGCTTTGTCGTCTCTGATGTCACATGTGATTCAGGTTGGTATGGCGTGGCTTGTAGAGGCTCTGAGAGTGCCTGATAGGCTCATTATTTCCATATTCCGGCGCTCTGCATGTTCATCCGTGTCGTGGCGTTCAACACCTCTCGCTTAGTCACCGAGAGTAGGCCACTAGCTTATTTTTCCAGTTCTGAACACAGTCAACCCCACCCTTTGCAAAGTCTGAAAACGGCGGGGGAACCAAGAGCTCAAAAAAGGTGTAGTTCAAAAGGCTCGTACCAAGAATGCAAATACAAGCCCTTCGGCTTACCAGTCAGCAAAGCCCGCCTGCCCATATCCACACGCCATCACCGTTGCAGTGCATGGTTTTCCCGTTGTCGCAGACGGTGCCGCCGGGTGAATAAGTCGCACCATTCCATGAGCAGGTTACGCCGCTCGGCATGCCCTTGATATCACCGAGTGAAGACTTGCCCTCTAAAATCTTAGAGTTTTTCAATGATGGGTCTTGGGGTTTTACAACGACCGGTTTTTCAGTGGTCATGACAAATACCTCCTATCGTGGGAGGTATCAGTTAAGTTTAATTATATTATTTAAGTCCATTTTTCCGACGGCTGGTTGAAAAGTGTCTCGATTGGTTAACAGTTGTCGCCCTAGAATAATTGCGTTGTTATCGGGCTAGGAACTGAGATTCGCTATTTCAGATTGCAAGCCTGAAGAAACTTATCTGTCTCGCGAGTTGATCCAGTCGCAGGCACTGTTCCAGACCATTTGGAATCAAATTCTTCTGATTGCAATCCTAGCAAAATAGGCGCTTTCGCATTGCGAAGTTCTGTCAACAATTTAAGGATTTCTCCCTTCTCGTATGTGATGAACTGAACATATGCATCATTACGTTGAGCGCTTTGAGCCTTGAATCGGTGAATCTCGCCTTTGTCCACCTTAACCAGTAGATCCCAGTCGGTGCTCGCTCTAGTATCGGCCCACTTTTCTTTTTGTAGCAGTGCAAGGGTCAACTGTTCCGCGTCGCAATCGAAAGCAATGGCTTGAGCAGGGCTTATGGAGCCGAACATCATTGCCTTTTTTCCACCTGAGAAAATGTCGTCTTGAGTCGTTGTATTCCATTCAGCGAGCGTGGGTGATGAAAACGCTAATCCTAGTAATGCAATTGTTACCGCTATCCCTGTTCTCATGGCAAATCTCTTAGGCGTGAGTGTTTGCAAGAGCTTAGATCCTCATTGGGCACTGCGCTATCACGTGGCGCATTGTTCAATGGTTGGGATTGTCGCTCGATTGCTTCTGTAGATGATTTTCCGCCCGCTCAATTACCTCTGCTATCCACATCTTAGCTTCGTTCCAGCTTCTGAGTTGGTCGCCACAAACAGGGCAGTACAGTTCGTCTTTATCTCTCACTCGAAGCTTGATGCATCGGATGGAGAGGGTAGACCCGCACTTACTGCAATTAACGTGTTCTGTAGACAACTCTTGCTCCTCATCTCGTTTGAAGGGAATCACCAACCTGAATCAAGTTGGTGATTCGTCTCATTGATTACAGGTCGAGAACATATTGGAAAGGCGGGCTACGGAAATGCTGCCTCACGTGCTCCCACCGCCCAAAGCGCCAGCGGGGGTAGTCGTGGACGAAAACACTTTTGGTGCGTTGAGACGACGAGCGGTGACGGGGACGTCTAGCCATGAGAAATGGAGCCTCTAGAGAAATTGCAGTGATGCAATCCTCTGGGCGTGACAACGTACACTCAAAGTGTTGTTGACGTGACGGTCACGCTGTTGGCTTAATAACCGCCTGCCCAGATTCATGCGTTTTTGAAACGTGTGTATCGGGGGTGGTGCGGGTGGATCACGTTCTGTCGCCAAACTTCGCGTGACCACTCGCAAGCATTTCCCTTCTACAGACCTATTACGGTCTTCCATCTACGGCAAAAACCCAATATGTAGGGTTTCTCTTGCCGTCGGGTACAGGATATTGCGTATCGTGTGGTGATTGCAATGTACTACCTGTGGATAAACCGGTGCGTAAATTGTGTTAGAAACAAGGAAACCGCGTGTAGGCCGCGAACTTGCTGAGCCAGACCGTTTATCACTGTTTTTTCGACTGTAGAAACGTTCGCGATGTTTTTTAAGGGCGCGAACGCTATCACAAGAATTCTTGCTTTCAGCGGAGCTGACGTTTCAGTTCTGGCCGGGCGGGCACTTTGATTTCCTTCATCCAGTGCGTCGCCGCCCGCTGCCATTTTGGCGAATCGCCGTGGAGCTTTTGCAGTTCGTCAAACGCATCCGATGCGCTGTCGATCCGAATCCGCTTATTGGTATGGGTGATGGCCCCGATGACTGACGACTCTGATCCACCAGCCGACGTCACGCTGATCAAATATGTTTCATTACAGCGCCCGTTCTTCCGAACAAAGATTTTCGTGCCTAGCCGTTTAGTCAGGTTATTCGCAGCGTTGCGCCCCTCGAAGGACGTTAGGTCGAGCCTTTCAAAGAAGTGTTCTTTACTCATTACCCGGTCAACTGCCATTTGCTGACGGAGTGCATCCCTCTCAGCGTCTACAGCCGCAAGTTGGCTTTCCAGCTCGTGGAGTAGTTTTGCCGTTGTCCTGCTGGGGTATTCGTTGTGTGCATCTTCAGCGGCTGCAAGCTTGGCTCGCAGTTCTTCACCACGACCTTCAGCAACATCCAGCTTCTTCCTGATTGCCCCTGAACTACCTTGAACGAGGCTCAAGGAATCGAGCTTCGCTAAGATTTCCCGAAACACTGTTTCGGTGCGTGTGGCGCTGACAACTCCCGCGCTGCACATTCCTCGGATGCTGTGGCTGCACTTGTAATACTTGTGGCCTCTCTGGCTTTGCAGGTGCATGGCAGCGCCACAATCGAAGCAGAAGAAGACGCCCGCCATCACGTTGAAGTCTTTCGTCTGTCTGGTGATCTTGTGTAGTCGCCGGGAGCCTCGTGCAGCCTGTGCCCGGTAGAAGGTTTCTTCATCCACGACAGCCGGGAAAAAGCCCTTGATGGGATCGCCATCTGGCGTCCTGACGCCGTCGATGAAGATGTGGGGCTGATACTCGCCTAACGTTGTTCGGCTATCTAGGATGTGGCGAACGGTGCTAAATCCCCAGAGGCCGGAGAAGTTCTTTCGCCCCGCAGAGAACGCCGGTATGCCTTCCTGATTCAGCGTGGCTGCAATGTTGCGCGAACCGTGTCCTTGCGTTGAGAGATCGAAGATCCGTCGCACCACTTGAGCGTGGTCAGGGTTGAGGGTGTAACCCTCCGGGGTGATATCCAGCCAAAGCGGCCTGAGCTTTCCTAGAGGCTTGCCTGTGGCACGGGCATCAGCCTGTTTCTTCCGCCACGCAGATGAAACCCTATTCCCCTTAATGGAAGACTCTTCATGAGCACGTGCCATTGAGATGATCGAGATGATCAAATCGAGTTCGTTGTACTCACGGGTATACAGACGCTTGTCAGTGCTGGTGTAGACGTTGATTCCCTTGGCAAGCAAATCAAGAAAGCGGGGTAGGGCGTCCCGCACCTTTTCACGTGACAGACGATCCAGTGACTCAACCACCAAGAAGCTACCGGGCGGTATGGTGCCGTCCTCGACGTAACCAAGGAACCTAGCTAGTTCGCTTGTATCATCGACGTGTTTACCTTTGTATGCAGAGCGTCCACGGTCGAAGAACAGATATTCCTTTGGGTCTGCTAACTCAAGCCCGCGCTCAGCAGCAAACTCCTTCGCGGCTCTCATCTGACGGGCTTCACTGTCGCCTGCCGATTGTTTTGCACTACTAAACCGGATGTAACTGAACACCTTGCGCATTACGCTACCTAAAAACTCAATTGCTTTGTAGGTAACTGTAGCAACACTTCTTGAACTTCTGCCCGCTGGCGCATGGACACGCGTCATTGCGCCCCAGCTTCAACTGCACGGTCGGGTCGATGAAGTACCAGCGCCCGGCGTTCTGCACGAATGAAGAGCGCTCGCGGTGGCTGTGTTCGCCCTGGCTGTCGTGCCAGCGCGCGGTGAAGGTGACGAAGGCGTGCTCGGGCTGGCCGCCGAACACTTCCGAGCTTTCGACCTCAAGGCCGAGCCAGGTGCTTTGCGCGCTCCAGGCACTGATCGACTGGCGATCCAGACCGGCCTGCTGGGCGGGCAGGGTAGTGGCCACCAGGTAATCGATCAGCCCCAAAACGTAGGCGCTGTAGCGCGACCGCATCAGCGCTTCGGCGCACGGCGCCGGGTGGCCTTCGTGGTAGGGACCGCAGCAGGCCAGCAGCAGGTTGCCGCTGCCGCATGGGCAAATGGCTGTACTCATTGCATTACCACCAGTATTTGCCGAAGTTTTCCGGATTGGCCCAGAACCGCGAGTTGAGCCAGTCGGGGACTTGCTTGTAGTCAAGCAGATCGTAAGTGAACAGGGTCAGTACCTGCTCGTCACGCTGAAAGCGCTCACTGGCTTGCAGCGCCAGCGAGTAGAAATCGGTTTCCTGCCAGCCGCTGGCCGGCAGATCCGCCAGCACCGCAATGCGACTGGCGTTGAGGTTGCGAATCCCGCCCAGCAGGTTCAGACCGTCACGCTTGGGCAAGTGCTCCAGGCAATCGACCACCAGCGCCAGGTCGAAGCGCCGCGCCGCGAGTTCGGCGGGCAACGCACCGGGTTCGGCGTGGGCCACGCAGCAATCCGGGTGCGCCTGTTTAAAAGCGGCGAGCGCCGGAAATTCGCTGGCGCCGATCAGCAGCAAACGCGCCGGGGCATAGCGATCCAGTAAAGCAGCCAGCGCCTGTTGCGGCGTGCGCGAAGAAATGGCGACGTTCATCGAAGCTCCTCAATCAGATCGCCAAGACTAGCGCGCCAGACGGATCCGGCCTAGACCCCGATTTGTCGCGCGTGGCAAAAGTGCCGAATCCCTGTGAACACGGTCCCAAATGCCAGTGGCCTATTGCTGGCGGAGATTAAAACTCCGGTCTTTACTCCGTGAATCGGTTCTAAGCCGATCCCTCAGGAGAAAACCAGATGAGCATAGTTCGGACAGCATTACCTTTGATTCTGCTAACCAGTGTGTTGACTGGTTGCGCAGGTTTGCAGAAAACCGATTGGCCGACCTGTGCGGCGGTCGGCGGTGTGGTCGGGGCCGGTCTCGGTGCGACGGAAAGTTCGGCGTGGGCCGGCTACGGCGCACTGTTGGTCGGCGGTACGGCAGCGGCCTATTGCTGGGTGCACGGTGATGGCGACGAAGACGGCGACGGTGTGCCTGACAGCCGCGACAAGTGCCCGCACACGCCTAAAGGCGTGCAGGTCGATGCTGACGGCTGCCCTCCACCAGCCCCGGCGCCTGTGGTAGAAGAGGCGGTTGTGGTCAAGGAAGAAACCATCGTCATCCGCGATGTGCACTTCCAGTTCGACAAAGCCACCCTGACCGGCTCTGATAAACAGGTGCTGGACAAAGTTGCCACGCGCCTGAAACAAGAGTCGTCCACGGCGCAACTGACCGTGACCGGTCACACCGACAGCGTGGGCAGCGATGCCTACAACAAGAAACTGTCGGATCGTCGTGCGCACTCGGTGGTGGAATACCTGATCCAGCAAGGTGTGCCGCGTGCCAGCTTCGTTTCGGTGTCGGGCATGGGTGAAAGCCAGCCAGTGGCGGATAACAAAACCGCTGACGGTCGCGCACAGAACCGTCGTACCGAAATCAAAATCGTCCGCTAGCCCCTCACGCATCCGCGGCTTGTGCAGTCGCGGATGCGCGTCTTTACTCCTGTGTAACCGGTATGGGCCGGTGACACAGGAGCTTTCACAATGACTGTTTTCTCAAGGTCCGTCTTGCCGGTGCTGCTGCTGGGCAGCTTGCTCACCGGTTGCGCCACTCACAGCGACGGCGACGCCCCCCTCAATCAACGTACGTGGCCGATTTGCAGCCTGATCGGCGGGCTGGTCGGTGGCGGCCTTGGCGCCATTGAAAGTGGCGGCTGGGCCGGTGGCGGTGCCGCGCTGGGGATCCTTACCGGCGGGCTGATCTGTTATGCCCAGGATGGCGATGAAGATGGCGATGGCGTGTTCGATCGCCGCGACCGTTGTCCGGACACTCCGGCCAATACCCCGGTCGATCATCGTGGTTGTCCGCTGCCGCAATACCCGGTCACGGAAAAAGCGCCAGAGCCTGCACCGCAATCGGAAGTCATCACCCTCAGCGATGCCGGCAATGTGTTGTTCGATTTCGACAAGTCGGACCTGACCCCGGCCGCGAAAGCCCAGCTCGATACGCTGATGGACAAGTTGCGCAATGCTGACGTGGTCAGCATCAAAGTCATCGGCCATACCGACAGCAAGGGTTCGGACGCCTATAACCAGGCGTTGTCGGAGCGGCGTGCCAGCAGTGTGGCGGCGTATCTGCTGAGCCAGGGCCTGGAACCGGCCAAACTGACCAGCGAAGGGCGCGGCGAGAGCGAGCCGGTGGCCGATAACGCGACGGACGAAGGGCGGGCGAAAAACCGTCGGGTAGAGTTGCATATCAATCGCTAGGACTTGTCTGTAGTCCGCAGGCTAGAGCTGCCGGGCGACGATCATCGTCGAACCGGCAGCGATCCGACGACTGACAAAAGTTTTTTCTTTTGCCCCTCTGGCTTATCCCCCGCGTAAGCCGTTACTGTGCGCCCAAAGAATAATTCCGAGACGGGGGAGCGTATGAAGGTTTTCTGGGGGCTGGGGCGTTTGCTGACCCTGCTGTTCTGGTGCGTGGTGGTGGTCAATCTGCTGCTGCCGTTTGTGCATCCGCTGCATCTGCTGGTCAATCTGGCCGGCGCCTTGTTGCTGGCGCTGCATGGGCTGGAGTTGCTGTTCTCTCGCCTCAAGGGGCGTCCCAACCCATGGCGCGATCGTCTGCGCATCCTGCTGTTCGGCGTTTTTCACCTGCAAACCATCCCGGCCCCGGCCGCTCCGGAGGCTTCTTCCCATGCGTAAACTTTGCCTGCTCGCCGCATTCATCAGTCCCCTGGCCTGCGCCCAGGTGGTCAGTGTCGAAACCAATTCCCTGATGCGTTTGCCCAACACGGCCAGCACCCTGCAGCTGGAGCGGCTGGACGTCGCGGACTACGGCACCTTGCTGATTCCTGCCAACGTGACCGAGCTGACCGTCGGCGAATTGCGTCTGGGTCACGAAGCACGCATCGCGATCGTTCCGAGCGAACAGGCGCTGGACATGAAAGTCATCCGTGCCGAACTGTCCGAAGGCAGCCTGATCACCGCGCGCGGTGCGCCGGGCACGTATGAGAAAGCCGCCCGTGCCGGACGCAATCTGAATTTGCAGTTCAAGGCCCTGAGCGCGCCAAAACTGTTTGTGGATGCTCGCGGCGGTACCGGCGCGCCGGGTTTTGTTGGCCTCGATGGCGGCAACGGTGAAGATCCGGGCTGCACCTGGGGCGCGGCCGGTCACGGTTTTGATGGCAGCAACGGCAGCGATGGCCAGCCGGGAGCGCCGGGAGCGCTGGTGCGCCTGGAAGTGCCGCGTGAGTTTCCGGCTGAGCTGATCAAGGTCAATGTCGCGGGCGGCGCCGGTGGCCCGGCGGGTGTTGGCGGCAAGGCGGGCAAGGGCGGCCAGTCCAAGGGCTGCCTGGTGTATCGCGCCGATGGCGGCAAAAACGGCAAGGCCGGGGCTGATGGCCAGCCTGGGCCGGTGGGTGCGGCAGGTGCGGTGACTGTGCAGCGCCTCTAAATACAGCGCTATTCACAATTGTGGTGAGGGAGCTTGCTCCCGCTGGGTCGCGTAGCGGCCCCTACGCCATATACCGCGTTTCGTCAGATTGAACGCGTCAGCTGATTTGGGCTGCTGCGCAGCCCAGCGGAAGCAAGCTCCCTCGCCACAAAAAGTGCTGGTTGTCAGTGGGTCAGAACATCGGCCGCGCCGCCGCAATCGCCACCAGCACCAACCCCACAATCAAATTGATCCCCACCACCCGGCGAATCCGCCCCAGCACCGCCGCACCCACCGGCCATTCCTTGGCTTCAACGGCTTTGCGCAACTCTGGCAGCATCAAACCCTGAATCCGGATAAACAGCGCCGTCATCACCACATACAGTCCGATCATCACCTGCACGTATTTCGGCGCGGTCTCGAAGCCGACCTGCTGCAAGTGCAACATGCCCACGCCGCTGATCGGCAACAGGATCACCGCGACCCAGACCCAGCGGAAAAAACCTTGAAACACTTCTACCCACAAGGTCAGGCGGGCAGGGCCGTCGAGCGCCTTCACCGCTGCCGGGCGCAGGACCATCCAGGCGAAAAACATGCCGCCGACCCAGACCAGGGCGGACAGGACATGCAGCGGATAAACAAGGCTAAAAGGTGTCATTGGGGTACTCCGTTCTGCGCGGGACTGATTAGCGGGGTATGATAGCGGCCGATCCGAACTACTGAAAATTTATCCAGCGTTTTTACGCCCGACATTCAATGATCAGCACTGAACTCAAAACCACGATCCAGGGCGCCTATTCGCGTTTTCTTGAAGCCAAGAGCCTCAAACCGCGTTACGGCCAGCGCCTGATGATCGCCGAAGTCGCCAAAGTCCTCGGGGATATCGACACCGACGACGAAGGCCGGCGCAGTGGCGACCCCGCGATTGTCGCGGTGGAAGCCGGCACCGGTACCGGCAAGACCGTGGCCTACAGCCTGGCGGCAATTCCCACGGCGAAGCTGGCGGGCAAGCGTTTGGTGATCGCCACCGCGACCGTGGCGCTGCAAGAGCAGATCGTCTACAAGGACTTGCCCGACCTGATGCGCAACAGCGGGCTGAACTTCAGCTTTGCGCTGGCCAAGGGCCGTGGCCGCTACATGTGCCTGTCCAAGCTCGACATGTTGCTGCAGGAAGGCCACGCGCAAACTGCCACCGCGCAGCTGTTCGAAGAAGAAGGCTTCAAGATCGAGGTCGATGAGGCCAGTCAGAAGCTGTTTACCAGCATGATCGAGAAGCTCGCCGGCAATAAATGGGACGGCGACCGTGACAGCTGGCCCAACGCCCTGGAAGACGCTGACTGGGCACGGCTGACCACCGATCACAGCCAGTGTACCAACCGCCATTGCCCGAATTTCGGCCAGTGCGCCTTCTACAAGGCGCGCGAAGGCATGGGCAAGGTCGATGTGATCGTCACCAACCATGACATGGTACTGGCTGACCTGGCCCTCGGCGGCGGTGCGGTGTTGCCGGATCCGCGTGACACCATTTACGTGTTTGACGAAGGCCATCACCTGCCGGACAAGGCCATTGGCCACTTCGCTCATTACACGCGCCTGCGTTCCACCGCCGACTGGCTGGAAACCACGGCCAAGAACCTCACCAAACTGTTGGCCCAGCATCCGTTGCCGGGCGACCTCGGCAAGCTGATCGAGCAGGTGCCGGAGCTGGCGCGGGAGATCAAGACCCAGCAGCAGTTCATGTTCACCGCGTGCGAACAGATTGCCGATTTCAAACCCGGCGAAGACGTCGAAGGTCGCGAGCGGCCACGCCATCGTTTCGTCGGCGGGGTGATTCCCGAGCACATGCGCGAGATGGGCATCGAGCTGAAGAAAGGCTACTCACGTCTCAACGACCTGTTCACCCGTCTGACCGACCTGCTCAAGGAAGGCATGGACGGCGAGGTCAACATCGGCATCGCCAGCAATCAGGCCGAAGAGTGGTATCCGCTGTTCGGCAGCCTGTTGTCCCGCGCCTCGGGCAACTGGGAACTGTGGACCGCGTTCACCGCCGAAGACCCGGAAGACAGCCCGCCGATGGCCCGCTGGCTGACGCTGGCCGAAAGCGGCTCGCTGTTTGACATCGAGGTTAATGCCAGCCCGATTCTCGCCGCAGAAACCCTGCGCCGCAGCCTGTGGAACGTCGCCTACGGCTGCCTCGTAACGTCGGCAACGCTGACCGCGCTGGGCACCTTTGACCGCTTTCGCATGCGCGCCGGGCTGCCGAAGAAAGCCGTTACCGCTGTGGTGCCGAGCCCGTTTCATCATGCCGACGCCGGCGTGTTGCGCGTGCCGGACCTCAAGGCTGATCCGCGTGATGCGGCGGCCCACACGGCGGCGATCATCCGCGATCTGCCGGACCTGGTGGAAGGCTCGCGCGGCAGTCTGGTGCTGTTCTCTTCGCGCAAACAGATGCAGGACGTGTTCGACGGCCTCGACCGCGACTGGCGCAAACAAGTGTTCATTCAAGGCAACCTGTCGAAACAGGAAACCCTGAACAAGCACAAGGCGCGGGTCGATGGCGGCGATTCCAGCGTGCTGTTCGGCCTCGCCAGTTTCGCCGAAGGGGTGGACTTGCCGGGCGCCTACTGCGAGCACGTGGTGATCGCCAAGATCCCGTTCTCGGTGCCGGACGATCCGGTCGAGGCGGCGCTGTCGGAGTGGATCGAGGCCCGGGGCGGCAATCCGTTCATGGAAATTTCGGTGCCCGACGCCTCCTTGAAACTGGTTCAGGCCTGCGGCCGACTGCTGCGCACCGAAGAAGACCGCGGCACCATCACCTTGCTCGATCGGCGCCTGGTCACCCAGCGCTATGGCAAGGCGATCCTCAATGCGTTACCGCCATTCCGTCGTGAAATATCCTGAGACAACGGTGGGCAGTTTTGCCCGCCGCGCTGTCTATCTCTCTGCCATGCTTTTCCATTGGCCTTTTGGTCGTTAGGGAGAACTCCGTTCTTATGATTCGCCGCTCGTTGCCTGCCGTTTTTGCCTTGATCTTTGCCGCTCCGTTACTGGCGGCGCCTGCCGGTCAGCAGACCCTGTTCAACTTCGTCCGTCCTGCCGATGTGGTGAAAGTCGTCACCGAAAACACTGACCTGCCACAAGCCAACGCCGAGCAAACCCCGGAAGGTGAAGTGCTGCGCCGGGTGACGTTCAACCCGGTAGCCCGCCCGACCCTGCGCCTGACCCCACAAACCGGCGCCTGGGACTGGTCGCAGTCGGGCATGATGAGCCTGCGTCTGCAGAGCGCAATGAACTGGGCCGTGACGGTCTACGTGCAAATCCAGAGCAACAACGGCCAGACCCTGACCAGCCGCGTTGACCTGCCGGCCGGCCCTGCGCAAACCCTGCTGGTGCCGCTGGTGGCAACTTCGCCGCTGAGCCAGGGCATGAAGGCCGGGCCGCCGATGCCGATGACCGTCGATGGCCAGCGCATTTTGCTGGCCAGCAGCAGCGGCGAACTGGATCGCAGCCAGGTGGTGTCGGTCAGCCTGTGGATGGATCAGCCGAAAGCCGCGCAAAGCTTGCTGCTCGAACGTTTCGGTGTGCAGGACGGCGATGCCGTAACCCGGGCCGTCTACGGCAATCTGGTGGACGCCTACGGGCAGTCGACCCGCAGCAAATGGCCGGAAAGAATCAGCAACGACGAACAACTGAAATCTGTGGCCGCCAAGGAACAGCAACAGCTGAAAACCTGGCTGGCCGAGCGCGAAAAATCTTCGCTGGACAAGTTCGGTGGCTGGAACAAAGGCCCGGCGTTCAAGGCCAGCGGCTTTTTCCGTACTGAAAAACGTGATGGTCGCTGGTATCTCGTCACGCCGGAAGGACATCCGTTCTATTCGCTGGGGGTCAACACCGTCAGCCCGCAGGTCAACCAGACCTACGTGGCCGGGCGTGAGTGGATGTTCGAATCCCTGCCCAAGCCTGACGAACCACTTGCCAGTCATTTCGGCGAAGGCGACAACCGTGGCGGCAACGGTGCCGATCAGGGCCGAGGCTATGGCAACGGGCGCTGGTACGATTTTTACGGCGCCAACCTGCAACGCCTGTATGGCGAACCTTGCGCAGCACAGGCGCATGCCGAACCGCCAGCCGCGCCGTGCAAGGCCACTGTCGATCAGCAGAAGTGGGCCACCCACACCCTCGACCGCCTGCAGGCCTGGGGCTTCAACACGGTCGGCAACTGGAGTGCCGACTCGCTCGCCGACGCCGAGCGGGTGCCATACACCTTGCCGCTGTCGATCGTCGGCGACTACACCAGCATCAGCACCGGCAGCGACTGGTGGGGCGGCATGCCTGATCCGTTCGACCCGCGTTTCGCCATGGCCACCGAGCGTGCCGTGGCCATCGCCGCCCGCGATCATCGTGATGATCCGTGGCTGATCGGTTACTACGCCGACAACGAATTGGCCTGGGCCGGTCCGGGCGATGATCCGCAGTCGCGCTATGCCTTGGCCTATGGCACGTTGAAAATGACCACCGACGTGCCGGCCAAACGCGCGTTTCTCAAGCAGCTGCGCGACAAGTACCGCAACCAGGCGGGCCTGTCGAAAGCCTGGGGCATTGATCTGCCGGCGTGGGAGTTGATGGAAGACCCGGGTTTCGTGCCACCGATGCCGAATCCGGAGCACCCGGAAATCGAAAACGACTTCAAATACTTCCAGAAGGTGTTCGCCGACACCTACTTCAAAACCATCTCGGATTCGCTGAAATGGCACGCGCCGAACCAGTTGCTGCTCGGCGGCCGTTTCGCCACCAGCACTCCGGAAGCGGTTGCGTCCTGCGCGCAGTATTGCGACGTGCTGAGTTTCAACCTGTATACGCTGAAACCGCAGGACGGCTATGACTTCGCCGCTCTGCGTGCCCTCGACAAACCGGTGCTGATCACCGAATTCAACTTCGGCTCCAGTGATCGTGGCCCGTTCTGGGGTGGCGTGACGCAACTGGCCAAGGAAGAAGACCGTGGCCCGGCGTATGCCAACTTCCTCAAGCAGGCGCTGAGCGAGCCGTCGATTGTCGGCGTGCACTGGTTCCAGTATCTGGATCAACCGGTGACCGGGCGTCTGCTTGATGGCGAGAACGGGCACTTCGGTCTTGTAGGGATTACCGATCTGCCGTATCAGGGCTTTGTCGAGGCGGTACGCAAGAGCAATTTGCAGGCGATCGATCAGTTGGGCAAGGAGGCTGAGAAAGCGGCCGCCGCCGGTCATGAGGCTGAAGGAGGGCGCAAGGGTGAAGCCGGCAAAGGCCCGGGGGCCGGGCATGCGGGTGGGCATTCGGGCAATGGTCACTGAGGTTTGATGCCTTAAAGATCGCAGCCTTCGGCAACTCCTGCAGGGAATGCGTGATTTTGTAGGAGCTGCCGCAGGCTGCGATCTTTTGATTTTGCTTTGAAATGACCACCCGGCCCGCAGCTGTTCCCAAATCCCTCAAGGGCTGGAACAATGCGGACCACTTTGTAGAGCGTTTTCGCGGGGGAGTTGCGGGTGCAGATTCAGGGACATTACGAGCTTCAATTCGAAGCGGTGCGCGAGGCTTTCGCTGCACTGTTCGACGATCCCCAAGAACGCGGCGCAGCCCTGTGCATCAAGGTCGGCGGAGAAACCGTCCTCGACCTTTGGTCCGGTACCGCCGACAAGGACGGCACCGAGGCCTGGCACAGCGATACCATCGCCAACCTGTTTTCCTGCACCAAGACGTTCACTGCGGTCACCGCGCTGCAATTGGTGGCCGAAGGCAAACTGCAACTGGATGCACCGGTTGCCCGCTACTGGCCGGAATTTGCCGCCGCCGGCAAAGAATCCGTCACCCTGCGCCAATTGCTCTGCCATCAGGCCGGTCTGCCAGCGCTGCGCGAGTTGCTTGCGCCCGCCGCCCTCTACGAATGGCAGACCATGGTCGACGCACTCGCAGCCGAAGCGCCGTGGTGGACGCCGGGCACCGGTCACGGCTATGCCGCCATCACTTATGGCTGGCTGGTCGGCGAGTTGCTGCGCCGTGCTGACGGTCGTGGGCCGGGCGAGTCCATCGTCGCCCGCGTCGCCAGACCGCTGGGGCTGGATTTCCACGTCGGTCTGGCGGACGAAGAATTCCACCGCGTGGCGCATATTGCTCGCGGCAAGGGCAACGTCGGCGATGCCGCGGCCCAGCGTCTGCTGCAGGTGACCATGCGCGAACCGACCGCCATGACCACCCGTGCCTTCACCAATCCGCCGTCGGTGCTGACCAGCACCAACAAACCGGAATGGCGGCGCATGCAGCAGCCTGCCGCCAATGGTCATGGCAACGCGCGCAGCCTGGCCGGTTTCTACGCTGGCTTGCTCGATGGCAGCCTGCTCGAAAGCGAAATGCTCGAAGAACTGACCCGCGAACACAGTTACGGCGAAGACAAGACCCTGCTGACCCGCACCCGTTTCGGCCTGGGCTGCATGCTCGATCAGCCGGACATGGCGAACGCCACCTATGGCCTCGGCCCGCGGGCGTTTGGTCATCCGGGGGCGGGCGGTTCGGTGGGTTTTGCTGATCCCGAGCACGATGTCGCGTTCGGTTTTGTGACAAATACCCTTGGGCCGTACGTCTTGATGGATCCGCGCGCGCAGCAACTGGCGCGGGTACTTGCCACTTGTCTGTAAAGCGTTACATGAGGTTCCAGGGTTGGAACCAGATCCGGTTTTTTGATTCAAAGCGTCTGTTTATCCGGGCAAAAGAGCTCTGATCTTTCATTACTTCACTTTGTGGATTTTCAATGTCATCCAAAAAAACTCTCGCCCTGGCCCTGTGCGTTGCAATGACCGGTTGCGCACAGACTCCTAAAAACGATGCGGACGGCGGCAGCTGGTGGCCGTTCGGCTCTTCCGACAAAGTGGCGGCCAAAGAGCCGGCCCCAGCCCCGGCTTCTGTCGCAGCCCCGGCGCCGCTCAAACCTGCCGCGACCGCACCTGTGGCCAAGACTGAAAGCAGCAGCCACTGGTACTGGCCGTTCGGCAGCTCCGATGACGCGGCGGCCAAGGCCGAGGTGAAACCCGAAGTCAAACCAGAAGCAAAACCGGCGGTAGTGGCCAAGGCCGATGCTGACACCGGCACAAAGTGGTGGTGGCCGTTCGGCGGCAAGGATCAGTCCACGGCCAAAGTGGTGCCGATGCCTGACCCGAAAGTCACCCAGGCCTGGCTGGATGACTACGAGCCACGCCTGCGTGCAGCGATCAAGGACAGCAATCTGCAACTCGAGCGCCGCGACAACGTTCTGGTGGTGATCGCGCCGGTTGAAGGCTCGTTCAACCCGAAACGTCCAGCGATGCTGTTGCCGGTGACCCTCAGCCCGTTCACCAATGTCGCGAAAATCCTCGAAGCTGACCCGAAAACCGCTGTCCTGGTGCTCGGTCACAGCGACAACACTGGCGCCGCGCCGGCCAACGTCAAACTCAGCCAGGAGCGTGCTCAGTCCGTGGCGGCAATCTTCCGCCTGAGCGGCTTGCAGCGTGATCGCCTGATGCTGCGCGGCATGGGTGGCGATGCCCCGCGTGCGGCCAACGACAGCGCCGAAGGCCGTGCCCTGAACCGTCGCGTCGAACTGCTGGTGACCCCGCAGAACACCATGGTGGCCCTGCTGAGCAAATACAACATGCCGGCGCCCGCACCGACCACGATGCTTGCCGCACAGGACGTCAAACCGGCAGCCAAACCGGTAACCCCGGCGCCGGCCGCTTCGAAGGCCGCCGTACCCGCAACCAAAAAGGCTCCGGCGAAGAAAGCCGCTGCCAAGGCACCTGCGAAGAAAGCGGCGACCAAGGCTCCGGCGAAAACCCCAGCCAAGAAAACCGCTCCGGCCAAAGCCGCGACGACTGACAAGAAAGTTGCCGCCAGCGATACTTCCAAGCAGTGATCCGCTAACGAAAAGGAATGCGCCATGACCCAGGCTCTGGCAGATATGCGTCGTGATTACACCCGGGACGGTCTGACCGAGGCGCAAGCCCCGGCCGAACCCTTTGCGCTCTTCCACCAATGGTTTGCCGACGCGGTGAAAACCGAACAGGTGCCGGTGGAGGCCAATGCCATGACTCTGGCCACGGTCGATGCGGACGGTCGCCCGCATTGCCGCATTCTGCTGCTCAAGGGCCTGGACGAGCAGGGCTTCACCTTTTTCACCAATTACGACAGCGCCAAGGGTCAGCATCTGGCGGCCAACCCGTTGGCTGCCATGACGTTCTTCTGGCCGACCCTGGAGCGCCAGGTGCGGATCGAAGGGCGTGTGGTGAAAGTCACGCCTGCGGAGTCCGATGCTTATTATCAGGTGCGTCCGCTGGGCAGTCGGCTCGGGGCCTGGGCTTCACCGCAGAGCCGGGTGATCAACGGGCGCGGCGAACTGGAAGAGCTGCTCAAGGCCACCGAGCAGCGTTTCAGCGATACGCAACCGCACTGTCCGGAACACTGGGGCGGTTATCGCCTGCTGCCTGAGCGCATCGAGTTCTGGCAGGGCCGTCCAAGTCGTCTGCACGATCGCCTGAACTACCGTCAGCAGGGTGCCGACTGGATTCTTGAACGTCTGGCGCCTTAAGCAGTCTACCGAGCGGGATAGCTTGCCGCAGCGGCCTCAAGCCACTTCGGCAGGTCCCGACGCTTGATCTTCTGCACGCGGGCATCGGCCAGTCGTTGCAGCATGAAGGCGCGTTTGTCTTCATCCTTGCCCGCCAGCGACAGGGCCAGATCACGATCCATCCAGCGTTTGATCCGCACGTACAGCCACCCATGGAAGTACAGACCGGCGACGGTGGTGACGAAAATGATCAGGTAATCCATGAAAATCCTTGGGTTGGCAGGGCGGATTGGGCGATTTGGCGCTACTGTTGGGTGGGTCTGCAGGTGCCTGTACCGGGCCTGAATAAAATCAAGTTTATCCGGGCTGCGTCGTGACAGGCGTCAAGCAGCGGGGTTTAATGAACACCTGTTCTTTTGGAGTTGATGCTATGCGTAAGTCTGTTCTGCTGGTTGCTTCTTTTTCCACGATGGCGATGTTGCTGACCGGCTGCCAGTCGAGCCTGACCGGTGACTCCTACTCCCGTGACGAAGCGCGTCGTGTGCAGACGATTCGCATGGGCACCATCGAATCCCTGCGTCCGGTGAAAATCGAAGGCACCAAGACCCCGATCGGCGGCGCTGCAGGCGCAGTGGTCGGCGGTGTCGGCGGCAGCGCCATCGGTGGCGGCAAGGGCAGCATCGTTGCGGCGGTCATCGGCGCCGTGGCCGGCGGCCTGATCGGTTCGGCCACCGAAGAAGGCCTGACCCGCACCCAGGGCGTGGAAATTACCGTGCGCGAAGACGACGGCAGCATGCGCGCCTACGTGCAACAGGTTCAGGAAAACGAAGTGTTCCGTGTCGGTGAGCGCGTACGCATCTCCACCGTCGGTGGCACCAGCCGCGTTTCGCACTAAGCGCGAACGAGCGGTAAAGAAAAACCCCGATCGGGTGACTGGTCGGGGTTTTTTGTTTGTTTCAATTCGCTCGCTCAGTGCTGGGCACAGATGCCCATGAAATATTCCAGACCCTTCGGGAATCTGACATTCAGAAGGTTCTCTAGCGCGGGTATCTGATCTTGATTCAACAGCAACTCGCCGGGTTCAACCTCACCAAGAGGCTTGGACTCTATGAGCAGGGCGATTTTTTCATTCATCTCGCTGCTCGTGATCTCCAGCTCGAACTGCAAAGAGTCGTCCTGAACTACATCGGGAAAAAAACCGGTGATCGAAAGGTAGCGCATTGAGGTCAAACAACCTGTTTATCGATATCAACTGTAGTCAAACGAAATTTGATAGTCGTTAGTATTCAGAGCGATGCGATGTTGAAAGTACGGCTGAATGGTAGCAACCCAATTTTCGACGACGTTGAAGCTGCCATTGTTGATGTTGCCATCCACTGGAATACCTAAGGCATTCAATACTGATTCATCATCTCCCAGATCTTTTGACGTCTCCTCGCCCTGAAATTGCAGGGTTGTCGTGTCGTACCACTCAAGTCTTAGTTCCAGTCCCATTTCTTCCTCACAGATACCTTTTTTTAATGCTTCTTTCTTTTAAAGGGCCTTCGCGTCGTTCACCTGTTTGGGGATCGAAGGCTCCCAGGTGTGCTCCATCGCTTCGATACATTTCTAACTCCCCATGCCTTGAATCCCATTCGTAAATTTTCTTTCCTTTGGCATCTGTCCAGCGCTTACGAAGTCCACCTCCACCCTGAACCGGATTTTTGTCTTTAACTTTTTTCAAGTCTGGAAATGCGGTGATTTGCTCCGTAGTCGGCGGTTTATGGTAGCTATGACCAGCAGGTGCCAAGCCTTTGCGTTCTGTACTCAGTACAACGTATAACGGTTTTACCCCCGAATCCGCCGGAAATACCAGAATGAAATCCCGATACTCCGGCGGATAAACCGGATTCACCAGAATCCCGTCCGCCGCTTTCGTCGGCGGATATACCCAGATGTGCGGTGTTTGCGGTGCAGCCTCCAGCGCGGGGATGCCGAGGATGTCGGAGCCGTCCACCGCCGGCGTCCAGATCAGTTCGACGCCTTCACCAAGGTCTGCAATGAATCGGTTGCCGCGCGCTGTGAACTGCACGACATCGACCATTTCCCAATCGCGATTCCTGCCGGTGTAGAAGCCGTAGCCCCGCAGACTGCCGTCGGCCTGTTGTTCGACGCGCAGGCGCACGCGGGTACGGGCCTGTTTGAGGCTGCGCAGTTGCTCGTCGCTATAGAGTGCGCTGTCGCCGAGGCTGGAAGGCATGAGCAGCGCCACCAGTCCTGCCAGGGTGGCGGTGGCCGTTCCGGCGGCGATGGCGGGTAGCGCCTCGAAGGCGGCGCCGGCCAGGGCGAAACTGCCGAGCCCGGCGGGAATGGCTGCGGCGCCGATTTTCTTCAGGGCAATGCCGCCGGTTTCATCGCTTTCGCGTGCACCCAGCAGGATCAGCTCGCCGTAATCCTTGAGGCTGTCGGTCGGCACCATCCCCGAAGGATTCGCGTAGTCGATGATCGCGTCCGGCAATTTGCAGGACTTGGCGAACACGCATCCGGCACGCACCGGATCCGGCTTTTTCGCCGCTACCTCGCGGCTGCGCTCAAAGGCCTCCTGCCGAGCCAGCATGGCGTCGTAAGCGTTCTGCCGGGCTTCGCGCTCGGCCAGTTCGGTGGCCGTCATGTAGCGCCAGGTGACGTGATGACCGTCGCCCGCCGGTGGGTTGGGGACCCGGGGAATGTCCTTGTTGCGAGCCACTGAGCGTCCTTTCGTTCATCCATCGACAGGCCCTTGAAAGGGCTGCACGACGTTAACGAAGCGGACAAAGGCTGGCTGTAGGACGGATCTTTGATTAAGTGCGGATTGTTCGCTATTGCTCAGGCAGGGATTCGAGCAGGCCGCTTCAGCGCAGAGAACGGGAGGAAAGGTTCTGCGCCGTTACTGAAAAAGCCTGATACCCATTTGCACAGAACCTGGCAGTTGGTGGATGAATTGAGCCTCAGCTGTATCTGTGAGGCCTGCAGGTTTTTTCCTATGCTTGAGAGCTGAGCCTGTGACGAGGCAATTCCTGCCCGAATCAACGAGAACATGACCATGAGCGACAACCGCCAGTGGGCCCGCGAAGCGATCCGCATCATCGAAGCGGACTTCCAGCGCAGCGCCGACACCCATCTGATCCCCTTGCCGCTGCCGGGGTTTGCAGGCATCGAGTTGTATTTCAAGGACGAGTCGAGCCATCCCACCGGCAGCCTCAAGCACCGTCTGGCGCGCTCGTTGTTCCTGTACGCGTTGTGTAACGGCTGGCTCAAGCCCGGCGCGCCGGTGATCGAGGCGTCCAGCGGTTCGACGGCGATTTCCGAAGCGTATTTCGCGCGCATGCTTGGCTTGCCGTTCATTGCGGTGATGCCGGCGACCACTTCGAAAGAAAAGATCGCGCAGATCGCCTTCTACGGTGGCCAGAGCCATCTGGTTCAGGATCCGACGCAGATTTACGCCGAGTCCGAACGTCTGGCCCGCGAGCATGGCGGTCACTTCATCGATCAGTTCACCTACGCCGAGCGGGCCACCGACTGGCGGGCGAACAACAACATCGCCGAGTCGATCTTCCAGCAGATGCGTTTCGAGAAACACCCGGAACCGAGCTGGCTGATTTCCAGCCCCGGCACCGGCGGCACCACCGCGACTCTCGGCCGCTACGTGCGTTATCGCCAGCATTGCACCCGGGTGTTGTGCGCCGATGCCGAGCGTTCGGTGTTCTTCGATTACTACCAGACGGGCGACGCGAGCCTGCGCCTGGACTGCGGTTCGCGGATCGAAGGCATCGGTCGGCCCCGGGTCGAGGCGTCGTTCCTGCCGCAGGTGATCGATGCGATGGTCAAGGTGCCGGACGCCTTGTCGCTGGCGGCCATGCATTATCTGGCGCAGCGTCTGGGACGGCATGTCGGCGGGTCGAGCGGCACCAACCTGATCGGCGCGCTGATGGCGGCGCAGCAGATGAAAGCGGCGGGGGAGTCGGGGTCGATCGTGGCGATTCTGTGCGATGGCGGCGAGCGTTATGCCGACACGTATTACGATCAGGCGTGGCTCAAGGCGCAGGGCTATGAGCTGGAGGGATTGATTGCAGCGGTGGCGGCGAGTGCCGAGAAAGGTGAGCCGTTGCCGACCTCGGTGTTGCGCGCGAATATCTGATACACCGAAAACCACTGTGGGAGCTGGCTTGCCAGCGATAGCGGATTGTCAGTCAACATCAATGTCGAATCTGAGTCCGTCATCGCTGGCAAGCCAGCTCCCACAGGATTGCGCGTTTTGCAGATTTGGCTGATCAGGCTTCCAGACCGAGGATATCCCGCGCCACGGCCTCGGCAATCCGAATCCCGTCCACACCCGCCGACAGAATCCCGCCCGCATAACCCGCGCCTTCACCGGCCGGGAACAGACCTTTGACGTTCATGCTCTGCAGCGATTCGTTACGCGTGATGCGCAGCGGCGACGAGGTGCGGGTTTCGATGCCGGTCAGTACGGCATCGTGCAGCGAGTAGCCACGAATCTGCTTCTCGAACGCCGGCAACGCTTCACGAATCGCTTCGATGGCAAAGTCCGGCAGCGCCAGGGCCAGGTCGCCCAGGGCCACGCCCGGTTTGTACGACGGCTCGACTTCGCCCAACTCGGTGGACGGGGTGCCGTTGATGAAGTCGCCGACCAGTTGCGCCGGGGCCTTGTAGTCGCTGCCGCCGAGGATGAACGCGTGGGACTCCAGACGCTCCTGCAACTCGATACCGGCCAGCGGGCCGCCCGGGTAATCGACCTCCGGGGTGATGCCGACGACGATCCCGGAGTTGGCGTTGCGCTCGTTACGCGAGTACTGGCTCATGCCGTTGGTGACCACGCGGTTCGGCTCGGACGTCGCCGCGACCACGGTGCCGCCCGGGCACATGCAGAAGCTGTAGACCGAACGACCGTTCTTGGCGTGGTGCACCAGTTTGTAATCGGCAGCGCCCAGCTTCGGGTGGCCGGCGTACTTGCCCAGCCGCGCACGGTCGATCAGCGACTGCGGGTGTTCGATGCGGAAGCCCACCGAGAACGGCTTGGCTTCCATGAAAACTCCACGGCTGTGGAGCATGCGGAAGGTGTCGCGGGCACTGTGGCCGAGGGCCAGGATTACGTGTTTCGAATGCAGGGTTTCACCGCTCGCCAGCTCGACGCCGACCAGTTGGCCGTCTTCGATCAGCACATCGGTGACGCGCTCCTGAAAACGTACTTCGCCGCCCAGGGCGCGGATCTCTTCACGCATGGTCTCGACCATGCCGGTCAGACGGAAGGTACCGATGTGCGGTTTGCTGACATAGAGAATTTCTTCCGGCGCGCCGGCCTTGACGAATTCGTGCAGGACTTTGCGGCCGAGGAACTTCGGATCCTTGATCTGGCTGTACAGCTTGCCGTCGGAGAACGTGCCCGCGCCGCCTTCGCCGAACTGCACGTTGGACTCGGGGTTGAGCACACTTTTACGCCACAGACCCCAGGTGTCCTTGGTGCGCTGACGGACTTCGGTGCCACGCTCGAGGATGATCGGCTTGAAGCCCATCTGTGCCAGCAACAGGCCGGCGAAAATCCCGCACGGGCCGAAACCGACCACGATCGGGCGCTGGTTCAGGTCGCTCGGCGCCTGACCGACGAATTTGTAGCTGACATCCGGTGCCACGTTGACGTTACGGTCGTCGGCGAACTTGCCGAGCACCTTGGCCTCGTCGCGCACGGTGAGGTCGATGGTGTAGATGAAGCACAGTTCGGAGGACTTTTTGCGCGCGTCGTAGCTGCGCTTGAACAAGGTGAAATCGAGCAGGTCATCGCTGGCGATGCCCAGGCGCTGCACGATGGCGGCACGCAGGTCTTCTTCGGGATGGTCGATTGGCAGCTTGAGTTCGGTGATTCGTAACATGGCGAGGATCCGGATTCGCGGGGCGCACAACTGCGCCAGGGCGTTTGAAGGCCGCGATTATAAGCCGCAAAGGCCGGATCCGGTGAGGCTAAAACGCTCAGTCGTTGCGCGATCCGCCGAAATACCCGCAACCACGCTTGACCTTGCCGTCGATGCGCAACTCGGCGCTCATGTGCTGCACGCTGCCGGTGCTGCTGTCGACGCAGCGTTGCGGCGCGACCCACAACTCGATGCGCTGGTTGTTGGCTTCGCTGCTGAGGTTGAAGCGGCCGTCGCCCAGTTGTTCTTCGACATACGGCACGGCCAGCGCCGGTTGGCCTTCACGGTCGATGACCATGCCCTTGCCACTGACTTTGACGTTCCACTCGGGACCGTGGCCGGCGGCGCGCAGGATCAACAGTTTGAAATTCGGGTCATCGCACGCGGTGCCGGAACGCTCGACGCGATATAACTGACCGAGGTCGAGGCGGTCGCCGGCGATCTTCCCGCGTACATCGGCAAACAGCTTGCCCTGCTGATCGGCGAGGGTCGCGGCCTCTTGCAGCACGCTGGTGCCGCCGATGTCATTGACCACGTACTGACGTTGTTCGCCACACGGCTGGAACACCAGCTTGCCGTCGGCTGCGGTCAACTGCCCCTGCATCCGGGATTGCCCGACATGGGACGCACTTTCGCGCGGGCCATCGAGCAATTGGCAGGCGGCGAACAATGGCAGCAGGGCAACAACGATCAACGAACGGGCAACACGCATCTTCGGCTCTCCAGACAAGTGCCGCCACGTTACGCAGGCTGACCGTCGATCACAAGACTTGAGTGGCCGGTTCAGGCTGGCTATTGAGTTGCCCGTTACCCGCCAGCATAGTGGCGTACCTGTGCGGGCATGGATTGATGGTGCATGAAGCAAAACCCTTCGGTATTCCCTGAGCGGCTGTACGCGCTGGACGCCCTGCGCGGCATCGCGGCATTGGCGGTAGTGTTCTGGCATTGGCAGCACTTCTTTTTTCAAGGCGCAGTACCCGGTCCGTTACAACGTGAAGACCAGCCGTTGTACAGCCTGTTTTCATTGTTCTACCGGCATGGCGGTGATGCCGTATCGCTGTTCTTCAGTCTTTCCGGATTCATTTTTTTCTGGTTGTTCGCCCGAGCGCTGGCGCAACGCGAAATCAGCGGAAAACAGTTCTTCAGCGAACGTTTCAGCCGGATCTATCCCTTGCACCTGGCGACTTTTTTGGCGGTAGCCATGCTGCAGAAAATCTACAGCGCGCACACCGGCAACGCGTTTGTTTACCCGTTCAACGATGCCTGGCACGCGCTCCTCAATGTGTTTCTGGCGCCGGCCTGGGGGCTTGAGCAGGGCTGGTCATTTAACGGCCCGGCCTGGTCGATATCGGTGGAAGTGTTGCTTTACGCAGGGTTTTTCCTGCTGTGGCGTTACTCACCGGCGCCGCTGCTGATCAGCGCGTTGCTGATTGCCGTGAGCCTGTGGGTGTTTCCGGCGCAGTACAAAATCAGCCTCGGAGTGTTTGGTTTTTTCTGTGGTGGATTGGGTTACATCGCCGTGGAGTGGTTGTTGCGGCGTTTTGATCTGCGTTGGGTCGCTGTCGGCCTGGTGTTGGCTTGTGTGGCGGGCTGGTGGTGGATCGGCAGCGCTGAGGTGCAATCACAACGCATCAGGTTTGCCGTGCTGTTCCCGTTGACCATCGTTGCCGTTGCGGCTTGCCACCCATGGTTGCAGCCGCTGGCGCGCCGTTTGTCCTGGCTTGGCGACATCAGCTATGCCTCCTACCTGCTGCACTTTCCGCTGCAGATTGTCGCGGCCCTGCTGGCTGATAAATTCCTGCCCGGACGCGCCGTGTTTTATCAGCCGTGGAGCCTGCTGCTGTTCTTTGCCGTGCTGATCGGCAGCAGCCTGCTATGTCACTACGGGTTCGAACGGCCGGTGCAGCGCTGGTTGCGCGAACGTGCGGGCGGGCGCACCGCAGGAGCCAAAGTAGCCCGTTGATGCACCCTGCCTGCGAGCTCTTCAGTTGACGTGAAAGGTCTGACCGGTTTGCAGGCCTTCGACACTTTTGGCGTAGGCCAGTGCCACATCGGCTGCCGGAACCGGCTTATAGCCACGGAAGTACGGGGCGTAGCTGCCCATCGCTTCCAGCAGCACGGTCGGGCTGATCGAGTTGACGCGCAAGCCACGCGGCAATTCGATGGCGGCGGCTTTGACGAAACTGTCCAGGGCGCCGTTGACCAGTGCTGCCGAGGCGCCGGAGCGGATCGGGTCGTGGCTGAGCACGCCGGTGGTGAAGGTGAACGAGGCGCCGTCGTTGGCATATTCGCGGCCGATCAGCAGCAGGTTGACCTGGCCCATCAGTTTGTCTTTCAGGCCCAGGGCGAAGCTGTCAGCGTTCATCTCGCCGAGTGGGGCGAAGGTAACGTTGCCGGCGGCGCAGATCAGCGCGTCGAACTTGCCGGTTTGCTCGAACAGTTTGCGAATCGATGCGCTGTCGCTGATGTCCACCTGGAAGTCGCCGCTGCTGCGACCAATGCGGATCACTTCGTGACGCTGGCTCAGCTCTTTATCCACGGCCGAACCGATGGTGCCGGCGGCACCGATCAACAGAATCTTCATGGGACTGTTCCTCAATGGGTTGAACGAGGTTTCAGTCTAGAGTGGTTTTTTCCGCGGATAAGCGCACTAATAGGCAACCTTTGGTTTTCAAATGGAAACAATCCATGAGCGAAATGGATGATCTGGCGGCGTTCGCGGTGTTGATCGAGGCCGGCAGTTTTACCTTGGCGGCACAGCAACTGGGTTGCAGCAAGGGCCAGTTGTCCAAACGCATCAGTCAGCTGGAAGCACAGTTTTCCGTGGTGTTGCTGCAACGCACCACGCGCCGCTTGACCCTGACAGCGGCGGGCGCCGCATTGTTGCCGCAAGCCCAGGCGCTGGTGGTGCAAGTGGAGCGGGCACGTCAGGCGTTGGCGCGTTTGAAAGACGACATGGCCGGTCCGGTGCGGATGACGGTGCCAGTATCGCTGGGGGAAACGTTTTTTGACGGCTTGCTGCTGGAGTTCTCGCAGAAGTATCCCGAGGTGCAGATCGAGCTGGAGCTGAACAACCACTATCGCGACCTGTCCCGGGACGGCTTCGATCTGGCGATTCGCTCCGAGGTGGCCAATGACGAGCGGTTGGTGGCCAAACCCCTGCTGGCGTGGCAGGAGTTGACCTGCGCCAGCCCGATATACCTTGAACAATTCGGCGAACCGCTGACCCCGCAGGAGCTGGCCGAACACCGCTGCCTGCTCAACAGTCATTACAGTGGCCGTGAAGAATGGCTGTATCACCAACAGCACGAATTGCTCCGGGTGCGGGTGTCGGGGCCGTTCGCCAGCAACCATTACAACCTGCTGAAGAAAGCCGCCCTGGCCGGCGCCGGTATCGCACGGTTGCCGTCGTATCTGCTGCAAACGGAACTGGCTGACGGCCGGTTGCGCTGGCTGCTGCGCGATTTTCAGACGCGCCGGATGCCGATGTATCTGGTGCACCCGTACCAAGGTGGGTTGCCCAAACGCACGCAGGTGCTGGCGGATTATCTGATTGGCTGGTTCAAACGCAGCGGCGAGGCGCTGGATCGCCTGGCGCATTGACCACGATGCCCGTGATACCTCTGTAGGAGCTGCCGAAGGCTGCGATCTTTTGACCTTAAAAATCAAAAGATCGCAGCCTTCGGCAGCTCCTACAGAGACATCAGAGACATCAGACATCAGAGACATCAGACATCAGCGTTTGTAGTAACTGGCGATCAGGTGATCAATCGACAATCTGCCCGGCCCGGTCGCCATCAGGTACAGCAACACCGCCGCCCAAGTGCCATGGGTCGGGTAGGCATCGGGATAGACGAACACCTCGATGACCAGCGTCATGCCCAGCAGCGCCAGCGCCGAAAACCTCGTGGCGAAGCCGATCAATATCAGCACCGGAAAAAAGTGTTCGGCGAACGCTGCCATATGCGCGGCGATTTCCGGTGACAGCAGCGGCACAGTGTATTCGCTCTGGAACAACGGAATCGTCGAGTCCGCCAAGCGTGGCCAGCCGAGTTGAAAGCTGCCATCGACCAAATCGATGGCCAGTCCCTCGACCTTGGTCTGCCCGGACTTCCAGAACACCGCGGCAATCGAGAACCGTGCGATGAAGGCGATCAGGCTGTGGGGAATCTTTTCCATTAGCCCGATGGCGCGAGTGATGAGGTTGTTCATGGCGATACCTTGTTGTTCAGGTCGGTGATGGCATGGTGGCCGATCAGCAGGGCGAGGGTCTGCGGCAGATCGAAGGGCGGGCTGTCTTGCGCCGCTTGCAGCAGCGGTCGGTGATGGAGCAGATGGCGGATGAATACGCTGGCGCCGTGATCGAGGGCAAAGACCTCGACCTCCAGACCGTTGCGCAGCACCAGTGCGTGTTGCCCTTGATGGATATCGATACCCGCCAGTGTCGAGTCCTGCTGATGCGCGGCCCAGATCGAAACCACTGCGTAGGCGGAGTCGAGCAGGTGCAGCGAGGGGTGCAGGGCGATGTGCAGTTCGGCCAGTGTTTGCGGATCGGCCAGTGCAGCGCTGATCTGTTGCGCACTGACTGTCGCCGCATCGGCGGCGTGATAAGCGCGGGTGCGCAAGCGTTCGAGCCGTGCGACATCGGCCAGATACGGCACCCCGGCCGCCGGTTCGAATGCACCAATGAAGTCCGCCAGTCCGTCACCATAACGGCTCATCAACGGACTGTGCGGCGGCTGCTGCTGGATGAAAATGCTGGCCATGCCACGGAAGAATTCCTCGCCGACCAACTGCTGCACCACCGGATAACTGTCGGCCAGCGCGTTGATCAACGAGCCTTGCACGTTATTGCGATACACCAGGAATCGGCTGGCAGGATCGGCACCGTTGGCGCTGCACAGGCCAGCGGGGCAGGGCCGGCGAGTGTCGAGCAGGGCGGCGCTGAAGTCGGCTTGAGTGCTCATGGCTGACTCCTTGAGCGCCGCAGCAACGCTTCGGCCTGCTGCGCCTCGGCCAGCAGCACGTTGAACGTCGGGAGGTGATTGTCCCGTTCGATCAAGGTTGCCACCGGGCCAACGCGTTCGAGCGCCTGTCGGTATAGCGCCCAGACTGCGTCATCAATCGGCGCGCCGTGATCATCGATCAGCAAGCGGTCGCCGAGGCTGTCGGCATCTTCGGCGAACCCGGCCAAGTGAATCTCGCCGACGGCGTGCAAAGGCAGTGCGTCGAGGTAGGTCAGTGGATCGCGTCGATGGTTTATGCACGAGACGTAGACGTTGTTGACGTCAAGCAGCAGACCGCAGCCGCTGCGACGGATCACCTCGGCGATGAACTGCGGCTCATCGATGGTCGAGCGCTCGAAGCCGAGATAGGTCGCTGGATTCTCCAGCAGCATCGGCCGCTTGAGGCTGTTCTGCACTTGATCGATGTGTTCACAGACGCGGTTCAGTGTCGGCGTGTCATACGCCAGCGGCAGCAGGTCATTGAGGAACACCGGGCCGTGGCTCGACCAGGCCAGGTGTTCGGAAAAGGCTTGCGGTTGATAACGCTCGATCAGTGTTTGCAGGCGTTGCAGGTGTTGCAGATCCAGTGGCCCTTCGGCCCCGATCGACAGCCCGACGCCGTGCAGCGACAGCGGATACTGCTCGCGGATCAACCCGAGAAAATGATGAAACGGACCGCCGTCGACCATGTAGTTTTCGGCGTGGACTTCAAAGAAACCGATGTCCGGTTGGGTGCCGAGCACTTCACGAAAGTGCCCGGTCTTGAGTCCCAGCCCCGCGCGGGGCGGGAGCCCGCAGAGGGCTGCCCGAGTGCGCGGTGGGACAGGTTCGTTGAGGGTGAACATGAGCGTCACTCGGGCAGGTCGTGGATCAGGACTTGGCTTTGAAGGCTTCCATCTGACCGAAGCCGGTCGGCGAGGTTTTGCTCTCGGTGGTGGTGCAGGTGCCTTTTGGCACGAACTTCCAGGAGTTGGCCTGGTAATCCATTTTCGCGGTGCCGGCACATGTGGTGCCTGCGCCCGCGGCGCAATCGTTGTGACCCTTCATGGCCACACCGAAGCATTTTTCCATGTTGCTGTTGTCGGCGGCATTGGCGCTGGAAACGGCAGTCATGCTCAGGGCGGAACCAAGAGCCAGAACCAGTGCAGCGGCGGACAGGGTACGAGTGGTAGCAGTCATGATGTTTCTCCAGATTTGAGCTTGGGTTTTACAAGCGAAGTGCGCTTGCTTACCCCACTAGAGAACGCCCATGGCGATGCGTTACAGCGCCACCGAAATTTTTCAGAAAAAAATGCAAAACCCTGTAGGAGCTGCCGCAGGCTCGGGCCGCGATCGGACGATCTTTTGACTTTGATTTTAAAACCAGAAGCCAGATCAAAAGATCGCAGCCTGCGGCAGCTCCTACAGGGGATTTCTGTGGTTGCGCGTCTATAGTCATTGCAACGGCCCCTGTCACAGGCCGATTTACCAGGACGGTATCTCATGACGAAGGATCGCTCAGCCCGCGCTGTGCTATTGCGCACGGCTTCATCTTTTACGCTCGCCTGCACGCTGCACCTGCTGTCTGGCACGGTTTGCGCGCAGACGCAGATTGATCCGCTGGACACGCTCAAGCGCATCAACCACAACTACAACACCCTCAAGGACAGCTGTCAGGAACCGGATACCGGCGCCGCGCGCGGGCTGTATTACTGCAGCGGCGTGACCCTGCGCATGGTCAATGACGGGCCCTTCAATCCGTGGGATTACAGCCCTTATGCAATCAAGATCGGCGCGACGTCCTACTCGTGGATTCGCAAGGATCTGAGCACGCGCATTCTCATTCACCCGGCCGGTTTCATCCTGCGCACACCCACCGATGCAGCGGCGCTGAAGCTGCCGGTCAAGGAGCAAGGCTTCACCTGCATCTATGCGTTTGATGGCGGTACCGGGCCGGAGCGCAAGTGGTATGGCTGCGGCTTCTTCGACAGCCGCGAACCGCCGCGTGCGGCGCAAGGCACGCTGAACAACCGCAATGCCGCACTGGCCTACGGCACTTGTGCCGAGGCGGGTGTCACCACCGCCGAGCAGTGGACGCAGAAATACACCGGGCTGATGAAGGGGCCGATCCAGTACAGCCAATGTTCGTGGAACGCGGAAAAACCCAGCGACTGGCACGCGATGATCCGCGTGCATGAGTCGCGCCCGAACACCACCAACAGGGACCCCTTTGCCTTCAGTGCCCAGGTCAACGAGTTCATGTTGAAGAACGCCACCGCGAGCAACGACGGCAGCGAAAACATGAAGTACATCGATGCCTTTATCTACAACGTCAACAGCACGCAGAACTTCGCCACTCGCGGAGATCAGGCGCCACCGAAACCGGAGAACGGCTTGAACAGCGCGCGCAATTTCCAGAAAAAACTTCAGGCCCAGGGCTACAGCGTGCCGATCCTGCGCCTGGATTTCACCCAGCCTGCGGAGCGGCGTTTCAGCTATGTCGCCGCCGATCAGGCGATCGACGAAATGGTGGTGGGTGGCGCCCCGGTGCCGCAATACATCGCCTCCGCCAACTGGGTCAAACGTTACGACCCCGGCACCCGCAAGGATGAATGGAGCCTGAGCGTTGTGCCCACGGCAGCGGGGCGCGCCTTGCCCGGTGAGCAGGTCGACGCTCTTTACGATCAGTTGTTCGCCCTCAAGGGGCCGGACAGCAACTGGCGCGACAACGAAAAGTCCGCTGGCAGCATGCGTCAGCAACTGCGCTGCGTGCTGGTCAATTACCGCAACAAGACGCCATGGAACCTGGAGCCGTTTCGGCCGGCGTTGTCGGACAGCGAGACTCGCGCCGCGGGTTGCAACCCGGTCCCGCGTTGAGTGTGTTGGCTAATCAAGGAGATGCAAGCCATGAAGAAACGTTTGAACAGGATCGCCCCGTTGCTCGTATTGCCGCTGTTGGTGCATGCGGCATGGGCCAGTGCCGAGTCATGCGACGAGACGCTGAGGAAGGTGGAAAAGCTCTATAACAATACCGTCGACAGTTGCGGGCAGGACCCCGCATCGGACTGCTCGGGGCTGCTGGTGCGCGGCACGCACCGCGCCGATCCGGCCAAGGGGCAAAAGTGGGACGTCTGGAACCCCAGCCCGAAAGCCGTGGAGCTGGGCACGTTTGCCGCCTCGTTCATGCGCGCCGACGGCATCAGTTATGAAGACCCCGGCATGAGCACGCAGAACGGCTACCTGATTACGCCACGGGATCTGGTGAAAGACCCCGAGACGCCGGTGCATGTCTATTGCGCGTTTCCCAACGATGCCTGGACCGACTTTCGCAACGACCGTGGCTGTGGCGACAACAAGAACACCGCCCCGACCGAAGCAGTCTGTCAGGCCATGAAACCACCGATCACCACGCCGAATGCCTGGGTCGCGCACTTCACCCAGTACAACAACAATCGCCAGCAGGATCAGTTGCAGTGCGGTTTCAACATGCGCAATCCGATGAGCAGCAAAGAGCGGGTCGATGCCTTTCGCAATTTCATGGGCGCGCGCAAAGTCATCAACAGCCGCGAGTTCCAGACTCAGACCGAGCTGCGTCTGGGTAACCCGAAAACCGATGAGCTGCCGATTCTGGCGTTCTTCTACAGCGATCAGCGCGGTCTGAACGATGCGTTGGCCAATCAAAAGGACTACAAGGCCAAGACCGGCAAGGATCGCAATATCATCAAGATCGACTTCCCGAAAACCCCGGTCGCCAAGGCTTCTTTCTCGTGTATCCAGACCTCGACGCCGGCCGCACCAAAATTTTGCGACAAGTACATCGAGTCCAGCACCTGGGTGCAGCGTCCCGATCCGAAACTGGGGCCGAACACCTGGTCGCTCTCGGTAGTGCCGACCGCGTGCGGGCGGGCAATCAAGGACGACCAGACCGACCGGATGTTTGCCGAGCTGTACAACAAGCACAAGGACGATGCGCAATGGCGCGAGTACAGCGTCAATGGCGGGTCGTTGCGGCGGCAGATGGTTTGCCATCTGGCGGCGGTCTACGACGGCAAACCGGTGAGGAACAAGCCTGAGTGGAACCTTGAACCGGCCCGGCCGTATGTCGATCAGGCGACGGCGGTGGCGCAGTACTGCAACCCGTACTGACGGCGCTTCCCTGTAGGAGCTGCCGCAGGCTGCGATCTTTTGATCTTGCAAAAGGCAAAGTCAAAAGATCGCAGCCTGCGGCAGCTCCTACACGGGGGATGTGTGAGGTATAAAAAAACGGCCCGAAGGCCGTTTTTCTGTTCAGCGAAAAGCCTCAACCGCCGAGGTACGCCTCGCGCACTTTCGGGTCGGTCAGCAGCGCTTCACCAGTACCTTGCATGACCACGCGGCCGTTCTCCAGAACGTACGCACGGTCAGCGATTTTCAGCGCCTGGTTGGCGTTCTGCTCGACTAGGAACACCGTTACACCGTCCTTGCGCAGTTGTTCGATGATGTCGAAGATCTGCTGGATGATGATCGGTGCCAGGCCCAGCGACGGCTCGTCGAGCAGCAGCAGTTTGGGCTTGCTCATCAGCGCGCGGCCGATGGCGAGCATTTGCTGTTCGCCGCCGGACATGGTGCCGCCGCGCTGGTTGAAGCGTTCTTTCAGGCGCGGGAACAGGCCGAGGACCTTGTCCATCTGCTCCTGATAGTCGCCCTTGTCGGTGAAGAAACCACCCATCGACAGGTTTTCTTCGACGGTCAGCCGGGCGAATACCCGACGACCTTCCGGCACCACGGCGATGCTCTTGCGCATGATCTGCGACGAGTCCTGGCCGACCAGTTCCTCACCCATGTAGCGGATGCTGCCGCTGTGCGCCTGCGGTGAACCGCAGAGCGTCATCAGCAGCGTGGACTTGCCGGCACCGTTGGCGCCGATCAGGGTCACGATCTCGCCCTGACGGACTTCGACGTTGACGCTGTGCAGGGCCTGGATCTTGCCGTAGAAGGTGGAAACGTTTTCGAACTGCAGCATTTACGCTTCCCCCAGGTAGGCTTTGATCACTTCAGGATTGTCGCGGATCTGTTCCGGCGTGCCATCGGCCAGCGGTGTGCCCTGGTTGATCACGACGATGTGGTCGGAAATGCTCATGACCAGTTTCATGTCGTGTTCGATCAGCAGCACGGTCACGTTGTGCTCTTCACGCAGCACGCTGATCAGCGCCTTGAGGTCTTCGGTTTCCTTCGGGTTCAGGCCGGCGGCCGGTTCGTCGAGCATGAGGATCCGCGGACGGGTCATCATGCAGCGGGCGATTTCCAGGCGCCGTTGCTGACCGTAGGCCAGGGTGCCGGCGGTACGGTTGGCGAACTCTTTCAGGTTGACCTTTTCCAGCCAGTATTCGGCGTACTCCATGGCCTCGCGCTCGCTCTTGCGGAACGCCGGGGTCTTGAACAGACCGGACAGGAAGTTGGTGTTCAGGTGACGGTGCTGCGCGATCAACAGGTTCTCGACCGCCGTCATGTCCTTGAACAGCCGCACGTTCTGGAAGGTGCGCACCACGCCCTTGAGGGCGATTTTGTGCCCCGGCAGGCCCTGGATGGGCTCGCCGTCGAGCAGGATGCTGCCGCCCGATGGCTGGTAGAAACCGGTCAGGCAGTTGAACACGGTGGTTTTGCCCGCGCCGTTCGGCCCGATCAGCGCCACCACTTGTTTTTCCTTGACGGTCAGGGCCACGCCATTGACCGCCAGCAAGCCGCCGAAGCGCATGCTCAGGTTTTCGACTTTCAGGATCTCGCGGCTCATTTTCGCAACTCCATGTGTGGGCGTTGCATCGGCAGCAGACCTTGTGGACGCCAGATCATCATCAACACCATCAGCGCACCGAACATCAACATCCGGTATTCGCTGAATTCACGCATCATTTCCGGCAACAGGATCATCACCACGGCCGCGAGAATCACGCCCAGCTGCGAGCCCATGCCACCCAGCACAACGATGGCGAGAATGATCGCCGACTCGATGAAGGTGAACGACTCCGGTGTCACCAGCCCCTGACGGGCGGCGAAGAAGCTGCCGGCGAAGCCGGCGAAGCTCGCGCCCAGGGTGAACGCCGACAGCTTGATCACGGTCGGGTTGAGGCCAAGTGCGCGGCAGGCGATTTCGTCTTCACGCAGCGCTTCCCACGCACGGCCGATCGGCATGCGCAGCAGACGGTTGATGATGAACAGCGCCGCCAGTGCCAGCAACAGAGCAACCAGGTACAGGAAAATCACCTTGTTGATCGAGTTGTATTCGAGGCCGAAATACTCGTGGAAGGTTTGCAGGCCTTCCGCCGCTTTGCGTTCGAAGGTCAGGCCGAAGAACGTCGGTTTCTCGATGTTACTGATACCGTTCGGACCGCCGGTGATGTCCGTCAGGTTACGCAGGAACAGCCGGATGATCTCGCCGAAGCCCAGGGTCACGATCGCCAGATAGTCACCGCGCAGACGCAACACCGGGAAGCCCAGCAGGAAGCCGAACGTCGCCGCCATCAGGCCGGCAATCGGCAGGCAGATCCAGAAGCTCAGGCCGTAGTAGTGCGACAGCAGCGCGTAGCTGTAGGCGCCGACGGCGTAGAAGCCGACGTAACCCAGATCGAGCAGACCGGCCAGACCGACGACGATGTTCAGGCCGAGGCCGAGCATCACGTAGATCAGGATCAGCGTGGCAATGTCCACCGCGCCACGCGAGCCGAAGAACGGCCACACCAGTGCACCGAGGATCAGCGCAATGATGATGTAGCGTTGCGTGGTCGGCAGGGTCAGGAAGTTGCTGGCTTTGGCCGGGATCAACGGCAGGCCCGGCGAGGATTTCCACGCCTTGCTGATCTGCTGGTTGAACAGCACCCGCAGGAACATCAGCACCGAGCACACGGCGATGGTCGCCAGAATGGCCGGGCTGGTGCCGTGCACTTCGAGGTTGATGCCGACAATGGTCAGTTTCAGACCGAGTACCGGGTAGGCCACGGCCCACACCAGCAAGGCACTGAACAGTGCCTGTTTAAGATTCCTAGTCATACTTTCTCAACCTCCGGACGGCCCAGAATGCCGGTCGGACGGAACAACAGCACCAGAACCAACAAGCCGAAAGCCACGACGTCCTTGTACTGGTCGCCGAAGATATCGGCGCCAAAGGCTTCCGCCACCCCGAGCACCAGCCCGCCGAGCATGGCGCCGGGGATGCTGCCGATCCCGCCGAGTACCGCAGCGGTGAAGGCCTTGAGGCCGACGAGGAAACCGGCGTTGGGGTTGATCACGCCGTACTGCATGCTCAGCAGCACAGCCGCAACGGCCGCCAGCGCAGCACCGATGACGAAGGTCAGGGCGATGATGTTGTTGGTGTTGATGCCCAGCAAGTTGGCCATCTTGATGTCTTCGGCGCAGGCGCGGCAGGCGCGACCCAGGCGAGAGCGGGAGATGAACAGCGTGAGGCCGAGCATGGCGACCAGGGTCACCACGAACACCACGATTTGCATGTAGGAAATCAGCACTTCATGTGCGCCACCTGGCCCGATGGAGAAGTTGCCGGGGATCAGGTTGGGGATGGATTTGTCCTTGGAGTCTTGCGCGAGCAGAACCGTGTTCTGCAGGAAGATCGACATACCGATCGCGGAAATCAGCGGAATCAGACGGTTGCTGCCGCGCAGGGGGCGGTAGGCGATCCGTTCGATGCTGTAACCGTAGGAACTGGTGACGACGATGCTCGCGATGAACGCGGCGGTCATCAACAGCGGGACGTTGTCGATTCCCATCATGGCCAGCCCGGCGATGGCGATGAACGCCACGTAGGAACCGATCATGTACACCTCGCCGTGGGCGAAGTTGATCATTCCAATGATGCCGTAGACCATCGTATAGCCGATGGCGATCAGGGCATACGTGCTGCCAATGGTCAGGCCATTAACCAGCTGTTGGAAGAAGTGATAGATGTCAGGCATTACAACGCTCCTAAAAACCTGATACGCATTTCACTGGTGGAGTCATTTTCCCGCCCGGCCCCGTGGATCTTTATCCACTTCGAATCCGGGTTTTGCCAGCGAACCGCTGATGACGGTTTTGAGATTTTCAGGTGGGGAGACTGGCGGATCACGCCAGCGCGGCCCATACATTCGTAAAACAAAGCCCACGGCACGCCGTGGGCTTTATTGGCAGTCAGTCAGGGCGCGCCTTACTGAGGCGAAACTTCAGTTTTCGGTTTGCCGAAGTGCCACTCGTAAACCACAAATTTGAAGTCCTTCAGGTCGCCCTTGGCGTCGAAGCTCAGGTCGCCGGTAGGGGTCTTGAAGGTGCCGGCGTGAATGGCTGCGGCCACTTTGGCTGCGTCTTCGGACTTGGCTGCCTTGATGCCTTCGGCAATCACTTCAACCGCCGAGTAGGAAGGGAACACGAACGGGCCGCTCGGGTCTTCTTTCTTCGCCTTGAACGCATCTGCCAGGGCAACGTTGGCCGGATCCTGGTCGAAGGATTTCGGCAGGGTCACCAGCAGGCCTTCGGAGGACTCTTTGGCGATCTGCGAAATGGAGTCGTTACCCACGCCTTCCGGGCCCATGAACTTGGCTTTCAGGCCTTTTTCCTGGGATTGACGCAGGATCAGGCCCAGCTCCGGGTGGTAGCCGCCGTAGTAAACGAAGTCGACGTTGGCTTGTTTGAGCTTGGCGATCATCGAGGAGAAGTCTTTGTCGCCGGCGTTGACGCCTTCGAACACGGCGACTTTCACGCCTTTCTTCTCAAGAGTCGCCTTGACGGCGGTGGCGATGCCTTCACCGTATTGCTGCTTGTCGTGCAGTACGGCAACGATTTTCGGCTTCACGTGATCGGCAATGTAGTTACCGGCGGCAGGGCCCTGGGCGCTGTCCAGACCGATGGTGCGGAAGACCATTTTGTAACCACGGGCGGTGATGTCCGGGCTGGTGGCAGCCGGGGTGATCATCACCACGCCTTCGTCTTCGTAGATGTCCGAAGCAGGCTGAGTGGAGCTGGAGCACAGGTGACCAACCACGAACTTGACGCCGTCGTTGACGACCTTGTTCGCGACCGCTACGGCTTGTTTCGGATCGCACGCGTCATCGTATTCAACGGCTTCGAGTTTCTTGCCGTCGACGCCGCCCTTGGCGTTGATCTGCTCGATGGCCATTTTCGCGCCACTGAACTGCATGTCGCCGTATTGGGCTACAGGACCGGTTTTAGGGCCGGCGATACCGATCTTGATGGTGTCAGCGGCGAACGAATGGCTGGCAACCCCGGCCAGAACCATAGCGGCAAACAGTTTGGAAATCTGCTTAGTAGCCTTAGTCATAGTGCTCCACTCTTACTGTTGTAATTTTTTTGAGTTCTGGCGCCGTAGCAGCAGAACCGGGTCAGATATCTTGGCGATACCCTCCGGAAATGCCCCCGGCAACTGTACCGGTACAGTGTAGAGCGCCGGTTGTTGGCCTGGGAAGCTGGCGCCAGGGGGCAAAACTTGTGGGTGTCGCATTTTTGAATGAAAAAGACAGAATTGCGGCGGGGCTTTCGGGGGGCTTATGCCCCAAACAGCAGCATTCCTTGGCGTTCCTGCTCTTTTCGTTCGGTGAAGCCATTTGCAACCGGGTTTTTCTGCCGAACCACCGACGTTATCATTCGCGTCGATTTCTTTTCCGGACAAACCCATGAATCAAGAACCTAGCACCCTCTATGCCAAGCTGCTTGGTGAAACCGCATCTATTACCTGGAAAGAGCTGGAGCCGTTCTTCGCCAAGGGTGCCCTATTGTGGGTCGACCCGGCCCTGGATTTGATCGCCGCTGCCGAGGCCGTGGCCTCGGATGATGGCGAGAAAGTCGCCGCCTGGCTGGCCGAAGACAAGGTCGCCAAGCTGTCTGAAACGCGGGCGCTGGATATTTTCGAGCGTGATCCGCAGATGTGGGCGGTGGTGGTAAGGCCGTGGATTCTGGTCCAGGAAAGGGCGCAGGCCTGAGTGTGTGCACCTTGATGGTGCGCTCGTTGTGCGCCGGAAAGTGTGTAGCCGAGTAGCGTGATGGCACGTTGCCGTAGAGAAAGGCCACAAGCGTGCGTGGCATAACGGTGACGTAAACGTAACGGGAACAGTTTATTGAGCAGCCTGAGGGCTGCTTAATTGTTTCTGGATGTTGGAAGGGCTGAGATTTTCAGGGAATTTGCGGGCCCCATCGCTGGCAAGCCAGCTCCCACAGGTTGTGTGGTGTTCACAAATGGTTGTGTTCACATGGACCCGGTGGGAGCTGGCTTGCCAGCGATTGGGGCGACTCGGTCGTCAATCAGACCGAGTAAGTCTTGCCCGTATGGTTATTCAGGGAAATAACCTTGGTCTTGCCGATGCGGTGACGGTAGATCTCGCGCAGGTACTTGATCGACTTCTTCACGCAGTCGCGCGACAGGCGAATGTCGTTGATCGAAACAAACTTGTCCTTGTCGTTGATCAGTTCGCGGTATTTCTTCTCGTACATCGGCTTGATCGCGTACCAGTTGGTGTCGAGGATCTTCGCCGGGTTTTCGAACTCGTTGAGCAGGTCGTCGATGCGGTCTTCGTCAAAGTCTTCATTAATGATGAAGTCGAGGATCGAGTTGTCCAGGGTCTCGTCGAAACGGTACGGGGTCTTGGCGAAGCAACGCTTGATGAACGCCACGATCAGGGTCAGGAAGTCGTCCGACAGGCACGGACTCTTGGCGATCAGGGTGGTCAGCGACAGGTTGGCCGACGCACCGATCACCAGCGCATAACGCTTGAGCGTGGTGTTGGGGAACAGGCTGTTGAGGTGGGTCTTCAACCGGTTCAGATCCATGTAGGACAGCTTGTAGTCTTTCGGCAACGAAACGATCGACACCACCGACGAGCAGTTCTTGAAGAAGTGCAGGTCGTGCAGTGCGGCGGCGTCGTAGCCGGAATTCTTGTACTGCTCCAGCGACGCGCGATAGCGCTTGGATTCGATGGGCAGCAGGCTGATGCCTTCGATGGCCTGGGTGACCTTGTTGAAGTGCGGCAGGTCGATCGAGCGGAAGAACAGGTCGTCGATGTTCAGGCGCTGCGGCTCTTTGTCGAAGACCTTGAACTTGTCGCTGCTCGGCGGCGGGGTTTCCGGCACCACCGATTCGGCGTAGGCAATCGCCACCGGGCCGGCCAGGCTCATGAACAGGTCGTTGGCGTCGAGGCGAATGGTTTCGCCGATGTCGATGCCGGCGCGACGGAAGTAGTTCTGGTCGTAGTCGGTGGTCACCGCCTGCGCCGTCAGAATGTTGAAGATCTGCTGCGAGATGTACTGGTTGGCGTGCTTTTCCATCGCATTGACATCAATGTTCTGGATGTTGCCGTCATCGCTCTCTTCGGCGTAACGCATGATGTCGTTGGAGATCAGCATCATCGCGTTCCAAGGGCGAATACGGCCCATGACGCTGGCTTCGCTGCTGTCTTCATTGGCGAAGTTGTAGGAGAAATCCCATTCTTCCGACAGGTATTTGCACAACAGGCGTCCGGCGTTGATGTGTAGCGCCTCGGACATTTCGCTGCGGTGATCGGAAATGTTCGGCAGCACGCAGATGCCGCTGGTGAAGATCGGCTCGAACACGAACGAATGCCCGCTCTTGCCGTCGTGCTCGTCCATCGGCTTGGTGTCGAACGTCTTGTTCATGTACGAGTGCTGCTGGGCCAGGCCGAATTCCGAAGCCATGCCCGAGCCGGTACCGCCGCCGGCACTGAAGATCGAGAAGTAAAGGCGCGACTGGTTGGCCTTGATGCCGCAGCTGTCGATCAGGTACGAGTGGATCATTTTCCAGTCAGGGCTGGAGAAGCGCTGGGTGTCCTTGTTGAGGATGATCTTGGCCAGGTACTGGCCGAGGATCGGCGCGTTACCGGCGCCACCGGCATGGACTTCGGACAAATCCATGATCTTCATTTTGCTGTAGTCACGCAGAAAGCCGCTTTTCTCGCCCTTGCGCGAGAACCGGATGCGCCCGGCGATGTCCTTGTCGAGGTCGCCGAGCATCACCAGCGGTTCGACCAGGAACACCGGTTTGCTCGACTTGTTCGGGCCGATCCGCAGATTCTGCTTGATCCACTGGGCCGGGCTGTAGCCCTTGTCGGCCAGACGCCGGTCAGCGGCGCGGTCTTCGTTGTTGAATTCGTTGAGGTAGAACTTGCGCGCGTTGTACACCAGCTCCGCGACGTCGAGGGCGATGTTCGAGCCGCAGCGACCGAGGCCGATCAGGCATACCGACGGGAATTCCTGGTCGTTGTGCTGTTCGTTGTCGCCTTCCAGGTGCGGCGGGCGCGGGAACACCAGATCGCGCAGCCCGTCCAGGTTGTCTAGGATGCGGTCGGTGTTGGTTTCGGTGTAATACAGATATTGCTGAGTGCCCAGCGGGCGCGAAGGAGGCAATGGCTTCATCGGAGCCGGGCTGTTCGCCGCAGGGCTCAGGGGCAGATCGGATACCGCAGTGGCCGGATTGTTTTTAGAAGTCATTGTGCGCCATATACCTGGACAGGGTTGGCTCGGCGACCGTTGTCATCGAGCCTCACGGAAAGAGGATCTCGCGTCTTTGACTGCGCGTATTTGGCCCGGGCGTCAGGGGCTTGGCCTGATCGTCGCGCGGGGGAATCCTTTCCTGATCGTTCATGAATCGGCCATTATTCGGTGATCTTTAATCGAAAAGAGGCAAAATGATGTCAACGCTACCTTCGTTGGGCTTTGCCGGAATCGGCCTGATGGGCTTGCCGATGTGCCACCGTTTGCTGGCGGCGGGCTACCCGTTGACCGTGTGGAACCGCAACCCGGCCAAGTGCGCGCCCCTGGTTGAAGCTGGCGCCCGGCAGGTGGCGACTCCAGCCGAGCTGTGCGAACACGCGGACGTGGTGATGCTGTGTCTGGCCGATACGGCGGTGGTGCGCGAGGTGGTGTTTGGCACTGGCGGCGTTGTTGAAGGTGCGAAAAACGGCCAGTTGCTGGTGGACTTCTCCAGCCTCGAACCGACGGCTACTCGCGAGATGGCCGCCGACCTGGCAGGCAGAACCGGCATGGCCTGGCTTGATTCACCGGTGTCCGGCGGCGTGGTCGGTGCCGAGGCGGGCAGCCTGGCGATCATGGTCGGTGGTGCGGTGACGGATCTGGATCGGGTGCGCCCGGTGCTGCTCAGCCTCGGTCAGCGTGTCACGCACATGGGAGGCATCGGCGCCGGGCAGGTGACCAAGGCCTGCAACCAGATGATTGTTGCCTGCAACGCGTTGGTGATTGCCGAAGTGGTGGCGCTGGCCGAGCAGGCCGGAGTCGATGCGCGTCTGATTGCCGAGGCGCTGGCCGGTGGTTTTGCCGATTCGAAACCGTTGCAGATCCTCGCCCCGCAAATGGCCGAGAGCCGTTTTGAACCGGTGAAATGGCACGTGCGCACGCTGCTCAAGGATCTCGATACGGCGGTGAAATTCTCCCGCGAACAAGGCTCGGCCACGCCAATCAGCGGATTGGCCGCACAACTGATGCGCCTGCATGGGGCGCAGGGTTTTTTGCAGAAGGATCCAGCGACTCTGGTACACATGTACCGCGCGCCAGACTCAGTGGATTGACCACATGCGCGTGTTTGCGCTGGTTGATTTCCTCCAGCACCGGACGGAGTTCATCCAGTGGCACCGGGCGGCTGAGCAGATAACCCTGAATGAAGTCGCAGCCCGAACGTTCGAGAAACTCGTATTGCTCCAGGCTTTCCACGCCTTCGGTCACCACCTGCAAGTGCAGGGTGTGGGCCATGACGATGATCGCCTGGACGATCTCCATGTCGGCTGTCGCCGCAGGAATGTCGAGGATGAACGAGCGGTCGATTTTCAGCGTATTGAGCGGCAGACGTTTGAGGTAGGCCAACGATGAGTATCCGGTGCCGAAGTCGTCGATCGACAGCGATACGCCGAGGGCCCGGATCTGCCGCAACAGCACCAGCGTGTTGGCGATGTTGCCCATCAATGCGTTTTCGGTGACTTCCAGCTCCAGCCGTTCCGGCGCGACGCCAGCGCTGCGCAGTGCACTTTCGATTTCGTTGGCCAGTTCTTCCCGGGCGAGGTTGAGCGGTGAGCAGTTCCAGGCGATTTTCAGTTCGTTGCAGCCGTGGCGCGTCAGTTCGCCGAGGTCGGTGCAGGCCCGGCGCAACACCCAGTTGTCCAGTTCGGCAATCAGGCCGTTGGTTTCGGCAATCGCGATGAAACGGTCCGGGGCCAGCAGGCCATGCACCGGATGCTGCCAGCGAATCAACGCTTCGAGTTTGGTCACCCGGCCGGTCTTCAGTTCGAAGATGGGTTGGTAATACAGCGTCAGCCCGTGGTCTTCACGCAAAGCCTGGCGCAGTTCCTCTTCCAGTTGCAGTTCGAGGCTGGCGCGGGTCTTCATGTTCGAACTGAAAAAATGCAGGCCGTTACGCCCGGCACCCTTGGACTGATACAACGCCAGATCGGCGTGCTTGAGCAGTTCTTCGCAGCTGGTGCCGTCGTCGGGGAACAGGCTGATACCGATGCTGGTGGTCATCACCATACGACGTCCGGCCAATTCGATCGGCTCCTTCATTTTCTGCATGATCCGTTGCGCCATGCTGCGCGCTTCCTCGCGGTCGTGCAGGCCGATCAGGATGCAGAACTCGTCACCGCCAAAGCGTGCGACCACGTCTTCATGGCTGCGCACCGAGCCTTTGATGTGGTTGGCGATGACTTTGAGCAGGGCGTCGCCGGCGTCATGGCCGAGGCTGTCGTTGATTCGCTTGAAGTGGTCGATGTCGAGAAACATCACCGCGAGCATGCCGCCTTCGCTGGTTTTCTGGCTGAGTTTCTCGGCAAAGATCTGGTTGAAACCGCGACGGTTGATCAGGTTGGTCAGGGCGTCGTAATTGGCCACTTGTTGCAGCGACATCCGAGCCTGATCGAGCTGACTGAGCAGGGCATTGACTCGGCGCAGATCCTGCTCCTTGCTTTGCAGTTTCTTGTCGGCCAGTGCCGCGCTGATCGCGCTGCCGAGAATCAACAGTGTGATCAGCGCGATGGTCAGGCCCAGTTGCAGGTGATTGGTTTCGGCACTCAAGGTCGGCGTGGCGCCTTCGGGCAACACCAGATGCAACGCGGCCATCCCGGTGAAATGCATGCTGATGATGCCGGCGCCGAGGATGATCGCGGCGGTGTATTTGAACAGGTGATGAAAACGCCCACTGCCTTCACGCAAGTAACCGGCGACCCACAGCGCGGCGAAACTGGCGCTGATCGCAATCACGATCGACAGGCAGAACAACAGCGGCTCGTAATAGGCGGTGGCCACCGAGTGCATCGCCGCCATGCCGACGTAATGCATGCCGGCGATGCCCAAGCCAATGACGATGGCGGTTTTCAGGTAATGCACCCGTGAGGGATGGGGCACGCTCAGGGTGTGCATCGCCAGCCACGAAGCGAGCAGGGCGATCACCAGGGAAAACAGGGTGGTGGCCAGTTCGTAATGGATTTCGATCGGTGTCTGGAACGCCAGCATGGCAATGAAGTGCATCGCCCAGATACCGCCGGCCAGGCAAGTGGCGCCGATCCAGCGCCAGACCCGTTGCGAGCCCGGGTCTTCGGCATGGCCGACCCGCTCGGCCATGTCGAGGGTGGCAAAACTCGCGGCGCAGGCGACCAGATAAGCCACCAGCACCAGCAAGGGATTGTGTGTGCAATCGAGAATGACCTGCCCGCCGTCCGGCAGCTCGGTAACAAACTGCAAACCAAGCCACTCCATAGCATCCCCGTCTCTGAAGTCGTCCCTTCTGCGTCAGAAACGCAGGCGAATGAGAGGAGTATAGAGGCGGTTTTTATCGTGCAAGCGATAGTGGCATATTGGCGCCAACCATTTCGGCATGAGCCTCATAGCGATTGGCGCTAAGCGTCAGGCGCTCTGGTCGTAGGGGATCTGATTCCAGTCCTTCTCGAGGGGCGGCAAGCCGAAGCGGGCGCGGGCCTTGTCGCAATCGACATTCTGTTCGCCGTTCTCCCAGGACGATTCGAATTCGCGGCAGGGGCTGGAGCGCTGCTCATAAATCGAGCACTGCACCTGACTGCCCACCTCGCCGACCAACGCCGTACAACGCGGTGATTTGCAGTCGGTGCCGTTCATCGCCACCCGGCTGGGGCTGATCTGCGTCACCAACTCATCGGGCACTGTGCCGCCGGAGGAGGCGCATTCACCCCAGAAAAAAGACACGCGAAAATGGGAACAGCAGGCACCGCAATTCAGACACGGACTGACTTCGGACATTAGGAGGGCATCAAAGGAGTTGATCGGCGAATCCGGACGGATCCGGCGGCTATTCTAGGCTTCGCCATGAACTTGGGAAGGGGGGCGCGAAAGTATTTTTTTGTAGCCGGGTTTTGCCGCTAAACCCCCGGTTTACGGGGGATTGCCGCGTTATCAAGGGCTTACGTTTCTTTACAGTGCCATGGCTCATTATCAGCTTGACGAATGATCACAGACAGCTACGCACCGCCTGTCTAGATTGCAGGTTCCGGGCTCGGATGCGTCGGCAGTGAAGCCCTCATAACAATAAAGAGACGGACCCATGCAGAACTCGACCCAAGCGGCGAATGCCTGGCGCATTCTGTTCCTGTTGTTCCTTGCCAACCTGTTCAACTTCTTCGACCGCACCATTCCGGCGATCATCATCGAGCCGATCCGCATGGAGTGGCACCTCAGTGACTTTCAACTGGGGATCGTCGGTACCGCGTTTACCCTGGTTTATGCGATTGCCGGTCTGCCTTTAGGCCGCATGGCCGACACTGGCTCGCGCAGCAAACTGATGGGCTGGGGCCTGGCGACCTGGAGCGCACTGACGGCGGTCAACGGCCTGGTTGGCAGTTTCTGGAGCTTTCTGTTGGTGCGCATGGGGATCGGCATTGGCGAAGCCAGTTATGCACCGGCCGCCAACTCGCTGATCGGCGACCTGTTCCCGGCGCACCGCCGGGCGCGGGCCATGGGCATTTTCATGCTCGGGCTGCCCTTGGGATTGTTGCTGGCGTTCTTCACCATCGGTGCGATGGTCAAGGCGTTCGACAGCTGGCGTGCGCCGTTCTTTATCGCGGCGGTGCCGGGGCTGATCCTCGCGGTGTTCATGTTCTTCATCAAGGAACCCAAGCGCGGCGCGGCGGAAACCGTGCAGGTGTCCCAGGATAAAGTCGACAGGCCGATCCGCCGTGTCCTCGCCGTGCCGACATTCCTGTGGCTGGTGATGGCAGGCTTGTGTTTCAACTTCGCCACCTATGCCTGCAACTCGTTTCTGGTGCCGATGCTGCAGCGGTATTTCCTGATGCCGTTGCAGGACGCGGCGGTGGCAACCGGGGTGATTGTGGGGATCACCGGGTTGATCGGCCTGACACTCGGCGGCTGGCTCGCTGACAAGATTCATCAGCGAGTCGCCAACGGCCGGCTGCTGTTTGCCGGCTTCAGTCTGATCATCTCGACCCTGTGCACGGCCTGGGCGTTGCACGCCGGACGGGTCGAGATTGGCGTGTTCGTCGCGGTGTTCAGCGTCGGCTGGCTGTTTGCCTATAACTTCTACACCTGCGTGTACACGGCGATCCAGGACGTGGTCGAGCCGCGCCTGCGAGCGACGGCGATGGCGTTGTTCTTTGCCGGGCTGTACTTGCTCGGCGGTGGATTGGGGCCGGTGGTGGTGGGGGCCTTGTCCGATCACTTCGCCAAGTCGGCGATGCTTTCGACGGGGGCTGAGCAGATGACCGAGGCGTTCAAGGCTGTCGGCCTGCATGACGCGATGTATCTGATTCCGGTGGCGCTGTTCTTGACCATGGTGTTTCTGTTTCTGGCCGCGCGGTGTTTTGTGCGGGATGCACAGCGGATGAAGGAGGGGTTGGTGGCAGTGGTTGAGCCTGATGTTTCTGTGGCGACTGCATGATTGCTATCGCTGGCAAGCCAGCTCCCACAGTGACCGAGTCACACGCATAATTTGTAAACACTCCAAACCCTGTGGGAGCTGGCTTGCCAGCGATGGGGCCATCAGCATCAGCTGATAAATACCATGCAAACAAAAAGGCCCGCATCACTGCGGGCCTCTTCATTTATAGCGGTAGAGCAAGGGGCTTAACCCGCCACCAGTACCCGAATCGCTTCCAGACGCAGCGCCGCTTTATCCAGCATCGCCAGACCCTGCTCACGCTGCTGGCGCAACGCATCGAGTTCGCTGTCGCGCACGGTCGGGTTGACCGCTTGCAACGCGGTCAGGCGCGCCAGTTCTTCTTCGGTGTCGGCTGCCAGACGGCGCCGGGCCTCGGCCACGCGCTCGGCGTGACGCGGAGTGACCTTGTCTTCACCCGCGTTGATCCGAGGCGTCAGCTGATCGCGCTGGGCCTGGATGAACTTGTTGGCGCTGGCGCGAGGTACGCTTTCCAGTTGATCGTTGAGGGTTGCGAACGAGACCCGTGGCGACAGGTCGTTACCGTTGGCATCGAGCAGGCAGCGCAAGGCGGCCGGTGGCAGGTAGCGGCCCAGTTGCAGCGAACGCGGGGCAACCACTTCGCTGACATAGAGCAGTTCCAGCAGCACGGTGCCCGGTTTCAGTGCCTTGTTCTTGATCAGCGCGACGGCGGTGTTGCCCATCGAACCGGACAGCACCAGGTCCATGCCGCCCTGCACCATCGGGTGTTCCCAGGTGATGAACTGCATGTCTTCGCGCGACAGCGCCTGGTTGCGGTCGTAGGTGATGGTCACACCTTCGTCGTCGCCCAGCGGGAAGCTGGCGTCGAGCATCTTCTCGCTCGGCTTGAGGATCAGGGCGTTTTCCGAGTGGTCTTCGCTGTCGATGCCGAACGCATCGAACAGGGTTTCCATGTAAATCGGCAGGGCGAACTGGTCGTCCTGTTCAAGGATCGCCTCGACCAGCGCATCCCCTTCGCCAGCACCGCCGGAGTTGAGTTCCAGCAGACGGTCGCGACCGGTGTGCAGCTCTTGTTCCAGACGCTCGCGCTCGGTGCGGGCCTCGTCGATCAGTGCTTGCCACTCGCCGTCATCGGCTTCTTCGAGCAGCGGCAGCAGGCGCGGGCCGAACTGATGCTGCAAGGCGTTGCCGGTCGGGCAGGTGTTGAGGAACGCGTTCAATGCTTCGTGGTACCACTGGAACAGACGCTCTTGCGGGCTGGTTTCCAGGTACGGCACGTGCAGTTCGATGATGTGCTTCTGGCCGATCCGGTCGAGACGACCGATGCGCTGCTCGAGCAGGTCCGGGTGCGATGGCAGATCGAACAGCACCAGGTGATGAGCGAACTGGAAGTTGCGACCCTCACTGCCGATTTCCGAGCAGATCAGCACTTGCGCGCCGAACTCTTCGTCGGCGAAGTAGGCGGCGGCGCGGTCACGCTCAAGGATGTTCATGCCTTCATGGAACACCGTGGCCGGAATGCCGGAACGCACGCGCAGGGCATCTTCCAGGTCCATCGCGGTTTCGGCGTGGGCGCAGATCACCAGCACTTTGGTGCGCTTGAGCATTTTCAGCTGATCGATCAGCCACTCGACGCGCGGGTCGAATTTCCACCAGCGCTCTTCTTCGCTGGCGTCCGGCTGGGCCTGGAAGCTGACTTCCGGGTACAGCTCGGCGTGATCGCCCAGCGGCAGTTCGAGGTATTCGTCCGGGCATGGCAGCGGGTAAGGGTGCAGTTTACGCTCGGGGAAACCCTGCACCGCGGCGCGGGTGTTACGGAACAGTACGCGGCCGGTGCCGTGGCGGTCGAGCAGCTCACGCACCAGACGGGCGCTGGCTTCGCTGTCGCCATCGTTGACCGCGGTCAGCAAGGCTTCGCCTTCGTTGCCGAGGAAACCGTGGATGGTCTTGTGCGCTTCCGGCGACAGGCGCCCCTTGTCGAGCAGTTCCTGAACGGCTTCAGCCACCGGGCGATAGTTCTCGCTCTCGGCGCGGAACGCGGCCAGGTCATGGAAACGGTTCGGGTCGAGCAGGCGCAGACGGGCGAAGTGGCTGTCCTGACCGAGTTGTTCCGGGGTCGCGGTGAGCAGCAGTACACCGGGAATCACTTCCGCCAGTTGCTCGACCAGCGCGTACTCCGGGCTGACCTTGTCTTCATGCCACACCAGGTGATGGGCTTCGTCGACCACCATCAGGTCCCAGCCGGCGGCGAACAGTGCATCCTGCGCCTTCTCGTCTTCGACCAGCCATTCCAGGGCAACCAATGCCAGCTGGGTGTCTTCGAACGGGTTGGTGGCATCGCTTTCAATGAAGCGTTCTTCGTCGAACAGCGCGACCTGCAGGTTGAAGCGGCGGCGCATTTCCACCAGCCACTGGTGCTGCAGGTTTTCCGGCACCAGAATCAGCACGCGATTGGCGCGGCCCGAGAGCAGTTGGCGATGGATCACCAGACCGGCTTCGATGGTTTTCCCCAGACCCACTTCGTCTGCCAGCAGAACCCGTGGCGCGATGCGGTCGGCGACTTCACGGGCGATGTGCAACTGGTGCGCGATCGGTTGCGCACGCACGCCGCCCAGGCCCCAGAGCGAGGACTGCAATTGGCGGCTGGTGTGTTCCAGGGTGTTGTAGCGCAGGGAGAACCATGGCAGCGGGTCGATCTGTCCGGCGAACAGACGGTCGCTGGCCAGACGGAACTGAATGAAGTTCGACAGCTGGGTTTCCGGCAGGGTGACGGCTTCGTTCTGCCCGTTGAGACCGTGATAGACCATCAGCCCGTCGACATCGTCGACTTCGCGCACGGTCATCTTCCAGCCTTCGAAGTGAGTAATGGTGTCACCCGGCGAGAACCGAACGCGGGTGAGGGGCGCATTCCGTAGCGCGTACTGGCGGGTTTCGCCAGTGGCCGGGTAAAGCACGGTCAACAAGCGGCCGTCCTGTGCCAGAACGGTGCCTAAACCAAGCTCTGCTTCGCTGTCACTGATCCAGCGTTGCCCCGGTTGATACTGCTGCGCCATGCTGCCTGACTCCCACCTTGAAAAAGCGGGCTATCTTAACGGAATGCAGGCTTCAGGGCCAAAGATTACTGGGCAGAAGCTGCCGCAGACAGCGATCTTCTGATCTTTGGAAACACTTGAGTTTTGTGATGTCCGATTAAAAGATCGCAGCCTGCGGCAGCTCCTGCAGTGCCAACCCGATCACAGATTTGCGACGGATGGCTCAAGGCGCCTTTGCCGCAGCCGATAGCCTGCTGACAGGAGACCCTTTATATGCTGCCACCGATGCTCCCCCTGAGCGCTGTGCCGATCACTTCCCAGCAGGATCCGATTCGCCAGCGGCCGGACATTCCTCCGGTGGTGCCGGTGCAGGAAAGCTCCAACGAAAGCACGATCGACCTGCAAAAGCGCGACCCGGAAGAGGACCGTCTGCTGGCGCGCGAAGAACAGCGCCGTCAACAGGAACGCGATCGGCGACGTCGCGAAGCCGACGAAGACCCGGAGGAGCATCTGGCCGTGCCGGGGACCGAGCTCAATGCCGACAACACTGTGCCGGTGGTGCCGCTGATGGAAGATCAGCCGCGCCAGGGCTTGTGGGTCGATATCGAGATCTGAGTCCGCCGATTTACACGAATTGTTGTCGGGTGCTGGTGTCAGGCTGCATGATTGGCGCAGCCCTGCCGCTGATGCGGCAGTTGTGTTTTCTTCAAATGATGCGCTGAACGCCATGAGCCAAGATGAAAAACTGATCGACCTCGGCACTGAACGCGCCAAGCGTGTGCATGATCTCAACGAAAAGCGCCTGAACGAAGTGCGCAAGGCCTTCGAGCAGGCCATGCCGTTGGGAAAAACCCAGAAAAAGCCGAAAAAGAAACCGAAAAAGCGTTGATCTTCCCCTGCATCCTTTGATGCAGGTCAGTTATTTTCCCGCCTTTATCCTCTGTGTTGACCGGACTTGATCCTGGTCAATTTCTGCGCCTGCGCGATTGGTTAACTTAGCTCCATCGCAGCAAAGCAGGGGCCAGGAGGCCACAGTCATGTTTTTCGATAACGTGGTGTTTGCCGGGGTTCTGACCGTAGGTCTCATGGTTCTGTTTTTTGCAGGGTTTGGATTTTTTATCTGGAAGGACGCGCATAAGCGCAAGAAGTAGTCCTTTCTGGATTGAATGAGCACGCAAGGCATTTTGGGCGACTTCGGTTGCCCTTTTTTTTTGTCTTGGCGGCCTCTGGGCCGACCATGTTCTTGGGGTTCTGGGTGTAGATCCGTTTCTGCGGGTGTTGCTTATTACGGTTCCGCCCTTACGGCGGGTCACCTTTTCCAAACGCCGAAAAGGTAACCCAAAAGGCTTTACCCTGACGTTCGGCCCTCGCTTAGGCTCGGGTTCCTTCGCTACGGGATTCATCCGGGGGCAGCGCCTACGGTTTGCTTCGCTGCACCTCCTCTCGCTGTGTTTGGCTGCGCCAAACGGTCGCTGCGCTCCCACCCCCGGATAAATCCCTCCACTCAGCCTGCCGACGGGCCCTCAGATCAAAAGCGGTACTCGAGCTAACGCTCATCGTGTTGAGTGGGGCGGCCTCGCCGCATGGGGTGTGCACGAATAAAGTTGTGGGAGCTGGCTTGCCAGCGGCGGCGGCCTGACAGCCGACCAATTTCTAACTGATGGCACCCGATCCCACTGTGGGAGCTGGCTTGCCAGCGCTGGCGGCCTGACAGCCGACCAATTTCTAACTGATGGCACCCGATCCCACCGTGGGAGCTGGCTTGCCAGCGATGGCGGCCTGACAGCCGACCAATTTCGAACTGAAGACACTCAATCCCATGTAGGAACTGCCGAAGGCTGTGATCTTTTGACCTGGCTTTGGCTTTGGCTTTGGCTTTGGCTTTGGCTTTGGCTTTGGTTTTGGTTTTGGTTTTGGCTTTGGCTCTTGATGTGGCTTTTGATCTTCAGCCCCTTCGGCAGGCCGAGCGAAGGTGTCCATCCGGGGGGTAGGCGCGCAGCGCCGTGCGGCGAAGCCGCATACATCGAGAGGAGGTGCAGCGAAGCAAACCGTAGGCGATGCCCTCGGATGGACACCGTAGCGAGGGAACACTGAGCCTAAGCGAAGTGCCGCACGCCGTAAGGGCGGAACCGTAATCAGCAACACCCGCAGCAACGGATATGCTCACAAATCCAAACCCAAAAAAAAGGCGCGATCCTCACGAATCACGCCTTTCTCATGCACCGCTGTCTATCAGCTACCCAGCGCTTTGGATGCCAACCAGAACAACCCAGCCGACAGCGCCACCGTCGCCGGCAAGGTCAGAACCCACGCCAGCAAAATGGTGCGAACAGTCCCGCCTTGCAGGCCGCTCTTGTTGGCGACCATGGTGCCCGCCACGCCCGAGGACAGCACGTGAGTGGTCGATACCGGCAGACTGAAGATGTTGGCCATACCGATCAAACTGGCGGTAGTGATCTGCGCCGACATGCCCTGGGAATAGGTCATGCCTTGCTTGCCGATCTTCTCGCCGATGGTCAGTACCACGCGTTTCCAGCCAACCATGGTGCCCAGGCCCAAGGCCAGCGCGACCGCCAGAATCACCCAGAACGGGGCGTATTCGGTGGTGGTGGTCAGGTCTTTGCGCAGTTTGTCCAGGTCAGCCTTTTCACGCGCTTCCAGGCCTGGCAGCTTGCCGACTTTCTTCGCAGTGTCGTCCAGGCACAGCAGGTAGCGGCGCACTTCGATGCGGCTTTCCGAGGACAGCGAATGGTAGTCCGCTACACCTTTGAGCGTATCGAGCAGGGCGTTGATGGTCGGTTCGGTCTGCTGCGGGTTGCAGCGGAATTTCTCCGGCAGGTCGCCTTCAACACTTTTGCCCAGGGCCAGGAATTCGCCCAGGGAATCGGCATTGCGCTTGTAGAACTGGCTCAGGTGCAGGGTCGCATCACGGGTGCGTTCGATCTGGTAAGTGGTGCTGCTCAGGTCGAGGACGAACTGCGCAGGCACGATACCGATCAACACCAGCATGATCAGGCCGATGCCTTTCTGGCCATCGTTGGAGCCGTGCACGAAGCTCACGGCCATGGCCGAGATCACCAGGACCAGGCGGTTCCAGAACGGCGGATGTTTCTTGTCGTCGATCTTGCGGCGCTGTTCCGGGGTCTTGTGCATCTTCGACAGCGGGCGCCACCACTTCAGGCCGATCAGGATCAGCGCGGCGATCAGGAAGCCTGCCATTGGCGAGAACACCAGCGAGGCGCCGATGTCGATCGCTTTCTGCCAGTTCACACCGTCGGCCAACGGGATGTTGTTGATCAGGGCGTTGGCCAGGCCAACGCCAAGGATCGAACCGATCAGGGTGTGGGAACTGGAGGCCGGGATACCGAAGTACCAGGTGCCCAGGTTCCAGGTGATCGCCGCGGCGAGCAACGAGAACACCATTGCCAGGCCATGGCCGGTGTTCACATTGATCAGCAGTTCTACCGGCAGCAGGTGAACAATGGCATACGCCACGCCAACGCCGCCCAGCAACACGCCGAGGAAGTTGAACACACCGGAGAAGAACACCGCCAGGTGAGGCGGCATGGCTTTGGTGTAGATAACAGTGGCTACCGCGTTAGCGGTGTCATGAAATCCATTGATGAACTCGAAGGCGAGGACAAACGTCAGGGCGAGCAAGAGGCTCACAAGCACCCAAGCATCCAGTCCGCTGAATAAATCGATCATGAAGGTTTTCTGACCCGGTCATAAGGGGGCGCGATTATGCCAGAAAAGACTGGAAATCGATCCCCTACCTGCTCATCGGTAGCAATCAATGTCGAATTAAATTGTTGCAAGGTGCAAAGCCCGAGTGTGTTGCAGGGTTTTTCAAGTGTTTGATTCTCTTGAAAAAAACCTTCAGGCAGCAGGCGTTTCGTCGAGTGCGCGAGGGCCTCAAACGCTTGTGTGAAATATCTCTGAAACGAGTCAGACACGCTCCTTTCCCGCACAACACGGGGGAGGTGGCCGCTGCCCGCGGATAGCGGGCGCGCAAGGCATTGTCGGGTCACCGCGCTTGTAGCCGGTGGCGACGCAGACCCTCGAAAAACTCACAGTCGCCCGTTCATGGCTCTTCGGTTTTGAGTTCTTCTTCCATCTTTTTCAGTTCTTGCTGGAAAACCTGATCCTGAACAGTGGGGCGTTTACGCCATGCTTTGCGTTCCGGTTCCGGTTGAGCGGCGTAGGTGGTGACTTCCCCGCCGTAAACTTCCTTGTAACGTTGTTCCTGGCGCTCAAGTTCCGCGCGCAGTTCGTCTTTCGTCACAGTGCTACCTGTTTGAGTTGAGATGAATGTCTGGTGAAACGCACGGCAACGAGTCGATTGAGCGCGTCCACCGAAAGGTCATGCCCGTAAAGGCATTGGAGTTATCGGCAGGGCGGTCAAGACTTCCATGTTGCAGGCGGCTGCGACACCAGATTAAAACTGAACGCAGCATCAGTTGCCTGTTTCAGCGGGCGCTGTCGTTGCATGAGTCATGCGCGTCAGCGCTGGCCGGAGCTGTCGGCGATTGGCATCGCTTCGGCAGGTGGCGGCTTCGGTGAATAAAACCGGCCCCACTGAGAGGCATTATAGCGGTCGATTCGGGATTGACTATCTTTGCCAAGTTAAAAACGGTTCCGGATGTGTGATTGTTTTTGTGACTGACAATTTTTATCGCTAGTTGAAATCCGCTGAAACCTTTATGCGCCCAGCGTTGTGTTTCTGACGCCATTAAGTCGAACAACTAACGCACGATGGAAAGTTGGATTAATCCGTTCCATGGTCGATCAGGCAAACCATGAAGAGCCTGTGCCGCGGATTGCGATAATCGGTCGACGGTTCGATAATCGCCCAATCTTGGCGTCCCGGTCCTTGTGCATTTGCCGGCGAGCCGCTTGTATAGCCATTGATCCGCGCCGCAAAAAAGGACAAGAAATGAACGATCAAATGCGCAACTCCTTCACCTCCGTGGCGCCGCCGATCGTCGCGTCGCCAGCCAAGCGTATCCAGGCGCTGACCGGCGATCCGGATTTCATGACCTCGCTGGCCCGTGGCCTGGCAGTGGTGCAGGCGTTCCAGGAGCGCAAGCGGCACCTGACCATCGCCCAGATCAGCCATCGCACGGAAATTCCCCGCGCCGCCGTGCGCCGTTGTCTGCACACCTTGATCAAACTGGGTTACGCCACCACCGATGGCCGTACTTACTCGTTGTTGCCCAAAGTGTTGACCCTCGGCCACGCATATCTGTCGTCGACGCCGCTGGCGGTCTCGGCCCAACCGTACCTCGACCGCATGAGCGAGCAACTGCACGAAGCCTGCAACATGGCCACGCTCGAAGGTGACGACATTCTGTACATCGCCCGTTCGGCAACCACACAACGGCTGATCTCGGTGGATCTGTCGGTGGGCGGGCGTCTGCCGGCCTATTGCACTTCGATGGGCCGTATCCTGCTGGCGGCGCTGGACGACACTTCGTTGCGCGAATACTTAGACCATGCCGAACTGGTGGCCAAGACCAGCCGCACCCTGCATACCCCGGAAAGTCTGCTCGCATGCCTGCAGGAAGTGCGGCAACAGGGCTGGTGCATCGTCGATCAGGAGCTGGAGCAGGGCCTGCGCTCGATTGCGGTGCCGGTCTACGACGCGTCGGGCCAAGTGGTGGCGGCGCTCAACGTCAGTACCCACGCCGGCCGCGTCAGCCGCACCGAACTGGAACAACGCTTCCTGCCGGGCCTGCTCAGCGCCAGCCGCGACCTCAGCGCACAACTGTTCGCCTGATGAAGCTGTTCGATAAACGCACAGTGTTGCGTTTATCGAATTGACGCTAAAACCCTCGGATCATTAATGTCGCGGCAGCGTCATCCGGCGCCGATATGAATGAGCCTGCCGGATTGTCGACTCCCATAATAATGACAAGAGGCAACTCACCATGCGCATGCTCCCCGACTGTCTCAGCTCCGTTCCCTGTTGCCGGATTCACCGCAACGCCTGATCCCGACCTTCTATTCTTGTGACCGTGCCGCTCTCTGGCCGGCCGCCGTTCGACTGCGTTTTTTGCGTGGAATAAAAATAATGAACCAGCCTCAGTCCGCTGTAGGTAACTGCCTCGACGTGCAGACCTTCATCAATGCCCAACCGATCTCGCGCTATCAGTGGCGGGTGGTGATCCTGTGTTTCCTGATTGTGTTTCTCGATGGCCTCGACACAGCGGCGATGGGCTTTATTGCCCCTGCGCTGTCTCAGGATTGGGGCATCGACCGCGCCAGCCTCGGCCCGGTGATGAGTGCCGCGTTGATCGGCATGGTCTTTGGCGCTCTGGGTTCGGGCCCTCTGGCGGACCGTTTCGGGCGCAAAGTGGTACTGGTCGGCGCGGTGCTGCTGTTCGGCGCTTTCAGCCTGGCCTCGGCCTACAGCACCAACGTCGAGCAATTGCTGGTGCTACGTTTTCTGACCGGTCTCGGCCTGGGCGCCGGCATGCCCAACGCCACCACGCTGCTCTCGGAATACACCCCGGAGCGCAAAAAGTCATTGCTGGTGACCAGCATGTTCTGCGGCTTCAACCTCGGCATGGCCGGTGGCGGATTCATTTCGGCGAAGCTGATCCCGGCGTTCGGCTGGCACAGCCTGCTGCTGATCGGCGGGATCCTGCCGCTGATCCTCGCGGTGGTGCTGCTGTTCTGGCTGCCGGAGTCGGCGCGTTATCTGGTGGTGCGCAATCGCGGCACCGACAAAGTGCGCAAGACCCTGTCGCCAATCGATCCGGTCGCCGTGGCGCAAGCCTCGAGTTTCAGCGTTCCGGAGCAGAAAACCGTCAAGGCGCGCAACGTCTTCGCGGTGATTTTCTCCGGCACTTACAGTGTCGGCACTTTGTTGCTGTGGCTGACCTACTTCATGGGCCTGGTCATCGTCTATCTACTGACCAGTTGGCTGCCGACCCTGATGCGTGACAGCGGCGCGAGCATGGAGCAGGCGGCGTTTATCGGCGCGTTGTTCCAGTTCGGCGGGGTGTTGAGCGCGGTCGCTGTCGGCTGGGCGATGGATCGCTTCAATCCGCACAAGGTCATCGGCACGTTCTACCTGCTGGCCGGGGTGTTTGCTTACGCGGTGGGGCAGAGCCTGGGCAATATCACATTGCTGGCGACCCTGGTGCTGGTGGCAGGGATGTGCGTCAACGGTGCGCAATCGGCGATGCCTTCGCTGGCGGCGCGGTTTTATCCGACGCAAGGGCGGGCGACCGGGGTGTCGTGGATGCTCGGGATTGGCCGGTTCGGCGCGATTCTCGGGGCGTGGATGGGCGCGACGTTGCTGGGGTTGGGCTGGAACTTCGAACAGGTGCTAACGGCGCTGGTGATTCCGGCGGCGTTGGCGACCACGGCGGTGGTGATTAAAGGTGTGGTCAGTCATGCGGATGCGACCTGATATTTCGATGTAAAGCGAAAAGATCGCAGCCTTCGGCAGCTCCTGCATGTGAACGCGTAACCCTGTAGGAGCTGCCGCAGGCTGCGATCTTTTGGCGGTCAACACGGAACGATAGGGTGATAACAATCCGTTCGATAAACGAACACTCAGTCGATTATCGGATTGTTTGGCGATTTTCAGCGGCTTAATCTGCAGTGACTCCGGCGCTGAACCTCGCGCCTTTTTCTCACTGGCGATTCACTACAAAAAACGGGAGCCCGCTCCATGGCTGAGATCCTTTCGCTGCACGACGCGGTGAAGCAATTCGTCAACGACGGCGACACCGTCGCGCTCGAAGGCTTCACTCACCTGATCCCTACGGCGGCGGGTCATGAAATCATTCGTCAGGGCAAGAAAGATCTGACCCTGGTGCGGATGACGCCTGACCTGATCTACGACCAACTGATCGGTGCCGGTTGTGCACGCAAGCTGATCTTTTCCTGGGGCGGCAACCCCGGTGTGGGTTCGCTGCACCGCCTGCGCGATGCGGTCGAGAAGCAATGGCCGCATGCCCTGGAAATCGAAGAGCACAGCCACGCCGACCTGGCCAACGCCTACGTCGCCGGCGCTTCCGGCCTGCCGTTCGCCGTGCTGCGGGCCTACGCCGGTTCCGACCTGCCGAAGGTCAATCCGCTGATCAAATCCGTGACCTGCCCGTTCACCGGTGAAGTGCTGGCCGCGGTGCCGTCGGTGCGTCCGGACGTGACCGTGATCCACGCGCAGAAAGCCGACCGACAAGGCAACGTGCTGTTGTGGGGCATTCTCGGGGTGCAGAAAGAAGCCGCGCTGGCAGCCAAGCGCTGCATCGTCACGGTCGAAGAAATCGTCGACAACCTCAACGCGCCGATGAACGCTTGCGTGCTGCCGACCTGGGCCTTGAGCGCGGTCTGCCATGTACCCGGCGGCGCGCATCCGTCCTACGCCCACGGTTACACCGAGCGTGACAATCGTTTCTATCAGGCGTGGGATCCGATCGCCCGTGACCGTGAGACGTTTACCGCGTGGATCAACGAATACATCCATGGCTGCGCTGACTTCAGCGCGTTCCAGGCCAAGTTGGCCGCTGCTTCGGAGGCCAAGTAATGACTTACACCACCAATGAAATGATGACCGTCGCTGCGGCCCGTCGCCTGAAGAACGGCTCGGTGTGCTTCGTCGGCATCGGCCTGCCGTCGAAAGCCGCCAACCTCGCGCGCCTGACGTCGTCGCCGGACGTGGTGCTGATCTATGAATCGGGCCCGATTGGCGCCAAGCCAAGCGTGCTGCCGCTGTCGATCGGTGATGGTGAACTGGCGGAAACCGCCGACACCGTCGTGCCGACCGGTGAGATTTTTCGCTACTGGCTGCAGGGCGGGCGCATCGACGTCGGTTTTCTCGGCGCCGCGCAGGTCGACCGTTTCGGCAACATCAACACCACCGTGGTCGGCGACTATCACGCACCGAAAGTACGCCTGCCGGGTGCCGGTGGCGCGCCGGAAATCGCCGGTTCGGCGAAGAGCGTGTTGATCATCCTCAAGCAGTCGGCGCGTTCGTTCGTCGACAAGCTCGACTTCATTACCTCGGTCGGGCATGGCGAGGGCGGCGATTCGCGCAAGCGTCTGGGCCTGCCGGGTGCCGGTCCGGTCGGGATCATCACCGACCTGTGCATCATGGAACCGGAGCAGGGCACCCACGAATTCGTGGTCACCGCTCTGCATCCGGGCGTGACCCGTGAACAAGTGGTCGCCGCCACCGGTTGGGCCATTCGTTTTGCCGACAACGTGGAAACCACGGCTGCGCCGACCGAGACCGAACTGACCGCGCTGCGCGATCTCGAAGCGCGCACCGCCGCCGCCCACGGCCAGGCACCGGGAGAAGCATGATGCGTGACGTGTATATCTGCGATGCAATCCGTACGCCCATCGGCCGTTTCGGCGGTGGACTGGCCGCCGTCCGTGCCGACGATCTGGCCGCTGTGCCGATCAAGGCACTGATGGAACGCAATCCTTCGGTGGACTGGAATGCAATCGATGAAGTGTTCCTCGGCTGCGCCAACCAGGCTGGCGAAGACAACCGCAACGTGGCGCGCATGGCGCTGCTGCTGGCGGGCTTGCCGGAGAGCGTGCCGGGGGTGACCCTCAACCGTCTGTGTGCTTCGGGCATGGACGCGATCGGCACCGCGTTCCGTGCGATTGCCAGCGGCGAGATGGAGCTGGCGATTGCCGGTGGCGTCGAGTCGATGTCCCGCGCGCCGTTCGTGATGGGCAAGGCGGACGCAGCGTTCTCGCGCAACATGAAACTGGAAGACACCACCATCGGCTGGCGTTTCATCAACCCGCTGATGAAGGCCCAGTACGGCGTCGATGCGATGCCGCAGACCGCCGACAACGTCGCCGACGACTATAAGGTGTCGCGCGCCGACCAGGACGCGTTCGCCCTGCGCAGTCAGCAACGCACGGCTGCTGCACAAGCGGCGGGCTACTTTGCCGAAGAAATCGTCGAAGTGCGGATCGCCCACAAGAAGGGCGAAACCGTGGTCAGCCAGGACGAACATCCGCGCGCCGACACCACGCTTGAAGCGTTGGCCAAATTGAAGCCGGTCAACGGCCCGGACAAGACGGTTACCGCTGGCAACGCGTCCGGCGTCAACGACGGTGCTGCTGCGCTGATTCTCGCGTCTGCCGAAGCGGTGAAAAAACACGGCCTGACAGCACGGGCCAAAGTGCTGGGTATGGCCAGCGCCGGTGTTGCACCTAGGGTGATGGGCATCGGCCCGGTGCCGGCGGTGCGCAAACTGATCGAGCGCCTCGGCGTGGCGGTCAGCGATTTCGATGTGATCGAACTCAACGAAGCCTTCGCCAGCCAAGGCCTGGCGGTGCTGCGTGAATTGGGTCTGGCGGATGATGCGCCGCAGGTCAACCCGAACGGTGGCGCGATTGCCTTGGGCCATCCGTTGGGCATGAGCGGCGCGCGCCTAGTGCTGACGGCGCTGCATCAGCTGGAAAAGACCGGCGGCCAGAAAGGTCTGGCGACCATGTGCGTCGGCGTCGGGCAGGGTCTGGCCCTGGCCATCGAACGCGTCTGACGCAGCGCGTCGACTGATAAGAACAGAGGAAAGCGAAATGACTGACAAGCCTGGCTACCGTCGTCCGCAGGAAGGCACCCAGCCTGAGTACCTGCACCCGACGTATCAATCCACCAACCTGCGCTCGCCGTCCAAGCCGTTGGTGTTTCTGCCGCATTCGTTGTCGGAGATCACCGGCCCGACTATCGGTGCCGAACGTGTCGCCGACAAGGACAACGACCTGACCGCCCAGCACGACGGCGAGCCGTTGGGCGAGCGCATCATCATTCACGGCCGTGTGCTCGACGAAAACGGTTTGCCGGTGCCGGGGATTCTGGTGGAGATCTGGCAGGCCAACGCCGCCGGTCGCTACAACCACAAGCGCGACCTGCACGACGCGCCGCTGGACCCGAACTTCACCGGCACTGGCCGCACCGTGACCGATGCCGACGGCTGGTATCAGTTCCAGACCATCAAGCCCGGTGCCTATCCGTGGGGCAACCACCACAACGCGTGGCGCCCGGCGCACATCCATTTCTCGCTGTTCGGGCCGAGCATTCTCACCCGCCTGGTGACGCAGATGTATTTCCCCGGCGACCCGCTGCTGGCCTACGACCCGATCTACAACTGCGTGCCGGACACTTCGGCCAAGGAACGTCTGATCGCCGCTTTCGATCTGGAAAAAACCATTCCGTCCTACGCCCTCGGCTATCGCTGGGACATCGTCTTGCGCGGCCGCGACGCCACGCCGATGGAGAAATAAGATGACGCTGACTGCCACCACGTCCCACACCGTCGGGCCGTACTACCACATCGGCCTGACCTGGCTGAACCGCGAAAACCTCGCGGTCGAACAAACCCTCGGCGAGCGCGTGGCGATCACCGGCCAAGTCGTTGACGGCAACGGCGATGTGGTCAACGACGCGATGCTCGAAGTCTGGCAGGCCAACGCCGCTGGCAAGTACGCGCACCCGGAAGACGAGCAGGACAAACCGCTGGACCCGCATTTCGAAGGTTTTGGCCGGGTGCCGGTGGACGCCGAAGGGCGCTTCCGTTTCACCACGATCAAACCGGGCACGGTCGAAGGCCTGAAGGGCTCGACCCAGGCCCCGCATCTGGTGGTGCTGGTGTTTGCCCGTGGTCTGGTCAAGCACTTGCTGACACGCATCTACTTCGAAGGCGACCCGGCGAACGTGAATGATCCGCTGCTGGAATGTGTGCCGGCGGAGCGCCGCGGGACGTTGCTGGCGAAGCCGGATGCGGCGGGGGTTTATCAGTGGAATGTGATTTTGCAGGGCACTGAGGCGGAGACGGTGTTCTTCGATTATTAAGATCAAAAGATCGCAGCCTCATGGCTGGCGATCGTCTGTGGCGAGGGAGCTTGCTCCCGCTGGCTTGCGCAGCAAGCCCAAAGCCGAGGTACGCAGTGAATCAGGTTATCTGCGTTATCTGGTTTACGACTGCTTCGCAGTCGAGCGGGAGCAAGCTCCCTCGCCACAGGATTGTGTAACGCCCTGCTAATGTATCTGTGGAACGGGACTGTTGCGAAGTGTGTCTAGACTCTCACCTGTCCCTTCAGAGTAAAAAACAATGACAACTACCACCGCTCATTACACCGGCGAAGAGCGCAGCAAGCGCATCTTCGCCATTGTCGGTGCCTCGTCCGGCAACCTGGTCGAATGGTTCGACTTCTACGTCTACGCCTTCTGCGCGATCTATTTCGCTCCGGCGTTTTTCCCCTCCGACAACCCCACGGTGCAACTGGTCAACACGGCCGGGGTGTTCGCTGCCGGGTTTCTGATGCGCCCGATTGGCGGCTGGATCTTCGGGCGGCTGGCGGACAAGAAGGGCCGCAAGACCTCAATGATGATTTCGGTGCTGATGATGTGCTTCGGCTCATTGCTCATCGCCTGCCTGCCGACTTACGCCAGCATCGGCGTCTGGGCACCGCTGCTGTTGCTGTTCGCGCGTCTGCTGCAAGGTCTGTCGGTGGGCGGCGAGTACGGCACCACCGCCACCTACATGAGTGAAGTCGCGCTCAAGGGCCAGCGCGGCTTTTTCGCCTCGTTCCAGTACGTGACGCTGATTGGTGGGCAACTGCTGGCGGTGTCGCTGGTGGTGATCCTGCAACAGTTCCTCAGTGAAGATGAACTGCGTGCTTACGGCTGGCGGATTCCGTTTGTGGTCGGTGCGGTGGCGGCGGTGATTTCACTGTTCCTGCGTCGTTCGCTGAAAGAAACCACCAGCAAGGAAATGCGCGAGAACAAGGACGCCGGCAGCATCCGCGCGCTGTTCCGTGATCACAAGGCCGCGTTCATCACCGTGCTCGGTTACACCGCCGGTGGCTCGCTGATTTTCTACACCTTCACCACGTACATGCAGAAGTACCTGGTGAACACCGCCGGCATGCACGCCAAGACCGCCAGCTACATCATGACCGGCGCGCTGTTCCTGTACATGTGCATGCAGCCGCTGTTCGGCATGCTCGCCGACAAGATCGGTCGACGTAATTCGATGCTCTGGTTCGGCGCGCTCGGTACGTTGTTCACCGTGCCGATCCTGCTGAGCCTGAAAAGCATCAGCAGCCCGATTCTGGCCTTCGTGCTGATCACCGTGGCGCTGGCGATCGTCAGTTTCTACACCTCGATCAGCGGCCTGGTGAAAGCCGAAATGTTCCCGCCGGAAGTCCGCGCCCTCGGCGTCGGTCTGGCCTACGCGGTGGCGAATGCGATCTTCGGCGGTTCGGCGGAATACGTGGCCCTGAGCCTGAAAGCCGGGGGCATGGAAAACGCCTTCTACTGGTACGTCACGGTGATGATGGCGGTGGCGTTCCTGTTCAGCCTGCGCCTGCCGAAACAGGCGGCGTACTTGCACCACGATCTGTAAACCGATGTGCGCGGGCCGCATTGGCCCGCGCCGGCAAGGACTGTTTATGACTCAGCGACCGGGCAATCAATTGTTCGATGCCTACTTCACGGCCCGCGATATGCGCGAGGTGTTCTGCGATCAGGGCCGGGTGCAGGCCATGCTCGATTTCGAAGCGGCGCTGGCCCGGGCCGAGGCGCGGGTCGGGGTGATTCCGGCGTCCGCTGTCGCGCCGATTGCCGCCGCCTGCGACGCCGGTCTGTATGACTTCGCGGCGCTGGGCGAGGCGATTGCCACGGCCGGTAACTCGGCGATTCCACTGGTCAAGGCATTGGGCAAGCAGATCGCCGCGCGCAGTGCCGAGGCCGAGCGCTATGTGCATCTGGGCGCTACCAGTCAGGACGTGATGGATTCCGGGCTGGTCCTGCAATTGCGGCAGGCGCTGGCACTGATTGAAAGCGACCTGGCAGCGCTGGCCGATTCGCTCGCCACCCAGGCCCAACGGCATTCGGCGACGCCATTGGCCGGGCGCACCTGGCTGCAACATGCCACGCCGGTCACCCTCGGGATGAAAATCGCCGGATGGCTCGGTGCGGTGACCCGCAGCCGTCAGCGTCTGCGCGAACTCAAACCGCGCCTGCTAGTGCTGCAATTCGGCGGCGCTTCCGGCACCCTCGCGGCGCTCGGCGAGCAAGCGCTGCCGATCGCCCAGGCGCTGGCAGAAGAGCTGCAACTGAGCTTGCCTGAGCAACCGTGGCACACTCAGCGGGATCGCATCGTCGAGTTCGGCGCGGTGCTTGGTTTGATCGCCGGCAGCCTCGGCAAACTCGGGCGCGACGTCAGTCTGTTGATGCAGACCGAAGCGGCGGAGGTGTTCGAGCCGTCGGCGCCGGGCAAGGGCGGTTCGTCGACCATGCCGCACAAGCGCAATCCGGTGGGTGCGGCGGTGTTGATCGGCGCGGCGACGCGGGTGCCGGGGCTGGTCTCGACGTTGTTCAGCGCCATGCCCCAGGAGCACGAACGCAGCCTCGGTCTGTGGCATGCCGAATGGGAAACCCTGCCGGAGATCTGCTGCCTGGTGTCCGGTGCGCTGCAACAGGCGCGCTTGCTGGCCGATGGTCTGGAGGTCGATGCCGAGCGCATGGCGCGCAATCTCCAATTGACCCAAGGGCTGGTGCTGGCCGAAGCGGTGAGCATCGTCCTCGCCCAGCGTGTCGGCCGCGACACCGCGCACCATTTGCTCGAACAATGCTGCAAACGCGCGGTGGCCGAACAGCGCCACCTGCGTGCGGTACTTGGTGACGAGCCGCAAGTGACCGCCGAACTGAGCAGCACCGAGCTGGATCATCTGCTCGACCCCGCGCATTACCTCGGCCAGGCGCAAACCTGGGTCGAGCGCGCGGTGGCCGAACACAACGCATTGTCTGTCTGAAAGGAGAGGGCTGTGGCTTTCGTTCAACTCGCCGATGGCGAACTGCATTACGTCATGGAAGGCCCGGTCGATGCGCCGGTGCTGGTGCTGTCCAATTCGCTGGGCACCAACCTGCACATGTGGGACGCGCAGATGCCGGCGTTCACCGAGCACTTCAGGGTGCTGCGTTTCGACACCCGTGGTCACGGTCAATCCCTGGTGACGCCGGGGCCGTACAGCATCGAGCAATTGGGCCACGATGTGCTGGGTCTGCTGGATGCGCTGCACATCGAGCGCTCACATTTCTGCGGACTGTCGATGGGCGGCTTGATCGGCCAGTGGCTGGGGATCAATGCCGGCCACCGTCTGCACAAACTGATCGTGTGCAACACCGCGGCGAAGATTGGCGATCCGTCGGTGTGGAATCCACGCATTGACACCGTGCTGCGTGATGGCCCGGCGGCGATGGTCGCCCTGCGTGATGCGTCGATTGCCCGTTGGTTCACCCCGGACTTTTCCGCGGCCAATCCGGCTGCAGCGAAGAAGATCACCGACATGCTAGCGGCCACTTCGCCTGAAGGTTATGCGGCCAATTGCGCGGCGGTGCGCGACGCCGATTTCCGCGAGCAACTGGCGTCGATCAACCTGCCGCTGCTGGTGATTGCCGGCACCGAAGATGCGGTGACGCCACCGTCCGGTGGGCATTTCATTCAGGAGCATGTGCGCGGCGCCGAGTACGCCGAGTTCCATGCCGCGCACCTGTCCAACGTGCAGGCGGGTGCCGCATTCAGTGATCGTGTGTTGGCGTTTCTGAACGCTCAGTGAGGAAGTTTTTGTGGACGAGAAACAACGTTATGACGATGGCATGCAAGTACGCCGTGCGGTGCTGGGCGATGCGCATGTCGATCGCAGCCTGACCACGCTGACCGAGTTCAACTCGGAATTTCAGGAGATGATCACCCGTCACGCCTGGGGCGACATCTGGACCCGCCCGGGCCTGCCGCGGCATACCCGCAGCCTGATCACCATCGCCATGCTGATCGGGATGAACCGCGAAGGCGAACTGAAACTGCATTTGCGCGCAGCGGCGAACAATGGCGTAAGTCGGGGCGAGATCAAGGAAGTGATTATGCAGAGCGCGATTTATTGCGGGATTCCGGCGGCCAATGCGACGTTTCACCTGGCGGAGTCGGTGTGGGATGAGCTTGGGATTGAGTCTCGGGAGTAAGCATCAGAATCAAAAGATCGCAGCCTCCGGCAGCTCCTACAGGGGAGTGCATTCCAAAGTAGGAGCTGCCGCAGGCTGCGATCTGTTGATCTTCAAACCCTGGCCACAATGAAAATCCGCTTGAACGGAAACAGCGTCTGCCCGTTTTTCTCCGGCGGATAATACTCATGCACGCGCATCAGGAAGTGATAGATAAACCGCGCCTGCTCCTGTGACGTCAGCGCCTGCATCACCGGCCGCAACGCCGAGACCTTTACCCAGTCGTACACCGGCGACTTGCCGTCCACCACTTGCAGTTGCTCGGTTTCCCAGATGTCCAGCGACGTGGTCAGCGGCGCCAGCAAGCGGTAGTAATCCTCCAATGCCAACAACGGCCGCGCGGCCATGCACTGGCGCAATTGCGGTGTACCGATGGGGGTGTGTCCCGGTCCGGCATCGTCGAGGGTGTCGAGCATCAGTCGATACCACAAGGCATCGCGCCAGTCCGGCATGTGTGCTGCCAGACAGCCACCGGGCTTGAGATGACCGAGCAGGCGCGGCAGCCGTTGTTGATGATCGCCAATGAAATGCAGCACCGCCGCCGCGAGCAGCAGGTCGGCGGGTTGCTCGGGGTGCCAGTCGAGCAAGTCGCACTCTTGCCATTGGGCGTTGATCGGCAGACATCGGGCCTGATCCAGCATCTGCCGTGAGCTGTCGACGCCCAGCAACTGCGCTCGCGGCCAGCGCTCGGCCAGCAACTGCGTGGCAATGCCGGTGCCGCAGCCCAGGTCATAAATGCGTTTGGGGTCGTGCAGATCGACACGGTCGAGCAATTCGTTGACCGGGCGCTGGCGTTGACGAGAAAACTGCTGGTAGGCCTTGGCGTCCCAGTCGGGTGTTGCGTTGAGACGAGTGATCATGAGGTGGTCCTCCGATGATCAGCAGTGTCTTCCGATGACAATCTGGCCAAATCTTGAGGACCAACAACTTTGGATAGCGGAAGCGGGGAGGGTGTGGCACCTGAGCCCTTCAGGTGTTTCCTACTCTACCCGAGGCTTAGTGAAGTGCCACAGATCCTGACGGATGGCTCTCTGATATCCCTTTCCTTTAGGAGCTGCCGCAGGCTGCGATCTGTTGATTCTGCATTTTAAGATCAAAAAATCGCAGCCTGCGGCAGCTCCTACAGATAATCCGGGGCCAATCTCGGATCAGAGCAAGCTGATCGGATAGCTGATGATCAGGCGGTTCTCGTCGAACTCGTTGTTGCTGAAGTCGCGGCGCATGGTCGAGTTGCGCCAGCGCACGTTGAGGTCGCGCAGGGTACCGCTCTGCACGGTGTAGCCCAGTTCCGATTCGCGGCCCCATTCCTTGCCATCGGTGATGGTTCCGGTGTGCACGTTGTCGCCGCTGATGTAGCGGTTCATCAGGGTCAGGCCGGGGATGCCCAGGGCGGCAAAGTTGTAGTCGTGGCGCACCTGCCAGGAACGTTCCTGGGCGTTGTCGTAGCTGGAGTTGTAACTGTCGTTGGCCAGGGTGCCGCCGCTGGTGCCATTGACGCGCATCCAGGCGCTGTCGCCGGTGAGTTTTTGCAGGCCGACATAGAAGGTGTTGCCGCCGTAGCGGGCCGAGAACATCCCCGACCAGGTCTTGTTGTCGAGTTCGCCGGCGCGGGCGCTGCCGTCATCCTTGCCGTAGAAGAAGCCGAGGTTGGCGCCCAGCGTCCAGTTACCGAGTGGCTGGCTGTGAGTCAGATTGACGTATTGCTGGCTGTAGATGTCTTTGAGTTCGGCGTTCCACAGACCGATCTGCGTGCGTTTTTCGTTGAACTGGTATTCACCGCCCTGGAAGTTGAAACGATCAGAGGTAAACGCCGCTTTGCCGAACATCGACATGTCGCTCATGCTGCTGTCGTCGCGCGGGCTGTTGGCGCGGAACTGGCCGCCGTAGAGGGTCAGGCCGTTGATCTCCTTCGAGGTGATCTGGCCACCACGGAAGGTTTGCGGCAGCGAACGACCGTCGTCCGAACGCAGGATCGGCAGCACTGGCATCCATTCGCCGACCTTGATTTCGGTCTGCGACAGCTTGGCCTTGAACGCGACGTTAGTGCGGCCGAAGTTGTCCGCCGGACGCCCGTCGTGATCCAGCGGCAGCAGTTGCGTGCCGCCGGTGCCTTTACCGCCATCGAGTTTTACCGAATACAGACCGAGCACGTCCATGCCGAAACCGACGGTGCCCTGGGTGAAACCGGATTTGGCGTCGAGGATGAAGTTCTGCGTCCATTCTTCGGCCTTGCCCTGCGCCTTGGTCGGGTTGGTGAAGTTGCGGTTGATGTAGAAGTTGCGCAGGTTCAGGTTGGCGCTGGCGCCCTCGATAAAACCGGCTTCTTCGGCTGCGGCGGGGAGGGCGACGCCAGTCAGGGCCAGGGCGATCAGGCCGGGGAGTGCGTACGGCGCAGTGGGATGAGTCATCGCAGGGTCTCTTGTTATTTTTTTGGGGGGACGAACGGGTTCGCTGCCGCCACTTTGGGGCGAGCACGACATTGCAGATCAGGAATGGAGCGGCGGCGATCAGCCGGGCGGGACAGGGCGCGGGAGCATGGTATCGAACCTGTTGTTATTGGTTTTGTGGAGCGAATGGTGCGGGGGGCGGATGTTTTGATTCAATTGGTAAAAGCGGGTTCTGGGCGATTATCGAACGCAAGATTCAGTTGGATTTCAGGGTGTCTGTGAAGGCCTCATCGCTGGCAAGCCAGCTCCCACAAGGATCTTCAGTGAACACATATTTTGCGGACCCCTGAAAACCTGTGGGAGCTGGCTCGCCAGCGAAGGGGTCAGTGCAGGCACCTAAACTTTTCCTGAGGCAACAAAAAGCCCACCAATCGGTGGGCTTCCTGTTTTCACCTGTTGATGATCAGAACAACTTCATCTTCGGTGCTTCTTCTTTCAGCGGTTCGTTCTGCGCGGTCTGCGCATTCCAGCCACCCCCCAGGGCCTTGTACAGGTTGACCGCACTGGTCAGCTGCGCGAGGCGGTCGGTGATCAGTGCCTGTTGCGCGCTGAACAACTGACGCTGGGCGTCGAGGAAAGTCAGGTTGCTGTCGACACCGATGCGGTAACGACGCTCGGCCAGACGGTAGTAATCCTGGTTGGCCGCGACGAAGTCACGCTGCGCTTGCAACTGCTCGGTGTAGGTCTGGCGGGCGGCCAGGCCGTCGGCGACTTCCTGGAAGGCGGTCTGAATCGACTTCTCGTAGTTCGCCACGCCAATGTCCTTCTGGATCTTGGCGTAGTCGAGGCTGGCACGCAGGCTGCCGGCGTTGAAGATTGGCAGGTTGATCTGCGGCTGGAACAGCCATGTGCCCGAACCACCTTTGAACAGACCGGACAGGTCCGGGCTCAGGCTGCCCGCATTGGCGGTCAGGCTGATGCTCGGGAAGAACGCTGCACGGGCGGCGCCGATGTTGGCGTTGGCCGCTTTCAGGTTGTACTCGGCCTGAAGGATGTCAGGACGACGTTGCAGCAAGTCCGAAGGCAGGCCGGCCGGTACGTCGCTGAGCAGATCATCCGACAGCGGTTTGGCCGCTTGCAGATTGGCCGGGATGCCGGTGCCGAGCAGCAGGGTCAGGCTGTTCTCGTCCTGAGCCACCTGACGGGTGTACTTGGCCAGTTGTGCCCGGGCGTTTTCCACCGAGGTGCGCGACTGCGCCAGGTCCAGCGCCGAGGCCACACCGACTTCGTTGCTGCGGCTGGTCAGCTTGTAGCTTTCTTCGAAGGCACCGAGGGTGTCCTGCGTCAGCTTGAGCAGTTCCTTGTCCGCCTGCCAGGTCATATAGGCGTTGGCCACACTGGCCACCAGACTGATCTGGGTGCTGCGGCGCGCTTCTTCGGTGGCGAAGTATTGTTGCAGCGCTTGTTCGCTCAGGCTGCGTACCCGTCCGAACAGGTCGAGTTCGTAGGCGCTGATGCCGACGGTCGCGGTGTAGGAACTGGTGATCGTCGAATCACCGGTCTGCGACGCTCGCGCCGGAATCCGCTGACGGCTGCCGCTGGCATTGGCCGATACGGCCGGGAACAGATCCGCTCGCTGGATGCGGTATTGAGCCGCATAAGCGTCGATGTTCAGCGCCGCGACACGCAGGTCGCGGTTGTTTTCCAGCGCCACCTGGATCAGCTGCTGCAGGGCCGGATCATGGAAAAACTGCTTCCAGCCCTGCTCGGCAGCGGCTTGCGCCGGCGCCTGGGCCGGCGAATAGGCCGGCCCTTGCGGGTACTGACCTGCGACAGGAGCCTCAGGCTGCTGATAATCGGGGATCAGCGAGCAACCGCTCAGCACGAAGGCGGCGACTGCGATGGAGAGTAGCGACTTGCTCATTGGCCAGCCTCTTTAGGAGTTTCAGTCGTCTCGTCCGGATCGGCGATTTTGCGCTGGCCCATGGACGAAACCGTGACGAAGAACAGTGGGACCCAGAAGATCGCCAGGATCGTGGCCGTGAGCATACCGCCAATCACGCCGGTACCGATCGCATGCTGGCTACCCGAACCTGCACCCGTGGAGATCGCCAACGGTACTACACCGAGAACGAACGCCAGCGAGGTCATGATGATCGGTCGCAGACGCATGCGGCACGCTTCGATCGCCGCATCGCGCAGACTGCGTCCTTGCTCGTGCAGCTCTTTGGCGAACTCGACGATCAGAATGGCGTTTTTAGCCGCAAGACCGATAGTCGTCAACAGACCCACCTGGAAGTACACGTCGTTGGACAGCCCGCGCAGGCTGGTGGCCATCAGCGCGCCGATGATCCCCAGCGGTACCACGAGCATCACGGCGATCGGAATCGACCAGCTCTCGTACAGCGCCGCCAGACACAGGAACACCATCAGCAGCGACAGTGCATACAGCGCTGGCGCCTGCGAGCCGGACAGCCGTTCCTCATAGGACAGACCGGTCCAGGAGATACCGACACCGGCCGGCAGCTTCTTGGCAATCGCTTCGACTTCGGCCATCGCTTCGCCGGTGGAGTAACCCGGCGCCGGAGAACCGAGGATCTCCATCGCTTCCACACCGTTGTAGCGCGCCAGTTTCGGCGAACCGTAGATCCACTCGCCCTTGGCGAATGCGGAGAACGGCACCATGGTCCCGGCGCTGTTGCGCACGTACCACTTCTTCAGGTCTTCCGGGCTCATGCGAGCGCCAGCCTGACCTTGCACGTACACCTTTTTCACCCGACCGCGGTCGATGAAGTCGTTGACGTAGCTACTACCGAAGGAGATCGACAGGGTGCTGTTGATGTCGGAAATGCTCACGCCCAGGGCGCGGGCCTTCGCATCGTCGATTTCCAGGTGGTATTGCGGCTCATCGTTCAGACCGTTCGGACGCACCTGGTAGAGCACCTTGCTCTGTGCAGCCATGCCGAGGAACTGGTTACGCGCTTCCATCAGTTTTTCGTGACCGATACCGGCGCGGTCCTGCAGGAACACGTCGAAACCGGTGGCGTTACCCAGCTCCAGTACCGCTGGCGGGGCGAAGGCAAACACCATCGCGTCGCGGAAGCTGAAGAAGTGCTGCTGGGCGCGCTGGGCCAGGGCAAACACGCTGTTGCTCGAATCACGCTCGTGCCACGGCTTGAGCATGATGAACGCCAGACCCGAGCTCTGCCCACGACCGGCGAAGTTGAAGCCGTTCACGGTGAACACCGAGGACACCGCTCCCGCTTCTTTCTCCAGCAGATACGAACGCATTTCGTCGATCACGACCTGGGTTCGTTCGGCACTGGAACCCGCCGGGGTTTGCACTTGGGCGAACAGTACGCCCTGGTCTTCTTCCGGCAGGAACGCAGTCGGAATGCGGGTGAACAGCCAGATCATGCCGACCACGATCAACAGGTAGGCCAACAGATACGGCGCCTTGCGCTGCAGGATGTTGCCGACGCCGCGCTCGTAGCTGCGCACGCTGCGGTCGAAGTTGCGGTTGAACCAGCCGAAGAAGCCTTTTTTCGGCGTGCCGTGCTCGCCTTTCGGGATGGCCTTGAGCATGGTCGCGCAGAGCGCCGGGGTGAAGATCAGCGCAACCAGCACCGACAGGGCCATGGCCGAGACGATGGTGATCGAGAACTGACGGTAGATCACACCGGTGGAACCGCTGAAGAACGCCATCGGCAGCAATACTGCCGACAGCACCAGGGCGATACCGACCAGAGCGCCCTGGATCTGCCCCATGGACTTCTTGGTCGCTTCCTTCGGTGACAGGCCTTCTTCGGCCATCACCCGCTCGACGTTTTCCACCACGACGATGGCGTCGTCCACCAGCAAGCCGATGGCCAATACCATACCGAACATGGTCAGGGTGTTGATGCTGAAACCGGCAGCCGCGAGGATGCCGAACGTGCCGAGCAATACCACCGGCACGGTCATCGTGGTGATGACGGTGGCGCGGAAGTTCTGCAGGAACAGGAACATCACCAGGAACACCAGCGCGATCGCCTCGACCAGGGTTTCAACCACACCCTTGATCGATTCGGTCACCACTGGCGTGGTGTCGTACGGGAACACCACTTCCATGCCTTGCGGGAAGAACGGCTTGAGTTCGTCAATCGTCTTGCGCAGCGCCTTGGCGGTGTCGAGGGCGTTGGCGCCGTTGGCCAGTTTGACCGCCAGACCGGACGACGGCTTGCCGTTGAACTGCGCCGAGATGGTCGAGTTTTCACCACCCAGGCCGACGTCGGCGACATCGCCGATGTGCACTTGCGAACCGTCCTGGTTGACCTTCAGCAGAATCGCCTTGAACTGCTCGGCAGTCTGCAGACGGGTCTTGCCGATGATCGTGGCGTTCAGTTGCTGGCCAGGCAGCGCCGGCAAGCCGCCGAGCTGACCAGAAGACACCTGAACGTTCTGCGCCGAGATCGCGCTGCTGACATCAGCCGGGGTCAGGTTGTACTTGTTCAACTTGGCCGGATCGAGCCAGATGCGCATCGCGTACTGGGCACCGAAGACCTGGAAGTCACCGACACCGGCAGTCCGCGAGATCGGGTCCTGCATGTTCGACACGATGTAGTTGGACAGGTCGTCCTTGGTCATGCTGCCGTCACGCGATACCACGCCGATCACCAGCAGGAAGTTCTTCACTGCCTTGGTCACGCGGATACCCTGTTGCTGCACTTCCTGCGGCAGCAGCGGGGTCGCCAGGTTCAGCTTGTTCTGAACCTGAACCTGCGCGGTGTCGGAGTTGGTGCCTTGCTCGAAGGTCGCGGTGATGGTCATGCTGCCGTCGGAGTTACTTTCCGAAGACACATAACGCAAGTTGTCGATACCGTTGAGCTGTTGCTCGATCACCTGGACCACGGTGTCCTGAACCGTTTGTGCCGAAGCACCCGGGTAGGTCACGGAGATCGCGATTGCTGGAGGCGCAATGCTCGGGTATTGGTTGATCGGCAATTTGAGGATCGATAGTGCCCCGACCAACATGATCACCAGGGCGATTACCCAGGCGAAAATCGGACGGTCGATAAAAAATTTCGACATGAGTTACTCCCCTTTGCCGCCGGCGGCTTTGTCAGCTGCTTGAGCGGGGGCCGGGTTCTTGGCTACGTTGGTCGCTTCGGTCGGGTTGACCTGGGCACCTGGGCGAACGTATTGCAGGCCTTCGGTGATCAGACGATCGCCGGCTTTCAGGCCATCTTCGATCAGCCACTGGCTGCCGACGGTGCGGCTGGCCTTGAGCTGACGCAGCTCGACCTTGTTGTCCGGGCCGACAACCAGTGCGGTCGGGGTGCCCTTGAGGTCACGGGTCACGCCTTGTTGCGGCGCCAGAATGGCGGCGGCGTTGACGCCGGCCTGCAATTGGGCGCGGACGAACATGCCGGGCAGCAGGGTGTGATCCGGGTTCGGGAACACGGCGCGCAGGGTCACGGAACCGGTCGTTGGATCAACCGATACTTCGGAGAATTCCAGTTTGCCGTCGAGCTTGTACTGGCTGCCGTCTTCCAGGGTCAACTTGACCGCTGCCGAGTTGTCACCGGCTTTCTGCAGGCGACCGCTTTCCAGCTCGCGGCGCAGTTCCAGCAGTTCAACCGAGGACTGGGTGACGTCGACATAGATCGGGTCCAGTTGCTGGATCGTCGCCATCGCGTCGGCCTGACCATTGCTGACCAGCGCGCCTTCGGTCACCGCAGAACGGCCAATACGACCGGAGATCGGCGCGTAGACCTTGGTGTATTTCACATTGATCTGCGCGCTTTGCAGCGACGCTTCCGATTCCATGCGGTTGGCCACGGCGGTGTCGTATTCCTGGCGGCTCACGGCCTGCTCGTCGACCAGTTGCTTGTAGCGGTCGGAGATCGACTTGGTCGAACGCAGATTGGCTTCGGCGCTTTTCAAGGTCGCTTCATAGACTGCCGGATCGATCTGGTACAGCTGCTGACCGGCTTTGACGTCGGCGCCTTCCTTGAACAGGCGCTTGAGAATGATGCCGTTGACCTGTGGCCGGACTTCAGCGATGCGGTACGCACTGGTGCGCCCCGGCAGTTCCGACGTGAGGGTGAACGCTTGTGGTTGCAGGGTGACGACGCCGACCTGAGGAGGCGGAGCGGCCGGGGCCGCTTCTTCCTTTTTACATCCACTGAGCAGCGATGCCAGGGCGACGGCAGTGACCAGAGCGGTAACAGCTGGCTTGAATTGCATGAAGATCCTCGGGTCAGGCGCGCAAAATGCGCACAAGAAGTGTGGAAGGGTAAAAAAATCGGGTCGGGTGGATAAGTAGCTTGCTAAGGAATATACTTACGTTCATGGTTGTTTGTAAATAGCTTGGCGTCGTACCCACCCTGTTACAAAATGCGTCGCAAGGTTTGAAATTGTAGGCCGGGGAGCCGATTCGTGAGAAATCGGCCCCCTCTTTATTCAGCGGATATTCAGCCATCCCTGAAACATCCTGTTTGAGGTTTTACTGCCATGGTCCGTCGTACCAAAGAGGAAGCTCAGGAAACGCGCAGCCAGATTCTCGAAGCGGCCGAGAAAGCGTTTTATGAAAGGGGCGTGGCCCGCACGACCCTGGCGGATATCGCGACAATGGCCGGCGTTACGCGCGGTGCCATTTATTGGCATTTCAGCAACAAGGCCGATCTGGTGCAGGCGATGCTCGACAGCCTGCACGAACCGCTGGATGAATTGGCCAAGGCCAGCGAGAGCGAGGATGAACTCGATCCGCTGGGGTGCATGCGCAAGCTGTTGATCCATCTGTTCCATCAGGTTGCCCTGGATCCGAAGACCCGTCGCATTAACGAGATTCTGTTTCACAAGTGCGAATTCACCGATGAAATGTGCGATCTGCGCCAGCAGCGCCGCACGGCCAGTCTCGATTGCAATCTGCGCATCGGACTGACCCTGCGTAATGCGGTCAATCGCGGCCAGTTGCCGGAAGATCTCGACACTGCCCGCGCGGCCATCAGCATTCATGCGTATATCGATGGCCTCCTGTATGGATGGCTATTGGCGCCGGACAGCTTTGAGCTGCATGCCGAGGCCGAGCGTTGGGTCGATACAGGGTTGGATATGCTGCGCCTGAGCCCCAGCCTGCGCAAATGAAACAAAATGCGTAATTGACATAGGTTATGTCAATTGGCCTGCTTTTACAGACGCCCGAACCGCGAGTTTAAACGTAGCGAGCTACGGATTTTGTAGGGATTTTGTGTCGTCCCTGTGAACGAATGTTAGCTGCCCCGTACCGGACGCCCAAGAAAAAGCCCCCGGCTCTCACGAGTCGGGGGCTTTTGCGTTTCGGCTGCTTTGTACTGAATAACGTTTACAGCGTCGGGTAGTCGATGTAACCGACCGGGCCCTTGCCGTAGAACAGCTCTGGGCGCGGATCGTTCAGCGGGGCATCGGCCTTCAGGCGCGCCGGCAGGTCCGGGTTGGCAATGAACGGTACGCCGAACGCTACCGCGTCAGCCTTGCCTTCAGCCAGCCACGCATTGGCGCTGTCCTTGGTGAAGCGTTCGTTGGCGATGTACGCGCCGCCGAAAGCTTCTTTCAGCTGTGGGCCGAGGCTGTCGGCGCCTTCTTTCTCGCGGGAGCAGATGAAGGCGATGCCGCGCTTGCCCAGCTCGCGAGCCACATAAGTGAAGGTCTCGGCCAGATTGTCGTCGCCCATGTCATGGGAATCGGCGCGGGGTGCCAAGTGCACGCCGACACGGCCGGCGCCCCAGACGTCGATCGCTGCGTCAGTCACTTCCAGCAGCAGGCGCGCACGGTTCTCCAGAGAGCCGCCGTAGTTGTCGGTACGCTGGTTGGTGCTGCTTTGCAGGAACTGGTCGAGCAGGTAACCGTTGGCGCCGTGGATTTCCACGCCATCGAAACCGGCGGCTTTGGCGTTTTCGGCACCGGTGCGGTAGGCCTCGACGATCTCGGCGATTTCAGCGGTTTCCAGCGCGCGCGGGGTCGGGTAGTCGGCCAGTGGGCGCACCAGACTGACGTGACCTTTGGGCTGGATGGCGCTCGGCGCGACCGGAGCTTCACCGTTGAGGTACGACGGGTGCGAGATGCGGCCGACGTGCCACAGTTGCAGGACGATCTTGCCGCCGGCAGCGTGCACGGCTTTGGTCACGTTGGTCCAGCCGCGCACCTGGTCGTTGGACCAGATGCCTGGGGTGTCCGGGTAGCCGACGCCCATCGGCGTCACCGAAGTGGCTTCGGACAGGATCAGGCCAGCCGACGCGCGCTGTACGTAGTATTCAGCCATCAGCGCGTTCGGCACGCGGCCTTCGTCGGCGCGGCAGCGGGTCAGCGGAGCCATGATGATGCGGTTGGACAGCTCGAGGTCGCCCAGTTTGATCGGATCGAAAATAGTTGCCATGTGTACAACCCTCGTCAGTGAAGTGGTTAATCAGTGGGTAGCAGGGGCCAGGTCGGCATTGCCGTTCTGACGGAAAGTGATCAGGGTCACCAGCAGCGCGAGCACGGCCAGCGCCGCGGCGGCCAGGGGCACGCTGGTCAGGCCGAAACCGTGGGCGATGACGCTGCCACCGACCCAGGCGCCCAAGGCGTTGCCGATGTTGAAAGCGCCGATGTTCAGGGTCGACACCAGATTCGGGGCCGCCTTGCCGAAGGTCACCACGTTGACTTGCAGCGCCGGGACGGCGGCAAACGAAGCGGTGGCCCAGAGGAACAGGGTGATCTCCGTCGGGATCAGCGCAACGCTGGTCCAGCTCAGCACGGTGGAAACCACCGCCATCGCCACGAACACGCCGATCAGGGTGGCGCCGAGACGCTTGTCCGCCAGTTTGCCGCCAATGATGTTGCCCACCGTCAGACCGAGGCCGATCAGCAGCAGGGACCAGGTCACGCCTTTTGGCGAGACACCAGTGACATCACCGAGCAGCGGCGCGACGTAGGTGAAGAGGGTGAACATCGACGCGGCGAACAGCGCGGTCATGCTCAGCGACAGCCAGATGCCGGCGCCTTTGAGGGCGGCGAGTTCGGCGCGCATGTCGAGTTTTTCCTCGTCACGCTTGGCCGGCAGGAAGCGGATCAGGCCGATCAGCGCCACGACACCAATCACGGTCACCGCCCAGAAGGTCGAACGCCAGCCGGCTTCCTGACCCAGCGCCGTGCCCAGTGGCACGCCGAGCACGTTGGCCAGGGTCAGGCCGGTGAACATCAGCGCCACGGCCGACGCCCGTTTGTTCGGCGCGACCAGCCCGGCGGCTACTACAGAACCGATACCGAAGAACGCACCATGGCACAGCGCCGTGACGACACGGGCAAACATCAGCACGTTGTAGTCACCGGCGATGGCACACAGCAGGTTACCGACGATGAAAATCCCCATCAGCGCTACCAGTGCAGCCTTGCGTGGCAGTCTGGCGGTGGCCAGTGCCATGAACGGCGCACCGATGGCCACGCCCAGGGCGTAACCGGTCACCAGCCAGCCGGCGCCGGGAATCGACACCTTGAGGTCGGCCGCCACATCGGGCAACAGGCCCATGATGACGAACTCGGTGGTGCCGATGGCGAAGGCGCTCAAGGCCAGGATGAGTAGCGAGAGGGGCATTTGAATCAATTCCTTGTGGGAGCGCTGAGCTCTTTGACGATGGCGTCGAGGAACGCCTGGATCACGTCCTCGTTGCGTTTGAAGAAGTGCCACTGGCCGGCTTTCTGGCTGCTGATCAGACCTGCGCGTTGCAGGGTCGCCAGGTGGGCGGAGACGGTCGACTGCGACAGGCCGCAGCGTTGATCGATCTGCCCGGCGCAGATGCCGTACTCGTGGTTGTGTATCTGCTCAGGAAACTGGGCTTTGGGGTCTTTCAGCCAGATAAGGATGTCTCGCCGTACTGGGTGTGCCAGGGCTTTTATTATTTCGTCGAGGTCGAGGTTCATGGCTTTGTGCTCGTGATGTGTAGCGCTATATCGCGATGAGGCGAACTTTAAATCGGTATTTCGCGATATACCAATATGAATTTGATCTGACGACCGTATAAATCGGTATATCGGGTTATAACGATACGTGTGCTGTAACGATGAAAGCGCGCAGTGCTAAGCTGCGCCCATGAACTATCTCGCACATTTACACCTCGGAGGCCAGCACCCCGAGCAATTACTCGGCAGTCTGTATGGCGATTTCGTCAAAGGACGCCTGCAAGGGCAATTTGCGCCGCAGATCGAAGCGGCAATTCAGCTGCATCGGCGGATTGATGTGTTCACCGATCGCCACCCCGTGGTGGACATCGCCCTCGGGCGTTTCACCGAGACCCGGCGGCGCTACGCGGGGATTGTCCTCGATGTGTTTTTCGACCATTGCCTGGCGCGGGACTGGACGCTGTACGCCGATCAGCCGCTGGAGGACTTCACCCGCGACGTGTACCGGGTGCTGTCGAATGAACGGCAATTGCCCGAACGCCTGGCGAAGATCGCACCGCACATGGTTGCCAATGACTGGCTGGGTTCGTATCAGGCGTTTGAAGTGCTGGAGCAGGTGCTGCGCGGGATCTCCCGGCGCCTGACCCGGCCGGAGGAACTGGCGATGGCGATGCAGGAGTTGCGGCGGTTGTATGAGCCGCTGAGTGAGGACTTCGCGTTGTTCTACCCGCAATTGCAAGACTTCGCACAATCCTCAACAACACCCTGAATCCCTGTGGGAGCTGGCTTGCCAGCGATGGCGTCGGCACATTCAACATTCGTGTCGGCTGGTCTACCGCTATCGCTGGCAAGCCAGCTCCCACAGGGGCCGAGGGTGATTTTAGCGGTTGTATTTCAGGCGGCGATGGCCGGGCGCATCGGGGGTTTTTGCTTTTCCGGAATCGCGCCAAACAACGCCTTCTGCACCGCCTGCTGCGCTTCGAACGCCAGTGCCGCACGCTCGCGGCCCTGACAGGCGATCGGCTTGAGCAGATGCACTTCAACATCGGCGCAATCATTGCTGAACAGACGCATCAGGTGCGACAGCAAATCATCGTCACCAATGAACGGCGCCAGCGCGTCGATCTCGCCATTGCGCAGATAACGGATCGCCACCGGTTGCAGCATCACCTCGGAATCGATGGCCGCCGACAGCAGGCGACCGTGAAAAGTGCGCAGCGAACGGCCGTCGGTGGTGGTGCCTTCCGGGAACATCAGCAGCGGATGCTGCGTCTGCAAATGGCGGGTCATCTGTTTGCGGATCAACTGGCTGTCACCCGAGCCGCGACGGATGAACAGGCTGCCGGCCTTGGCCGCCAGCCAGCCAGCCACCGGCCAGGTGCGCACTTCGGCCTTGGACAGAAACGAAAGCGGCGTGAGCATGCCCAGCAGTGGAATGTCAGTCCATGACACATGATTGCTGACCCACAGCATCGGCTGCTGCGGCAACTCGCCGTGCACCGTTACGCGAAAGGGCAGGGCATTGCTCAAACGTGCCATGAAGAAACGCGACCAGCGCTGCCGACGTTGCATCGAGTGCGCCAGGCCCAGACGTTCGAATACGCCGAACACGCTGGCCATGGTCAGGCCCAGCGTCACCACCAGCAGCACCCGCGCGATTCGCGCGTACACGCGCAGCCGGCTCATCACACGGCCGCCTTGAAGTGCTTGGCGTAGCGCGGGCAGAGTTCGTCGCGCTTGAGCAGGATGAACACGTCGGCGACCTGGAAGTCTTCGTCCCAGCACGGCTCGCCGCAGATCTTCGCGCCCAGGCGCATGTAGGCCTTGAGCAGCGGTGGCATTTCGGCGATCACGTTCGACGGAATGTCCAGCGATGGCAGCGGATTCTTCGGTTCGGCGCGCAGGTGTTCGGTGCACAGATAACGTTCGCGCAGACGCTGCATGATCGCGTGAGCCTGCACGCCGCCGTCCTGCATCGGGATGCTCGCGCAACCCATCAGGTAGCTGTAGCCGCCCTGATTCAACACTTCGGCCAGTTCTCCCCAAAGCACAGCGATGGTGCCGCCGTTGCGGTAGGCCGGATCGACGCAGGTACGGCCGATTTCGAGGATCGGACCTTGCAGGTGCGCCAGTCCGTGCAGGCTGAATTCTTCTTCGCTGTAGAACTTGCCCAGGCTGCTGGCGGCGGTGTGATCGAGCAAGCGGGTGGTGGCGACCAGACGCCCGGTGTTCAGGTCACGCACGCCGATGTGGCTGCAGTGAACATCATAGTCATCCATGTCCAGACCCAGTTCCGCGCCTTTCAGCTTGGCGTTGAATTCGCCGCTGAAGACGCTGAAGCGCAAGGCCTGGGCTTGCTGCAAGGCCTCGGCGCCGATCAGGCGTTCGGCTTGCAGGCGGCGTTCATTGCCGGTGTCGCTGATGCGGGCGATCTGAGTCATTTGAATCTCCGTACGGGCCTTGAACCCGTCGTGGGTTGCAGCCGATCGACTTTCTTTATGCAGCCATGTTGTGCAAAGTCAGGCTATGTAGCCCCGGTGTCATCGCCATGAACGTTTGGTGATGCTTGTATGACAGCCCACAAGGAGCCTCTTATGCCCTGGCCCAGCCTGCTCGAAAGCCCTGAACGCCTGCCCGCCGTCGCTGATCTGGCGGAAGGTTTCGCCACGTTGTTGCATCAACTGGGCAACGTGACGCCATTCGAACTGGCGGTGGCCGGAGGGCGGCGCATGGCGACGCCGGGGCTGGCGTTTCTGGTGGGGTATCAGGCGGCGTTGCGCATGCTTTGGCCGAGCGCGCCGCCGAGTCTTGGCGCGTTGTGTGCGACCGAACAGCGCAGCCTGCGCCCGGCGGACATGCAGACCCGTCTCAGCGATTTGCGCCTGAGCGGGCGCAAGGATTTCGTCACCGCCGGGGATGCGGCGGACTGGCTGTTGATCGCCGCGCGCAGTGAAGAGCCCGGTGAAAAACCGCGTCTGAGTCTGGCGGTGGTCTATCCCGGCGAGCCCGGCGTGCGTGTGGAAAAGCTCCCGGCGCTGCCGCTGATGCCGGACATCAGCCACGGTCGTCTGCACCTGGACGGCGCGTTGTGCGAGTTGCTCGCGGGGGATGGCTGGGATGCTTATGTGAAGCCGTTCCGCAGCCTGGAAGATGTCTATGTGCTGAGCGCGATGACCGCGTGGCTGTATGGCGTCGGTCAGGACAGTGGCTGGTCGCAGCCGCTGCTGTTGCGTTTGCTGGCGCTGCTGGCCGGCTGTGCGGAAGCGAGTCGCCAGCCGCCGAACAATCCGGCCGGACACGTGTTGCTGGGCGGGTTGTTTGCGCAGTTTGATGCGCTGAAGAACGAGATCGATCAGGCGTTGGCCGAGGGCAACCCGGAGTGGGCGCAGATGTGGCAGCGTGATCAGTCGGTGATGCAATTGGCGGCCGCCGCGCGGGCCAAGCGCTTGGCCAAAGCCCTGCACATTACGCTGTAGGAGCTGCCGCAGTGATCGGGAGATTGTCATTTTTCTGGGCCATGATCTTTGCACCCGTCCGTTGAGATTTTTCCATGATCAAAGGCCTGTCCCTGTTCCTGCTGCTGATCAGCTTCACGGTCCAGGCCGAGCAATGGCCGGATGAACAATGGCCAACGGGCGCAAAAAACAGCGGCGCAGCAGTCGAGGCATTAGAGGCCTACGCCTTCCCACCCCGCGACGACGACACCCGCCAGGGCATCCGCACCGACGCCTTGCTGGTCATTCGCGACGGTCAGGTTATCTACGAACGCTATGCCGGTCCGACCCGTGCCGAAACCCCGCACCTGACCTGGTCGATCAGCAAGAGTCTGATGGCCACGGTGCTTGGCGTGGCGTATGGCGAAGGCTTGTTCAAACTGGATGATCCCGTTTCAAAGTTTTATCCGGCGTTGGAAAAACACCCGGCGATCACCATGGCGGACCTGCTGCACTGGGCTTCCGGTCTGGACTGGCAGGAAGATTACGAATACGCCCCGCTGAAATCCTCGGTGGTGGCGATGCTCTACACCCGTGGGCAGCGCGACATGCCCGCGTTCACCGCCGATCACGACGCCTACGCGCCGCCGGGGCAGGCGTTCCGTTATTCCAGTGGTGACAGCAATCTGCTGGCGGCGGCGCTGAAGAACATGGTCGGCCCCGAGCGTTATCCCGACTATCCGTGGACGGCGCTGTTCGAGCCGTTGGGCATTCGCCATGCCGTGTGGGAAACCGATGCCGGCGGCACGTTTGTCGCGTCCTCTTACGCGTATCTCACCGCCCGTGATCTGGCGCGGGTTGGCCTGTTGATGCTGCGCGACGGACGTTGGCGCGACCGGCAATTACTGCCCAAGGACTGGATCGCCTTCAACCGTGAGCCATTTGCCGGCTACAAGGCGCATCAGGACGAAGCGGTGCCCGGCGGCCAGTGGTGGCTCAATCGCCCGGCGGATGGCGCCGCCGCGCCATGGCCCGACGCGCCATGGCCCGACGCGCCGCCCGACACCTTCGCCGCCCTCGGTCATTGGGGGCAGGCGCTGTATGTAATCCCCAGCGAGAAACTGCTGATCGTGCGTTACGCCGATGATCGCGACGGCAGCTATCGCCACAACGAATTGCTCAAACGCGTGCTCAAAGCGGTGCAGCCATGAAGCTGTTGAAGCGGGTGTTGCTGCTGGCGCTGATCGTGCTGCTCGGCTGGATCTGGCTCGAACGCGACAATCTGTGGGCGTTCCCCGACATCATCAGTGCGTACACGGCCAAGGAATATTGTTCGTGTCGCTACGTGATGAACAACCAGGCTGAATATTGTCGGGGTTATGTGAAACAGTGGCTGCCGACCAGCGGTTTTACCGATGACAGCGCGAGCAAAACCGTCACCGTCAGTGGCATGGGCCGCAGCAACCGCGCGCAGTGGCTGGGTGAACGGCAAGGTTGCCGCCTCAATCCTCAAGTCAATAGATAACCCCGTGGGAGCTGGCTTGCCAGCGATGACGGTGTATCAGTCAACAGAGAGATAGCCTGTCCCGACGCTATCGCTGGCAAGCCAGCTCCCACAGCAGGTTTCACCAATCGATAGATTTGCGGCGATCAGTTTGCAATAACGGCGTGGGCGGTTAAGGTTCGTGCAGGTTTATCGCCCCCACGAGTATTCAATGTTCAACCGCTCCCTCTATAAAGCCTTCGCCAGTCTGCTGCTGGCCGCCGCCGCGCTGCCGGCGCAGGCCAACTGGTATCTGGATGGCGAGTCGTCGCGGCTGTCGTTCGTCAGCACGAAAAACGCCCACATTTCCGAAGTGCAGCGCTTCCTGGTGTTGCACGGCAAGGTCGATCCGGATGGCCGCGCCGAAGTCGAAGTCGAGCTGGATTCGATCAACAGCGGCATCCCCCTGCGCGACGAGCGCATGCGCAAGGAGCTGTTCCAGATCGAGCAATTCCCCGAAGCGACCATCAGCACCCGGATCGACCTGCGCCCGATCAACGATCTGGCCCCCGGCGCGCAGCTGGAATTGCGTTTGCCACTGACCGTCAACCTGCACGGCAAGCAACATGAATACCCGGCGCAGTTGCTGGCAACCCGCCTCGATGACCGGCGTTTTCAAGTGGTGACCCTGGAACCGCTGGTGATCAACGCCGAGGATTTCGACCTGGTGCCGGGCCTGGAAACCCTGCGTAACCTCGCTGGCCTGTCGGCCATCAGTCTGTCGGTGCCGGTGGGTGCGGTGCTGATTTTCACGGCGCGCTGACATGCGCGGCGCGGTGTTCCCGTGGCGGGACGGCAACCGCTTCGAACTGTTGATTGACGGCCCGCAATTCTTCCCGCGCATGCTGGTGGAAATTGCCCGCGCCGAAGAACAGGTCGAACTCGAGTTGTATCTGGTGGAGGCGGGCGCCTGCGCCGAAGCCGTGGTGCAGGCGCTGGTGCAGGCTGCCGAGCGCGGGGTGCGGGTACGCTGCCTGTTCGATGACTACGGCAGTCTCGCGTTTACCCTGCACCTGCGTCAGCGCCTGATCAAGGCCGGGGTTGAACTGCGTTTTTACAATCGCCTGAGCTGGCGGCGTTGGGTCGGCAACTTTTATCGCGATCATCGCAAACTGTTGCTGGTTGATCAGCGTCTGGCGGTGGTCGGCGGCACGGGTGTCACCGATGAGTTCTGGACGCCGGGTCAGGACAGCAGCGAATGGCATGAAGTGATGGTGGAAATCAGCGGTCCGCTGGTGCTCGACTGGCAAGTGCTGTTCGACCGTCAATGGATCGCCAATCGCCATCGTCGGGCCTGGAAACCTTCGGCGCATGTCGGCCTGCCACGCTTGCCCAAGGTCCCGGACATGGGCGAGGGCATGGGCCGCGTGGCCTACGCCGATGCCCGCCAGCATCGCGACATTCTGCAGTCGCTGTTCCGCGCCTTGAACAGCGGACAGAAACGCATCTGGATGGCCACCCCGTATTTCCTGCCGACCTGGAAAATCCGTCGCTCGCTGCGCAAGGCCGCTGCCCGCGGTGTCGACGTGCGGCTATTGCTCACCGGACCGCGCACCGATCACCCGTCGGTACGTTACGCCGGCCATCGCTACTACCCGCGCCTGCTCAAGGCCGGGGTGCAGATCTTCGAATATCAGCCGTGCTTCCTGCACCTGAAAATGGTGCTGGTGGACGAGTGGGTGAGCATCGGTTCGTGCAACTTCGATCACTGGAATCTGCGCTTCAATCTGGAGGCGAATCTGGAGGCACTGGATCCGTCGTTGACGGCAGCGGTGGTGCAGAGTTTCGAGAAGGACTTCGGCCTGAGTCAGCAGGTCAGTCTGGAGGAGTGGCAGCGCCGGCCGCTGTGGCGGCGGGTGAAGCAGCGGATCTGGGGCTGGGTGGATCGGCTGGTGGTCAACATTCTCGATCGCCGCGGCTAGCAGTCACACCCGTAACACTGTGGGAGCTGGCTTGCCAGCGATGGCGGCCTGACAGTCAACTGAGATGTTGAATGTGCTGGCCTCATCGCTGGCAAGCCAGCTCCCACAGGTTTTTGCATAGGGTTTCAGGTGTTACAGCAACTCAAAGCTCTGCTGTGTCACATCCTGCGAATCCAGGCCGATCTGCACGTTGAACTTGCCAGGCTCGGCCGCGTACTTGAGCTGGGCGTTGTAGAACTTCAGGTCATCCTCGGTGATGGTGAAGTGCACGACTTTCTGTTCGCCGGCCTTGAGCATGATTTTCTGGAAGTTCTTCAGTTCTTTCACCGGGCGAATCATCGAGCCGGTGACGTCCTGAATGTACAGCTGCACCACGGTTTCGCCGTCACGTTTGCCGGTGTTTTTCAGGGTGACACTGGCGTCGAGCTTGCCGGTGGCGTTCAGCGTGGTTGACGACAGCGCCATGTCGCTCAGGGCGAATTGGGTGTAGCTCAAGCCGTAACCGAACGGGAACAGCGGGCCCGTGGTGTCATCGAAATACTGCGAGGTGTAGTTGCCCGGTTTGCCCGGCGTGAACGGCCGGCCAATGCTCAGGTGGTTGTAGTAGGTCGGGATCTGGCCCACGGAGCGCGGGAAGGTCACCGGCAGTTTGCCCGACGGGTTGTAGTCGCCGAACAGCACGTCGGCGATGGCGTTGCCGCCCTCGGTGCCGCTGAACCAGGTTTCCAGAATTGCATCAGCCGACTGGTTCTCTTCGAGAATGGTCAGCGGCCGGCCGTTCATCAGCACCAGCACCAGCGGTTTGCCGGTGGCTTTCAGGGCACGGATCAACTCGCGCTGGTTTTCCGGGATGTTCAGGTCGGTGCGGCTGGAGGACTCGTGGGACATGCCACGGGATTCGCCAACGGCGGCGACGATCACGTCAGCGTCCATGGCGGCCTTCACCGCTTCGTCGATCAGCACATTGGCCGGGCGTGGATCATCGACCACTTCCGGGGCGTCGAAGTTGAGGAAGTTCAGGTAATCCAGCACTTTCTTGTCGCTGGTGATGTTGGCGCCACGGGCGTAGATCAGGTTGGCCTTGTCGCCCATCACCGAGCGCATGCCGTCGAACAGCGTGACCGACTGCGCCGGTTTACCCGCAGCGGCCCAACTGCCCATCATGTCGATAGGTGCCTTGGCCAATGGACCGACCAGCATGACTTTCGCGTCTTTCTTCAGCGGCAGGGTGTCGTTCTGGTTCTTCAACAGCACCAGGCTGCGACGTGCCACGTCACGGGCTTCGGCGCGGTGCAGACGGCTTTCGGCGTAGGTGTCGGCCGGATCATCCTCGGCCTTGCCGATACGCAGGTACGGGTCCTTGAACAGGCCCATGTCGTACTTGGCGGCGAGTACTTCGCGCACCGCGTTGTCGATGTCTTTCTGTTCGATCTCGCCGGACTTGAGCAGCCCCGGCAGCTCTTTGCCGTACAGGGTGTCGTTCATGCTCATGTCGATGCCGGCCTTGATCGCCAGCTTCGCCGCTTCACGACCGTCGGCGGCCACGCCGTGCTTGATCAGCTCGAAGATCGCGCCGTGGTCGCTGACGGCCAGGCCCTTGAAGCCCCAGTCCTTGCGCAGCAAGTCGTTCATCAGCCAGGTGTTGGCGGTGGCCGGGATGCCGTTGATCGAGTTCAACGCGACCATCACGCCACCGGCGCCGGCATCAATCGCGGCGCGGTACGGCGGCAGGTAGTCCTGGTACATCTTCACCGGGCTCATGTCCACGGTGTTGTAGTCGCGGCCGCCCTCGACTGCGCCGTACAGGGCAAAGTGCTTGACGCTGGCCATGATGCTGTCGGCGGCGCTCGGGGTATCGCCCTGATAGGCCTTGACCATCACTTTGGCGATGCGCGAAGTCAGATAGGTGTCTTCACCGAAACCCTCGGAGCTGCGGCCCCAGCGCGGATCACGGGAGATGTCGACCATCGGTGCGAAGGTGATGTCGAGGCTGTCGGCCGCAGCTTCCTTGGCGGCAATGCGCCCGGACTGGCCGATGGCGCCCATGTCCCAGCTCGAGGCCAGGGCCAGCGGAATCGGGAAAATCGTACGATGACCGTGGATCACGTCGTACGCAAAAAACATCGGAATCTTCAGGCGACTGCGCATCGCCGCGTCCTGCATCGGGCGGTTTTCCGGGCGGGTGATCGAGTTGAACGTACCGCCGATGTTGCCGGCGGCGATCTCTTTGCGGATCAACTCGCGGGGCATTTCCGGGCCGATGCTGATCAGGCGCAACTGGCCGATCTTTTCATCGAGGGTCATTTGCTTCATCAGATTGCTGATGAACGCGTCCTTGTTTTCCAGGGGTACCGGGGTCGTGGCGGCCAATACTTGATGACTGGCCAGGCTGACGAACAGGCCCAGCAAACACAGCTTCTTCATGAATATTTTTCTCGAGGGCCCAAACGGCAATGCAATGCCGGCCAGCCAAAAGTTAGGGAGCGACTATTGTTGTTCGGGTGCAGGCTCAAAATGACCGAGCCAAAAACGCCCGCCGACCGTCGGCAGCGTTTGCGCAGGGCCTCTTTTTAGCCCATCGGCCCGTTGCAATCCAGTGGCGCGGCCGATTATGCCCCAACCGCCGATGCAGAAGGTTTCACGGTCGGTTTTTTATGAAATACGCCAGGGAGCATCACTTTGATGAATGTCAGTCCAACCTACCGCTCGCGTCTGCAGGTCGCCACGTTGCTGGTGCTTGCCACTTTGTTGACCGCATGTGGCATCAACAATATCCCGACCCTCGACGAACAGGCGAAAGCCGCTTGGGGCCAGGTCCAGAACCAGTATCAGCGCCGTGCCGACCTGATCCCCAACCTGGTGGAAACCGTCAGAGGCTACGCCAAGCATGAGGAAGCGACCCTGACTGCCGTGGTCGAAGCGCGGGCCAAGGCGACGTCGATCCAGGTCGATGCCAGCACCCTCGACAACCCGGAAAAACTCAAGCAGTTCCAGCAGGCCCAGGATCAGTTGAGCGGTGCCCTGAGCCGGCTGATGGTGGTGTCCGAGCGTTATCCCGACCTGAAAGCCAACCAGAATTTCCTCGCCTTGCAGTCGCAGCTCGAAGGTACGGAAAACCGGATTGCCGTGGCGCGGCGCGATTTCATTCTGGCGGTGCAGAAATACAACACCGAGATCCGCACGTTTCCCGGGCGCCTCTGGCACAGCGTGATGTACAGCGACCTGCCGATTCGCGAAACCTTCGAAGCCACCACTCCCGGCGCGGAAAAGGCCCCGGAAGTGAAGTTCTGACCCGAGGTTATTCATGCGTGTGTTGAAGATAGGCCTGGTGCTGATGCTCTGGCTGTTCGCCGTCAGCGCCCGGGCCGAGTTGACGTTCCCGGCGCTGAGCGGGCGAGTGGTGGACGAGGCGCAGATGCTCGAGCCCTCGGTGCGCGCCCAGTTGAGCCAGCAATTGCAGGCGCACGAGCAGGCCACCGGCGAGCAGTTGGTGGTGGTCACGGTGCCTGATCTGCAGGGCATCACCATCGAGGATTATGGCGTGCAACTGGGCCGGCACTGGGGCATCGGCCAGAAGGACAAGAACAACGGCGCGCTGCTGATCGTCGCCCGGGACGAGCGCAAGCTGCGCATCGAAGTCGGTTACGGGCTGGAAGATCGGCTGACCGATGCACAGAGTTCGGTGATCATCCATCAAGTGATCACCCCGGCGTTCAAGGCCGGCAATTTCAGCAAGGGCATCAGCGACGGCGTGGCCGCGATGCTGGTGGTGCTCGGCGGCAATCCTCTGGACGAACCATCGACGGTGTACGAGTCGAGCGGCGATCCGCAGAGCGATTTTGTCTCGCGTCATCCGCTGTTGTTCGTTTTTCTGGTGGTGTTGTTCATCCTGACCGTGTTTGTCTGCCAGATGCTCGGTATCCTTCCCGCCGGCCGTGGCGGCTCCGGAGGCGGCGGTTTCGGTGGGGGTGGATTTGGCGGCGGCGGTGGAGGCGGGGGCTTCAGCGGCGGCGGGGGCAGTTTTGGCGGCGGCGGATCGTCCGGCGGCTGGTGAACACACAACAATAATGATCAGGCACTTTTCGACATGGCATTACTGACCGAACACGAACAACGCAAAGTCGCCGAGGCGATCGCCCGGGTCGAGCGCGACACCGACGCCGAACTGGTAACGGTGCTGGCGGCGCGCGCCGATGACTACGCATACATCCCGCTGCTGTGGGCCAGCCTGCTGGCGCTGCTGGTGCCGGGCATCGTTCACTACCTGAGCGGCTGGATGACGATGCGCAGCCTGTTGCTGGTGCAATGGGGGCTGTTTATCGTCCTGTGCCTGCTGTTTCGTCTGCCGAAGGTCACCACCCACCTGATCCCGCGCCGCGTGCGGCACTGGCGCGCATCGAACCTGGCACGGCGCCAGTTTCTCGAACAGAACCTGCACCACACCGTCGGCAGTACCGGGATGCTGATCTTTGTCTGCGAGGCCGAACGTTACGTGGAAATTCTGGTGGACGAGGGGATTTCCCGGCGGCTGGACAACAAGAGCTGGGACGCGATTGTCGCCGCGTTCACCGAGCAGGTGCGGCAGGGGCGCACGCTTGAGGGGTTCATCACCTGCATCGAGGCCTGCGGTGAGTTGCTCAAGGTGCATGTGCCGGTGACGCAGGTGAGGAATGAATTGCCCAATCGGTTGGTGGTGCTGGCCTAGAAGCCCCTCACCCCAGCCCTCTCCCGGAGGGAGAGGGAGCCGACCGAGATGTCTTGCGCTCGACATCGGCCTGAGAAACCGAGTCGATTATGGATTCAAAGGCACTCTTTCAAGTCGGTGAACCTCTTCAATATCCCCCAATCAGTCCCCTCTCCCTCCGGGAGAGGGTTAGGGTGAGGGCGCTTTTAAAGCCGTTGGGTAAATAAGAGCGTGTCCCCAACCGCCATCCCCCCTAAAATACCCGCCATTCCCGTTTCGCCCCGCCCGAGGCTGCTTGTTCATGTCCGTTAACGCCCCATCCGCGCCGTCTGCCAAACCGGTGCCCGATCATCACGCCCAGTTCATCGAGCTGCTGCAAACCAGCCTCGAACAGAACGGCTTCATCAAGCTGGTGCTGGCCAAGTACGTGGGCGAAGAGGCGGAGCTGCAGCGGATCATCATCAAAGCGGTGACGGTCAAGGCGCAGCCCAACCTGTCGTTCGTCTATCGCTACAAGACCCGCGACATCACCAAGAACCTGCCGCTGAGCGAAGGCGTGGCGGTGATTGCCGAGCTGTTGCCGGTGGCGTTCAAGAATGCGCATTTGCTGACTGTGACCGACGAAGCCCAGCTCGAATACAGCAAAAAGGGCAAGTCTTCGCTGTTCAAGAGCAAACCTCAGCAATTGCGTGAAGCGCCGTCCGCCGAGCACAACCGTGAGAAAAACCGGTTTCTGGACTTGAGCCGACCGTTCCTCAAGGACCTGGGTGTGACCAACGCTCAGCACGAGCTGATCCCGGCGATGTCGCGCAAGTGGAAGCAGATCAACAAGTTCATCGAAGTCTTCAGCCACGCGCTGACCTCCTCACCGCTGGCGCTGGACAAACCGGTGCGGGTCGCGGATTTCGGTTCGGGCAAGGGCTACCTGACGTTCGCGATTCACGATTACCTGCGCAACACGCTGAAGGCCGAGGGTGAAGTCACCGGCGTCGAGCTGCGCGAGGAGATGGTCAACCTGTGCAACGCCGCCGCGGCGAAACTGGAACACCCGGGCCTGGTGTTCAAGTGCGGTGACGTGCGCAGCGTGGCGCCGAGCGAACTGGACGTGATGATTGCCTTGCATGCGTGCGACATCGCCACCGACTACGCGATCCACACCGGTATCCGCTCCGGCGCGTCGATCATCATGTGTTCGCCATGCTGCCACAAGCAGATCCGCCTGCAGATCCAGAGCCCGGCACTGCTCAAGCCGATGCTGCAATACGGTCTGCACCTGGGCCAACAGGCGGAAATGGTCACCGACAGCCTGCGAGCGCTGTTCCTCGAAGCCTGTGGTTACGAGACCAAGGTGTTCGAGTTCATCTCGCTGGAACACACCAACAAGAACAAGATGATTCTCGCGGTGAAGCGCGCCGAGCCGGTGGACCCGGCCCAACTGCTGGTGAAGATTCAGGAACTCAAGGACTTCTACAACATCAGCGAGCACTGCCTGGAAACCCTGTTGCGTTCGGACGGCTTCCTCTGATCCTGTGGGAGCGAGCTTGCTCGCGAAAGCGGGCTGACAGTCAACGATGATGTCGACTGTTAGGGCCCCTTCGCGAGCAAGCTCGCTCCCACATGGGGTTTGATGGCGGTCTTGCGCCCGAGCATCACCGTCGCGATCACCCCGCAGGCAAACACCCAGGTGATCGGCTCGACATGTTCACCAAAGAACAGCGCCGAAAACGCGATGGTGAAAAAGATCTGCAGCAACTGGATCTGACTGACCCGCGCGATCCCGCCCATCGCCAGTCCGGCGTACCAGGCGAAGAAGCCGAGAAACTGCGAGAACAGCGCCACGTAGCCGAACGCCCACCAAGTCTTGGCTGACACCGCGCCCTGATGTTGCAGCGCCAGATACAACACCGGGCCGATCAGCAGCGGCGTCGACAGCACCAGCGCCCAGCAGATCACCTGCCAGCCGCCCATTTCCTTGGCCAAACGGCCACCCTCGGCATAGCCCAGACCACCCACGGCAATCGCGCCGAGCATCAACAAGTCGCCGGCCTGAATGCTGCCGGCCCCGGTGTACAACGCGTAGCCGAGCACCAGCGCACTGCCCAGCGCGGCGCAGGCCCAGAAGGCTTTCGACGGGCGTTCATGGGACAGCCACGCCGCATACAGCGCCACGCACAGCGGCTGCAACCCGTTGACCAGCGCGCCGTGGGACGCCGGCAAGGTTTGCATGGCCCACGCCGACAGCACCGGGAAGCCGAGAATCACCCCGGCGATCACCAGGCTCAGGCCTTTGATCTGCTGCCAGCTCGGCCACTTCTCGCGCCGCCACAGCAACAGCGCCGCCGCCGGAATCGCCGCGAACAGCGCACGGCCCAAGCCATTGAGCAGCGGATGCAGTTCCTGCACCACGATCCGGGTGAAGGGCAGGGTCAGGCTGAAAATCACAACCCCAAGCAGGCCGAGGGCCATGCCGGTGTTTTCGCGTGAGGACATGATGAGAACCAGAATAGAGGGTGGCAGGGGATTACCTTAATCAAGCCATAAACCGGGGCGCTCGGGCTGGTACAGCCAGGCACAGAGTTATCCATACAGTTGGATCCCCTGTGGCGAGGGAGGCGTAGTAGCCGGTTGTTACCCGCCTAAACGGATAAGGTCTACCTTGAAGACTCCTGCAAGCCCATTTCCAGAGGAGTCCTCCCCATGGCCGCGAAAAAAATCCTGATGCTGGTCGGCGATTACGTCGAAGACTACGAAGTGATGGTGCCGTTCCAGGCCCTGCAGATGGTCGGCCACACCGTGCACGCCGTGTGCCCGGACAAGGCCGCCGGCAAGACCGTACGCACCGCGATCCATGACTTCGAAGGCGACCAGACCTACAGCGAGAAACCCGGGCACCTGTTCGCCCTCAACTTCGACTTCGCCAAGGTCGCCGAGGCCGATTACGACGCGTTGCTGATCCCCGGCGGACGAGCGCCGGAATACCTGCGCCTGAACGAAAAAGTCCTGGAGCTGGTGCGCGCCTTCGACAAGGCTGGAAAGCCGATTGCCGCGGTCTGCCACGGCGCGCAGCTGTTGGCGGCAGCGGGCGTTCTCGAAGGGCGCGAATGCAGCGCCTATCCGGCCTGCGCCCCGGAAGTACGGCTGGCCGGTGGCACGTTCATCGATATCCCGGTGACCGACGGCCACGTTCAAGGCAATCTGGCCACGGCACCGGCCTGGCCGGCGCATCCGAACTGGCTGGCCGGTTTCCTCGGCCTGCTCGGCACCCAAATCACCCTGTAACGAGGATTCGCCGATGTGCGAGCTCTACGTCAAGGCCGACCCGATTCTCTACGAATCCCGCTCGCGCTCACTGCGTATCTGCGGCGTGGTGACGACGCTGCGCCTGGAAAACCAGTTCTGGGACATCCTCAGCGAAATCGCCGAAGTCGATGGCATGACCACCAACCAGTTGATCGCCAAACTGTATGAGGAGGTGATGGATTATCGCGGCGAGGTGGTGAATTTTGCTTCGTTCCTGCGGGTGAGTTGTACGCGCTATCTGAGTCAGCGGCGGGTGACGGAGCCGCAGTTGTCGGTAGTGCGGGCAGTGGTGAAACAGTCCTGACCGAGTTGACCCCATCGCGGGCAAGCCCGCTCCCACAGGTTTCTCTGGTGCTCACAAATTTTGTGATCGCTGACGAACTCTGTGGGAGCGGGCTTGCCCGCGATGGGGCCGTTACAGGCGACAGAAGTCTTGGGCTGGTCTTTACTCTGAAGCGCGAAACCCCTCAACCGCCAAGGAGAATCGAGCATGTCCGGATGGTACGAAGTGAGCAAAAGCAGCAACGGCCAGTTCAGGTTTGTGCTGAAAGCCGCCAACGCCGAAACCATTCTCACCAGCGAGCTCTACACCACTCGTGCGGCAGCCGACAGCGGTATTGCTTCGGTGCAGACCAACAGCCCGCTGGATGAACGCTACGAGAAAAAGACCACCAAGGATGGTCATCCTTACTTCAACCTCAAGGCTGCCAACCACCAGATCATCGGCAGCAGCGAGTCCTACTCCAACGACGCCGCGTGCGCCAAAGGCATCGCCAGCGTCAAGGCCAACGGGCCGAGCAAAGTGATCAAGGACAAGACCCTGCCGGTGCTCTGAACCCGGAACACCCCTCTGTAGGAGCTGCGGCACGCTGCGATCTTTTGATCTTGATGGTAAAGAGCAGGATCACAAGATCGCAGCCTCGTTTCACTCGACAGCTCCTACAGGGATTTTTGTTTTGCCTGAGATCAGCGCAGGGTTTTCAGGATGGTTTGCAGTTGCGTTTGTCCCGCCTCGCTCAACGGAAACACCGGCAAGCGCGGATCACCAACCTCCAGCCCCGTCTCCCGCAGTCCGGCCTTGATCGTCGCTGGCAAACCGCCCTTGAGGATGAAATCCAGCAGCGGCAACTGGCGATAGAACAGCTCGCGTGCGCGTTCCAGATCACCGGCCAGCGCAGCCGCATACAGATCCAGATTCAGCTGCGGGATCAGGTTTGGCGCGGCGGTGCACCAGCCTTTGGCCCCGGCGGCAAACGCCTCCAGCGCCAGCGGATTGCAGCCGTTGTAGAACGGCACCTGACCTTCACCGAGCAATTGCAGCTTGTGCATGCGCTGAATGTCGCCAGTGCTCTCCTTGACCATGGTCACGTTTTCCACCGCATTGACGATGCGTAGAATCAGCTCGACCGACATGTCGGTGCCGCTGGTGGCCGGGTTGTTGTAGAGCATGATCGGCACGCCGATGCTGTCGCCGATGGCGCGGTAATGAGCGAGGATTTCCGCTTCAGTGAGTTTCCAGTAGGAGGCGGGCAGCACCATCACCACGTCAGCGCCGTGGGCTTCAGCGAAGCGTGCGCGGCGTACGGCTTTGGCGGTGGTCAGGTCGGACACGCTGACGATGGTCGGCACCCGTTTGGCGACGTGCTGGATGCTGAATTCGGCGACCTGATCCCATTCGGCGTCGCTCAGATAGGCGCCTTCGCCGGTGCTGCCCAGCGGGGCGATGGCGTGAACGCCGCTGTCGATCAGGCGATCGATGGATTGGCCGAGGGCCGGCAGATCGAGGCCTTCGCCGTTGGCGTTGAACGGGGTGATGGTGTAACCGATGATGCCGTGAATGTTGGACATGATGAGTCTCCAGGAAAAGCTGAAATCAGTTCAGGCAATCGGCGTGTTGGCGCAGGTTCTGCCGGGCGTAGTAGTTGAAAGCGGCGGCGTGGCGCTTGGGTTTCGACACCCAGTCATGGGCTTCGCGCCCCAGCGCCGGAATGATCGGTTTGATCGTACCGGCGGCCATCGCCAGCAACTGCAACTTAGCCGCGCGCTCGATCAGTTGGGCGATGACACAGGCCTCTTCGATCGTGCCGCCGGTCGACAGCTGGCCGTGGTGCGACAGCAGAATGGCGCGCTTGTCACCCAACGCACCGGCGATCAGTTCGCCTTCTTCGTTACCCACCGGCACGCCCGGCCAGCCTTCGAGAAACGCGCAGTCGTCGTACAGCGGGCACAGGTCCATGTGGGAAATCTGCAGCGGCACTTCCAGCATCGACAATGCAGCAATGTGGGTCGGGTGGGTGTGGATGATGCAGTTCACGTCCGGCCGGGCGCGGTAGACCCAGCTGTGGAAACGGTTGGCCGGGTTGGCCATGCCGTGACCTTCGAGCACTTCCAGGTCCTCGTTGACCAACAGCAGATTGCTCGCGGTGATCTCATCGAAACCCAGGCCCAGTTGTTGAGTGTAATAGGTCCCCGGTTGCGGGCCGCGAGCGGTGATCTGTCCGGCCAGACCGGAGTCGTGACCGTTCTCGAACAGGATCCGGCAGGTCAGCGCCAGCTTTTGCCGGTCAGTCCACGTATTATCCGCCAGGCTTTTTTGCATTTGGGTCAGCGCTTGCTTGACCAGTTGTTCTTTAGGTAGTGCTAATGTCTTGGCCATGTCTGTGTCCTTTGGGTGATTGTAAATGACACTAAAGAGCCTATATGACACAAAGTGTCATAAGCAAGCATCAATCGTCGTTTCCTTGATGGAATAACTGCTGCGCATGTCTATCCGTTTGAAATTGTTGAGAAAAAAACTTGGCGTGACACTTGAGGCGCTGGCGGAAAAATCCGGCATGACCAAGAGTTATCTGTCGAAGGTCGAGCGCGGGCTGAACACCCCGTCGATTGCGGCCGCGCTGAAACTGGCGAAGGCACTGAACGTGAAGGTCGAGGAATTGTTCTCCGAAGACAACGTCAGCCTCGACAGCTATAGCCTGGTACGCAGCCACGAACGCCAGTCACTGGCAGCCAACGATCAGAGTCCGGGATATGCGGTGCTGGCGCATCAGGTCAGCGAGCGCAACCTGCTGCCATTCATCATCTACCCGCCGCGCGAATTCACCGACAAGACCTTCAAGGAGCACTTGGGCGAGGAGTTTCTGTTCGTCCACGAAGGGCAGGTGGAAGTGGATTTCATGAACGAGCGGGTGCTGCTGGAGCGTGGCGATGCGCTGCACTTCAATGCGCAGAAGCCGCACCGGATCAGATCGGTGGGCGAGGTGCAGGCGCAGTTGCTGGTGGTGGTGCACAGCAGCGAAGATTGAGGTGCCCCCAAAAGCTTCGCGAGCAAGCTCGCTCCCACAGTAGTTCGCGTTCCAATGTGGGAGCGAGCTTGCTCGCGAAGGCGTCAGTCCGGTTACATCAAACCTCGACCGGCACTGAAAGCTTCGGATTCCCCAACGCATGCGTCTTCGCATCAAAGAACCGCAACGCAACACCGGTCCCTTCGAACACCTTCGCGTAATGGCGCTTCTGATGCTGAATGAACGCCGCACTGCGCGGATAGATCGAGATCGCCACGCTCGCCGTTTTCGCCAGGCGCAGCGCCCTCACGATGTGCGCATCCTGCTCGCCCAAGGCATGACCGAAGATGCACAGGTTATCCGCGTGCCCCAATAACTGTTCATAACAGAACGACAGATAATCCGAACTGCGGATGGTCTTGAGCTTGTCCGCGCTCGGCCCTTCGGTGACGAACAGCGGCACGTCGTCCAGCGTTTTGATCGTGTTGTTGATCGCGAAACTGCCGAGCAGGGTGCCCTCGGTCGAGGTCAGTTTGCGCGCGGTGCCGTCCTGGTTGCGCACCAGATGCAGGCCGCCGTGCAGGTACAGCAGACGCGGTTTGGTGCTGGCGCTTGCGCTCAGATCGAAACTGGCGTCGGGGCCGTTGAACAGGTCGTCGATGGCTTCGCTGCGGTGCTGGATCGCCCAGTGGTTGAGCAGGTCGTAGTTGGTGGTGAACACCGTGCGGTAGCGCGCCAGTTCCTCATTGAGCGTGACCAGGGTCGAGGCCTGTACCAGCCGCCACGGAATGTGTACGGCGTGCACGGTATTGATCAGTGCTTCCTTGATCGCGTAATAGCGATTGCGCGGTGCGGCCGAGCTGACGGCCAGCGCCTTGTTGACCCGACTGGTGGTTTTCAGTGCACCGAGCACCTGCTCGAAGCTGCGCGTCTGCATCGCGTCGAACACGCTCAGTTCTGACGGGCTCAGTGGCTTCTCTTCCACCGTGCGCGCGTTTTCGAACAGCGAGTCGTAGCCGAAATCGTCCCACACCGCGCGGCTGGCGCCATTGCCCACCAGCAGACCACTGAAGTCAGTGGTGGCACGCAGGGCGCTCCAGTCTTCGAGGGTGGCGTCGACATCCAGAAAATCGGTCATTGCGTGGGCAGTCTCAAAACTAAGGGCGGATGGACGGCGACTTTATCACGAGCGGGCGTTGAGCCAGATCAACATCGGCCGTGACCGATCAGTCGATCCTGTGCACATCCGCCGGATCGGAGCAGTCGATTCGGCCCCAGTCAGGAGACGCGCATGAGCAGCACCTTTTTCATTCCAGCCGTAAACATCATGGGCAATGGATGCCTCGACGAGGCCATGGTTGCGATCCGCAACTATGGGTTTCGCAAGGCGCTGATCGTCACCGACGCGGGGCTGGCCAAGGCTGGCGTGGCGACCATGGTCGCCGAGAAGCTGGCGATGCAGGACATCGACTCGGTGATCTTCGATGGCGCCAAACCGAACCCGAGCATCGCCAACGTCGAATCCGGGCTGGCGTTGCTCAAGGACAGTCGTTGCGATTTCGTGGTGTCGCTGGGCGGCGGCTCGCCCCATGACTGCGCCAAGGGCATCGCCCTGTGTGCGACCAACGGCGGGCAGATCCGCGACTACGAAGGCGTCGATCAATCGAGCAAGCCGCAGTTGCCGCTGATCGCCATCAACACCACCGCCGGCACCGCCAGCGAGATGACCCGTTTCTGCATCATCACCGATGAATCGCGGCATGTGAAAATGGCCATCGTCGACCGCAACGTCACGCCGTTGCTGTCAGTCAACGACCCGGCGCTGATGGTCGCCATGCCGAAAAGCCTGACTGCCGCCACCGGCATGGACGCGCTGACCCACGCCATCGAGGCCTACGTCTCGACGGCGGCCAACCCGATCACCGATGCCTGCGCGCTGAAGGCCATGACCCTGATCAGCAACAACCTGCGCCTGGCCGTGCGGGACGGCAGCGACCTCGCGGCGCGGGAGAACATGGCTTACGCGCAGTTCCTCGCCGGGATGGCGTTCAACAACGCATCGCTCGGCTACGTGCATGCGATGGCCCACCAGTTGGGCGGTTTCTACGACTTGCCTCATGGCGTGTGCAACGCCGTGCTGCTGCCGCATGTGCAGACGTTCAACGCACTGGTCTGTGCCGAGCGCCTGACTGACGTCGCCCACGCCATGGGCGCGGACATTCGTGGTTTCAGCGCGGAGGAGGGCGCTCAGGCGGCGATCAATGCGATCCGTTGTTTGGCCAGGGATGTCGATATTCCCGGCGGCCTGCGCGAACTCGGCGCCAAGCTCAGCGACATCCCGGTGCTTGCCACCAACGCTCTGAAAGACGCGTGCGGCCTGACCAACCCACGGGCGGCGGATCAGCGGCAGATCGAGGAGATTTTCCGTAACGCGTTTTGAGAGGCGCCGTCCTGATATGTTCAGCAGAGCTCACTGGCCCCTTCGCGAGCAGGCTCGCACCCACAGTTGAAATGCGATCACTGTGGGAGCGAGCCTGCTCGCGAAGACTGACTCGTCAACACCACAAAACCATGAGCTCTCAGATCAGCCAACCGCTGCCACATTCCGCTCAAACACCCCACCAAACTGAATCAACACCACCCCGCCAATCAGCAGCAACGCGCCCAACACCCGCGACGCCGTCAGCTGTTTCTCCACCAGCCCAAACAACCCGAAGTGATCCAGCACCATCGACGCAATCACCTGCCCGGCCAACGCCAGCGCAACAAACCCCGACGCGCCGAGTTTCGGTAACAACATCACCGCCAGCGCCACAAAGCACACGCCGAACGCACCGCCAGCCCACATCCACAACGGCGCCTTGCTGATAAAACCCAGCGACGGCAGCGGCAGGCGCAACGCCAGAATCACCGGCAACAGCACCAAAACACTCACCAGCAATGAGGCCAACGTTGCCCATAGCGGATGCCCAAGCCCCCGCGCCAGATTGCTGTTGATCGCACTTTGAAACGGCACCACCGCCCCGGCAAACGCGGCCAGCAGCAACAGACCGGCCCACTGCAACGTACTCATGATCACTCTCCAACAGGTTTTGCTGGACTCTAGAGTATTCGTCGAGCAGATTTAAATTCCGTTTTTTCATCCAGAACATGCACAAGATGAATGATCTGCGCCGTATCGATCTCAACCTGCTGGTGATCCTCGATGCCTTGCTCAGCGAGCAACACGTCACCCGCGCCGCCGAGCGGTTACACCTGAGTCAACCGGCGGTCAGCCATGCGCTGGCGCGTCTGCGCGACGTGCTCGGCGATCCGCTGCTGGTGCGCGCCGGTTCGACGCTGGTGCCCACGGCGCGGGCGCTGGAACTGGTCGCGCCACTGGCCGAAGCGTTGGCCCAGGTGCAATCACTGCTGGCGCCGAACACGTTCGATCCGGCCACTGCGCGGCGGACCTTTCGCGTGGCGATGTCCGACTACGGCGCGGCCATCATCCTGCCTGGACTGATCCGTACCTTGCGCCGCGAGGCACCGGGCATCGACCTGCAGATCAGCCACGCCAGCCGCGAAGGCATGCTCGACGGTGTGCTCAACGGCGACATCGATTTGGCCGCCGGGGTGTTCCCGGAAATGCCCAACGAATTGCGCAGCAGCGTGCTGTTCGAAGAACGCTACGTCTGCCTGCTGGATCGCCGCCGCTTGCCGGCCGACGGCGTACTGGATTTGCCGACCTACCTGTCGCGCCCGCACGTGTTGCTGGAAATGCGCGGCAGCGGCACCCCGGAAATCGAACGGGCCCTGACCGCATTGCGCGAACGCCGCCGCGTCGCCATCAGCCTGCCGCACTGGAGCGTCGCGCCGCAGTTGATCAGCGGCACGGATTTGATTCTCACGGTGTCGTCACGCAGCGTGCGCGACATTGATCAACAGCAATTGATTGTGCTGCCGCCACCGTTCGAGATTGCGCCGTTCACCTTTGTACTGGCGTGGCATAAGCGCCGGGGTGGGGATCAGGCGTTGAACTGGTTGAATCGCCGGATTGAGGAGGGGATAGTGCGCGGCTGAACACGTTATCAAGGAGTGGGAGGTGACAGTGAAGTCTGGATGGATCGGCTGGGTGGCCCTGAGTGGGTGGTTGATGGCGGGGCAGGTGTTGGCTGATTGCGTGCCAACACCGATGGCAGGAGATCTGGATCTTTCTGTCTGCAAGGAGTGGCCTGCATATCCAGGATTAACCATCAACGCCACTGCACAGTTTAAGCGCGGATCCCCATCTGATGACGCTGAGGCGCTGAGTACCTACGATTTCGACTTGTCCGTTCTGGACACTGCTCAATCGAAGCCCATTGCGACGTACTACAAAGCGGCTGCATTCGTATTGGATGGCGTCAGTTTGCGAGAATTAACGCTCGATACGGCTCGCTACACACTGACTACCGATCTTCGTGCCTTTGGCGTACGTGCGTTATCCACTAACGGATCCCGGATCAATCCGATGGAAGAAAACCTGCTTTCGCTCTACGTGAAAGAGGGCGAAAAATTGCGCCCGGTATTGGATAAATTAGTGGTTTATCGGTATGGCGGCGAGTGGGATGGTGACTGCGAAGGCGAGCGATATGAGATTTCAAGAACAGTAGAAATCGCTAAAACGAGCTCTCACGGCTATGCAGATCTGATTGTCAAAACCTTGGAGAAAGACACAACAAGTGTGGGGACGGGAGACGCATGTAAAACTGAAACCACTGACAACAAACCCGTTTTGACAACATTGCACTACGACGGAAAATCATACGTTTTGCCCAACGGTTTCCAAGGCCTGTAACCCGCCAGCCATACACAACAGCTATCAAGGAAGAACCATGCTCAACCCCACCAGACTCCTGCTCGCCCTCGGTTTGCTGGCCATCACCACCCAGGCCCACGCAGCCTGCACCACCCAGAGTTTCGACGGCAAATCCATGTCGCGTTGCAACGTCTGGCCGGCATTTCCGAGTCAGGCGATTTCGGTCAAATCCACCTACCTCGCCGACTCCGGTGGCGACGATGCCGGGGCGTTCGATCTGGAGCTGGCGCTCCTCAATGCGAGCAACGCCAAACCCATCGCCACTTACCATAAACCGGGCGCGTACAACTCCGATGCCGTGCGCCTGGAGGATGTACGCATCGATACGGCGCGCTACCGATTGACGCCGGACATCCGCGCGTTTGGGCTGCGCGCGAAGTTCGTTCACAGTTCCCATGCCATTCCCTACGAGAAAACCGATCTGGCGCTGTATGTGCGCGAGGGCGACGAGTTGCGTCCGGTGCTTGAAGGCCTGGTGGTCTTCAAGGACAACGGTGAGTTCGTGAATGACTGCGAGGGCTACAGCAAAAAAATCCGCCGGACCCTCGAGATCGCTCCAACGAGCCACAATGGTTTCGCCGATCTGATCGTCACCACCACCGGCAGTAAAATGAAAAACACCAAGTCCGGCAATCAGTGCGTATCGAACACCACCGAGCTGAAGAAAAAGCAGATCACCCTGACGTACGATGGCCAGCAGTACAACGTTCCTGAAGACCTCAGAGGTTACTGACCCCATGCTTACCGGCCTCAACCACCTGACCCTCGCCGTCAGTGATTTGCCCCGCAGCCTGGCGTTCTATCGCGATGTATTGAGTCTGCGCGTCGAAGCCACATGGGATGCCGGTGCCTACCTTTCGCTGCCGGGGTTGTGGGTGTGTCTGTCGCTGGACGCACAGCGCAGTAGCGAGCCGTCCGTCGACTACACCCATTACGCATTCAGTCTGGCCGAGGCGGATTTTTCGTCGTTCGTGCAGAGGCTAAAAGTGGCGAACGTGCGGGAGTGGCGTGACAACCGCAGCGAAGGTGCTTCGTTCTACTTCCTTGATCCTGATGGCCACAAGCTCGAAGCGCACGTCGGCGATCTGGCCTCGCGACTGGCAGCCTGTCGCTTGAAACCGTACTCGGGGATGCGTTTTTACGACGAGTCATGATCAGGCGTCGCAGGCTGATATAGACTGGCCATCATTTGTACTGGCGACAGCAGGTTTTTCATGACTCCATCGCTGTTAATGGCCGTTCTGGCCTCTGGTTTCATTTACGGCATCACACCCGGGCCGGGCGTTCTGGCGGTGTTCGGCATCGGCGCGGCACATGGCCGTCGGGCCGGGGCAGGGTTTCTTTGCGGGCATTTGCTTGGTGATGTGGTCTGGTGCAGTACCGCGCTGATCGCCATCGTCGGCGCCCGGGAAATCGGCAGCACGGCTTTTGACGTGCTCGGCGTACTCAGCGGCTTGTACCTGTTCTGGCTTGGCTGGCGCGCAGTGCGCGCCCAGCGGCGCAGCGATGATCAGCCGCAGGGCGCTGCGCGTCAGCCGTTCTGGCACGGAATCCTGTTTGGTTTGACCAATCCCAAGGCCTACCCGGTGGCGGTGGCGACGTTTACCGCGTTGCTGTCGAGTCGTGCCGAACTGCTCAACTGGTCGATGCTGCCGGCGCTGATCGCCCTGAGCTTTCTTGGCGGTTTGCTGGCCTACGCTATTCTGATCGGCGTGGTTGGCGCCCGACGCGTACGCACGCTGTATCAGCGCCACGAGCTGATGATCACGCGTTTATGTGGCGTGATGTTCATCGGTTTTGCCATCAATGCACTGGTGCACGCACTACCGGGATTGCTGCCGAACAAGGCTTGAAATTGTGTGCAGGGATGCTTGATCAAGGGCAAGGATGGTTGAACAGTGCTGCATTGTCCGGACACCCACGCTGAACCATGGAAAGCCGAAACTCCGCGCCGTTGGCGAGTTATATGGACCTGTTGCTGGATGCCGTCTGTGCGGTGGACAGGCAGGGCCGTTTCGTTTTTGTCAGTGCCGCCTGCGAGCGCATTTTCGGTTATACGCCTGACGAGTTGATCGGCCGGCCGATGATCGAACTGGTGCATCCGGCGGACCGCCAGCGCACGTTGGCAGCGGCCAGTGACATCATGGGCGGTGAACCGAAACACAACTTTGAAAACCGCTACGTGCGCAAGGACGGGCGCATCGCGAACATACTGTGGTCGGCGCGCTGGTCGGAGGTCGATCAGCTGCGCATCGCCGTGGCCCGCGACATCACCGAGCGCAAGCAGGCGGAATCGCGTCAGGCTGCGCTGTATGCGATTTCCGAAGCGGCGCATGTCGCCGAAGATTTGCTGGCGCTGTTCAAACGCATTCACTTGATCATCGGCGAATGGCTGCCAGCGCTGAATTTTTCCGTGGCGCTGTACGACGAGCACTGTGCGCAGCTGAATTTTCCCTATCACGTTGATGATCACGAATTGCAGCCCGAGCAACCGGGCACCGTCACCGGGCGTCTGTGTGCGCAAGTGATCCGCAGCGGTCAGCCGATTCTGCTGACGCCCGACAGCCCCGACGCCTCATCCGATTTCGCGGCGCTGGTGGCGGGGCAGGATTCACCGTGTTGGCTCGGTGTGCCGCTGAATTCGAAAAACGGCACCATCGGTGCGTTGATCGTCAAAAGCCTGCCCGGCGGCGAACGTTACACCGAACAGGACAAGGAACTGCTGCAATACGTCTGCGCGCAGGTCGCCACCGCCATCGAGCGCCAGCAACTGTACGCGCGGCTCAAGCGCATGGCGCAGTACGATCAATTGACCCAGTTGCCCAATCGCGGATTACTCAAAGACCGTCTCAAGGCTGCACTGGCCGGCGCCCGGGACGCGTCGGGAAACATGGCGTTGCTGTACGTCGATCTGGATCGCTTCAAACAGGTCAACGACACCTTCGGCCACGCGGTCGGCGACATGCTGTTGCAAACTGTGGCGAGTCGGCTCAAGGGCTGCGTACGCGATACCGATACCGTGGCGCGCATTGGTGGCGACGAATTCGTGGTGCTGCTGCACAGTATCCACGCCGCTGAAGACGCCGACAGCGTGGCCGAAAAAATCCGCCAGGTGCTTGTGCAACCCATGCGGCTGGACGGTCACAACCTGCACATCGAGCCTAGCATTGGCGTGGCTCGTTATCCCGAACATGGCAGCGAGGAGCAGCAACTGTTCCGGCATGCCGACCAGGCGATGTACGCCGCCAAACGCCTCAATCATCGGCTGGTTGATATCTGAACCGGTGCGCGCCGTTCGTCGCGGCGCGGGCAACTTTTCTAAACCTTTGGCAGCCTGGCAATTCTCAATCTAGGCGGGCACCTGCTCGCCAACGATCAACACCAAGAGGAAGAGAATCATGCCTAATTCAAGAAACTCCAACTCGGGAAACTTCGCCAACGATCGAACGAAGGCCTCTGAAGCCGGTCGCAAAGGTGGGAAAGTCACCACCACGACAGTCGACAAAGAGCCTGCGAAAGCCGAAATGGGCCGCAAGCCAGCTCAGAAGTCGAAGTAGTCGGCGAGGTTGTTTTGATTGAGAGGCGGGGGCGCAAGCCCCCGCTTGAATTTGCAGAGATAGGAGGGCGCGACCATGAGCCGGATGGCCACGCAGATACGTCATTTAAGTGTTGCCACCCTGTTGGGTTTGTTCGCTGGCACGGCATTCGCCCAGTCGCCTGCCGACTTCATCAACGATGCTTCTGCCAAAGGCATGGCCGACATCGAAGCCAGCCGTCTGGCGCACCAGAAATCCGAATCCAAAGAGGTCAAGGATTACACCATCGTGGTGATCAATGACCGCACCACGGCCAACCAGCATCTGGCGAAGATCGCCAAGAAACTCGATCTGCCGGTTGCACCCCGTGAAGAAATCGCCGACAAGGCCAAGAGCATGATCCCACAGGTCCAGGACGGTGAAACCTTCGACCAGGCCTACGCCGCCAGCCAAGTGAAAGCGACCGAAGAGGCCATCCAGCAGATCCAGAAGGAAGCGCAGTCGACCGATGTGCCGGAAATCAAGGCGTTTGCCGACGAGACCTTGCCAAAGCTGCAAAGCCATCTGCAAATGGCCCGGGCGCTGCAAGCCAGTCGCTGAGTTCGGATTTAACCAATTTCTGTGGCGAGGGAGCTTGCTCCCGCCGGGCTGCGTAGCAGACCTCTTCAGGGCTACTGAAACTCTCTCGCCGCAAAATTTGACCTGCCAGCAACGGTTTCAGCAGTCATTCAAATCCTGCTTCGGCTTGCTCTTCTCCCCCAGACCCTCAAGATCGAACACCTCGCTTTCCCCCAGGCTGCGGTAATGCTTGCGCAGCGCCTCCAGTTGTTTGAGATCCAGCGATTCCAACCCGAGCATCGCGTTCTGTGCTTCCTTGTTCACCCGCAGCAACTCATCAAGTTTGAGGTGCAGGATGTCGGTATCGCGGTTTTGCGTGTTCTGGATCAGGAACACCATCAGAAAGGTGATGATCGTGGTCGAGGTGTTGATAATCAGTTGCCAGGTGTCATTGAAATCAAAAATCGGCCCACTCAACCCCCACAGAAAAATCAGGATCAACGCGCCCATGAACGTTTTCGGGCTGCCGGCCCAAAGGGCCAGGGTCTGGGAGATTTTCGCGAATTTCATTGCGGTGTTCCTTATTGGGAGAGCATGAAATTCAGACATCCGGGATGCGATGAAAATTCTACTTACAATTGAAACCTGCCAATCATTGCGAGCAACCAGACACTCTTGGCAATAAGCCTCTCTGGAACTGCTCGCAGCGCTGCCTGTATGGTGACGAACCGCTGGAATGTCCCGACAGGAGAACGCAATGAGTTGGTCCGCCAGACAATACGTCGCTTTTGAAGATGAACGCACCCGCCCGGCCCGTGATCTGCTGGCGGCGATTCCCACGGTTCAGGCGCGATCGGTGGTCGATATCGGTTGCGGCCCGGGTAACTCCACCGAGCTGCTGGTGCAGCGTTTTGCGCAGGCGCAGGTCAGTGGTCTGGACAGCTCGGCGGACATGATTGACGCGGCGCGCAAGCGCTTGCCTGACGTGCAGTTCGAAGTCGCGGAAATCGGTAGCTGGGCGGATCAAGGGCCGTTCGATGTGATCTTCGCCAATGCCGTGCTGCAATGGGTGCCGGATCACGCGACGTTGCTGCCGACGTTGGCGGGTAAGCTGTCGGACGGAGGCAGTCTGGCGATCCAGATGCCGGACAACCTCAACGAGCCTTCCCATCGGCTGATGCGCGAAGTCGCCGCCAATGGCCCATGGGCCGCCAAACTGGCTGGCGCCGCCGGGCAACGCACCGACATGGCGAGTGCCAGCGATTACTTCTCGATGTTGCGTCCACACTGTTCGCGGGTAGATGTGTGGCGCACCACCTATCACCATCAGTTGTCCGGTGGAGCGGCGGGGATCGTGGAGTGGTTCAAGGGCAGTGGCTTGATTCCGTTTCTGAGCCCGCTGAGCGAAGAGGAGCAGGCGCAGTATCTGCAGCAGTATCTGGCGGCCGTTGCCGAGGCGTATCCGGCATTGCCTGATGGTTCGGTGCTGTTGCCGTTTCCGCGGCTGTTCATCGTCGCGACTCGCTGAAGCCAGCCTTCAGCCACCTGTAGTGAGGGGATTTATCCCCGAGGGACTGCGCAGCAGGCCCTTTAAGCGGTTGCTACGCAACCATCGGGGATAAATCCCCTCACCACATATTGTTTGCTCAGATCAGATTAGCGCTGCACCGCCACCAACATCATCATCGGCCGCTCCCGCTCTTCAGCCAGCGCCGGTTGCGCCGCCACCTCTGCATCGCTCGGGCCCCATTCGTTGACATGGCGAATGGCAAAACCCGCCGCGATCAACGAATTCAACAGCGTGCCCATCGTGCGGTGCTGCTTGATCACCCCGTCGGCCAGCCAGTGGGTCACCCGCTCGCCCTCCATCTGATAGCTGTCCAGCGGCCAGCGCTTGTGGCCATCGCTGTCGACCAGCCAGCCTGGATTGCGCGGGGCCATGAAGATCGGGTGCTCGATGGAGAACACAAAATGTGAACCCGGTTTCAACGCCGCGTACAGACGAGCTAACAGCCCTGGCAGATCCTTGATGTAATGCAGCGCCAGTGAACTGTAGGCGAGATCGAAACTGCACGCTGGGAGATCGAGATGCTCAAGATCGGCGCGTTCATAGCGGATGTTCGCCGCCGCAGTGGTTTCGCGCGCGCGCTCCAGCATCTTTTCCGAGACATCCAACCCCAGCACATGGGCGGCGCCATGTTCACTGGCCCAACGGCTGAACCAGCCATAGCCGCAGCCGAGGTCGACCACGTTCAAGTCGTGCATCGATGGCAGCAACGCCTTGAGCGCCGGCCACTCCGGCGCGGCATCGAGGCCGCCGATTGAACGGTTCATCTGGCTGTAACCGTGAAAAAATTCGGGGTCGTCGTAAATGTTTTGCGTCATGGGAAAGTGCTCTTTTGAGTTCGGTCATCAGCGGCACAGAGGCCGCGCCATGGAGTCCCTCGAAAGTCAAAACGCGTATTCGTCGATGGCCGCGCAGGGGGAGGGTGGTGGGTGATGGGGAAATGCTAGCGGAGGGCCGGATTTGTATTCAACCTTGCTGCAAGACCTTCAACGCTGCCGAGGCCAGAAACCCCGAACGACTTTTTTCTTCCGGGTGATGAAGCACATATTCATCTATGCGGTTGAGCAGATAGCCGGGCAGTGTGATGTTGAGTTTCTGCGCCTTGCCCAGGTATTTGGTAACGTCGATATCAACCACAGCCCAGGCACAACCGGAGTACTGCGGGTTCGCTACGTGCACGCCAAGCTTGCTGGCTGGCGGGATCGACGCACCGTCCTCGGCCAGAATTTCGAAATGCCCCTCAATGGCTTCACGAGCCATCGCGACGGCATCATCCAGGTCATCCCCGGCAGAAAAACAGCCGGGAATATCCGGTACCTCCACTCCCCAGGCGTGTTCTTCATCACCTATTGAAATTGCGATCGGGTAAAGCATGTTCGTGGACCTCCTGGACGCTGTCGGTGGAGTGAGTCAAAGCAGCGCCTGTTTCAAAATGCTGATGGCCGTTTTTTTAAGCAGGTCCTTCTTCGGATGCGGCACCGTCACCAGACCGGGTTTGATGGGATGTTTAAAGTGATGATGACTGCCTTTGACCCGCACCAGATACCAACCGTCTGCGACGAGTTGACCGATTAAAAAGCGGCTATTCACAACACCTCCTTGTGGTGTGCTTGGTGGGTACTATAACTACTGATTTTTTTTGATCAACACTATAACCACCGAACGGTCATCGTCCTTTGATTGGCTCGGTGGCAAGATCCAGTCTAGGCTGGGGCGTCGCGTTGGGATGATGGGTGTGTTACAGGCCTTTACGGGGCAATGCGGGCAAATCCCGGACACAAAAAAACCGGCCTTGTAGGCCGGTTTTTTCTGTTCCTGCATCCCCCGTCATAACCACGACGTGAGACCTGATTGAGTGGAGCGGGTAGAGGGAATCGAACCCTCAACTAAAGCTTGGGAAGCTTTCGTTTTGCCACTAAACTATACCCGCTCAGAGCGGCTGACTTTTTACCAGAGTCGGGCGCGAATTTGAAGTTTTTCTTTTCCTCGCAGCGCGTTACAGCATTGAAAACGGTCATTCGCGGGCGAATCCGCAGGGCCATCGATACTGGTTTTTCAGCCCCACAGACCCGCTCGCGACGACACTTTTTCAAATGGCCAGTGCATGGTGATCCTGAACGAACGCATAACGCGTTCGGCTCGTTTGCTGTGACGGTTTCAGGAAACCAAGCAGGGCGTTCTGACTATCGCGGCACGCAGCCTTGTGTTCCATGTCGAGAAAGTGACCGGTGGCCTGCAGCGTGGTGAAGGTGCTGTGCGCCACATGGTTGCCGAATATCCGTGCGTCTTCGGCGGCGGTGTATTCATCCCATTCGCCGTTGAGGAATAGCACCGGCACGTTGATCTTCCTCGCCGCATTCAAATAGCACTGACGATCGCTGTGCAACACGTCGTTGATGTGAAAGTGCATCTGCCCGTATTCGTGCTCGGCCAGGCTGCTGACGTGGCGATAGTTGAAGCGCTTGAACAGTGACGGCAGGTGTTTGCCAATCGTGTTGTTGACCAGGTGCCCGACCCGATCGCCATCGCGCTGGCCAAGGTAGTCGACACCGCGCTCCAGGTAATCAAGCATGTGTGCGTTGATCACTGGCGAGAACGAGCTGATCACAGCTTTTTCAATGCGCCGGGGCTGGTGGGCCAAGGCGACCAGGGTCGCCGCGCCGCCCCAGGAAAATGACAGCACATGTTCTGCGCTGAAGTGATCGATCAGCTCCAGCAGGATCTGCCCTTCGACTTCCTTGGTCAGATGTTTCTCGTGACGGTTGTGAATTTTCGACCTGCCCGCGTAGGGCTGGTCATAGCAAACCACGTTGAATTGCGGGTGCAGATTTTTCACGGTTTGAGCAAACGACGCAGTCGTGGCCATCGAGCCGTTGACCAGGATGATGGTCTTTTCTGCGGCGTCTGCGCGATAGAACTCCGTGTAAACCCGATACTGACCCTGTATATCCAGCACAGCGATTTCTGGCCTCATGTCATAAGACTCCTGGCAAGCAAGCGGGTATGCGCGCAAATAGAGATTGCACGAGCTTTGTGACAGGTAGGCATACGCCTGGAATTTGCTTGGCCCATGTCGATCCATGACTGCGGTCGACGGGTGTTGTTATTGGCGGGCAGTCTGCCGGCTGAGGCGCAACCCAGAGGGCTGACGACCGGCAAAAAGTTTCTTGGATGTATGTTGTGACTAATCGGTCACAATTTGGCCGACGTCCTGATTCAAGCAGTGGGATGGGGATCGCGCAAGTGCCGTTGGTAAATTGTTCGACAACTTCTGCTGAGCGGTCGCCGGCTTAGAACAAATGAATCTCTTCGGTGCGCAAAGCGCGGTACTCGCCCGGTTTTAGCGCGTTATCGAGCGACAGCGCGCCCATGGATTCGCGGTGCAGGCGCATGACTTTGTTGTTGAAGTGACCAAACATGCGTTTTACCTGATGGTAGCGACCCTCGACGATACTGAGGCGCGCCGCTCTCGGGCCCAGCACTTCGAGTTGCGCCGGTTGCGTGGTCAGGTTTTCGAAGGCGAAGTAGAGGCCCTCGGCAAACGTGACCGCGTATTGCGGCCCGATCTCCTGTTCGGTTTCGACGTAATAGACTTTTGGCAGTTTGGTCTGTGGCTGGGTCAGACGTCGTGACCAACTGCCATCGTTGGTGATCAGCATCAGCCCGGTGGTGTTGAAGTCCAGGCGCCCGGCGATGTGCAGGTCGTCCTTGTCCGGTTCATGGATCAGATCGAGCACGGTCGGGTGCTGCGGATCGCGGGTCGCACTGACGCAGCCAGGCGGTTTGTGCAGCATGAAGTAGCGCGCCGGTTTACCGACTTGCAGTACCTGCTCATCGACTTCGACGCGGCTGAACTCCAGCACTTCGCTGTGCGGGGCGCTGACGACTTTTCCGTCGATCCGCACGCGCTTTTCCACCAGCAACAGGCGAACCTGCTGACGGTTATAGCGGGGCAGGTTGCTGAGGAAACGATCGACGCGCATGGTCAGAAATCGGCGGACAAAGGGCCGCGCATCTTACGTGATCGGCCGCGCCGTTGCTTGCAACTGCGCCTCGACCTGCGCGCAGCGCGGGCACAGGCAGGATTTGTTGCGCAGCGCCGCTGGCAGCGCCTTGAGGACTGCCGGATCAATGCTCACGCCGTAGCACCAGCAGGCTCGGTCAGCGGTGCGCGGGTCGGCAAGGCTGCAATCGTTGCGTGCGCCGCAGGCTGGGCAGAGGTCGGGTTTAGTGTCGGAATCAGGCATAAGTCGGGTGAGGCATTTCCACGCAGGTGCGGTTACGGCCGGTTTGTCTGGCCTGCTACATCGCATGATCGGCCCGAGACAGCAGGGTATGCAAGGTGTCATGAGCATGTACGGTGGTGGCACCGATGTATTCCCGGACATTACGCAGGCTAACTGTGGGAGCGAGCCTGCTCGCGAAAGCGGTGGGTCAGCCAGCGTAAATGTCGTCTGACACTCCTTCTTCGCGAGCAGGCTCGCTCCCACAGGGGGGGGCAGTGTGACTGACGCCGCTGATCTGAAGCCTTTCCGCGCCCGGCACTTGCCCCGGACCTGACAGTCAAAACTGTGTCGGCTGCGCTGTCTTGCTGCGGCCGCTGGTCTTTCAGGAGGCCGTCATGAGTACTTCAAAACTGTTGCGCCGGGTGCTGCTGGGAGCGGTGCTCGGCCTGGGGCTGTCCGGGTGTTATTACTACGCCGGTCCTTACGATGCTTACCCTGCCACTTACTACTATCCCGGCTATTACTCACCGTATTACTACGGCGGTTATTACGGCCCGCGCTACTACGGTGGCGGGCACTATTACTACGGCGGTCACGGCTATCGCGGCGGTTATGGACGCGGTTACCACGGCGGCGGCTATCACGGTGGGCACCACTGATCGGCGGCTGAATGACAGTGTTTTCCAAATGAACAGGATTTCATCAATCACATGTTTCAACTTGTTACGAAAGCGCACCAGATTCGGAAAACGCTGTCAGATAATTCGTCAGTCACCGAATAACCGACTGATGCCTGCCAGCGTCGCTGGTGCGGCTACCCGCGGTCCAGGAGGCCGCCATGTATCGACGAATTCTTCTACTTGCTGCGATGATGTTTTCCGTTGCCGGTTGCGCTCCTTACTCCTACGCAGACAGTTACTACAGCTCGGAGGTCTACACGTCACCCGCTCCCGCGTACTACAACACTGGCGGCACGTATTACAGCGGTGGCGGCACCTACTACTCGGCCCCTCGCTATTACCAAGCGGCCCCGCGTTACTACCAACCGGCTCCGCGTTACTACTCGGCGCCGCGCTACTACCAGCCAGCGCCACGCTACTACGAAAGCCGTCGCTGGCACGACAACGATCGCGGGCGCTGGGACGGGCACCGCGGCGGGGGTTGGGATCGGGATCGTGGTGGCCGTGATCATCACGGTAACCGCGGTGACCACGGTGGGCGAGGCGGTCGCTGGTAATTCACCGCAAACAAAAAAGCGGCGCATTGAGCGCCGCTTTTTTTGTGCCTGCTGAAAAGTGCATGGATAGCTACATCTCCTAGGAAGCTCTCGGAAGGTTCCTACAGTTTTATTTCTTAATGTTTGATAGCGTTTTATTAAAACCCATTGATGTTGGAAGAACTCAATTTTGCGGAGTTGTATAAGCATGGAAGTCTTCACGTATGAATTTACTTGTTATTCATCAGAATTTCCCCGGTCAATTTCGTCACGTCGTATTGGAAGCGCTTCGCAGGCGGATAAAAGTACTGGCAATCGGGCGTGATACGGCACCGGGTGTCGTTGGTATAGAACTGCGTCAGTATCGGTCTTCAAGAATTGACTCCAATATTGGTCATCCATACTTGCGTGGTTATGAAGTGGCTGTGCGAGATGGACAAAGTGTTTTCGAACTGCTGAAGAAGCTTAAGCGTGAGGGATATCGACCCGATATTGTTCTTGCTCATCCAGGATGGGGTGAATCGCTATTCGTCAAAGACGTGTACCCGAATGTGCCCCTGATTCATTTCTGTGAATATTATTATCGTGCACAGGGAGCGGACTCTGGTTTTGATCGGGAATTTGCCGGTGCGTGGGATGCATCATCACGATTAAGAGTCTTGAACTCCATGCATCTTCTGAATATTGAACAGTGTGATGTTGGAATTGCGCCTACACAGTGGCAGCGTAGTCTTTTTCCTCAAGCCTATCAGCCCAAAATTCGTGTCATTCATGAGGGAGTGATTCAAAAACTGCATGCAGAAAAAGTTGAGGCAGTAACACTGCCCAATGGCGTGGTGATTAAAACGTGTCAACCCATCGTGACGTACGTCGCCAGAAACCTCGAACCCTATCGTGGATTTCATGTATTCATGAGATCCATTTCCCATATTCAAGCCCAATGTCCAACCGCACAAATAGTCATCGTCGGCGGAGATGACGTCAGCTATGGACGCAGGCCTGTCGGATTCAAGAATTGGCGAGAGCGAATGTTGTCGGAAGTGGGTTGCGATACTTCAAAAGTGCATTTTGCCGGGAGGCTGCCTTACCAGAAATATAGAGCGGTCCTGGAGCTTTCAAAGGTGCATGTATACCTGACTTATCCGTTTGTTCTGTCTTGGTCGTTGTTGGAGGCTATGGCGTCTAACTGCGTGGTGATCGGTTCTGACACAGCCCCGGTCACTGAAGTTGTTGTCGATGGGGTTAATGGTTTTATTGTCGATTTTTTTGATGGTGAAGCTATAGCGGCCAAAGTGTGTGGGGGATTAAGGTGTTTCAAAGAACTCGATGATCTCAGAAACGCGGCGAAGAGAACAGCAAGCCGGTTCTCTATAGATAATGGCTTGAAAGGTTACTTTCAGATTTTTGAAGATGCAGTGGCGGGTCGGTTTTAATTGGCGTGTTTCGTTATTTTGAAATGGAGATTTGAAATGTTCAAAGTTTCACGCAAGGATGCTTTAAAAAAAATCAAGGTCTTGGTGAAGTACGGTCTGATTCTGCTGATGTGTTATTGGGTTGTGAATTTTTATATCGAATGGGAGGAAGCAGCAGAGCGCAGGGCGATTTACCAAAAGGAGCAAGGGGACTGCAGCAAAAAGCTCGCCGGTATGGAGCGGGTTCCTATCAAGGGCGGGAGTTTGCTCGATCGGACCCGGATACCCGGGTTCCACTTCGGATCGACATTGAAGAGTGACGGATCGTGCATTGCCGATATTCTTGAAGGTTCGTTCTGGTGGACGGGAACGGAACTCCGTACGGAGTATGAGATGAGTGGGATAAAGCCGCCTGCGGGGTGGGGATATTTTCAGGTCGCGGCCATTCTTTCTACCCGGACGGGACGCACTGAGCCGCACAGGATGGGGTATCGACATACAGACTGGCCGGATGATCTGATTGTGGTACTGAAAAATTATCCAGGATTAGAACTTTGGCTTAATGCTCCCCCGCCTCATTTCAAGAATGCCTTTTCCGTTACCACATTTGTTATGCGTGATTGGCGTCGGCATGACGGAACACCTAGGACGATAGATTGTGATGGATTGAATTATCCTGGCGACAAGATTAAGGCGGCTGGTTTGGGCAGGCTGGACTTGTTGAAGTTTAATAAAGAACAATTGGAAAATCTGGATTTTGGAGAGTTACATACCTACTGCACAGTCGAGCTCTACAGTTTTGATTTTGCAGGTGGGATCGGACGTATCGGGCTGGACACAAGTTCGTTACGAGGTGCGCCTGAGGCGATTAAATTTGTTAGTGACTATCTTTCACGCGCCATAATTACAGGGAAGTAACTATGAGTTATGTTTTTGATGACTTACAAAAGTCAATGGTGCTACAGGCTGCTAGTATTTCTGAGGGGATGTGGTTTGATCAGGATGCTCAAAGGTATAAAGCCTCTGCGGAGCAGGGGCGAAATTGTGCTAATTTTTATCGGGTTTTATCCAAAATCATTGGCGAAAAAATTTCTGAGGATATTTTCTTCGAAAAAGATGTGGTTGATATTTTGAAAAGCGCGAGGCTTTGGCTTGATGTGGCAATTGATGCCAATGGTGGGCAGGGTGCTTACTCTGCTTTGATTCGTGCCTATACCATGCGCCAAGGGGAGCTTAGATCAAGTAAAAGGTTTACTGATTCGGAAATGCAGAAGTCCTCTAATCAGGTCGCTGTAAATTTCATGAATACTCTGGCTAATGGATCAGTTGAGTATGATTTGGCTCCATGGACCGTACCTTCAATAAGCCAGATTGCCGCCATCGATGCGAGTGCTATTGGACGGGTTTTATTTGATGATATTGGCACGGACGATACCGCTACAAGCCGTAACGCAGGTTGGTCTGGAACCATCGGTTTCAGCCTGTTAGGTGGAAAACCCCCGTATGAAACCTGGAGACTGATTTCCGCAGGCGACCCCAGTTCAGAAATCAAAGGTAATCATGAACTGGCTAAAGTTAATAGGCTCGATGATTTCAAGAATATTCTATTTGCCATTGACTCATATAGTGTCGGCCTTCGCGCGGCGGTCAATAACTTTGGTCTCAATGTGCTTGAAAGCGTGTTTTCGGTAGTGCCCGAGCAAATAAAAATTGCAATGGCCAGTGGAAACAGCAACCCATTAATCCAGTACGTGGTGAAAGGCACACCCATTTCTCCCATCGTTGATCTGATATTGCGATATGGCGTAAGTGCATTTTTTGACATGTTCAGACGAACATACGACGGCGGCTCTGATACCACACCTACGACCGATCAAACGTTCGCGGCCAACGCCTACGCATTTTTCTCAGGGTTTGCCCCGACGCAATCCCAAGGCATCGTTACCAAAACCATTGGCGAATATGGCAGCGCCACAGGATGGGCACGCCTCGCCATTCAGGACACGCCGCTTGGTATGGCTGTGCGCAATTCCCTGAAACAGCTCAGTGAAATAGTCATGGAGCGAGAGGACGGTTTCCCGGGTCGCGAACTGGAGCTTTATGACCCCGCAACTGGCAAAGGCTTTATTACCGAACAGTGGATTTCTGATCGCGCAGACATGTTGGCCCGGTTGATATCCAGAACCCATGGTTCGTTCGGAGAAAACACACTGCAGAAATTTTCTTTCACGGATATCGCATCGGGCAAACAGGCGCCCATGACCACTGGCGTATCCAACCCGCTGGTGATGTTCGGTGACGACGGAGGGCGATCTTTCGGTGGCGCGACAAATGCCGATCATCTGTATGGCGGTGCGGGCAATGACTCGATCAGTGGACTGGCAGGTAATGACGTTATCGAAGGTGCTCGCGGTAACGACTGGATAAGCGGTGGCGGCGGAAATGACGCGCTATACGGGATGGCGGGTGATGATGTTTTGATCGGCGGCAAGGGTAACGATTCTCTGACCGGTGGCGAGGGTAATGACCGATACACGTTTTACAGTGGTGATGGAATCGATGAAATTTTCGATGCAAATGCTGATGGGCAGTTATTGATAAATGACCGTCCGATTCCCGCCGTCAAACGCAGTGCTCTTCTGAGCAACACATGGTTCACGCAAGACCGATCCATAACGTTGACGCTCATTGAAGAACTCATGGAAAACACACTGAACATCCGCTACGGCCAGAGCGATCTGATCGTAATCAAGCACTACAGGCCGGGAATGCTGGGTATTCAGCTCCCGGACTTCGATGGCCACACCTTTTCAACACCCGATCTGGTTATCCAGGGTGACTGGAGAGCCGCCGATACGGACCCCAATGTTCCCGGTGATCAGCTTTCCTACGATGACTTGGGTAACGTTGTGCTGTTGCCAAATGTAAAACAGAGGAATAAGGCCGACGCACTTTACGGATCGCCCAAAGACGACGTCCTCCTTGGGCTTGGCGGCTCCGATCGACTGTTCGGACAAGCTGGAAACGATCGATTGTTTGGAGACAAACAGTCAACCCTGGAAAAAGCTCTGGCTGATGGTGTCGCCAAGGGGAAGGTCGGTCGTGGCGATTGGCTGGATGGTGGGCAGGGCGATGATCTGCTGGTGGGGACTGCCTCTGGAGACGTGCTGCTCGGTGGCAACGGTCGAGACACACTGGCTGGGGGGGCGGGTGATGACTTCTTGCACGGCGACGATACGACTGGGGTACTGGAGCAAAACTGGAAATATAAACGACATGAAGTCGTTCTTGCCCAAGGCGTCATCAGCTTGCGCACCACCTTCGACAAATCCTCCGTGACAGATGCATTGGAAGGAGGCAACGACGTTCTGTACGGCCAAGGCGGGAGAGATGTTCTCACGGGCGGTTGGGGCGAGGACGTGTTGGATGGCGGAACTGAAGATGATCAGCTGGGCGGCGACGGGGGCGATGACACCCTGACGGGTGGCAGCGGCAATGACACATTGTTCGGAGACAACCTTGATTGGGGTGGAGGACTCCCAAGCAAACACCATGGCAACGATCTGCTGGAGGGAGGCAGTGGCGACGACGCTCTCGCTGGCAACGGCGGTAGCGACGTCTTGTATGGCGGCTCCGGCAATGATGCCCTGAAGGGGGATGACGAGGTATTGGATGGTGTGGCGGGTGACGCTAGCCATTTCTTCGGACGTGACTTTCTGGACGGTGGTGCGGGCGATGACACCCTTTGGGGCGGCGGTGCTGATGATTTGCTGTTTGGTGGGGCAGGAAATGACGAGTTGGTTGGCGATTACTACGACCATCCGATTCGCCACCACGGTGATGATTTCCTTGATGGCGGTATGGGTGACGACACGCTTCAAGGATTGGGTGGCTCCGACACACTCATAGGCGGGCCGGGCGCTGATGCTCTGGATGGCGACCAGCCAAACTTGCCATCCGGCGGCACCAACGATGACCTCGTTCGAGGCGATGCCGGAAACGACACCCTTTGGGGGGGCTTGGGCGCCGATACGCTTTACGGCGGTGCTGACGATGACTTGATGTCTGGCGACTACGAGCAGACGCCTGAAGGCGAACAGGGTGCAGATTATCTGGACGGTGGTTCAGGCAATGACACGTTGCTGGGCGGCGGTGGAAACGACACGTTATTTGGCGGGGAGGGTGTGGACTACCTGCGCGGTGACTCAGGAAATAATGTGTTTGAGGGCGGAGCCGGTAACGACTACCTGGAAGCGGGGGACGGGGATGATATTTACTATTTCGGAGCCGGTGATGGGCTTGATGTAGTTGTAGACGCCGGTGGCAACAATGTCATGAAGTTTGGAGCCGGTTTTTTTGCGGATAATCTGAAAGTTGAAATTATCGATATTGAAATGGGTTTGGTATTGCGGCTGGCCAACGGAGTAGGTGACGCCGTTCTGATAAAAAATCACGAGACGTGGCGAGACTCAACTTTCAGTTTCAGTGATGGAGTGGTCTTGAGCTACCAGGATGTCATCAAGAAAATGCTTGCTCCGGTAGTTGTGATGGAACCGCCGGTAATGGAAGTGGTGGACAAGGCAGACATGGAAGAAACAGAAGACACGGGTGAAGACAGCGGTATTGCAAGCGTTCCCGTCCTGTCAGCCATTGATGTTTCGAGCGAAGGAAATGAGGCGGAATCGGGCAATGGCATTGAAGGGGTGGAAAAATTCCTTGGGGAAATTCAAGGAAGGCGTTCGAAAAACAGGCAAGCCACGGGGTTCACCCTCAATGATCAAGGTGTCTGGGTCAGAAATCAGATTGTCACGACTGATACGGGTTACATCACTTATACCGACTTGATTGATGAAAGCATCGAAAACGGATCCTTGTCTGACACCCCGCAGTGGATGAACGCTCCATCTGGCAGAGCTGTGTACAGCGACAGGCAGACGAGCTCTGCATCACACTCCTATTTCAAAAATACAAAGGCTGAGGGGGCAGCAAACCCATCGAACCACAAACCTCAATATTATCGATCTGGTTCGGGTGGCGGGTTTTCGTTTAAAGCAGGAGACGTGCTGGTAGAGGATAGAAACAAGTCAGGGACTATCGAAGGTTGGTACATCTATCCTGCAGCAAGCTTCAACGCTGGCGAAACTGTTCGTAAAGAATTTCGCCGAGATGTAAAGACCGAAACCATCAAGCACAAGACTGTGCAAGGTGACGCCGGCGGCGGACGAGTGAACCTGGAAGTTGGAAATACCTTTCATGGCGGTAAGGGTGATGACCTGATAGTCACTTATGCACGCTCACTGCTTGACTATGGCTCAGTGAATGACCGGATTCCTGGTGCTGTTTTATCGGCTGGGGCAGGCAACGATACACTGCTCGGATCCGAGGGGGCCGATTATTTAATCAGCGGTTCAGGGATTGATTGGCTCTACGGTGAAAATGGTGCCGACACCTACACTGTCCAAGCACACGCTGACGCAACGACCATTATTGCGGATGTACTGAGTCCTGTTTTTCACCGCCCGGAAGTGGGTGTGACGGGGTGGAAAGACGAGTATGGGCTGATTGATCAAGATGTTGTCATTCTTCCAGACGGGGCAAGGCTGGACGAGCTGCAATTAAGTTGGGGGGCGGCGTTGATTGAAACAGTCAATATCGAATTGGCCCCCAATCCGTCACGTGACAACTATCGCTACCCACCTCGGGCGAAGATGCTCTATTCGACCCTCGATATTAAATGGGGGACTCAGCAGGTTCGTATCGTTTTACCCAATGCAGGGAATCTCCAGGGCTCCGGGATCGAAGTCATAAGGTTTGCCGACGGCACAAGCGTCAGCCTTAAGACTCTTCTGGAGTCTAGTCAACTGGGCCCTGCCCCGGATACTTACCACAATGCCGTCGTCATTGATGATGCAACTACCGCCCAATCTCTTCGAGATGCTCAAACGCTGCCACTGGTGGGCGGTCACGGTAATGATTTGCTAACGGGTAGCTCTGGCGAGGATGTGCTGCTGGGTGGCCGAGGTAATGACACGTTGTCCGGCGGTGCGGGCGATGATGTTTATAAATATGATGGTCTTGGCAGGGACGTGATTGATAACTCGGGCGGCGGTATTGATGGTATCGATTTTTCAGATGTTGACTTGAATATCGGGCAATTGAAATTCCATCGCGAAGGTGATGATCTGGTAATCGTTGTGAATTACGGTATTTCACCGAAGGTGCGGGTTTCCAATCATTTTTCTGGAGGGGAAAGCGCCATCGGCTATATAAGAGTTAGAGGCGGAGGTAAAGCGACTCAGGACTATACTGCCACTGAAATTGCTGAACGTTTGCATCCTCTACCTCCGTTAAGGGATGTGGAGGATATCTTGATTAAGAATAACGAGGAATCGTCAATCGCTATTGCGGAAATAGTAAAGTTTTACGAGTTGAATAGTTAGGTTTAATAAGGTCAGTTAAAGCTCGCCCGCGACAGGCGACAAGCGGGGCTATCGCGGGCAGTTGCCAATTAATACTGCGACAGATCCGCCAACGGATGCCGACCTTCCCACACCTTGTGAAAATGCGCCTCGACCACCGCCTCCGGGACGTTATTGATGTCCGGCCAATGCCAGTGCGGCTTCTGATCCTTGTCGATCAGTCGCGCGCGAACCCCTTCACTGAACTCCGGATGCCGGCAGCAGTTGAGGCTCAGGGTGTATTCCATCTGAAAGACTTCGGCCAGCGACAGGTAGCGGGCGCGGAGGATCTGTTCCCAGACCAGATGCGCGGTCAGCGGCGAGCCTTCGCTCAGGGTTTTCGCGGCGCGGGCGATCAGCGGGTCGTTGCTGTCGCGTTGCAGGCTGATGGCTTTCCAGGCGCAGGTGACGTCGCTGACGTCGAGCAGTTCGTCGATCTGCTGGCGGCGCGGCAACCACTGCGCCTCGGGCATCTGCCCGACGGCTTCCTGTTGCAGGGCCTTGAGCAGACTGTTGAGTTGCATGTCGGTTTGCTCCTGCCAGTTGAGTTGCAGCAGGCCTTCGATCAGTTGCGGTTGCTGCTCTTCAAGCAGAAAGCGGTCGGCCAGATCCAGATCGATCGCATCACGCCCGTTCATGTGCGCACCGGTCAGACCGAGGAACAAGCCGAGCTTGCCCGGCAACCGGGAGAGAAACCAACTGGCCCCGACGTCCGGATACAGACCGATGGTGATCTCCGGCATCGCCAGGCGACTGCTTGGCGTAACGATCCGCGTGCTGGCGCCTTGCAACAGGCCCATGCCGCCGCCGAGCACGTAACCGTGGCCCCAGCAGATCAGCGGTTTGGGGTAGGTGTGCAGGCTGTAGTCCAGGCGGTATTCGGCGGCGAAAAACTGCGCGGCCAGTGGCGGGACTTCGCCGGGATGGGCGCGGCAGGCTTCCACCAGGCTGCGTACTTCGCCGCCGGCGCAGAATGCCTTGGCGCCATTGCCGCGCAATAGCACGCAGACGATTTGCGGATCCTTGGCCCAGGCGTTCAGTTTGTCGCTCAGGGCGTTGATCATCGGCAGGGACAGCGCGTTGAGCGACTTTTCAGCATCCAGGCTGGCGATACCGAGGCGGGCGCCGTCAGTGCCGGTGAGTTCTTCGAAGTGCAGATTCATCGTGACCTCGATCGGGAATTTGAACGATCAGTATGATCGCTGTGTGGGAAAGTGCCGGATCTGTGTCAGATCAATTGACAAGCGTGGTCGGCTTTCCTAGGGTTCGCCCCATTGTTTTTGCCGGGTATGACCATGACTGCTGACGACCGTATCAAACTCGAACCGAGCTGGAAGGAGGCACTGCGTGCTGAATTCGACCAGCCTTACATGGCAGAGTTGCGCAATTTTCTGCAGCAGGAGCGGGCGGCCGGCAAGGAGATCTATCCGCCGGGACCGCTGATTTTCAACGCGCTGAATTCGACGCCGCTGGATAAAGTCAAAGTGGTGATCCTCGGCCAGGACCCGTACCACGGCCCGGGCCAGGCCCATGGCTTGTGCTTCTCGGTGCAGCCGGGCGTGCCGGCGCCGCCATCGCTGGTTAACATCTACAAGGAGTTGAAACGCGACCTGAACATCGACATCCCCAATCACGGTTACCTGCAGAGTTGGGCCGATCAGGGCGTGTTGATGCTCAACACCACCATGACCGTCGAGCGCGCCAATGCCAATGCGCACAAGGACAAAGGCTGGCAGTTCTTCACCGACCGGATCATTGAGGTGGTCAGCGAACGTCAGCCGCATCTGGTGTTCATGCTGTGGGGCGCGCATGCGCAGAGCAAACAGAAGCTGATTGATGCGACCAAGCACCTGGTGCTGACCTCGGTGCACCCGTCGCCGTTATCGGCGTATCGTGGCTTCCTGGGCTGTGGGCATTTCAGCCGGACCAACAAGTTTCTTGAGCAGAATGGTGAAGCGCCGATCGAGTGGCGGTTGCCGCCGGTTTGACTGGCTGAGTAAATCTGTGGCGAGGGAGCTTGCTCCCGCTGGGCTGCGCAGCAGCCGCAAAACCTGTGATTTCGGTGTGCCGGAAGTACGCGGCTCAAGGATCTCGGGTCTGCTGCGCAGCCCAGCGGGAGCAAGCTCCCTCGCCACAGTGACTCGGTATCACTCGGGATTACGATTCCAATACTTGAACAACGGCTCCGCCAGAAACAGCACAAACAACAGCCGCATCACTTGCATCGCCGTCACCAGCGGCACAGACAGTTGCAGGGTTTCCGCCGTCAGACTCATTTCGGCAATGCCGCCGGGCATCATGCCCAACGTCAGCGAACGCAGATCCAGATGGGTCAGCGCACTCAAGCCCAGTGCCGCCAGGGTGGCGATCAACATGGTCAACGCCGTGCCGATCAACGTACGCCCCATGAATGACGGCGCGCGCCGGAAGAACTGCCGATTGAAGTGACAGCCCAGTCCGCTGCCGATCAGCCATTGGCCGATCTGGCTGCCTCCGTCCGGCAGGCCAATGTGCAAATCCCAGGTAATGCTCACCGTGGCACTGACCAGCAACGGGCCGAACAGCCACGGATTGGGCTGACGCAAACGCTGCCAGAGCCAGGCGAGCAGGGCGCCTGTGGGAAACAGAATCGCCAGCCAGCGCCAATCGACGCTGCCGGCGTGGGAAATCGGCGTGCCGTCACCCAGCAGATACTTGAACGCCGCCGGCACGCACAGCACCACCACCAGCACCCGCAGACTCTGCCCGGCCGCGACATGGCTGAGCAACGCACCATTGCGCGCGCCGAGATTGACCATCTCTCCGGACCCGCCGGGCATGCTCGAGAAAAACGCCGTGGCGCGATCTTCGCCGGTGCGGCGCATCAGCCACACGCCGACCACCGCCGACAGGCTGGTGACCAGCGCACCGAAGAAGATCAAACCGAAATGACTCAGCACCTGCTCCATCACCAGCGGGGTGAAGTGCAGGCCGATGCCGATGCCGACAATCCATTGGCCGCATTTGCGCCCGCCGGGGATTTCCGTAAGTTGCCACGGGGTCAGGCAGCGCACCAGGATGATCGCCAGCAACGAGCCGACCATCCACGGTAGCGGCCAGCCGATCTGGCTGGCGATAAAACCGCCAAGCAGACCGACCAGCGGGGTGGCCCACCAGCTTCTGAGGGACGTGCGATCAGACATCGGCGATGGCGCGTTGCGCTGCCGCACGTTTGCGCCAGATGCGGATGATCGGCATCAGCAGCATGATCCCTGTCAGTACCCAGACGCCGAGCGTGATCGGGCTCGACCAGAGGATTTCCAGCGCACCGTTGGAGATCGACAGGGCGCGACGCAGGTTCTGCTCCATCAGTTCGCCAAGAATGAAGCCCAGCAACAGCGGCGACAGCGGGAAGTCCAGCTTGCGCAGGATGTAGCCGAAGATGCCGATACCGATCATCAGGAACAGGTCGAACGTGGTGGCATGCACGGCATACACGCCAATCCCGGTGATGATGGCGATGACGGGCACCAACGCCCAGTTCGGCACGGCGAGGATGCGGGTGAAGATGCGGATCATCGGGATGTTGAGGATCACCAGCATGACGTTGGCGATGAACAACGAAGCGATCAGGCCCCAGACGATGTCCGGTTGCTGTTGGAACAGCAGCGGCCCCGGAGTGATGTTGTACAGCGACAGGGCGCCGATCATCACCGCCGTGGTGCCCGAACCGGGAACGCCGAGGGTCAGCATCGGCACCAGCGCACCGCAGGCCGCACCGCCAATAGCCGTTTCCGGCGCGGCGAGGCCTCGGGCATCACCTTCACCAAATTTGCCGCTGGTGCCGGCGATGCGTTTCTCGGTCATGTAGGCCACGGCACTGGCGAGGGTCGCGCCGGCACCCGGCAACACGCCCATGATGAAACCCAGCACGCCGCAGCGGACGTTGACCACGAATACCGAAGCCGCCTCCTTGAAGTTGAACATCATCCGGCCGGTGGCTTTCACCGCTTCCTGGCCGTGGTGGGTTTTTTCCAGCAGGAGGAGAATTTCGCTGATGGAAAACAGGCCCAGCACCAGCACCACGAACTGAATGCCGTCGGTCAGGTGAATGTTGTCGCCAGTGAAACGGTACACACCGCTGTTGGCGTCGATGCCCACGGTCGACAGGAACAGGCCGATCAACGCTGCTATAAACGTCTTCAGCGGACGATCACCGGCCATGCCGCCAAGGCAGACAATCGCGAACACCATCAGTACGAAGTATTCCGCCGGGCCGAAAGCAATCGCCCATTTCGCCAGCAGCGGGGCGAACAGCACCATGCCGCAGGTGGCAATGAATGCACCGATGAACGAACTCCATGCCGACAGCGACAGCGCCACACCGGCCAGACCTTTACGGGCCATCGGGTAACCATCGAGGGTGGTCATCACGGTGGAGGCTTCGCCTGGAATGTTCAGCAGGATCGAGCTGATCCGCCCGCCGTATTCGCAGCCCAGATACACCGCCGCCAACAGAATCAGCGCCGACTCCGGTGGCAGGCCGAGGGCGAATGCGATCGGGATCAGCAGTGCCACACCGTTGATCGGACCCAGGCCCGGCAACAGGCCGACAACAGTGCCGATCAATGTGCCGCACAGCGCGGTTACCAGGTTGTAGGGGCTCAGCGCAACGCCAAAACCCTGACCCAAATAGCCAAGAGTATCCATATCAGTTCTCCAGAACGCTGAGCAGGCCAAGGGGCAGCGGAACGTCCATCAAACGGTCGAACAGCAGGTAAAGACCGATGGCCATCAGGCTGATGATCGCCACGCTGGGCAACCAGCGACCGCCGTACAGGCGTGCCATCGGGATGCCGGTGATGACGCTGGCGATGATGAAACCCAGCGATTCAAATGTGCCGGCGAACACCAGCAGCAGGACGACGCAGATGCCGATCTTGATCAGGGTTTCGCGATCCAGCGGCGGTTCGTCCGCGCTGTGTTTGATGGGGGCCGGGCGGAACACCATGTACAGCAGCGCCAGGCCCATCAGGCCGAGCATCAGCAAGGGAAAGGCACGCGGGCCGACCGGTTCATAAGAAAAAGCCGCTTGATACGGCCACGCCATGAGCGCCAGGCCGACGCAGGCCAGCAACAGCACCGAGGCGAAAATGCGTTGTAAGAGCATGGGAAACTCCTGTGCCGAGGCCTCGATGCGCGAGGCCGCAGCCGCTAGACAGAGGCGATCACTGAATCAGGCCGAACTCTTTGGCCAGCACCTTGTAGTCCGCCACCTGCTTCTTCACGTAGGTGTCCAGCTCCGGGCCGGTCATGGCGAACGGGAACAGTTCACGCTGATCGCGCAGCTTGGCGAAGTCGTCCGAGGCCAGCAGTTTGTCGAAAGCGTCTTTCCACCAGGCGTAGTCTTCGTCGCTGACTTTTGGCCCGAGGTAGAAACCGCGAACCACTGGCCAGACGATGTCGTAACCCTGCTCGCGGGCGGTCGGGATGTCTTTCATTTCCGGCTCGTCGAGGCGTTTGTCGGCGAATACTGCCAACAGGCGCATGTCACCGCTCTGGATGTGCGGCATGGAGTCGGAAATGTCGGTGCTGCCGACCTGGATGTGCCCGCCAAGCAGCGCGGTGGCAATTTCGCCGCCACCTTCGAGGGCGACGTAACGCAGGTCACGCGGGTTGATCCCGGCAGCCTTGGCGATCAGGGCGGTTTGCATCCAGTCCTGGCTGCCGACGGTGCCGCCGGAGCCGATAACCACCGAGCTCGGATCTTTCTTCAAGGCTTTGACCAGATCGTCGAGGGTCTTGTAGGGCGAATCGCTTTTCACCGCGATGGCGCCGTAGCTGGTGCCGACGGCCGCGAGCCAGCGCACATTGGTCTCGTCGAAACGACCGAACTTGCCTTGCGCCAGATTCAGCAGCGAACCGCTAGACCACGCCACCAGCGTGCCCGCATCGGCCGGACGCTGAGCGACGACCGCGTTGTACGCCACCGCGCCGACACCGCCGGGCATGTAGGTCACACGCATCGGCTTGGTCAGCAGTTTTTCATTGACCAGCGCGCTCTGCGCCAGTTTGCAGGTCAGGTCGAAACCGCCGCCGGGGGAGGCCGGGGCGATGCATTCCGGGCGCTTCGGTTCGGCCATCAGTTGGCCGGCGAACAGCATGACGCCAGCGGCCAGAGCAACTTTACGCAGTGATAAGTTCATTGGTTTCTCCACGGTCTTCTTGTTGTAGGGCTTTTTGCAGGAGCTGCCGCAGGCTGCGATCTTTTGATCTTCCAACCCGCAGCATTTCAATCAATTACCAAAGGGCAACGCTATAGCTCACCAGCAGACGCACTTCATCGGCATCGCGAGCGGAGTAGTTGGAACGGTAGGTGGCATTACGCAGGCGTACGGCAACGTCCTTCAAGGCGCCGCTTTGTACTACATATTTGATCTCGGTGTTGCGCTCCCACTCTTTGCCTTCATCGCCATTCTTGAGCTTGATGTTGTCACCGCTCAGGTACCGACTCATGAACGACAGGCCGGGGATGCCGAGGCGCGCAAAGTCGAAGTCGTAACGCGCCTGCCACGAGCGTTCCTCGGCGCCGGCGAAGTCGTTGATCTGCACGAAGTTGACCAGGTACGGGTCGCTGCCATCGACATACGGGAAGGCGCTGTCGCCGGACATGTGCTGATAACCGGCGGTGAACTTGTGGCCGCTCAGGGCATAGCTGACCAGGCCATTGAGCGAGCGGTTGTCGATCTCGCCACCACGGGCCGCGCCCTGATCGTCACTGACGGCAAAGCGCAGGTCGGTGGCGAAGGTGCCCGGGCCCATCGGCCGCGAGGCGACCAGACCGAAGAAGTGCTGGTTATAGACTTCGTCGAGTTGGGCGAAATGGTAGCTGCCGGTGATCTTGTCGGTGAACTTGTAGTCCACGCCGGCAAAATCGAAATGCTTGCCGGCCACGGTGCCAGCGAAACGGCTGTTCTTGTTGTTGAGGGCAATGTCCTCGAAATCGGTGCTGTCGCGATCCTTGGCTTTCTCCAGACGCCCGCCGGTGAAGGTCAGGTTCTTGATCTCTTTGGAGGTCAGCAAACCGCCCTCGAAGGTCTGCGGCAGGATGCGCCCGTCGTTCGGTTTGAGGATCGGCAATTCAGGCATCAGGCTGCCGATTTTCAGTTCGGTGGCAGAGATTTTCACTTTGCCGGTCAGGCCGACCTTGGAATATTCGTCAGCGGCGCGCCCGTCATCGTGGGTCGGCAGCAGGCCGGTGCCGGTGCGATCCGGGCTCGAATCAAGTTTGACCCCCAACATGCCCAGCGCATCGACACCGAACCCCACGGTGCCGTCTGTGTAACCCGATTGCAGGTTGAGCATGAACCCTTGGGCCCATTCATCCCGCTTGCTTTGCTGGGCACTGGTGCCGTCGCGAAAGTCGCGGTTGAAGTACATGTTGCGGGTTTCGAAGGTGGCGGAACTGTCTTTGATGAAGTCGGCGTAGCTCAGCGGTGAAAAACCGGCGAGGGCGGCGGCACTGACGAGGGCGGTGTGGCTGAAACGCGAAGGGCGAGCGGGCGTGAAAGCCCTGGTCTGCAAGGACGGCATGCGCGGTGTACTCCGTTTATTGTTCTTATTGGTCGAAAACGCTTCGTGGCGTTTTTCGTAGCGCTGTGTGGCAGCAGCGACGGCAGTCGAAACTGTCCGTGACCGGACTCTAACGGCCCAACCTTTCGCTAACCTTTCAGCTGGATTTCGCGGTTTTCGGGCTTCACAGTGGCGGTTGCGGCTGTAAACTCCGCGGCAAAGAATGGCGTCGGCCATCCCTGAATGAGGTAAAGATCCATGCGTGTTCTGCTCGTCGAAGACCATTTGCAGTTGGCCGAAAGCGTCGCCCAGGCGCTCAAGAGCACCGGTCTGACCGTGGACGTGCTGCACGATGGCGTAGCCGCCGACCTGGCGCTGGGCAGCGAGGAATACGCGATGGCGATCCTCGATGTCGGCCTGCCGCGCATGGACGGGTTCGAGGTGCTGGCGCGCCTGCGCGCACGCGGCAAGAACCTGCCGGTGTTGATGCTGACGGCGCGCAGCGATGTGAAGGACCGCGTACACGGCTTGAATCTCGGCGCTGACGATTACCTCGCCAAACCGTTCGAACTGAGCGAGCTCGAAGCGCGGGTCAAAGCCCTGCTGCGACGCAGTGTGCTCGGCGGCGAACGCCAGCAGCGTTGCGGCGTGCTGGCCTATGATCTCGACACCCGACGTTTCAGCCTTGGCGAAGAATTGCTGACCCTGACCTCTCGCGAACAGGCCGTGCTCGAAGCATTGATCGCCCGCCCGGGACGGGTGATGAGCAAGGAGCAACTCGCCGCGCAAGTGTTCGGTCTCGACGAAGAAGCCAGCCCCGACGCCATCGAAATCTACGTGCATCGCCTGCGCAAGAAACTCGACGGCCAGCCTGTGGCGATCGTGACTTTCCGTGGCCTCGGTTACCTGCTGGAAAGCCGCGATGCATAAGCCCAGCAGCCTGCGCTGGCGGTTGCTGTGGAACCTCGCGTTGCTGCTGGTGGTGTTGATGCTCGCCAGTGGTCTGAGCGCGTACTGGAATGGTCGCGAAGCCGCCGACACGGCTTACGATCGAACCCTGCTGGCCTCGGCGCGAACCATCGCCGCCGGCCTCTCGCAGCGCGACGGCACGCTCAGCGCCGACGTGCCCTACGTAGCCCTGGACACCTTCGCTTACGACAGTGCCGGGCGGATTTACTACCAAGTCAACGACATCCACCAGAAGCTGATTTCCGGCTACGAAAACCTGCCCGGGCCGCCACCCGGTACGCCAAGAACCGACGATTACCCGGCGCTCGCGCGCTTCTACAACGCGACCTATCGCGGGCAGAACGTGCGCGTGGTCAGCCTGCTCAAAGCGGTCACCGAGCCGAACATGAACGGCATGGCGGAAATCCGCGTCGCCGAAACCGATGAGGCGCGCGTCGCTATGGCGCGCAGTCTGGCGGCCGATACGCTGTTGCGTCTGGGCATGCTCGCCATCGGCGCGTTGTTGCTGGTGTGGTTCGCGGTGAGTGCTGCGCTGCGCCCGCTGGAGCGTCTGCGCACGGCGGTGGAGGAGCGCCAGCCCGATGATTTGCGGCCGCTGCCGCTGGTGGAGGTGCAACATGAATTGTGGCCACTGGTGCGCGCGCTCAATCACTTCACCGAGCGCCTGCGTGGGCAGTTCGAGCGGCAGGCGCAGTTCATCGCCGATGCCGCTCACGAACTGCGCACGCCACTGGCAGCATTGAAGGCGCGGCTGGAGTTGGGGCTGCGTTCGAGCGAACCGGAAACCTGGCGCACAACCCTGGAGTCGTCGGCGCAAAGCACCGATCGCCTGACCCACCTGGCCAATCAACTGCTGTCGCTGGCACGGGTGGAAAACGGTGCCCGGGCGATTGCCGAGGGCGGCGCGCAATTATTGGATCTGAGTCAGTTGGCCCGCGAACTGGGCATGGCCATGGCGCCTCTGGCCCACGCGCGCGGCGTCGCACTGGCGCTGGAGGCGGATGAACCGGTGTGGCTGCGCGGTGAGCCGACGTTGCTCAATGAACTGTTGAGCAATCTGGTGGACAACGCACTGGCGCATACGCCACCGGGCGGCAACGTGATTCTGCGGGTCGCGGCACCGGCGGTGCTTGAGGTTGAAGATGACGGGCCGGGGATTCCGCTGGAGGAGCGTGATCGGGTGTTTGAACGCTTTTATCGGCGCAATCAGCAGGTCGCGGGGTCAGGGTTGGGTCTGGCGATTGTCGGAGAAATCTGCCGGGCGCATCTGGCGCAGATCACCTTGCATGATGGTGAGCAGGCCGGTTTGAAGGTTCGGGTGAGTTTTATTGCCGGATAGCAGCCGAGAGGGCTTTTGTGGCGAGGGCGCTTGCTCCCGCTCGGCTGCGCAGCAGTCGTGATCCCTGAGTGCAAGGTTTGTCTGATGAAGGGATGCCGTCTGGTTTGGGGCCGCTACGCAACCCAGCGGGAGCAAGCTCCCTCGCCACGGGTGTCAGTAAAACATCGTCCGCGATTCTTCCAGATCTGCGCACAATTGCTTGTTCTCCGGATCGATCCCAAGCTTTCTGAATGCCGGCACACTGAGCGGGTCAATCCGTGAAATCGGATGATCGCTGTCTTTGTGGCAGTACAGGCTCGCGACCTGCACCAGATCGACGTAATCGATCTGTGCCGAGTCGCGCTTGAAATCCAGGTACAGCCCAGGCAGCTCCACCAGTTGCTCGGGAAATTCCCAAACCCGCAACAGCTTGTCGCCCAGCAGCGGGTGAATGTGGTCGATCACATGATTGAGGCTGACCGGATCCGACAGCAGTTCGTAGTGATCTTCGGCGTAAGTCAGGATCGGCAGCACGCCGATCTGATGCACCAGTCCGCCCAGCGCTGCCTGATCAGGTTTGAGTTGGGTGTGGCGGCGGCACAGGGCGTAGCTGACGCCGGCGATTTCCAGGCTCTTGCGCCAGACTTCGCGCATCTTCTGTTCGACCACGTCGGAGCGGGCGTGGAAGATCTGTTCCATCACCAGCCCGATCGCCAGGTTGCTGCTGTAGTTCACCCCCAGCCGGGTGATCGCGGTGTGCAGGTCGGTGACTTCCTGGGTTGCACGCAGCAACGGGCTGTTGACTACTTTGATCAGGCGCGCCGACAGCGCCGTGTCGCGGCCAATGACTTTGCTCAGATCGCTGACGCTGATCTCCGGATCTTCGGCGGCCTTGCGAATTTGCAGGGCCACTTCCGGTAACGTTGGCAGAACCAGGTCATCGTTATCGATGGCCTCAACCAAATCCTGTTGGACCTTATCCGCCAGCTCGCTCATGTAGATTCTCTAGGGTGTTGCAACAAAAGCTGCGATCAGCGCTGGATTTCGCGGTCGCGATCCAGTTCGTAGGGCAGGTCGAGCAAATGCAGGGCTGGCCCTTCGAGGGTGCCCAGGTGCAGATCACCCGCTTCGGCAGCTTCGGCCTGCAACACCGCCAGCAGTTCAATCTTTTCTGCGGCGCGGGCGGCAATCACCACTTCGCCGATGGCGCTGCTGTGGCTTGGGGCGAACAGCGGGGTCCCCGGCTCCGGCAATTCGCTCGCGTCCAGTTGCACGCGATAGAGACGACGCTTGAGCTTGCCCAGGTACTGCATGCGCGCGACGATTTCCTGTCCGGTGTAACAACCTTTCTTGAAACTCACGCCGCCGACGGCCTGCAGGTTGAGCATCTGCGGGATGAACAGCTCGCGGGTGGTCGGCATGACCTGACCGATACCGGCGCGAATCTGCCCCAGCAGCCATTGGTTCAGCTCGCCTTCCGGCAGGGAGGCGACGAGTTTGGCCTTGATGGCATTGGCTTGATCGGCCGGTGTCCAGAGCTCGGCGCGATCCGCCGAGACGCGAATCGCGATCAGGCCTGCGTTGCGCACCACGCTGTCGGTTTCGCGCGGCAGGTCCAGACCCAGGCTGGCCAATGCGGCGTCGCCGTGCTCCAGGCCAAAACGCACCCAGGCGGCGCTTTCGTCGGTCAACTTGGATTTGGAGAATACTGCGTACTTTTTCAGATCTGCCAGTTGCGGCTCCAGCAGTTCGCTGGCCATCGCCAGCAGCACGCCATCACCTTCGAGCAGAATGCGGAAGCTTGACTGCATCCGGCCTTTTTGCGTGCAGCGTGCGCCAAGGCTGGCCTGGCTGTCGCTGAGGTAATTGATGTTGCAGGTCAATTGGCCTTGCAGGAATTTGCCGGCATCCGCGCCGCGAACCGCGAGTACGCCTTCATGAGACAGGGTGCAGAAAAAAGCAGAATCGGCCATGGTTCATCGCAGGGTAAAAAGTCTGGGGCACATCATAAGGGCGCGTTGTTGAAATGGGTAGTTGATAAAGGATCGGTGGTGCCCGACCAAAGCCGACTGTGCGACCCGCGCCGGGGCTGTATACTGCGCGCCTATTTGAGGAGGGCTCCATGGTCGAACAAGTTGAACTCAATCGCCTCTTCTGGCACAGCCGCCGCGGCATGCTGGAACTTGACGTGCTGCTGGTGCCGTTCGTGCAGGAGGTCTATCCGCACCTCAACCAGGTCGATCGCGACTTGTATGTCCGACTGCTGACCTGTGAAGACCAGGACATGTTCGGCTGGTTCATGGAGCGCAGCGAATCCGAAGACCCGGAACTGCAGCGCATGGTCCGGATGATCCTGGACCGTGTTCAGCCCAAGTAACACCTTCGAATGCCGCTGGCATGCCTCACGGCAGTTGCTGGCGGCGTATCTGTTGGCCCAGGCGTTCGCACTGGGTGTGTTGTTTCTCCTGTCGATTCCACTCTGGGCCTGTCTGCTCGGGGCTTTCGCCTGTCTGCTGCACGCCGCGTGGGTGTTGCCACGGCAGATTCTGCTGAAGCATCCGCAGGCTTTTTGCCGATTGCGCCGCGACGCCGATGGCTGGCAGTTGTGGAATCAGGCGGGCGGCTGGCAAGCGGCGCAGCTGCGGCCCGATAGCCTGGCGTCGCCGTTGATCGTGGTGTTGCGCTTTCGTCTGCGTGGGGAACGGCGAGTGCGTTCGATCTGCGTACCGCGAGACTCGCAGGCGGCGGATGTGCACCGACGCCTGCGAGTGCGGCTTAAATTCAGCCGGCGTAGGTGGGCGGCACCAGAATAGTGTCGAGCGCTTCGGGCAGCAGGTTCGGATAGTCGAGGGTGTAATGCAGGCCGCGACTTTCCTTGCGCTCCATGGCTGAGCAGATCATCAGCTCGGCGACTTGCGCGAGATTACGCAGCTCGATCAGGTCGCGGCTGACTTTATAGTTGCTGTAGAACTCGTCGATCTCGTCCAGCAGCAGGCGTACGCGGTGCTGCGCCCGTTGCAGGCGCTTGTTGGTGCGCACGATCCCCACGTAGTCCCACATAAAGCGGCGCAGCTCATCCCAGTTGTGGGCGATGATCACGTCTTCGTCGGAATCGGTTACCTGGCTGGCGTCCCACTCGGGCAGGGCGTTTGGCGCGGTGACGGCATCCAGTTGCGCAAGAATGTCCGCTGCCGCCGAGCGGGCATAAACGAAGCATTCGAGCAGCGAGTTGCTGGCCATGCGGTTGGCCCCGTGCAAACCCGTGAAGCTGGTTTCGCCGATGGCGTACAGCCCCGGCACGTCGGTGCGACCGTGTTGATCGACCATCACGCCACCACAGGTGTAGTGCGCCGCGGGTACGACCGGGATCGGTTGCCTGGTGATGTCGATGCCGAAACCCAGGCAGCGCTCATAAACTGTCGGGAAGTGGCTTTTGATGAAGGCTTCAGGCTTGTGGCTGATATCGAGATAGACGCAGTCGACACCCAGGCGCTTCATTTCATGGTCGATGGCACGGGCGACGATGTCGCGTGGTGCCAGTTCGGCACGTTTGTCGAAACGCGGCATGAACCGTTCGCCATTGGGCAGCTTCAGGTGCGCACCCTCGCCACGCAAGGCTTCAGTGATCAGGAAACTCTTGGCTTGCGGGTGATACAGGCAAGTGGGGTGGAACTGATTGAATTCCAGGTTTGCCACCCGGCAGCCCGAGCGCCAGGCCATGGCAATGCCATCACCGCAGGCGCCATCGGGGTTGCTGGTATAGAGGTAAACCTTGGCGGCGCCGCCGGACGCGAGGATCACGAAACGCGCGCCGTAGGTATCGACTTCGCCGGTCGCGCGATTCAGCACGTAGGCACCGAGGCAACGCTCGCCATCCAGACCCAGACGACGCTCGGTGATCAGATCAACGGCAACCCGTTGTTCCAGCAGCTCTATATTGCTGCGCTCTCTGGCCTGGGCGAGCAGGGTGGTGAAAATCGCTGCACCGGTTGCGTCGGCGGCGTGGATGATGCGCCGATGACTGTGACCGCCCTCGCGGGTCAGATGGAATTCGAAGCCGCCGTCTTCGGTGCCGGACTGTTCGTCGCGGGTGAATGGCACGCCCTGGTCGATCAACCACTGGATGGCTTCCCGACTGTGCTCGACGGTAAAGCGCACCGCGTCTTCATGGCACAGACCGCCGCCGGCATTCAGGGTGTCGTCGACATGGGATTCGACAGTGTCGGTATCGTCCAGCACGGCAGCGACGCCGCCCTGGGCCCAATAGGTCGAACCGTTGGCCAGATCACCTTTGCTCAATACGGCAATGCGCAAATGACCCGGCAGGGTCAGCGCGAGACTCAAACCGGCAGCGCCGCTGCCAATCACCAGAACATCGTGTTGAAACTGTTGGCTCATTTCAGGATTCCGCTCAAAGCGACCCGGATCGGGGTTGGCGCAAGACAGCTGGATCGGCGAGTCAAGACAGCCACACAGCCCACTAGTATATAGAGGGGTGGAGCGGCACAATAGCCGGGCTTGTATGGCATTGTGAAACTACTGTGACGACAAAAGCCTGACGTTTCGTCGGACGTTTTTTTCGGTCGTTTTGGGAAAAGGCGACTGTATCGAGGATGAAACAGGCTTTTTCAGCGCACGGTCGTTCAATGTCGCGCCAGCATGGCTATAAATAATTGGAACTTTTGCCAGAGGCCCAAGATCAATAGACAGTTGCCAGAAACACGGGACAGTGTCGGCTTCAATGCAGAACCTGCGATTGGGTTTTTGCTGGCGAACCGATGACAAGATTATTCGCGCAGCCGGTTTATCCCGCGCTGCGTTTTTCGTGCGTGCCAAATCAGAGCCCGCAGGAAACTTGCCTGGAGGGGGAGAACTTTTGCGAAAAGCCCGAGTCTATGTTTGCAAGTCTGGTCGTTTAGTTATGCAAGCCTCCTCCATGCTTATCGAGGAGTGTTCATGCTAACCCAGGAAGAGGATCAGCAGCTGGTCGAGCGCGTTCAGCGTGGCGACAAGCGAGCTTTCGATCTGCTGGTGCTGAAATATCAGCACAAAATTCTCGGGTTGATCGTGCGTTTCGTGCACGACACCCATGAAGCCCAGGATGTGGCTCAGGAAGCCTTTATCAAGGCGTACCGAGCATTAGGAAACTTTCGCGGAGACAGCGCGTTCTATACGTGGCTTTACCGCATTGCCATCAACACGGCAAAAAACTATCTGGTTTCACGCGGCCGCCGGCCGCCGGATAGCGATGTAAGTTCTGAAGACGCAGAGTTCTACGACGGCGATCATGGCCTCAAGGATCTCGAATCACCGGAACGCGCGTTGCTGAGGGATGAGATCGAAGGCACCGTCCATCGAACCATTCAGCAACTGCCAGAGGATTTGCGTACGGCGTTAACTTTACGTGAATTCGATGGTCTGAGTTACGAGGACATTGCGAGCGTCATGCAGTGTCCGGTGGGTACCGTGCGCTCCCGGATTTTCCGCGCTCGGGAGGCCATCGATAAAGCCCTGCAGCCGTTGTTGCAGGAAAACTGAGACAGCGGCGACAGCCAAGAGAGGAACGCCATGAGTCGTGAAGCCCTGCAGGAATCGCTGTCCGCAGTGATGGATAACGAAGCGGACGAATTGGAATTGCGTCGAGTGATCAATGCACTGGACGATGTTGAAACCCGTGAGACCTGGGCTCGTTACCAGATCGCCCGGGCAGCCATGCACAAGGACCTGCTGCTTCCGCGTCTGGACATCGCTGCGGCAGTCTCTGCTGCTCTGGAAGACGAGACGGCTCCAGCCAAAGTATCCCGTGGTCCATGGCGTAACCTCGGTCGTCTGGCCGTTGCTGCTTCGGTGACCGTTGCCGTTCTGGCCGGTGTTCGTCTGTACAACCAGGACGAAATCGCGGGTGTCGAGTTGGCTCAGCAATCCAATCAGCCTTCATTGGTAGCGCCGCAAGCCAAAGGCCCGGCAGTGCTGGCAGGCTATAAGGAAAGCTCGGAGACCACCGGTCCGATGGCCAATGGCGTTCTGCAAGGTCAGCCAGGCTGGCATGATCAGCGTCTGCCAGGTTATCTGCGCCAGCATGCCCAGCAGGCTGCGCTGAAAGGTACTGAAAGCGCCTTGCCTTATGCGCGTGCAGCAAGCATGGAAAACCGTTAAGGAGGATCATGCGCGCCATACCTTTACTTTCGCTTCTGCTCAGTGGCTGGTTCGTTGTTCCAGCCCACGCTGATGAGGCCCAGGACTGGTTGAACCGTCTGGGCCAGGCCGAACAGCAGCAAAGCTTTCAAGGCACCTTCGTTTACGAGCGTAACGGTAGTTTTTCTACCCATAACATCTGGCATCGTGTCCAGAACGGTCAGGTTCGCGAGCGTCTTGTTCAACTGGACGGCTCGGCGCAGGAAGTGGTGCGCATTGATGGGCATACTCAATGTGTCAGTGGCACTCTGATTGCGGGGTTGGGAGACTCTTCCAGCTCGACCGCTCGTGCGTTTGATCCCCAAAAGCTGAAAAACTGGTATGACCTTGCTGTCATCGGCAAGTCGCGCGTGGCCGGGCGGGATGCGGTTATCGTATCGCTGACGCCGCGAGACCAGCATCGCTATGGTTTCGAGCTTCATCTGGACAAGCAGACCGCCCTGCCGCTTAAGTCATTGCTGCTCAATGACAAGGGGCAGTTGCTCGAGCGTTTCCAGTTCACCAGTCTTGATACCGCTGATGTCCCGTCGGACAAAGATCTGCAAGCTGGCACCGAGTGCAAGGCCGTTACTATTGATAGTGACAAGGCCTCTGCCGTGAAGACGGCTCAGGTCTGGCATTCCGACTGGCTCCCTCCGGGTTTCGTGCTAACCAGCAGCACCTCGCACAAAGATCCGGAAACCAAGACTCAGGTCAACAGCCTGATGTATGACGACGGTCTGGCGCGTTTTTCGGTATTTCTTGAGCCGTTGAACGGTGCAACAGTGACCGATACCCGCACGCAGTTGGGGCCGACTGTTGCCGTTTCCCGCCGTCTCACTACGCCCGAGGGTGAAATGATGGTCACGGTGGTCGGTGAAATTCCAATCGGCACAGCTGAACGCATTGCTTTGTCGATGCGCAACGATGGCACTGCAACCAGCAAGCAGTGAGCTGATTTCAGTCATTTCCACCTCTTCGTCGAGACGTAGATGAAATGTTTGCTCAGCATTTTCATTTGCAAATCACCCGAAAGTTTTTTATAGGTCAGAGCCTCACGGCTCTGGCCTTGTCTGTTGTTCCCGGAACAAAAATACCGGCCCGCGGTTCCCGGTGTTCCTTGCTCCATATCGCTTAACCCTGCTCGTCGTAACGGGAGCTGTATGTCGATACTTAGCTTGAAGTCTTATCTCTCCATTTTCGCCACCGTGCTGGTGCTGGGTCAGGCTGTCCCCGCTGCCCAGGCGGCCGACCTGCCGGATTTCACCCAACTGGTTGAACAGGCCTCGCCTGCAGTGGTGAACATCAGTACCACGCAGAAGCTGCCGGACCGCAAGGTGAACCAGCAGATGCCTGACCTGGAAGGCTTGCCGCCGATGTTGCGCGAGTTCTTCGAGCGCGGCATGCCGCCTCAGCAGCGTTCGCCGCGCGGCGATCGTCAGCGTGAAGCGCAATCGCTCGGTTCGGGCTTCATCATTTCCTCCGATGGCTACATCCTGACCAACAACCATGTGATTGCCGATGCCGACGAAATCCTCGTGCGTCTGGCTGATCGCAGTGAAATGAAAGCCAAGCTGATCGGTACCGACCCTCGCTCCGACGTGGCCCTGCTGAAAATCGATGGCAAGGATCTGCCGGTGCTCAAGCTCGGCAAGTCCCAGGACCTGAAGGCGGGTCAGTGGGTCGTGGCAATCGGTTCTCCGTTCGGCTTTGACCACACTGTGACCCAAGGCATTGTCAGCGCCGTCGGCCGTAGCCTGCCGAACGAAAACTACGTGCCGTTCATCCAGACCGACGTGCCGATCAACCCGGGTAATTCCGGTGGCCCGCTGTTCAACCTGAACGGTGAAGTGGTCGGGATCAACTCGCAGATCTACACCCGTTCCGGTGGCTTCATGGGTGTGTCGTTCGCCATTCCGATCGACGTGGCGATGGACGTTTCCAATCAGCTGAAAAGCGGTGGCAAAGTCAGCCGCGGCTGGCTGGGCGTGGTCATCCAGGAAGTGAACAAGGATCTGGCCGAGTCGTTCGGTCTTGATAAGCCGGCCGGTGCGCTGGTTGCGCAGATTCAGGATGACGGTCCGGCAGCCAAGGGTGGCCTGCAAGTGGGTGACGTGATCCTGAGCATGAACGGTCAGCCGATCGTCATGTCCGCTGACTTGCCACATCTGGTCGGTGCGCTGAAAGCGGGCGCCAAAGCCAACCTTGAAGTGATTCGTGACGGCAAGCGCAAGAATGTCGAGCTGACTGTCGGTGCGATTCCGGACGAGGACAAAGAGCTGGCAGCGCTGCCGAAATCCGGCGCGGAAAGCAGCAGCAATCGCCTCGGTGTTTCGGTGGTCGAGTTGACCGCCGAGCAGAAGAAAACCTACGACCTCAAAGGCGGGGTAGTGATCAAGGAGGTTCAGGACGGTCCTGCGGCCCTGATCGGTCTGCAGCCGGGTGACGTGATCACTCACCTGAACAACCAGGCCATCGGCTCCACCAAGGAGTTCACCGAGATCGCCAAGGCACTGCCGAAGAATCGTTCGGTGTCGATGCGCGTACTGCGTCAAGGTCGCGCGAGCTTCATCACCTTCAAACTGGCTGAATAACCCGGTTGCGGTGAAATAAAAAACCGCCTCGAAAGAGGCGGTTTTTTTATGCCTGAAACTTTTATGTCGCTGATGAAACTTAGCCCATCATGTCCTTGATCATGCGCTCCTGCTCCATCAGTTCACGCTGGCGCGCATCGATCCTGGAGGACAGCGGGAAGTTGCTGCCCGCCTTGCGTTTGGCAAAATCGAGCTGCTGGATCGCCTGACGATAGTCCCCCACCAGCGCAAAGTATTCGGCGCGAGCCTGATGCAGACCAATGATATTGCCGGACAGGCCACGAGTTTCAGCGACCTGATACCACACGTCCGGATCGTTCGGACGAGATTTGAGCAAGCTGTCGAGGGCTTTTTCCGCGTCGGCGGTGCGATTCTGTTTCAGCAACAGATCGACACGAACCTGATTCAGCGGGTAATTGCCCGGATACTGCGTGAGCATCCGGTCAACCCGTGTTTGCGCATCCGGCAGACGGTTGTTGGTGATGTCCAGGTCGATCTGCGCGAGGTTGTAGATGATCTCGTTGGGCGACTTGGCCAGCAATTGTTTGAGGTTCTCCCGCGCTTCATTGAGCTGACCACCCTTGATCTGCGCGATTGCCAGGCCATAGCGCGCCACGTCGTTCTTCGGGTTCTCATCCAGTTGTGCGCGGAAGCGCTTGGCGCCCAGCCCCGGGGTTTCTTCGTAGATCAGCTGTACGCGGGCGCGGATCAGCTGATAGCGCATGCTGTCTTCGATGCCGCCCGCTGGCGCCTGTTCTGCGCGGTTACGGGTGTCGGCGATACGCGATTCGGTCACCGGGTGAGTCAGCAGAAATTCCGGCGGCTTGGCGTCGAAGCGGTATTGGCGCATCAGACGTTCGAACATGGTCGGCATTGAGCGCGGGTCGTATCCGGCCTTTTCCAGGTTTAGGATGCCAATACGGTCGGCTTCCTGTTCGTTCTGGCGCGAGAAGGTACGTTGCGATTGAATGGCTGCTGCTTGACTGCCGGCAATGGTCGCGATACCGGCATCACCACCACCGGCAGCGGCAATCACGATGCCAGCCAGCAGCGCCGCCATCATCGGTACCTGCATCCGTTGCGAAGCTTCGACGCCACGAGCAAAGTGACGTTGTGACAAGTGAGCCAGTTCGTGAGCCAGTACCGAGGCATATTCGCCTTCGGTCTGCGCATTGAGGAACAGCCCGCCGTTGACCCCGACCACGCCACCTGGCGCCGCGAAGGCGTTGAGCTGCGGGCTGTTGATCAGGATGAATTCCAGGCGGCGGTCAGTTACCTGGCTGGTTTCCACCAGCTTGTAGACGCTGGACTCGACGTAGTCCTTGAGTTGCGGATCGTTGAGTTGTGCAACCTGACTGCGCAACATCGCCAGCCAGGCGCGGCCCAGCTGATATTCCTGTTGCGGTGAGACAATGGCAGAACTGGCGTCGCCAAGTGACGGCAGATCGTCGGCAAAGCCCGGTGAGGCGAGCAGGCAAGCGAGCGTCAACAGGGTAGGGCGCAGAAATGTCATGCACAAAGCCTTAGAAGACAAAGACCTTACTGTAGCCGGACACCGGGCCCGCGACCAGATATTCTAGGCCGCTCGACCATCTGAACCGGAGTGACGCAATGACTGACGCTGTAGCCCATGATTGTGAACTGGACGCCAGTGGCCTGAATTGCCCGTTGCCGTTGCTCAAGGCCAAAATGGAACTCAACAAGCTGCCCAGCGGCGCCGTACTCAAGGTGATCGCCACGGACGCGGGCTCGCAGCGCGACTTCCGCACCTTTGCGCGTTTGGCCGGTCATACGCTGCTGCGCGAAGAAGACGAAGCGGGCGTTTACCGTTACTGGTTGAAAAAAGCCTGAAATCCACCGCGTAAAAGACCCAGGTATTATTGATGTTCAAAGTGTTACGCGACTGGATTCAGCGCTACTTTTCCGACGAAGAAGCGGTGGTGCTGGCAGTGCTGTTGTTTCTCGCCTTCACCGCAGTGCTCACGCTCGGTGGCATGCTCGCGCCGGTACTGGCGGGGATGGTGCTGGCGTACCTGATGCAGGGGCTGGTGCTTGCTCTTGAGCGTATGCGCGTGCCTGGTGCGGCGGCAGTGGGTCTGGTGTTTGCTCTGTTCATGGGCGTGTTGCTGGTGTTTATCGTGGTGGTGTTGCCGCTGCTCTGGCATCAGTTGATCACGTTGTTCAACGAGCTGCCGGGCATGCTCGCCAAATGGCAGTCGCTGCTGCTGTTGCTGCCCGAGCGCTATCCGCACCTGGTCTCCGATGAGCAGGTGCTGCAGGCCATCGAAGCCGCGCGTGGCGAAATCGGCAAGTTCGGGCAGTGGGCGCTGACCTTTTCGCTGTCGAGCCTGCCCCTGCTGGTCAACATCATGATCTATTTGGTGCTGGTGCCGATCCTGGTGTTTTTCTTTCTCAAGGACCGGGCCATGATCGGCGAGTGGGTGCGCGGCTATCTGCCTCGCGAGCGGGCGCTGATTACCCGGGTCGCGCAGGAAATGAACCGGCAGATTGCCAACTACATTCGCGGCAAGGTCATTGAAATCGTGATCTGCGGCGGCGTGACCTACATCGCTTTCGTCGCCCTCGGCCTCAACTATGCGGCGCTGCTGGCGTTGTTGGTCGGGGTGTCGGTGGTCGTGCCGTACGTCGGTGCGGTGGTGGTGACCGTACCGGTGCTGCTGATCGCGCTATTCCAATGGGGCTGGAGCGATCAGTTCATTTATCTGATGGCGGTCTACGGAATCATTCAGACGCTGGATGGCAACGTGCTGGTGCCTTTGCTGTTTTCCGAGGCGGTCAACCTGCACCCGGTGGCCATCATCTGCGCGGTGCTGTTGTTTGGCGGGTTGTGGGGCTTCTGGGGCGTGTTCTTTGCGATTCCGCTGGCGACGCTGTTCAAGGCAGTGCTGGATGCCTGGCCGCGCAAGGAGCCTGTAGTGGCTCCATTGCTATGAAAGTAAAAGATCGCAGCCTGCGGCAGCGCCTGCATTGGAATGCGTTTTCCTGTAGGAGCTGCCGCAGGCTGCGATCTTTTGATCTTTAGGCTTTATTCAGATCCTGAGCCGCAGCCAGCACCGCATCCACATGCCCCGGCACTTTCACACCGCGCCATTCCTGACGTAGCACACCGTTTTTGTCGATCAGGAACGTGCTGCGATCGACGCCCAGGTATTCCTTGCCGTACAGCTTCTTCAGCTTGATCACGTCGAACAGCTGGCAGACGGCTTCGTCCTTGTCGCTGATCAGCTCGAACGGAAATTCCTGCTTGCACTTGAAGTTCTCGTGGGACTTCAGGCTGTCGCGGGAAATACCGAAGATTTCCGTGTTGGCAGCCTGAAACGCCGCGTACTGGTCACGAAAACCCTGGCCTTCGGTGGTGCAGCCCGGGGTGCTGTCCTTCGGATAGAAGTAGATCACCACTTGCTTGCCCTTCAAGGCAGACAGGCTGACGGTCTGCCCGCTGGTGGCAGGTGCTTCGAAATCCGCAACGGGTTGGTCGATGACAACGGCCATGAAAGCTTCCTTACATTGGGTTTTGTGGGCGCCAAGGCTCGATGAGGGCATCCAGGTTCATCGCGTCGGCGAAATCCAGGAACTGGTCGCGCAGCCAGCTGATCTGGGTGCCGGCCGGCAGTGTCACGGTAAAGGTGGCGTTGAGCATGGTGCCGCCGGTCTGTGGGGCCTGGTAGGTATCGCAGGTCAGGTTTTCCAGCTCGACGTTGTGGTCCATGAAGAACTGGCACAGCTCATTGATGATGTCCGGGCGATACGCCGAGCTGACATAAGCTACATAAGGCAGCGCCTGCGGGCGATTTTCCAGCGCCGCACTGCGTACCACGTTGACGGTGAAGGCGTGGCGCTTGGCCAGGGTTGGCAGGCTGCCTTCGAGGCGGGCCAAGGCGTCCCAGCTACCGGAGATTTCCAGTACCAGGGCACTGCACTCGCCGTGGCGGGTCAGGCGGGAAGTGACGACGGCGCAGCGATTTTCATGGCTGGCGCGGCACAGGACGTTAGTCAGCTCCATGGGGTTGGCGCCAAGGGCACTGATGACAAGGAATTGTTCGCGAACTGTGGGGGTGGACATGCAGCATTCCTAAAGCGATGAGCGGTCGGTAGGTCGATGGGCGTTGGCCGTCGGGATGCGTCTGCGCGTGCCCGTTCAGAAAGCCCCGGACCCTGGCTCGCAATTCGCTCCAATAAAGGCGGAACGTGCAGCTGCGACACTGGAACGGGGCCTGGGAGGCCGAAAGGGGAGGCTGGAACCCGGCGTACAAGCTGATCTGTACCGATCAAAGTCTGAAGGGTAGCGAAAACCGACGCCAAGGGGAATGGCGGCGCAGTACTTCGCTTGTGCAAGCATCTTGGCGCCAGTACCATTACCGCTCTCTTTTTCCGGCAGGAGCGGTTTCATGATTGCGGGCAGTATGGTGGCACTGGTCACTCCCATGGATGCACAAGGGCGTCTTGACTGGGACAGCCTCAGCAAACTCGTGGACTTCCATCTCAAGAACGGCACCCATGCCATTGTCGCGGTCGGTACTACCGGCGAGTCGGCAACCCTTGATGTAGAAGAACACATCGCCGTCATCAAAGCCGTGGTCAAACAGGTCGCAGGCCGCATCCCGGTGATCGCCGGTACCGGTGCGAATTCGACCCGCGAAGCCGTCGAGCTGACCCGCAACGCCAAGGAAGCCGGCGCCGACGCCTGCCTGCTGGTCGTGCCGTACTACAACAAGCCGACCCAGGAAGGCCTGTACAAGCACTTCAAGCACATTGCCGAAGCCGTCGACATTCCACAGATTCTCTACAACGTTCCCGGCCGCACCTCCTGCGACATGCAGGCCGAGACAGTGATTCGCCTGTCCACCGTGCCGAACATCATCGGCATCAAGGAAGCCACCGGCGACCTGAAACGCGCCAAAGCCATCATCGACGGCGTGAGCAAGGACTTCATCGTGCTGTCCGGCGATGATCCGACTGCGGTCGAGCTGATCCTGCTGGGTGGCAAAGGCAACATCTCCGTAACAGCCAACGTCGCCCCGCGCGAAATGGCTGACCTGTGCGAGGCTGCGCTGAAAGGCGACGCCGAGACCGCACGGGCAATTAATGAAAAACTGATGCCGCTGCACAAGGACCTGTTCATCGAAGCCAACCCGATTCCGGTGAAGTGGGCTTTGGTTGAAATGGGCTTGATGCACGAAGGCATCCGCCTGCCGCTGACCTGGCTGAGCGCTCCTTGTCATGAAACGCTTCGCACGGCCCTGCGCCAGTGCAGCGTCCTGGTTTAATTGAGGAAGTACAACGCATGAAGCGAATGGCCGGACTTTCCGCACTTGCCTTGATTATCTCCAGCACCAGTGGCTGCGGATGGGTCTGGGGCCCGGAAGGTTATTTCCGTGACCGTGGTAGCGATTACCTGGAAGCGCAACAGACTGCACCGATGCAATTGCCACCGAATGTCAGCACCTCCAAGCGCCTCGACCCGCTGTTGCCGATCCCGCGCAACGTGGCCGATGACACTGCCAAGGGCGAATACGTGGTGCCGCGTCCACAACCGCTGACCGCGATTGCCGATGCAACCGACTACTCGCTGCAGAAGAGCGGTGACTCGCGTTGGGTCGTGGCCCAGCACCCACCGGCCGAAGTCTGGCCAGTGGCGGTGCAGTTTTTCCAGGACAACGGTTTCCGTCTGGATGAACAGCGTCCGCAAACCGGTGAATTCACTACCACCTGGCAGCATTCTGACGAGCTGTCCGCCGCCATGGCCAAGCGCCTGAGCGCAGCGGGTGTCGGCGCCGATAGCGAAACCCGCGTGCGGGTGCGCATCGAGCCGGGCGTGCAGCGCAACACCAGTGAAATCTACGTGGTCAGCGCCGAGCGTCCTGCCGGCAGCACCGCTGACGTCGATTTCACCAACCGTTCGGTCAACACTGGCCTGGACGCTGCGCTGGTCGACGACATGCTGGCGAGCATGAGCCGGACCTCCGAAAAGGGTGGTTCGGTGTCGATGCTGGCTTCGCGTGATTTCGATACCCCAAGCCGTGTCAGCCTTAGCGAAGACGGTAGCGGCAACCCAGTGTTGAACGTCGGTCCGGATCTGGATCGTGCCTGGTCGAGCGTCGGTCGTGCGCTGGAGCAAGGTCAGTGGCGCGTTGAAGACATCAACCGCAGCCTGGGCCTGTACTACATCAACCTGGCCGAAAAAGCCGAGAAGAAAGACGAGAAGCCTGGTTTCTTCAGCAGCCTGTTCGGCAGTGCGCCGACCAAAGAGGAAGTTGAAGCCCGCGCCGAGCGTTATCAGGTTCGCCTGAGCAAGGTCGGTGAAAACGTTCAGGTAACCGTCGAGAAGAACATCAACACCGTTGCGCCGGCCGATGTGGCCCGCAAAGTGTTGAGCGTGATTCAGGACAACCTGGGCTGATCACATGCGCTTTGCCGTTCTCGGCAGCGGTAGCCAAGGGAACGGCACGCTGATCGCCAGCGCTGATACGTATGTGCTGGTGGATTGTGGTTTTTCCCTGCGGGAAACCGAAAAACGCCTGTTGCGCCTGGGTGTGAACCCGGCGCAATTGAGCGCGATACTCGTAACCCACGAACATGCCGACCACGTGCATGGCGTGGGTTTGCTGTCTCGGCGCTACAATCTGCCGGTCTACCTCAGTCGCGGCACACTGCGCGGGATGCGCAAACCGATCGAACCCGCAGGCTTTCTGGCCGGCGGCGAGCAGTTGCAGATCGGCGCTCTGAACATCGGGGTCATTGCCGTGGCCCATGATGCGCAAGAGCCGACTCAGTATGTATTCAGTGACAACGAGCAGCGGCGCTTCGGCCTCCTGACCGACCTGGGTTCCTACTGCGAGCGGGTGCTGGACAGCTATCGGGATCTCGATGCATTGATGATCGAGTCCAACCATTGTCGCGACATGCTGGCACGTGGTCATTACCCGTACTTTCTCAAGCAGCGGGTGGGCGGCGAGCTGGGACATTTGAACAACCATCAGGCGGCATTCCTGGTGGCCGAGTTGGGGTGGCAGGGCTTGCAGCATCTGGTTCTCGCCCACCTGAGCAGCAAGAACAACCTGCCGCAGCTGGCCCGGCAATGTTTTGTCGACACCCTCGGGTGCGACCCGGACTGGCTGCAACTGGCCGATCAAGATTCAGGGCTCGACTGGCGCCATATCGCCTAGCCCATCTACTTAGCAAGCGGAGCCCATCATGGAAAAACGTGAAGAACTCTACCGCGGCAAAGCCAAATCGGTTTACAAGACCGATGACGCTGACCGCTTGATCCTGCTGTTTCGCAACGACACCTCGGCGTTCGACGGCAAGCGCATCGAGCAGCTCGACCGCAAAGGCATGGTGAACAACAAGTTCAACGCCTTCATCATGCAAAAGCTCGAAGCGGCCGGCATCCCGACCCAATTCGACAAGCTGCTGGGCGACAACGAGTGCCTGGTGAAGAAGCTGGACATGATTCCCGTCGAGTGCGTCGTGCGTAACTACGCCGCCGGCAGCCTGGTAAAACGTCTGGGTGTCGAAGAGGGCATGAAGCTCAATCCTTACACCTTCGAACTGTTCCTGAAGGACGATGCCAAGGGCGACCCGTTCATCAACGAATCCCACGTCGTGGCATTCGGCTGGGGCACCGCCGAGCAACTGGCGCGCATGAAAGAACTGTCGCTGAAGGTCAACGAAGTCCTGAGCAAACTGTTCGACGACGCAGGCCTCTTGCTGGTGGACTTCAAGCTTGAATTCGGCGTGTTCAGCGACGGTTCGATCGTCCTGGGCGACGAGTTCAGCCCGGACGGCTGCCGTCTGTGGGACAAGGACACCAAGAAGAAGATGGATAAAGACCGCTTCCGCCAGGGCCTCGGTGACGTCATCGAAGCTTACGAAGAAGTCGCCAATCGTCTGGGTGTACCGCTTTGATCGACGCAAGCATCTGATAGCACGAAGAAATTTTCGAAAGAGGGTTTGCTTTCGGTCAAAGTGTTGTTATGATGCGCGCCGTTGGAGAGATGCCAGAGTGGCCGAATGGGACGGATTCGAAATCCGTTGTACCTTCACCGGTACCTAGGGTTCGAATCCCTATCTCTCCGCCATTATTGAACAAGACGAAGCCCCCGTAATCATTGCTGATTACGGGGGCTTTTTCGTTTGTCGCGCTTCAGTCAGGGTATCTTCAGGTTCTTCACGGATTGCCGGGAAAGTCGCTCCTGATCTTCCTGAAAAGAATTCGCAGTCTCGGTAGCCGTAAGTCATCCGCTTGATGGTTATTGATACCCTCCAGTCGTACGGTGTGCACAGGCCACCGCACGCTGCTCAGGATGCCGCGCCAGCAGCGACAGCGTTGCTTGAAGATCTTGTGTGCAAGTTGGTCATGGCGCAGGCAGTTGGCCTCGGGGACCTGCACCCGGTTGGCAGCTCTGGATGAACGCTTCAGCCAGGCGGCGCGTCACCCGGGGATAGCGATCAAGCCAGCTCACGGTTTCCATTCGGTGACCGCGACTACTGCATCCAACCCGTCTGAGTTCGACGTTTAAACGAACTGCCCGCCCAAGGATGGGCAAGTCTGGGATGAGTGGCTGGCAGTATTCATGAGTGGTTGTGCTGGGCTCGCTGCAGGCTGGGCGTCGAAAATGCTTCGACGACCGACAAACACTATAAAAAGAGCATTCCCTTGACTGAGCATGGAACAGCACAGGCCACACGGGTCACGTTATCGCTGATTATTCCGGTTTTTAACGAGGAGGACAGTCTCGACGCGTTCATTCGGCGCATCGACGAAGTCTTCCGGCAGCAGACCTCGATTGCTCTGGAACTGGTGTTCGTCAATGACGGCAGTACCGATGCCACGCTTGAGGGGCTGCTGGAACGGCAACGGCACGACTCGCGTCTGCGTATCGTCGATCTGAGCCGTAACTTCGGAAAAGAGGCCGCCTTGTCCGCTGGCCTGCAGATTGCCACCGGGCAGATCGTTGTCCCCATCGATGCCGACCTGCAGGACCCGCCCGAAGTCATTCTGCAAATGATCGAGCGCTGGCGCGAAGGCTATGAAGTCGTGCTCGGCCACCGCATCAGCCGCCGCAGCGACACCTGGGCCAAGCAGACTTCGGCGCACTGGTTCTATCGCCTGCACAACAAGATCGCCGAGCAACCGCTGCCGGAAAACGTCGGTGATTTCCGCCTGATGGACCGTTGCGTGGTCGACGCCTTGCTGACCTTGCCCGAATCCCGGCGCTTCATGAAAGGCCTGTTTGCCTGGGTCGGGTTTCGCACCACCCATGTGGATTACGAGCGGCCCGAACGCGTGGCGGGGCAGAGCAAGTTCAACGGCTGGCGGCTGTGGAATTTTGCCCTGGAGGGCATCACCAGTTTCAGTACCGAACCGCTGCGAATCTGGACTTACATCGGCGCGGCGGTGTCGCTGGTCTCGTTTGCCTTCGCCATTTTTATTGTGGTGCGCACGCTGATCCACGGCGTCGACATGCCCGGTTATGCCTCGTTGATGGTGGCTGTGACGTTCCTCGGTGGCCTGCAGTTGATCGGCATCGGCGTACTCGGCGAGTACCTGGGGCGCACTTACATCGAATCCAAACGCCGGCCGGTTTTTCTGGTGCGTCGCGTCTATGACCCCAAGGACTGATACATGGATCTCAAGGAAACCGACATCCTCGGCGACAGCATCGGCGAGCATTGGTATTACTGCTCCAAAGCGGCGGCAACGCGTCGCCTGCTCGGTGAGGCACCGATCACGCGGATTCTCGACGTGGGCGCCGGATCGGGTTTTTTTTCGCATCATCTGTTGACCCAAACCTCGGCGCAGGAGGCGTGGTGCGTCGATATCAGCTACCCCGCCGATTCTGATGCGAGCACTGCCGGCAAACCGGTGCATTATCGCCGCGATATCGACGCCGTCGACGCGGATCTGGTGCTGCTGATGGACGTGCTCGAGCATGTCGACGACGACCTCGGCCTGCTCAAGGCTTACGTCGATAAAGTGCCGTCCGCCAGCCGTTTTCTGATGACTGTGCCGGCGTTTCAGTTTCTGTGGAGCGGGCATGACGACTTCCTCGAACACAAACGCCGCTACACCCTGGCGCAGTTTGAAGCCCTGACCCGTGACGCCGGTTTGACCGTGCAACGTGGTGCCTACTATTTCGGTGCGGTGTTTCCAATCGCGGCAGCGTTGCGTTTGCTGCCCCAAGGCCCGCAGGCCGCCGCGCCGCAGTCTCAACTCAAGCGTCATCATCCGTTGGTCAACGGCGTGCTCAAGACCCTCTGCCGCCTTGAACTGCCGCTGATGGGCATGAACCGTCTGGCCGGTCTGAGCGTGTTTGTGCTGGCGTGCAAACCGTGACTTCAGCCGATAGATCGGCGTTGATCCAGCGCGGCTTGCGCTTTGCCGTGACCGGGCTGTTCGTCACCGCTCTGCATGCGCTGGTGGCGGTGCTGTTCATCAACTTCGTGGCCCCGCAACCGCCGTTGGCCAACGGTGTGGCATTCGCTGTGGCGACGGTGGTGTCCTACGTGATCAACACCACCTGGAGTTTTTCCGCGCGGCTGCATGGCAGAACATTGGTGCGGTTCATGCTGGTGTCCTTCGGCGGGTTCTTGCTGGCGATGCTCGTTGCGTGGGCAGCGCAATTGGCTGGACTGCACTATTTGCTGGGCATCGGTGCCGTGGCACTGATCATTCCGGCGTTCACCTTTGTGCTACACAATTTCTGGACGTACCGATGAAAGGCTTGAACAAGCATCCGGCCTTGGCGCTGTTGCCAATCCTGCTGGGAGCGCTGGCGTTTTTCCTGGTGATCGGCCCGCGTGCCCTTGATCCGCAAAACATTGCCTGGCTCAAGGACGGCGACCCGGCGACGCATTACCTGGGCTGGGCGTTCTTTCGCCACTCGCCCTGGACCTTTCCGCTCGGGCTGAATCCGTCCTATGGAATGGAGTTGGGCAGTGCGATCATTTTTTCCGACTCCAATCCGCTGCTGGCGTTGCTGTTCAAGCCGTTCAGTGCGTGGCTGCCGGAAACATTCCAGTACTTCGGCATGTGGTTGTTGCTGTGTTTCGTTCTGCAGGCCTGGTTTGCCTGGAAGCTGCTCGGACTGATCACCGACAATCCCGTGTTGCGCTTGCTCGGCACCGGGCTGCTGGTATTTTCGCCGCCGATGTTTCTGCGCACCGGTGGTCATCTTTCGCTGGCCGGGCACTTTCTGATTCTTGCGGCGCTGTACCTGGCGTTGCATCCGGCACTGCAGCGGCGGCGTCTGGCATGGGGCATGTTGCTGGCCGCGACAGCGCTGGTGCATGCCTACCTGTTGGGGATGGTGGCGCTGATCTGGGTGGCTGATCTGCTTGGCAAGCTGCGGGGCGGCAAGCTGATCCGCCGTCAGGTCCTGATCGAGCTGGGCAGTTTGTTCGCACTGGTGAGCGTGTGCTGCTGGCAGGCGGGTTATTTCAGTATTTCCGGTGGCGCGGTGAGCGGTGGTTTCGGCTTTTATCGAATGAACCTGCTGTCGCTGGTGGATGCGGACGGTTGGTCTTACATTTTGACTAACATTCCCACGGCCGGCGGCGATTACGAAGGCTTCAATTATCTAGGGCTTGGCGTGCTGTTGCTGGTGCCCTTGGCCTTGATTGGCGGGTACCGCAGCGGCATTTCGCTGAAGGCACTGGTGAGCCGTCGTCCGTTGCTGTTCTGGGCGTTGATCGGGTTGACCTTGTTCGCGCTGTCGAACCATATCGGCGTCGGCCTGCAGACCTTCAGTTACCCGTTACCGAAGTTTGTGGTGAAGCTTTCGAATATTTTTCGTGCCTCGGGTCGGATGTTCTGGCCGGTGTTTTACGTCATCGTGATATTGCTGACTTATCTGGTGGTGCGCGGCTATCGAACGCGAGTCGCCATGGGGCTGCTGGCGCTGGCGTTAATGGTGCAAGTCACCGACACCCGGATTGCCTGGGCAGGTTTGAGAGCAGCGAAAATGCTGCCCGAAGCGTCGGCCTGGGCCAGCCCGATGCATGATCCGTTCTGGGCCAGTGCGGCGGCGCACTACAAGAGCATCCGTGCCGTGATGCCGAAAAATCAACCGGACCAGTGGCAGGCGATTGCCGATTTCGCCGCCACCCATGGGCTGAAAACCGATGCCGCCTACCTGGGGCGTACGAGCCCCAAAGCCCTGGAAAAGCTGCAGCGCACGACGCAAAGTCAACTTGCCAGTGGCCAGTACGACCCCGACTCGCTGTACATCCTTGATGACGATGCGCTGATGCTGGCGGTAAAAAGCATTCGCAGCGACAGCGATCTGTTGACCCGGGTCGACGACTTTGTCGTGCTGGCTCCTGGCTGGAAACACTGTGATCAATGCCTGGCGATGGTCGATCAGGGGCGAGCGCTGTCGCCGATACCCTTGAGCCAGCCGGGGCTGGTGCAGACGTTCAACCGCAGTACTCGACAACTGGTCAAAGGCTGGTCCACGCCGGAAGCCTGGGGCACCTGGAGTGACGCACAGGATGCGCAACTGCTGCTGCGCGTGGCCCCCGGGTCGCATGCGCTGGTGATTGAGGCGCTGGCGTTTGCCATGCCGCCGAACCTCAGTCAGCGGGTGATCGTCAGCATCAATGGCGTCGAGGCGTTGTCGACGCGTCTGACCCAGGTGCAGGGCAATCGGCTGGAAATTCCGCTCAGCGCGGCGCAGGTCGCCGAGGAGTATCTGAATGTCCAGCTGCATCTGCCAGATGCGGTCAGCCCGAAAAAGCTCGGCTTCAATGACGATGCGCGAGTCATGGGGCTGGGATTGCAAACCCTGACGGTGCAGTGAAATTGTCGAACAAACCGCCAATCGTCTGATAGACGCCGATCCCAAGGACTTCATACACTGCCAGCAGTCTGGGGATCGGGGGCAATGGATGAATCGAAATGAACTACGCAAGGCCGACATCAACCTGATGGTGGTGTTCGAGACCTTGATGCTCGAACGCAACGTGACCCGGGCGGCGGAGAAGCTGTTTCTCGGCCAGCCGACCATCAGTTCGGCGCTCAATCGCTTGCGCGCGATGTTCAATGACCCGCTGTTCATCCGCGTCGGCCATCGCATGGAACCGACCGCCCGCGCCGAAGAGTTGTTCAGGTATCTGTCGCCGGCGCTCGACTCACTGTCGGTGGCGCTGAGCCTGACCCACGACTTCGACCCCGCCGTGAGCAACATGACGTTCCGTATCGGCCTGTCCGATGATGTCGAGTTCGGCCTGTTGCCGCCGCTGTTGCGGGCATTGCGCCAGGAGGCGCCGAGCGTGGTGTTCGTGGTGCAACACGTCGACTACTGGCGCATTCCCGATCTGCTGGCTGCCGGCGACATTACCGTCGGCATCAGCCAGACCCGTGGCTTGCCGGCCAATGCCAAACGCAAGCTGCTGCGGCATATCCAGCCGAGCATCCTGCGTGCCGATGCTTCGGACTCACCGCTGACCCTCGACGAATACTGTTCACGCCCACACGTACTGGTGTCGCACACGGCGAACATCAGCGGCTATGCCGATGAGTGGCTGGCGGAAATCGGTCGCACCCGGCATGTGGTGTTGTCGGTGCCGCAATACAGTGCGCTGCCAGCGTTGCTCGCCGGTACCGACCTGATCGCCAGCCTGCCGGACTACACCGCCGAAGCCATGGCGGCTTCTGGTCGATTGTTCAAAGAACCGTTCCCGTTCAAGACCCCGATGCTGGATCTGTCGATGGTCTGGCTCAGCCATGTCGACAGCGATCCGGCCGAACGCTGGCTGCGTTCGCGGCTTGAGGCATTCATGAGCGAACGGCCACTGACCGCGCCCTGAATTCCACCACAAATCTCCCGTGTAGGAGCGAGCCTGCTCGCGAAAGTGCAGTATCAGACAATATTGATTTGACTGAGACGTCCTCATCGCGAGCAGGCAAAAAGCCGCACGGGAGCAGGGCAATGCTGTGGTATATGTACGACCTTTCTGCCGACTGACTGGAGCACCCCATGCCACATCTGCACATGGAATACACCGCCAACCTGCCGCAATTGAACGCGGATGTGGCGTTGATCCGGCTCAACAACACGCTGGTGGGTTCCGGTCAGTTCGCGGCGGAGTTCGATATCAAAAGCCGGGCGGTGAAGGTCGAGACTTTCAAGGTGGGCACCGGCATGGGCGAACGCGCCTTTGTCCACGTGAAGCTGGCGCTGCTCAGCGGTCGTTCGCCGCAAATCAAGAAGCAGCTCTCGGAAAGTCTGTTGGCGGTGTTGCAGGATCTGTGCGAGTGGCCGGCTGGGGTTGAAGTGCAGCTCTGTGTGGAGTTGCTCGATATCGATCGCGATTCCTACACCAAGACCGCCATCGGCGTGTAGGACTCAAGCCGCTTCCAGCTCACTGCAGACCTTGATCACCTGCTCGCGCAGCCAGACGTTGGCGCTGTCCTGATCGGCGTTCTGGCTCCATTGCATGTCGAGGGTGAACCCCGGCAGGCCGTTCGGCGCTTCGCAGTGATTGAACACCGCGTCGTTGGTCAGCAGACGCTGGATGCGCCGGGGCAGGGTGAGGATGAAATCGGTGCCGGTGATCATCTTCAATGCCGCGCTGTAGCTGTTGGAACGCGCGACGATCTGCCGTTTCTGCGCCTGACGCGCCAGCCAGCCATCGACCATGTTGGTGGTGGAAGTCCACGGTGTCGGGAACACATGGCGCCGCTCGGTGAAGGCCTGCAGGCTCAGGCGCGGTTCCAGCGGCGTGGCGCGTTTGTCGAAGACGCAGACCAGATCGTCTTCCAGCAGCATTCGCGACTTGAGGTCGGTGTGGCTGCGGTGGAAGTTGGGGCCGAAACAGATGACCAGATCGAGGCTGCCGTCGCGCAGTTCGTCGGCGGGCACATCGGTCTCGAACTTGTGCATGTTGACCACCACCGGCAAATCGTCGAAGTCGAAACGCTTCAACAGGCGCGGCAACACCAGTTGCTCGAAGTATTCCGGCGCACAGATGTTGAAGGTTTTCGCTTGGTGGGTCGGGTCGAAGGCCGGGGCACCGGCGTGGCACAGGTTGATGCTTTCGAGAATTTTCTGCACATGGCCGTACATGGTGCCGGCCTTGTAGGTGGGGCGCATGCCTGTGCGGGTGTTGATGAACAGATCGTCTTCGAAACTGGTGCGCAATTTTTTCAGGCAGTAGCTGACAGTGGACTGGCTGACGCACAGCGTCTCCGAGACATCCGTGACGCTGCTTTGCTCATACACGGCGATAAACACCATGAGGTCCTGCATGTCGAGCTTTCGAAGCAAGTTACTGTTCAGCATCCGTTCCGTCTCGCTGTGCTCCTTGCGCTGAATCCGCGCAAACGTGTGCGCATGATCGTAACGGAACGATGGTGCCAGGACAAAGCCTTGTAGGACGATTCAATGTCAGTTGTGGGACAGAAAGTTTTAGCAACACGACGTCGCCAGATAAACCGCAAAAAGATGGCAAGAAGCCTCTAGCCCGGCGATGGTATCTGGCTTCAACGGATATGTCGGGCGTACTGCCGAGGGTCGAAACGCAGCACGATCAGCAACATCACCATCATTACCGCAGTCAGCGACCACCAGGCCCATTCGAAGCTGCCGAGCCGGTCGCGGATCATTCCGGCCAGCAGCGGCGAAAGCCCGGCGATCAAGTAGCCGATACCTTGCACGAATGCGGTCAGGCTGCCGGCGCGCTGCGGGTTGTCGAGGTGATCGAGCGAGACGATCAGGCTCATCGGGAACAAGCCGCCGATGCCCAGCCCCAACAGGCACGGCCACAGCAGGCTGAGGTGTTGCGGACTGAGGATCAACCCGCAGAAGCCTGTGATGATCAGCAGCAGTAAGGCTGCCAAGACCGCGCGACGATCGCGGCTGCGGTTGGCGATGGCCGGCGTCAGCAGCCCGGAAATGACCTCCATGGCGGTCAGAAAACCCAGCAGTAGCCCGGCATCCTGTTCGTTCCAGCCTTGTTCCACGTAATACGGCGCCAGCCACGCGAGTACGCAGGTGTAGGACGCCGTGCCGAGGCCGAAGAAGATGGCGAGCAGCCAGGCACGGGTATTACGCGCGAAGGATTCTTTTCCTGCAGCGGTGTTCTGGATGGATGACGAGGGCGACTGTGTCCGCCAGACCAGCAACGCGAGCAAGGCCAGTGCCGCCCAGATCGCCAGCCCGATGCGCCAGCTGCCGGTCTGTCCCAGCACCAGCGGCGAAAATGAGGCGGCCAGCGCGGCGCCGCCCATGATCGACGTGACATACAGGCCCATGCACAGCGCTACATGATCGGGGAAGCGTGACTTGATCAGCGCCGGCATCAACGCCTGAATCAAAGCAATGCCAATCCCCGCCAGCACCGCGCTGCCAATCAACGGCGGCGCCGAATCGAGCCACAGCCGCGACAGCGTCGCCAGTCCGATAATCAGCAGCGACAGGATCACCGCGCGTTGCTCGCCCAAACGTCGACTGATGCCAATACCGAAAAACATCGCCAGTCCCATCGCCATCACCGGCAGCATGGTCAGCAGCGAAGCCAGGCTGAAACTCAGTGCAATGTCGCCGCGTATGGCCGACAGCAAGGGACCGACGGCGGCCATGGACGGGCGCAGATTCAGCGCGACGAGGATGATCCCGAACATCAGCCAGACAGCGGGGCGGGTGGTGCGGACGTGTTCCATCGGCAGACTCTGGATTGCGGAGGCTGCTGATTAGGCGGTGCGGCGCATCTATCGGCAAATCAGATTTCCCGAGCATTATTTAAAAACTAAATATCACTCTCCCCGTGTAGGAGCTGCAGAAGGCTGCGATCTTTTGATCTTGATCTTGAAAAACAAAATCAAAAGATCGCAGCCTGCGGCAGCTCCTACAGGATGAGGTTCGGATTCATCTTGTTGATCACGCTGTCAGACTATTCTTTATCTCTGGCAGGATATTTCGTTACAGCTCTGGTCCTGCGCAGGCGCGTAAAACGCCGGCGGCGATATATACTGCGCGCCATTCTTCAAGGGAGAGCCGTGTGGCCATCGATATTCACTGGATTCGCGACAACGAAAGCCTCGCGCAGCTTTGCGCCGAGTGGCAGCAACTGCCGTTCGTTGCCCTCGATACCGAATTCATGCGGGTCGACACCTTCTACCCGATTGCCGGTTTGCTGCAGGTCGGTGACGGCAAACGCGCCTACCTGATCGATCCGCTGACCATCGACGCCTGGCAACCGCTGGCAGCGCTGCTGGAAAACCCGGCGGTGCTCAAAGTCCTGCATGCCTGCAGCGAAGACCTCGAAGTGCTGTTGCGTCTGACCGGCAGCTTGCCGGCGCCGTTGTTCGACACTCAATTGGCCGCGGCCTATCTGAACCTCGGGTTCTCGATGGGCTATTCGCGGCTGGTGCAGGAGGTGCTCGGTATCGAGCTGCCCAAGGGCGAAACCCGTTCCGACTGGTTACAGCGTCCGCTGTCCGACACGCAGATCAGCTACGCCGCCGAAGACGCGGTGCATCTGGCGGAAGTTTTCGTACAACTGCGGCCGAAACTGTCTGACGATAAGTTCGCTTGGGTGCTGGAGGACGGCGCCGAACTGGTGGCCAACCTGCGCCGTGAAACCGACCCGTACGAGGTCTATCGCGAAGCCAAGTTGGCGTGGAAACTGTCTCGTGCGCAATTGGCGGTGCTGCGTGAGTTGTGCGCCTGGCGTGAAAAAGAAGCCCGCGCCCGTGATCTGCCGCGCAACCGTATCGTCCGTGAACACTCGCTGTGGCCGCTGGCCCGCACGCAACCGGACAACCTCGCCGCGCTGGGCAAGATCGAAGACATGCACCCGCGTACCGTGCGTCAGGACGGCCAGTTTCTGCTTGATCTGATCAAGCGCTCTGGCAGTGTGGGGCCTGATCAATGGCCGCCGGCGGTGCCGGAGCCGTTGCCGGTCGAAGCCGCTGCGCTGATCAAGCAACTGCGCGCCCTCGGCCAGGTCGAAGCCGAGCGTCTGGGCATCGCGCCGGAACTGATGCTGCGCAAGAAAACCCTCGAAGCGCTGGTTAAAAGCGGCTTCCCCGAGGGCCCTTATCAATTGCCTGAGTCGCTGCGTGGCTGGCGCCGCGAACTCATGGGCCAGAAGCTGCTCGACAGCCTGGCCACCGCCGGAGAACAGCCTTGAAACGTATTTGCTCCATTTACCAAAGTTCGAAGAAACCCGGGATGTATCTTTATGTGCTCAAGAGCGATGCGCTTGAGCGCGTGCCCGAGGCGCTGATGGCGGCCTTCGGCAAGGCGAAGCATTCCTTTGACCTGGTACTGACCCCCGAGCGCACACTGGCGCGCGAGGACATCACCGTGGTCCTGGAGAACCTCGACAAGCAGGGCTATCACCTGCAGATGCCACCGGCCGAGGACGAGTACATCGAACACCTGCCCGAAGAGTTGCTGCGACGCAACGACCCGGTCTGATCTGCGAGGCCCTGTTCTGGGCCTCTTGCCACCCTGGAACTGATTTTACGGCGACGACCGCCACGAAGGAGCACGGCTCTTTCGGCGGTTGCCTGCACGGTTTGCGAAAGGTTTGAAGATGCGCGTTCTGATTGCTGAACACGACCACGCGGTGTACGCCCGGCTACTGCGCCAGATGGCCCCCGAACTTGAAGTCCTGACCAGTGGCGACTCTGCCGAACTGGCGCGTCAGGCTGCCGATTGCCCGGTGTGGCTGGGGCAGCCGGACCTGTTGGCGACCCTGCTGCGTCAGGGCCACCAGCCGCAATGGCTGCAATCGACCTGGGCCGGCATCACGCCGCTGCTCGCTGATGGTCTGCGCCGCGATTACCGCCTGACCCGCGCGGTGGGGATCTTCGGTCAGGTGATGGCCGAATACGTACTGACCTACATGCTCGGTCACGAACGGGAAGTGCTCGCGCGCCTCGTGAGCCAGGTCGAGCGCAAGTGGGATAACCGCACCGGCCAGAGTCTGGTCGGGCGCAAGGTGCTGATCGTCGGGACCGGCGATATCGGTCAGAGTGTGGCGCAGTTCCTGCTGCCGTTTGGCGTCGAGTTGTACGGCATTGCCAGCAGCGCGCGTGAGCAGGCGCCGTTCATCGAAGTCGGTTCGATGGCCGATCTGCCACGGCTGGTGGGCGCGGTCGATTACGTGGTCAACCTGCTGCCGAACACTGCGCACACCCACGATATCTACGATGCGGCGCTGTTCAAGCAGTTCAAGCCGACCGGGTTGTTCATCAACGTCGGACGCGGCGTGGCGGTGGTGGATGCGGATCTGGTGGAAGCCTTGAAGGAAGGGCATCTGGCCGGTGCGGTGATCGACGTTTGCCGTCAGGAGCCGTTGCCGCAACGCCATCCGTTCTGGACTGCCTGGGGCCTGCTGCTGACTGGACACAGCTCGGCGCCGACGTCGCCGGCGTTGATGGTGCAGTTGTTCGTCGAGAATCTGAAGGCGTATCAGGCGGGAGAAGCGTTGCGCGGGGAAGTGGATTTCAACCGCGGTTACTGAATGTTCGCCAAATAAACTGTGGGAGCGAGCCTGCTCGCGAAGGGGAGTGTCAGCCAACATCATCGTTGTCTGATACACCGCTTTCGCGAGCAGGCTCGCTCCCACATTTGTTTTTGTACTGGCTTAGAGGGTGAAGTTCCCTTCCGCCGCCAGCTCGCTCAGTGGACGACGCGGGCTCGGCTCTTCACGGGCCTGCAGGTACTCGGCCAGGGTCGCCTTGTCACCCAGCTTGCCGACAGCGACCGCCGCGTGCAGTGCATAACCTTCAGGAATATTCAGTTCCTTGCGGGCCAGCTCCTGATCGAAACCGGCCATGCCGTGAGTGTGCCAGCCGCTGATGCTCGCCTGCAGCGCCAGGTGGCCCCAAGCGGAGCCGGTGTCGAAGGTGTGCCACAGCGCCGGGGTCTCTTCGCTGGCACCGGGTGCGGTGAAGGTGGTTTTCGAAATCACGATCACCAGCGCCGACGCGTGTTGCGCCCAGCTGCGGTTGAATTCATTCAGCAGCCCCAGGAAGCGCTCCCAGTTCGGCGTATCACGACGCGCATACAGAAAACGCCACGGCTGCGAGTTGTACGCCGAAGGCGCCCAGCGTGCGGCTTCGAAAAAACTCAGCAGGGTTTCTTCCGGGATCGCTTCGCCGGTGAAGGCGCGGGGCGACCAGCGGTCGGTGAACTGCGGGTGAATGGCGTAATCGGCGACGCGAGGGTTGGCACTCATCGAAAGATTCCTTGCTGTGTTTGAGTCATGAATTCGTGGCAAAACCCTACTGGGCGGCGATTCGGCTGACAAGCGCGATTTACCGACAGTCGCCAGCGCTTGGCCCGCAAGGCCTTGGGCACTAGACTGGCGGCCTTTTCACCACCTGATGTTGATGCTTGAGCCATGGCCGCCAAAGTCGAACCGTTCTGGAAACGCAAAACCCTCGAGCAACTGGATCACGAGGAATGGGAATCGCTGTGCGACGGCTGCGGTCTGTGTTGCCTGCAGAAACTCGAAGATGAAGAAGACAACAGCGTCTACTACACGCGCATCGCCTGCAAACTGCTGGACCTGAAGACCTGCCAGTGCAGCGACTACCCGAATCGCATCAAGTTTGTCCCGGACTGCATTCAGCTCACTCCGGGCCAGGCCGAATCATTCAAATGGCTGCCGCCGACTTGCGGTTATCGCCTGGTCAGCGAAGGCAAGGATCTGCCGCTGTGGCACCACTTGGTGTGTGGCGATCGTGACGCTGTGCACCACGAACGGATTTCCCAGTCCGGACGCATGCTCGCCGAAGGCAGCGTGCCGGAGGATGACTGGGAAGATCACCTGATTTTCCGCGCCGGTTAAGCACCAAGGGTTTCCAGGATTCAACAAGGAGTGTGTATGGCTGGGGGATTGCTGCGGGCATTGCTGATCGCCCCGCTGGCGCTAAGCGCACCGGTGTGGGCGGCAAAGAAAGTCGATCTGGATTACCACGTGCGCCTGCTGCCGCAAAGCGATCAGGCCGAAGTGCGCCTGACCGTGGCCAAGGGCGAAGCGGTACGCAGCCTCGACTTTGACCTCGGTGATGGCAGCCATTACAGCGACTTCAAGGCCGACGGCCAATGGCAACTGACCCCGGGCAAACAGACCCGTGGCCTCTGGCACCCGAACGGCGACAAGCCCAGCCTGACTTACCGCGTCAGCATCAGCCACGGCCGCAAGAGCGGCAGCTTCGACACGCGCATGACCCCGAGCTGGGCGCTGCTGCGCGGTGATGATCTGGTGCCGCCGGCCCGGCTCGATCAGCAGGATGGCGTCGAGCTGGTGTCACGTCTGCAATTCGAACTGCCCAACGGCTGGCAAAGCGTCGAAACCGCCTGGCCGCGCATCGGCAAAAACACATTTCGCATCGACAACCCTTCACGCCTGTTCGACCGCCCGACCGGCTGGATGCTTGCCGGTCACCTCGGCAGCCGCCGCACACGCCTGGGTGAAACCGAAGTCACCGTGGCCTCACCGCGAGGGCAGGGCATGCGCCGCATGGATGTACTGACGCTGCTGACGTTCGTCTGGCCGCAGGTGCAAGCGGTCTATCCCCGGCATCCGAAAAAACTGCTGATTGTCGGCGCCAACGACCCGATGTGGCGCGGCAGTCTCGGCGCGCATGAATCGATCTATCTGAATACGCGCTTGCCGCTGGTCAGCGAGAGCGGCAGCAGTGCGCTGGTGCGTGAACTGGCGCAGGTGTTCGGGCTCATCAACGATGAACATCGCAGCGACTGGATCAGTGAAGGCTTTGCCGAGTATTACGCGATCGAATTGGTACGGCGTGCCGGTGGCATGAGCGATCAGCGTTATCAGGCGCTGCAGGCGAAATTGACCAGAGACAGTCAGAAGGTGACGACGTTACGCGGCGAACAGATCAGCCCGGCGCAGCTTGCAAAGGCGGTGATGGTGTTGCAGGAACTGGATCGCGAAATTCGTCTGAAGACGCGCAACAAGCGCTCGTTGGATGATGTGTTGCGCGGGGCGATGCATCTGGGGGCGGTGAGTACCAAGGAGTTTTTGCAACTGGCCGAGAGTGTTCTGGGTGAGTCTTCCAAAGTCCTCGATACCGTGTTACTCCAGTAAAGATCAAAAGATCGCAGCCTGCGGCAGCTCCTGCACCAATCTCTGTAGGAGCCGCCGCAGGCTGCGATTTTTTGTTTTAAACCCCGGCTTTCGGCGATTTCACCGAATCATTGCCGGTCACTGTCGCGGTGCTGGTCGCCGCCTCGGCATTGGCCTTGAGCTGGCTCAGTTCTTCACCGGCGCGCTCGATCTTGGCACGCACGTTGTTCATGTCCTGACGGCTTTTTTCCAGCAGGCTCTTCACCGAGCTGTGCCCGGTGATGCCACGGGCCATCGCCACGCCGCCAATCGCCACTTGAATCAGACCGAACACGCCGCCACGGCGCAGGCCCTTGCCGACCATGATCACGCCACCGGCCAGCGAGCCGATGCGCTCCCAGCCCTGGACGTTCTGCTCGGTCGGGCTCTGGAACGGGGTGGAATCGATACGTTGGACGCGTTTGAGTTCGGTCATGATCTGTCTCCCAGGCAATGTGCAATAGATAGATAAGCTGACTGCCGCAGCGCCCGGCTCGTTCCATCGGATGTGCGACGTTTCAGCGGAATTTCGGCCCCGAGCGGGTGTTCAGGCCTTTGGCCATGCGGTCGTAGAGCACCACGTTGACTGTCGCTGCCAGATTCATGCAGCCGGTGGTCGGGATGTACACAACGTCTTCGCACCAGTCGCGGATCTCTTTATCCAGCGAGCCGTCTTCCGGGCCAAAGATGTATAGCGCGCGATCCGGGTGGGTGTATTCCGGCAGCGGGCGGGCGCCCTCGACCAGTTCCACGGCGACCGGGACGCAGTTGAGCGGGAGGATCTTTTTCAGGTCGTCGATGCCGATCAGCGGGATGTCGTAGTGCACACGCTTGGTGTCGGTGACGAAGTCGGCGGCGCGTTCATAACGCTTGCCGGTGTAGAACACCGACGCCACGCCGTAACAGCCTGCGGCGCGCATCACCGAACCGACGTTCTCCGGTGACTTGGGGTTGTACAAACCAATGCAGCTGTAACGTTTGTCTGCCACGAGCGGGGTGCCTTCGGGAAAAAGAGGGCGATTATACGGGGATTGGGGGAGGGCGGGCAGATTCGAGATCTGTGGTGTCTGGTCTGGCCTCATCGCTGGCAAGCCAGCTCCCACAGGTATCTCGGGTGTTCACAAAATTTGTGAGCGACCAAAATCATTGTGGGAGCTGGCTTGCCAGCGATGGGGCCAGTAATGGCAATGAAGATCAGTCTTCTTTTTTCATCAGGCCGGCGAGGGCGGCAAACGGATTATGCGTGGCCTTGGCGATTTTCGGTGTGCTCAGCGAGCCGTCGCCGAAATACTGCTGGTCGGTGTAGCGCGAGTGCTCATTGTCGTGGCAATACAGGCACAACAGTTCCCAGTTCGAGCCGTCCTGCGGGTTGTTGTCGTGGTTGTGATCGCGGTGGTGTACGGTCAGTTCGCTCAGGCGCTTGCCGGAAAACTCACGGGCGCAGCGGCCGCAGACGTGCGGGTACATCTTCAGGGCCTTGTCGCGGTAGCCCATTTCCTTGTCGCGCTGGTTGTCGGCAAGAATGCGATCGAGCTTCGACGTGTTGGTTGGGGTGGACGAACTCATGGGTTCACCTTAGTAAAAAGACTAATGACGGTTATGTGCAGAGTTTAGCTCAGCCCTTGAGCTTCTCGGCAATCCAGATCGTGTGGCGGGTGCCCTTGTTGCCGTGGGCGAACACCTGGACTTCCTCGGCCTTGAAACCGGCCTTCTTCAATTTGTCGGAAAACTGCCGGTCAGCGCTGGCCGACCACACCGCCAGCACGCCCTTGGGCCGCAGGGCCTTGGCGCAAGCGTTCAGACCGGCGGCGGAATACAGCCAGCTGTTGGCCTTCTGGGTCAGGCCTTCAGGACCGTTGTCGACGTCGAGCATGATTGCGTCGAAGCCGTTCGGCTCGCTTTGCAGGACCTTGGCGACGTCGTCCTGGCGGATCACCGTGCGCGGATCGAGCAGCGGGCGCCCGGACTTTTCCCCGAGCGGGCCGCGGTTCCACTCGACCACGCCGGGCACCAGCTCGGCGACCACCACTTCGGCGCTCTTGCCCAGATGCTTGAGCGCCGAGGCGAGGGTGAAGCCCATGCCCAGACCGCCAATCAGCACCCGTGAATTCGGCCGTCCGGCCACCTTGCGGCAAGGAATCTCGGCCAGCGCATCTTCCGAACCGTGCATGCGCGTGTTCATCAATTGCCCGCCGTCGCCGCCCTGGATCTTGATGACGAAATCCTCGCCATACTCGAACAGGCACAGGGCGCCGCCGCTATCAGGGATCGGCGTGGTGTCGAGCAGAACGAAACGTTTCATGGAAATCTCTACAAGGGGGGAAGGCAAGCAGGCCCGTTGGGAGTAGCCTGAACGCAGACTAGAGGCCAAACGGAGCCCTTGATGAAGCGCACCATTCTAACGGCCATTGCCCTGGCCGCGCTCGCGATTACTGCAGTGCAGGCGCAGCAGACCATTCCGGTCAGCCCGACGCCGCAACCCGGCTCGCCGGGTACCGCCACGCCAACGCCGTATCCGCAAATCACCCCGATCAGCGCACCGAAGGCCGGCGCCGGCAGTGGCAGCCCGCCGCTGGTGCCAATCGAAATGCCCAGCCCGCCAAGCAAGGATCAACCGGTGCCGGGCATCGAGCCGAACAGCACCAAGGCCAAATCCCCCGGCGGTTAAACCTGTTGCGCCGCCAGTTGGCCGTCGGCCATGCGCAGGCGTTTGGAAAGGGACACGGCGAGGGCGCGAATGATCTTGGCGGCGATCTTCGGCGCGTCGTTGAGCATCTTTTCCAGTGAGTCCTTGCCCAGGTTGAGCAGTTGGCAGTTGCTCGCCGCGACGCAGGTCGCCGAACGGCGCTCACCATCGAGCACGGCCATTTCGCCGAACGCCCGACCGCTGCGCAGGGTGGCCATGGTGATGACCTGGCCGTCAGGGCCAGTTTTCTGCACCGCGACCTGACCGGTGTGGAGGATGCACATGAAACTGCCGGCATCGCCCTCACGGAAAATCGCTTCACCTTCAGCCACGGTGCTGATGCTGAAGTAGCCCGAGGCTGCGGCGAAGTCCGCCAGTTGCAATTGATCGAACAGGCCACAGTCCATCAGCCAGTCGCGGATTTCGTTGTTCAGTAAGGTCGGTTCTGACATGTCGTTGCGGTCTTTATTGTTTTCACGGTTTTCAGGCACTACACGATCCCCTGTAGGAGCTGCCGAAGGCTGCGATCTTTTGATTTTGAAAGGCAAGATCAAAAGATCGTCCGATCGCGGCCCGAGCCTTCGGCAGCTCCTACACGGGTTCATGAGTATCGGCCTCCTGGGTCTGGAGTTAAGACCCAAGTGACCGATGGAGTTCCTCAGGCCAGGCCCAAAACCTTGAACACAAATGCATATTCGAGCGCTACGTCACGTAATCCCTGATAACGCCCGCTCATGCCGCCATGCCCGGCGCCGAGTTCGGTCTTGAGCAGCAGCACGTTGTCGTCGGTCTTGGTCGCGCGCAGTTTCGCCACCCACTTGGCGGCTTCCCAGTACTGCACGCGGCTGTCGTTGTAGCCGGCGATCACCAGCATTGCCGGGTAAGCCTGCGCGGTGACGTTTTCGTACGGCGCGTACGCTTTGATCCGCTCGTAGACGTCCGGCTCTGCGGGGTTGCCCCACTCGTCGTACTCGGTGACGGTCAGCGGCAAGTCCGGGTCGAGCATGGTGTTGAGCACGTCGACAAACGGCACTTCGGCAATCGCCACGCCGAACAGGTCCGGACGCTGATTGAGCACCGCACCAATCAACAAGCCGCCAGCGCTGCCACCGCTGATCGCCAGTTTTTCAGCGGTGGTGATGCCGTTGAGGATCAGAAATTCGGCGCAGGCAATGAAGTCGCTGAAGGTGTTGTGCTTGTGTTCCTGTTTGCCTGCGCGATACCACGCTTCGCCCAGCTCACCGCCGCCACGCACGTGGGCGATGGCGAACGCCATGCCGCGATCCAGCAGGCTCAGGCGCGCGTGGGAGAACCACGGGTCGAGGCTGGAGCCGTAGGCGCCATAACCATACAGATACAGCGGCACCGGTTTGCCGACCATTTCGCGTTTCATCACCAGACTGATCGGCACCTGCGTGCCGTCCGGCGCGGTGGCCCACAGGCGTTGGCTGACGTAAGCGTCGGCGTCGAACGGGCCGAGCACCGGGGTTTCTTTCAGGACGGTTTGTTCGCCGCTGTCCAGCAGCAACTGCCGCACCTGCGCCGGACGGTTCAATGCCTCGTAGCGCAGACGGATGCGGTCGCTTTCGAACTCCAGGCTGTTCTGCACATAGAGGCTGTAAGCCGCGTCCGGCAATTGCACGCGATACGGCGTCTGGCCCTGTGGATGAACTTCAATGATCGGCAGACCGCCTTCGCGCAGGCTCAGGGTCATGGCCGCCGTGTTCAGTGTCACGCCGTCGAGCATCACTGTGTCGCTGTGCGGGATCAGGTTCTGCCAGTCGGCCTCGCTCGGCACCACACCGGTGTCCGGCGCCTGATACAGGGCGAAGTTGATGCCGTCGCGGTTGGTGCGGATGAACCAGGTCCACGCGCCATCCAGCGCGCCGTGGTCGACATCGTATTCGTGATCCTCGACCCGGGGCGCCAGGCAGGTGAAGGGCAGGTGCGGCTGATGCGCGTCCAGGGCCCAGACTTCGCTGGTGGTCTTGCTGCCCAGGGTCAGCAACAATTGCTGCTCGGAACTGGAGCGGTAGCAATGCAGGAAGAAACGTCCGTCCGGCTCATGGAACACTTCTTCGGCAGCGGTGCCGTCGAGGCGATAGCGAAACAGCTTGTGCGGGCGATGGGTGTCGTCGAGCACGCCGAAGAACAAGGTCAGGCTGTCGTTGGCCCAGGTCATGCTGCCGTCGCAGTCCTGGAATTCCAGCTCGCTGACCTTGTCGCTGGCCAGTTCCTTGACGAACAGCGTGTAGATCTCGTCGCCCGAAGCATCGACGCTGTAGGCCAGGCGCTGGTGATCCGGGCTGATGCTGAACGCGCCGAGCGAGAAAAAGCCGCCGTTGGCCAGCACGTTGGGGTCGAGCAGCAGTTGCTCGCGGCTCTCGTCGAGGGTCAGGCTGTCGTCGGCCGGACGCGGGCAGCGGTAATGCCGGGCGTATTCGTCACCCGCCGTGGTGCGCGTGTAATACAGATACGGCCCCCACGGCGAGGGCAGGGACAGGTCGGTTTCGAGGATCCGGCCCTTGATCTCTTCGAACAGACTTTCGCGCAGGGCGGCCTGATCGGCGGTCTGTGCTTCCTGATAGGCGTTTTCAGCCTTGAGGTAGTCGAGCACCGCGTCGGTGTCGCGTTCCTGCAGCCAGGCATACGGGTCGACACCGGCAGCCTTGTGGGCGATCGGGGCGCGGATGACGTGGGCGGATTCGGGCATGGAAGGCTCTCGGACAATATTCGGAATAATGGTTTTCGCAGCTCTTGAAACCATCGCACTCTCCTGTGGGAGCGAGCTTGCTCGCGAAGGCGTCCTGTCAGATGACATTTGTTTCACTGACCCGACGCTTTCGCGAGCAAGCTCGCTCCCACAGGGTTTGCTGTTGGCCGTCTGGCATTGGGACAAGCCTGACAGGCGAAAAGTCGTTACTATAAGCGCCTCTTTGCCTGCCTTGCCATGGACACCATGACCGAGAACGACTATCTGATCGCCTGGGGCCTCTACGCCTTCGCCGCTGTGGGCTGCCTGTTGGTATGGATGCGCCTGACCCGCTGGATGTGGCGCTGGCTGCGCGAGCCGCTGCGGGTGCTGATGGCGGTGTTGCTGTTCAGCCCGACCATCATTGATCCGGTGAAAGCCAAGGTTGCACCGTCGATCGCCATTACTGCGCTGGATCTGGCCTTCAAGGTCGGCAACAACGCCTGGCGGGCGATTTCCGACCTGTTCATGTACGGCATGATTGCGTTCGGCATCTACCTGATTTTCGTGCTGATCCGCTTCCCGATCGAACGCGCCTCACGCGCCCGTCGCGAGCAGGCCGAAGCCGCCAAGGCCGCGGCGCGTGCCGATGATCGCGACGACGATCAGCCGTTCGGCGCTGCCGGTGATGACCGCTACGGTCGCCCGCCATTGCCGAACAATCCGCAGCGCATGCGCGTCGAGCCGCGTCTGTAATCACGAGGTCAGCACATGTGTGAACTACTGGGCATGAGTGCCAACGTGCCGACCGATATCGTGTTCAGCTTCACCGGCTTGATGCAGCGCGGCGGGCGTACCGGCCCGCACCGCGACGGCTGGGGCATCGCCTTCTATGAAGGGCGCGGTCTGCGCCTGTTTCAGGACCCGGCCGCCAGCAGCGAGTCGGAAGTCGCCAATCTGGTGCAGCGCTATCCGATCAAGAGCGAAGTGGTCATCGGCCACATTCGTCAGGCCAACGTCGGCAAGGTCTGCCTGTCCAACACCCACCCGTTCGTCCGCGAACTGTGGGGCCGTAACTGGTGTTTCGCGCACAACGGCCAGCTCGCCGATTTCACCCCGATCAAGAGCTTCTACCGCCCGGTGGGCGACACCGACAGCGAAGCGGCGTTCTGCGATTTGCTCAACCGCGTGCGTGCAGCCTTCCCGGAACCGGTCGATATAGAAGTGCTGCTGCCGGATCTGGTTGCTGCCTGCGCTGAATACCGCAGCAAAGGCGTGTTCAACTGCCTGCTCAGCGACGGCGACTGGCTGTTCTGCTATTGCTCGACCAAACTGGCACAGATCACCCGGCGCGCACCGTTCGGCCCGGCGCGACTCAAGGATGTCGATGTGATCGTCGATTTCCAGGCAGAAACCACGCCCAATGACGTGGTCACGGTGATCGCCACCGAGCCTTTGACCGAAAACGAAACCTGGACCCGTTACCAACCGGGCCAATGGAGCCTGTGGCGACGCGGCGAATGCGTCAGCCAGGGCACGACCGAATAAAGGATCTCTCCTCGATGTTGCTCAGTTATCTACGGCTGGTGTTGTTTGCGGCGGGCCTGTTGATCGGTGTCCAGGTGCCGGGGTTCATCAACGATTATGCCAAACGCGTCGAAGCCCATCTGATCGAAGCGCAGACCGCTCTGCGCGGTTTTCAAGGCACCGCCGAGCAGTTCTTCAAGGGCGATTTGCAGGCGCTGGTCGCGCATTACCGCGCCAGTGACGACCCGGTATTTCGCAGCGATGCCGACAGCCTGAGCACCTTGCTCATCCGCCAGACAGCGCTGGATAAACAATTCCAGGCGATGCAGGGCCCGTGGTACATCCGCTTCCTGCAAGTGGTGCTGGCCGCCGACCCGGATATTCGCAAGGAAACCTGGAACGGCTACAGCTACCAGATCCTGCTGACTCCGGAAGCGATGATCTGGGGCATGAGCGGCGCGTTGCTGCTGTCGTTCGGCATCGAGTGCCTGATTCGTCTGATTGACTGGGTGGTGCTCGGTGGGCGGCGTCTGCGCCAGAGCCGGCCGATTGAAGACCGCGATGTGCGCGGCTTGTAAAAGGTCAAGAGCAAAAGATCGCAGCCTGCGGCAGCTCCTACACGGGAATATGCGTTTCCCTGTAGGAGCTGCCGCAGGCTGCGATCTTTTGCTTTTCAGCTACTCAAGACAATGTACTTTTCACCGACCTTGCGCGCATACCCCGCCAGCACCTGCTGACACAACGTCACCATCTCCTCGACCCACTCAACGCCCACCCGCCACGACACCACCACCTGCAGATTCGGCGGTCGCTGGTCGATGTCGAGCAAGGTCAGTTCACCCCGCGCCAGTTCCTCGGCCACCAGCACCGGCGGCAATACGCCGATGCCGAATCCATCACCTAACAACCGGGTAATCGCCGACACTGAATTCACGCAGTTCAGGCGTGGCGCGAGCACGCCGTTGGCCTGCATCAACGCCAGCAGGTCCTGGTGCGGTCGGGAGTTTTTCGAATAAGTGATGATCCGTTCCTGCGCCAGCTCACCAAGGTCGGCGTACTCGCGGTTGTAGATCGAGTTGCTGGCGACGATCCAGCCCAGCGGATGGCTGGCCAGCTCGAGGCTGCGCACGCTTTCGTGGCGCACCAGATCGGTTTGCAGAACGATGTCGAGAAAGCCTTTTTGCAGCTGATCGCAGAGATTCAGCGAGGTATCCGCCACCAGCTCGATTTCCACCCGCGGATACCGTTCGGTCATCTGCGCCACCAACGGGCTGAGCCAGGTGTGGATTACCGTGTCCATCACGCCGATGCGCACCCGGCCGACCTTGCTCGAACGGGTCTCGATTGATTGCTTGAGCGCCGACATCGTATCGAGCATCTGCTCGGCGTAATCCAGCACCTTCAGACCTTCGGGCGTCAGGCTGACGCCCCGTGAGTCGCGCAGAAACAGCTTCACCCCCAGCTCGCCTTCGAGCACCGCGATGCGGCTGGAAATCGACGCCTGGGTGGTGAACAGCTTGTCGGCGGTCAGGCGAAAACTCTTCAGCCGGGCGACCCAGACAAAGGTCTCGAGAAACTTCAGGTTCATGGCAACGGCTCGGGTGACAAATTTTTCTTATGCCTAAGGCGGGTTTTTATTCGTTGGACGCAGCAGGGCCGGGCGACGAAAAATCGGCGCATCCGGTTCCCACGATAGGCGTCGTCGGAACTTCGAACAAGACCAATAAAAGCCTGCGGAGACTTGCCATGCGTGCGCCCGACACCCTCGACCTCCCCAAGAGCACGGCCCGTCCAGGACCGTTCGACTGGTATCGCAATATCAATCAGCAAGAGCGTCGCACCTTCTGGAGCTGCAAGATCGGCTATGGCCTGGACGGCATGGACACGCAGATGCTCAGCTTCGTGGTGCCGACCCTGATTGCCATGTGGGGCATCACCACCGGGCAGGCCGGGCTGATTCACACCAGCACCTTGATTGCCTCGGCCATCGGCGGCTGGGTCGCGGGGATTCTCTCCGACCGCATCGGCCGCGTGCGCACCCTGCAACTGACGGTGCTGTGGTTCGCCTTCTTCACCTTCCTTTGCGGTTTTGCGCAGAACTACGAACAGCTGCTGATCGCCCGCACCCTGATGGGCTTCGGTTTCGGCGGTGAATGGACCGCCGGCGCGGTGCTGATCGGTGAAGTGATCCGCGCCAAGGATCGCGGCAAAGCGGTGGGCATGGTGCAATCCGGATGGGCGCTGGGGTGGGGGCTGACGGCGATTCTGTATGCGTTGCTGTTCTCGGTGTTGCCGCCGGAAGAGGCCTGGCGGGCGCTGTTCATTCTCGGCATCGTCCCGGCGATTTTTGTGATTTTCGTCCGTCGGCTGGTGAAAGACCCGGAAATCTACCGCGAAGCCAAGGCGGCGCAAACCCCGGAAAACCCGGCGAAGTTCTACGAGATCTTTGCCCCGGGCATGCTGTTCACCACGTTCCGCGCCTCCTTGCTGACCACCGGTGCACTCGGCGGTTACTACGCGATCACTTCGTGGCTGCCGACCTTCCTCAAGAACGAGCGCGGTTTGAGCGTGCTCGGCACTGGCGGGTATCTGGCGATGGTGATTGTCGGCTCCTACGTCGGCTATGTGATCAGCGCTTATCTGACTGATCTGCTCGGGCGAAAAAAGAACTTCATCCTGTTCGCGGTCGGCTCGTTCACCATCGTCTTGCTGTACACGCAAATGCCGGTCAGCAATGGCGTGATGCTGTGGTTGGGCTTTCCACTGGGCTTCTTCGCCTCGGGGATTTTCAGCGGCATGGGCGCGTTTCTCACCGAGTTGTTTCCGACGCGGATTCGCGGTTCGGGGCAGGGTTTCTGCTACAACATCGGCCGGGCGCTGGCGGCTCTGTTCCCGCTGCTGATTGGCCTGCTCAGCCAGAAGGTGCCGCTGAGCGTGGGGATCGGTGCGTTTGCGGCGGTGTCCTACGGCGTGGTGATTCTGGCCGCGTTGAGCCTGCCGGAAACCCGTGGCAAGCAACTGGATGCGCAGTAACTGATAACCTGCCGGGCAAGTGTCCTACAGATAAAAAGACCAGAAGCTACAGGAGTGTTCACCGTGAGCCGCCTGCTATTGAACTGTGACATCGGCGAGAGTTTCGGCAGCTGGACCATGGGTCTGGACGCCGAAGTCATGCCCTTCATCGACTGCGCCAACGTGGCCTGCGGCTTCCATGCCGGTGACCCGGGCATCATGCGCAAGACCGTCAGTCTGGCCCTGAGCCACGGCGTGCAGATCGGCGCACATCCGGCCTATCAGGATCTGGTTGGCTTCGGTCGGCGTTCCATGGCTTATTCCGCGCAAGAGCTGCAAGACATCCTGCATTACCAGATCGGCGCGCTCGACGGCATTTGCCGCGCGCAGGGCGGGCGAGTCAGTTACGTCAAACCCCACGGCGCGATGTATAACGACATGATGGCCAACCCGGCACAGTTGCGTGCGGTGATTCAGGCCGTCGCTGCTTACGATCGCAGTTTGCCGCTGATGTTGATGGCCACCCGCGACAACGCGGCGGCGCAACAGCTCGGCGACGAATATGGCGTGACCCTGTGGTTCGAAGCCTTCGCCGACCGCGCCTACGACAGCGCCGGCAAACTGGTTTCACGGCAACTGCCGGGCGCGGTGCATCACGAACCAGAAACAATCATCGAACAGGCCCTGACCATCGCCCGTGGCGGTGAACTCGTCGCCAGCGACGGCAGTGCGCTGCATCTGCAGGCCAACACCTTGTGCGTGCATGGCGACAACGCCAGTTCGGTGGCCGCCGTGCGGCGCATTCGCGAGGCCCTGAATCAGCAGAGTGCGCCATGAACCCACGGATTGAAGTGGTGGCGGTGGATTGCCTGATGCTGCGCCTGTTCGATGAAATCGCCGAAGCCAACATGCCGTGGATGCTCGCCGCCAGTGAGCGCTTGCGTGCGGTGTTTGGCGCGCAGTTGTTCGATCTGGTGCCGTCTTACACCACGTTGATGGTGCATTACGACCTGACCGCGCTGAGCCCGAGTCAGGCCCGTGAATTGATCGCTGAAGCGTTGATCGATCTGTCGCCGAACGCTCGAACCAGCGGCCAGTGCCATGTGTTGCCGGTCTGGTACGACCTGAGTGTCGGCCCCGAACTGAGCCTGTTGGCGCAGCGCAGCGGGTTGGCGGTGCAGGAGGTGATTCGTCGGCACAGCGCTCGCGAATATCAGGTGTTCGCCCTCGGCTTCGCACCGGGATTCGCCTTCATGGGGCTGGTGGAAGAAATCCTTGCGGCGCCACGTCTGGACACCCCGCGCAAAAAAGTCGCGGCCGGCAGCGTCGGCATCGCCGAACGGCAGACCGCGGCTTATCCGGTGGTGTCCCCCGGCGGCTGGAATCTGATCGGCCGTACCCCGGCGAAACTGTTCGACCGTCATCGCGACGGCTACAGCCTGATGCAACCCGGCGACACCGTGCGTTTCGAAGCGGTGAGCCACGCCGAGTTCATCAACCTGGGCGGTGATGACACACCGCTGGAGGCGCTGGCATGAGCCGACTGACGATTGAAGCCAGCACGCCGCTGTGTTTGTTGCAGGACGCCGGGCGTTTTGGCGTGCGCCATTTGGGCGTGACTCAGGGCGGCGCGGCAGATTGGTGTTCGATGAGTTGGGGCAATTGGTTGCTCGGCAATGCGCTGGATCTGCCGGTGATTGAAATTACCCTCGGCGGGTTTGCCGTGGTGGCAAAGGAGGATTGCCTGCTGGCGCTGGCCGGGGCGGATCTTGGTGCGCAGATCGATGGGCAGGCGCTGGCGCCGTGGCGCAGTTTCAAACTGGGCCAAGGGCAAACATTGAGGTTCACCCAACCGCTGCTCGGCGCGCGGGCTTATCTGGCCGCGCCCGGTGGTTTCGACGCGCCGCAGGTGCTGGGCAGCAGCGCCACGGTGGTGCGCGAAGAACTCGGTGGATTGGATGGTATGGGGTTACCGCTGACCAAGGGCGCGACGTTGAGTTATCGCGGTGCGGTTCAGCAAGTGCGTGAAGTACCGCAGGCGCATCGACCTGATCTGCGCCTCAATGCACCGCTGGATCTGGTGCTCGGCGCACAGATCGGCCAGTTCAGCGGACAGAGTCTGTTCGATGTGTTCAACAGTCCGTGGGCGCTGGACAGTCGCGCTGACCGCATGGGCATTCGACTGTTGGGCACGGCGTTGCAGTACCAGGGCCGGCCGATGATTTCCGAGGGCATTCCGCTGGGCGCGGTGCAGGTGCCGCCGGATGGACAGCCGATTGTGCTGCTCAATGATCGGCAGACGATTGGTGGGTATCCACGGTTGGGAGCGTTGACGCCGTTGGCGCTGGCGCGACTGGCGCAGTGTCTGCCGGGGGCGCAGGTGCGATTGAGGCCGGTGGTGCAGGACGTCGCACACCGCGAGCATGTCGAGTATTTGCAGCGCTTTGGTTGAAGATCAAAAGATCGCAGCCTACGGCAGCTCCTACATGGAAACGCGAATTTTTCTGTAGGAGCTGCCGCAGGCTGCGATCTTTGGCTTTTTATTTGGACAAAAACCGCATCCCTTCCTCAAGCCCACGCAACGTCAGCGGATACATCTGATCCTCGATCAAATCGCGCACGATATTGGTCGACGAAGTATAGCCCCACGTGTCCTTCGGATACGGATTGATCCAGATGAGCTTCTTGTACTTCTCCATGAAGCGCTGCATCCACAGGTAGCCCGGCTCTTCGTTCCAGTGCTCGACGCTGCCGCCGGCCTGGGTGATTTCGTAGGGCGCCATGGCGGCGTCACCGATGAAGATCACTTTGTAGTCGGCGCCGTACTTGTGCAGCAGATCCTGCGTCGAGAAACGCTCGGACGTGCGGCGCATGTTGTTCTTCCACACCGACTCATAAATGAAGTTGTGGAAGTAGAAGTACTCCAGATGCTTGAACTCGGTCTTGCACGCCGAGAACAGCTCCTCGCAGATCTTCACGTGAGCGTCCATCGAGCCGCCGATGTCGAACAGCAGCAACAGCTTCACCGTGTTGCGCCGCTCCGGGCGCATCTGGATGTTCAGCAGGCCGGCATCCTTGGCGGTGTGGTCGATGGTGCCGTCGATGTCCAGCTCTTCCGCCGCACCCTGACGGGCGAATTTACGCAGACGACGCAGGGCGACCTTGATGTTGCGCGTGCCCAGCTCCACCGAATCGTCGAGGTTCTTGTACTCGCGCTGATCCCAGACCTTGACCGCTTTGCCTTGACGCTTGCCGGCATCGCCGACCCGAATGCCTTCCGGGTTGAAGCCGCCGGAGCCAAACGGGCTGGTGCCGCCGGTGCCGATCCATTTGTTGCCGCCGGCGTGGCGTTCCTTTTGTTCTTCGAGGCGCTTCTTGAACTCTTCGATCAGCTTGTCCAGACCGCCAAGGGACTGGATCTGCGCGCGTTCCTCATCGGTCAGCGAACGCTCGAATTCCTTGCGCAACCAATCTTCGGGAATCAGCGCCTGCAAGTGATCGTCGAGCTTTTCCAGGCCATTGAAGTAGGCGCCGAACGCACGGTCGAACTTGTCGAAATGCCGTTCGTCCTTGACCAGAATCGCCCGCGACAAGTAATAGAACTCGTCCATGTCGGCGAAGGTCACGCGCTGCTTCAAAGCGTTGATCAGGTCGAGCAGCTCGCGCACCGACACTGGCACCTTGGCTGCACGCATTTCATTGAACAGGTTGAGCAACATGGCATCAGCCTCTTAGCGAGAACCGCGACGGCTCATGAACGCCAGGCGCTCAAGCAACTGCACATCCTGCTCGTTCTTCACCAGCGCACCGGCCAATGGCGGAATGGCTTTGGTCGGATCGCGCTCGCGCAGCACCGCTTCGCCGATGTTGTCAGCCATCAGCAGCTTCAGCCAATCGACCAGCTCGGAGGTCGACGGCTTCTTCTTCAGGCCCGGCACCTTGCGCACGTCGAAGAACACGTCCAGTGCTTCGCTGACCAGGTCCTTCTTGATGTCCGGGTAGTGCACGTCGACGATTTTCTGCAGTGTGCTACGGTCGGGGAAGGCGATGTAATGGAAGAAGCAGCGGCGCAGGAAGGCGTCCGGCAGCTCTTTCTCGTTGTTCGAGGTAATGATGATGATCGGACGTTTCTTGGCCTTGATGGTCTCGTCGATCTCGTAAACGTAGAACTCCATCTTGTCGAGTTCTTGCAGCAGGTCATTCGGGAACTCGATGTCGGCCTTGTCGATTTCGTCGATCAGCAGGATCACCCGTTCTTCGGACTCGAACGCCTCCCAGAGCTTGCCTTTTTTCAGGTAGTTACGCACGTCGTGGACTTTTTCGTTGCCCAGTTGCGAGTCGCGCAGACGGCTGACCGCGTCGTACTCGTACAGGCCCTGATGGGCCTTGGTGGTGGACTTGATGTGCCAGGTGATCAGCTTGGCGCCGAACGATTCGGCCAGTTGCTCGGCGAGCATGGTCTTGCCGGTGCCCGGTTCGCCCTTGACCAGCAGCGGTCGCTCCAGGGTGATGGCGGCGTTGACCGCCAGCTTCAGGTCATCGGTGGCGACGTAGGCCTGGGTGCCTTCGAACTTCATCTGCTAATCCTCGAACGGTAACGCCGACCTGCACGAGCAGGGCGGGGGCGAAAAAATCGGATGCCCCGACTATAACGCGCAGCCCGGTCGACTGTGAACGCAGACGGCTTATTCAGTCTCTGAATGGGGCGTCACATGTTGACTCGGTTTCGGCCAGAGGCCAGTATTCAGGTATCGCCGATTTGGCGATAGTCTGTCGGGCATGACGACTAAATACCGATTTCGCGACAAATACCGCATTCAGTTACGTGAGAAGGATCACCCGCCACCCATGTCCACTTGATCGGTGGCGGTGTGGACGTGATGCTGAGCCTTGAAACCGTCGACGTCATGACGGGCAAGGCACCGCCGCTGATTATCAAGGAAGCGCTGGCTTGGGTTGCGGCTCATCAAGTGCAACTGCTGGAGGACTGGAAACGATGTTACCCATGAAAAGGCCTCGTCTGACGGCTGTGCAGGCGCTGTCAGGTTATCGATTGAAACTGACCTTTATTGATGGTCAGGATCTGACCCTTGACCTGAGCCGAGATATCCACGCTTATCCAGGTCTGCAACCATTGCTTGATCCCGAAGTGTTTGCGGCTGCGACCCTTGACGACAATGGCTGGACGGTCGAATGGCTTGAGCCTGATATACAGATTGGCGCAGACACGCTTTATATGGATGCGCTGGCCCAAAACACTGTCGATGAAAACACTCGGATTTTCATCGATTGGCGTGCACGTACCGGACTCTCACTGAATCAGGCAGCCGAGGCGTTGGGTGTCAGTGCCCGCAGCATCAGCCGATACAGTAATGGGCGGGAGGCGGTGCCAAGGTCATTAGCCTTGGCTTGTCTTGGTTGGGACTCATTGCAGCAAAAGTCCACGCTGGCGGCTGAAGAATCTGGTCGATATGTCGTTAATCGTAAGAATTAGCCCGCATCCGGCTTCGGCCGCTCATACCGCGCATTGAAAGCCTGAATGAAGCCATTACGCAAAATCTGCAAAAACGCTTCGAACGCACTGATGTTTTGCTGATGCACGTTGCCACTGAGTTCGACCTTGGTGGCGAACTGGTTTTTGGCCTGGTTCTTCAGCACGGTTTCCGTGCCGCCGACGATGGCCTCCCAGACGGAGCGGAAGATGCTCTTGTCCTTGTTTTCCACGTCCTGCTGCCAGTTGAACACTTCGACGTCGCGCAGCAAGGGTTTGATGTAGCCGCTGACCTGGGCTTTTTTCGCCTGGGCCTCGATGACGACGTCGCCATGGCCGGCGTTGAAATCGAACTTGCCGTAGGCCGAGGCAAAGTCGTTCATGCTTTTGAGTTCGATGTCGCGGGCGCGCAGGCGGAACTGGAAGTCTTCGAAGTTGCTCAGCGGATCGAAGGTGGCGCTGGTCTCCAGCGGTGCATGGCCGAGCAGCTTGGCCTTGCCTTCGAAGCGGGCATCGCGTTTGCCCTGTTTGTCGACCACGTTGGTCATGTTGTAGATGCTCGCCTCGACGTTGCTGGCGTTCATGTTGACCGGGGGTTTGGAGTTGAAATTGCGGAAAGTGATCTTGCCGTCGTGGATCTGCACCTCGTCGAGAGTGATCGGCAGCAACTTGCCCAGTTGCGCCCGCCAGTCGGTGCCTTTACCAGTCTGCGAGTTCTGCTTGTTGGGGCCGCCATCGACGAAGTTGATCTCGGGATTGAAGAACTGCACCTGCGCCACCACGGCATGGTCGTACCACAGCGAATGCCAGCTGACCGCCAGATCAATCACCGGCGCGTTGACGAACGGCACCGGCACCTTGCCGTCGACCTTGACGATCTTCAGGCCGTTGATCTTATAAGCGCCGCGCCAAAGGGCCAGATCGACATCGGTGATCTGACCGCGGTAATCGCCCATGTCGGCGAGCTTGCCGTTCAAGTAATCGCGTACCACGTAAGGCAGGGCGATGTGCAGGGCGATCAGCAGCACGACGATGATGGCGAAAATTCCGATGGGCCAGCTGTAGCGACGCTTCATGGCGGTAGTTCCCGAACGATGTAAGCGATTGACTGTTGCGCGTCGCAGACGTTCGACCCGACTGGACTGCGTCAGGCAACAGGCATACCTTGAAAGGCTGAATTCAACGCTGCATAAGGACCCAGCCATGAGCCGCATTTTCGCTGACAACGCCCATTCCATTGGCAATACGCCGCTGGTACAGATCAACCGCATCGCGCCGCGTGGCGTGACCATTCTGGCCAAGATCGAGGGACGCAACCCCGGTTATTCGGTCAAATGCCGAATCGGCGCGAACATGATCTGGGACGCCGAGAGCAGCGGCAAACTCAAGCCGGGCATGACCATCGTCGAGCCGACGTCGGGCAATACCGGCATCGGTCTGGCCTTCGTTGCCGCCGCCCGTGGTTACAAATTGATGCTGACCATGCCGGCCTCGATGAGCATCGAGCGGCGCAAGGTGCTCAAGGCCCTCGGCGCAGAACTGGTCCTGACCGAACCGGCCAAGGGCATGAAAGGCGCAATCGAGAAGGCTGCCGAGATCGTTGCCAGTGATACCGGCAAATACTTCATGCCGTCGCAATTCGATAACCCGGCCAACCCGGCGATCCACGAAAAAACCACCGGTCCGGAAATCTGGAACGACACTGACGGCGCTGTCGATGTACTGGTCGCAGGTGTCGGGACCGGCGGAACCATCACCGGCGTTTCGAGGTATATCAAGAATACCCAGGGCAAACCGATTCTGTCGGTCGCGGTAGAACCCGTCTCTTCACCGGTGATCAGCCAGGCCCTGGCAGGAGAAGAGATCAAGCCAAGCCCGCACAAGATTCAGGGAATTGGCGCCGGTTTCGTGCCGAAGAACCTCGATTTGTCGATGGTCGACCGGGTGGAGCAGGTCACCGATGACGAGTCCAAGGCCATGGCGCTGCGCCTGATGCAGGAAGAAGGGATCCTTTGCGGGATCTCATGCGGCGCGGCCATGGCCGTGGCGGTGCGTCTGGCCGAAAAGCCGGAAATGCAGGGCAAGACCATCGTGGTGATTTTGCCGGACTCCGGTGAGCGGTATCTGTCGAGCATGTTGTTCAGCGATCTGTTCACCGAGCAGGAGAATCAGCAATAGTCGAATTGACTCAGATCAGCCGGGGTTCAGGATCTTTATGCTAATAAATGCTTTGTTGCGCAATTCTTAACACTGAATCTTGGGTTCAGCGGGTTTTGCCCGAGGCCGGTAGTGTTTATCATGGCCGGCTGCCATGCCGGCTAAAGGGCATTGCGCAGCGTTGTCTTTATTCAAGGAGTCGTTGATGACCTTTTCGTTAGCCGCCAAGGTGTTGGTGTTGCTGCTGTTTGTGGGCAGCATCCTCTATGTGCATTTGCGCGGCAAGGCGCGTTTGCCGGTCCTGCGTCAGTTCGTCAACCACTCGGCGCTGTTCGCCCCGTACAACGCGCTGATGTACCTGTTCTCCGGCGTGCCGTCCAGACCGTATCTGGATCGCAGCAAGTTTCCGGAACTGGATGTGCTGCGCGATAACTGGGAAACCATTCGCGACGAGGCCATGCATCTGTTCGATGAGGGCTACATCCGCGCGGCCGAGAAAAACAATGACGCTGGTTTCGGCTCGTTCTTCAAGAAGGGCTGGAAGCGTTTCTACCTCAAGTGGTACGACAAACCGCTGCCGTCGGCCGAAACCCTGTGCCCGAAAACCGTGGCGCTGGTCAGTGCGATCCCTAACGTCAAAGGCGCGATGTTCGCGCTGTTGCCCGGTGGCAGCCACCTGAACCCGCACCGTGATCCGTTTGCCGGCTCGCTGCGTTATCACCTGGGCCTGTCGACACCGAACTCCGACGACTGCCGGATCTTCGTCGACGGTCAGGTCTACGCCTGGCGCGACGGTGAAGACGTGATGTTCGACGAGACCTACGTGCACTGGGTGAAGAACGAAACCGAACAGACTCGCGTCATTCTGTTCTGCGACGTCGAACGCCCATTGAGCAACCGTCTGATGACCCGCATCAACCGCGCCATCAGCGCTTGGCTGGGACGCGCCACCGCCCCGCAGAACCTTGATGACGAACGTGTCGGCGGCATTAACCAGGCTTATGCCTGGAGCAAGAGCTTCAGCGACAAGTTCAGTGGCGTGGTCAAACAATGGAAACGCCGCAACCCCAAGGCTTACCGCATCCTGCGTCCGGTGTTGGCGGTGCTGGTGTTGACGTTGCTGGGGTATTGGCTGTTTGGTTGAGGCTGGGTGTTGAAATAAAAAACCGCTCCTGGTGAGCGGTTTTTCGTCTGCTGATAAATCTAAAGTCGGCCAGCGGCGAGTACATTCGGCTCTTCGCTTTCAGTACCCTTTATCAGTAACTGCAGCAGACGCCTCTGACTCGCAGTGAGCGTTATCTCATCGGATTTTTTGCCGAGAGGGGGTATCTCTTTTCTGGAGGACGGCTTCTTTGTTGATTTGCTCATTTCTCCTCCTGTATTGATCGATAATTGAACAGTTTTCACGATACTAGGTTCTCCAGGGTTTTGACAAGGCGGCCACCAGCGTCGAAGCCGAAGCCAAGCTCTTGATAGTGTGAAATCGCGCCCTTCAAAGGTTCTTGGATCTCGAGAACCTTGCTGCCTATGAGTTGGGCGTATTGTTCAATCACAATCATCGCCAGTGCCCCGATACGTCTTTTTAACGGATGGGATTCGTAGGGGCGTCCCTCCAGGCGCACAATTCGTAGTCTGTTTTTGCTGGCATTTGGATTTGCGAAACACAGCCCGCACAGTTCCTCTTCAAACCAGATAGCGATGTCCAGAGATAAAGGCTCTCGACCTTTCCACTCAATGACCTCATTCCAGCAAAAGTGCTGGTCTCTCCAGAAAGTTGATGCCTGAAGTGCTTGTTGGTCGATAGGTTCGAAACGTACTTTCGACAAATCGATGGCAGTCGGACCATGGCGTTCCAACTGAAGCTGTAGTTGAAGGGTAACGATAGCAGCCTGCTTCCGCGCCTCTGACCGATAGACCTGATACCGCAAATATGTCCGTTCCCTTGGCATGTGATCCCGAGCATTCCCTGTCTCCCCATCAATGGGCCTATCCGTTGCTCATCAGCCTATTCACCTCGCCGCCAACTGTCCCTGCTGGCCCTTTGTCCAAATCGTTGCAATCCATGTCCCACGCTGGTTATAGTCGGCGCTCGTGAATCAGCTGATTCACTCTCCAAACCCCTCAAAAAAGATCAGCCCCAATGCCTGCATCCCTCATCAACGCGGTAGTCGATTCAGCGGTCAACGCTGGCGTCGTGCCGTGCGGGAATCAGCAGCCTGGGCAGATCAGTCATTACCCTCCACCTGTCAGTAGCACGCCGGTGTGCGTCGTCGTATCACCGCCGGGCGTTGGCGTTGCGGGCTGATCGGCATTCTCCGCTGACCCCCTGCGCCCGCCAGAAACACCTACTGAATTTCAGCCTCGGCTGAGTTGGCTATTTGCCTGACTACAGGTGGTATTCATGTTTGTCCTTTCGAAAAAATCCGCGCTCGCGGCGATGTCCACGAGCCTGTTCGTTCTGCTGTGGAGCAGTGGTGCGATCTTCTCCAAATGGGGCCTGGCCCATGCCTCGCCCTTTGCCTTTCTGCTGATTCGCTTTGTGATCGCCCTGTGCGGGCTGCTGTTGTTGACGCCGCTGCTCAAGTTGAAGCTGCCCAAGGGCAACAAACCGATGCTGTTCGCGATTGCAACGGGCCTGGTGTTGTTGGGCGCGTATCAGATTTTCTATCTGCTGGCGCTCAACACCAAAGTCACGCCGGGGGTGATGGCGACCATCATGGGTGTACAGCCGATCCTCACCGTGGTGTTGATGGAGCGGCAGCGCTCGGCGAGCCGGATGTTCGGTCTGGCGCTGGGCTTGGCGGGGCTGATCATGGTGGTTTACCAGGGGATCGGTCTGGCGGGGATGTCCTGGGCCGGCATGCTGTTTGGCCTGCTTGCACTGGCGAGCATGACTCTGGGTTCGATCATGCAGAAACGCATCACCGACAATCCCCTTGGCACGCTGCCGGTGCAATACCTGGCCGGACTGTTGTTGTGCGGGATATTTGTACCGTTTCAGCCGTTCCACTTTGAGCACAGCGCCGGTTTCATCGTGCCGGTGTTGTGGATGGGACTGGTGGTGTCGGTGCTGGCGACGCTGTTGCTGTACCGCCTGATCGCTCGGGGCAATCTGGTGAACGTCACCAGTCTGTTCTATCTGGTGCCGGCGGTGACGGCGCTGATGGATTACCTGATTTTCGGCAATCGTCTGGCGGCGCTGAGTGTGCTGGGGATGCTGTTGATCATTGTCGGTCTGGCGTTTGTGTTCCGTAGAACTGCTTGAAAACCTTCAGGCCGACCCGGGCATTTTCAGTGTCTGGGCCGGCCTCTTCGCGGGCAAGCCCGCTCCCACAATTGGAATGCATTCCTCCTGTGGGAGCGGGCTTGCTCGCGAAGACTGACTTATCAACGCCGCAAATCAGCGGGCTGTAGCTACCGCCGGCTTCAACACCAACCACAACGCCAGCGCAATCAACACCCCGCCGTACAAGTGAGCCATCGACAGCGGCTCATCCAGCAGCAACGCACCCCACAACACGCCGAACGCCGGGATCATGAAGGTGACGGTCATCGATTTGACCGGGCCGATGGAACTGAGCAAGCGGAAATAGATGATGTAGGCGAACGCCGTGCAACCCAGACCCAGGCCCAGCAGCGACAGCCAGACGTTCCACCCACCCCAGCTTGCCGGTGGTGCGGTGATCACGCTGTAGCCGAACAGCGGCAACAGAAACAGCGAAGCGCCGAGCATGCTGCCCACCGCCGAGAGACGACTGTCGAGCCCGCCGCTGTGATCCAGCCAGCGTCGCGTGAGAAATCCGGCGAAGCCGTAGCAGGTGGTGGCAAGCAGGCAGGCGAGGGCGCCCATGAGCAATGGCAGATCAAAAGCCACCGGACCTGCGCGCGTCAGCACGCCGACACCGAACAAGCCGAGAAACACCCCGGTCAGCTTCGCGGCAGTGAGTTTTTCACTGAAAAACAGCCCGCCAATCAACACGCCCATCAACGGCGTGGTGGCGTTAAAGATTGCCGAGTAACCCGCCGGCAACACCTGCGCCGCGACTGAATACAGCGTTGCCGGAATCCCCGAATTGATCACGCCCAGCAACATCACGGTTTTAAGCTTGCCTTTGAAGTCCCAGCTGATGCGCATCAACCCGAGAATCACCAGCAGCCCGACGGCCGCTATCGACACCCGAAAGAACGCAGTCGGAATGGTGCCGATGACCGGCGCAATAATGCGCATGAACAGGAAACTCGCGCCCCAGATGGCTGCCAGCGACAGCATGCGGAAAATATCGACAGCGCTCACGATGGCACTCCTTCCTTGATCGGGACGAGAGTGTTGCCGAGCGCCCCGGCGATGGCAACCGCTAATCGGGCATTTAATTCTCAGCAGCGGGTTGCCTGGTGAAAAATGCCAGCGATGTGCGCTGGCGTTCCGGTTTTGGCAGAAATTGCACTTCACCTGCACCCGGTTCCGTGGCTAAGCTCAGGCACAGATTTCCACTTGCACGCCGAGGTCTCATCTATGCCGCAGCAATGGCCAGCCATCGACATCGCCCGCATGATCCTCGATGGCTTTGACGATTACCGCGAGCACTTCCGGCGGATTACCGATGGCGCGCGCGAGCGCTTCGAGCAGGCGCGCTGGCAGGAAACGCAGACCGCCTCGGCGGCGCGGATCAATCTCTACGAGGAAAAGGTCGGCGAAACCATCGCCCGCCTGCGCGATCATTTCGACGACGAGACGTTGATGAATGTCGGCAGCTGGCCGTTGGTGAAAAGCGCCTACATCAGCGTAATCGACCTGCGCTTCGACGATGAGCTGTCCGAGACCTGGTACAACTCGATCTTCTGCGGGCTGTTCAGCCACGACCTGATCAGCGACGGCTGCATGTTCATCCACACCACCCGGCCGAGCCTGCGCCGCGCCCGGGCTGCGCAAACCCGCACCTACAAGCCGCAAGGTCAGCTGTCGTCGATGCTTGCGAGCATCTTTGCCGACTACCGTTTCAGCGAGGATTACGCCGATCTGCCCGGCGATCTGCAGCGCCTCGAAGCGCAACTGCGCGAGAATTTGCCGGACTGGGTGTGCAAGGATCCGGAGCTGAGCGTCGAGCTGTTTTCCTCGGTGCTGTACCGCAACAAAGGCGCCTATCTGGTCGGGCGCATCTACACCCGCGACGAGCAGTGGCCGCTGGTGATTCCGCTGCTGCACCGCGAAGGCCGCGGGATTCAGATCGACGCGCTGATCACCGACGAAGCCGATGTGTCGATCATCTTCTCTTTCACCCGTTCGTATTTCATGGTCGATGTGCCGGTGCCGGCCGAGTTCATCGGTTTCCTGCGGCGCATTCTGCCGGGCAAGCACATCGCTGAGCTGTACACCTCGATCGGCTTCTACAAACACGGCAAGTCCGAGTTCTACCGCGCGCTGATCAATCACCTGGCCAACACCGACGATCAGTTCATCATGGCGCCGGGCGTGCGCGGCATGGTCATGAGCGTGTTCACCCTGCCGGGCTTCAACACCGTGTTCAAGATCATCAAGGACCGTTTCTCGCCGTCGAAAAACGTCGACCGGGCGACGGTGATCGAAAAATACCGATTGGTGAAAAGTGTCGACCGCGTCGGGCGCATGGCCGATACCCAGGAATTCGCCGACTTCCGTTTTCCACTGAGCAAGTTCGATCCGGCGTGCCTGGAAGAACTGCTGGAAGTCGCGCCGTCGACGGTCTCGGTCGAAGGCGACACGGTGCTGATCCGTCACTGCTGGACCGAGCGCCGCATGACCCCGCTCAACCTCTACCTGGACAACGCCAACGACGCGCAGGTGCGCGAGGCGCTGGAGGATTACGGGCTGGCGATCAAGCAACTGGCGGCGGCCAATATCTTCCCCGGCGACATGTTGCTGAAGAACTTCGGCGTCACCCGTCACGGGCGGGTGGTGTTTTACGATTACGACGAGATTTGTTTCCTGACCGAAGCCAACTTTCGCCACATCCCCGCGCCGCGCACCCCCGAGGACGAAATGGCTTCCGAGCCGTGGTATTCGATCGGGCCGCTGGACGTGTTCCCGGAAGAGTTTCCGCCGTTCCTGTTCGCCGATGCCGGGCAGCGCAAACTGTTCGATCAACTGCACGGCGAGCTGTACAACGCCGATTACTGGAAGGGTCTGCAGGAGGCGATTCGCGCCGGGAAAGTCATCGACGTCTTTCCTTATCGCCGCAAAGGCCTCGACAACGAATAACCCGTTGTCACCTCAATCCTGTAGGAGCTGCCGCAGGCTGCGATCTTTTGACTTTGATTTTTAAAAACAAGATCAAAAGATCGCAGCCTGCGGCAGCTCCTACAGGGGAAGCAGGTCAATCGAGAGCAAATCTGCGACAATCCGCCCCCTGCACATATAGACGACCGAATTGCGTACCCGATGACCGACGAATCGCCCTCCATCGACAAACTGCTGAAAAACCTCGATCACGCCATGCTCGCCGACCGTCACCGGCTGCGGCGGCAGTTGCTCGAGCTGCGCAAGAAACCCGACGAGGCCAAACTGGCCCAGTGGGTGGCGCGCATGCAGGCGTCCTGTGATCAGGTGTTGGCGCGCTGTGCCAGCCTGCCAGTGATTCGTTACGACGACAGCCTGCCAATCGCCGCCAAGCGCGATGAGATCAAGGCTGCGCTGGAGAAGCATCAGGTTCTGATCATCGCCGGCGAAACCGGTTCGGGTAAAACCACCCAGTTGCCGAAAATCTGTCTTGAAATCGGTCGCGGCCAGCATGGCTTGATCGGCCACACCCAGCCACGCCGAATCGCGGCGCGCAGTGTCGCCAGCCGGGTCGCCGAAGAACTCGGTACGCCACTGGGCGCGCTGGTCGGTTATCAGGTGCGTTTCGAAGATCAGAGCGATGCCAACACCCTGATCAAACTGATGACTGACGGCATCCTGCTGGCGGAAACCCAGAACGACCGCTACCTCGAGCGCTACGACACGATCATCGTCGACGAAGCCCACGAACGCAGCCTGAACATCGACTTCCTGCTCGGTTACCTGAAAACCCTGCTGCCGCGTCGCCCGGATCTGAAGGTCATCATCACTTCGGCGACCATCGATCTGGAGCGCTTCTCCAAGCATTTCGATGACGCGCCGATTGTCGAGGTGTCCGGCCGCACCTTCCCGGTTGAAACCTGGTATCGCCCGCTGACGCTTGAGCAGGATGAAGAAGGCAACCGCGTCGAAGACGACCTGACCGTGGATCAGGCGATCCTCGCCACCCTCGACGAGATCGCCGCCTACGAACGCAGCGAACGCCGCAGTCCCGGCGATGTGCTGGTGTTCCTGCCCGGCGAGCGCGAGATTCGCGACGCCGCCGACATGCTGCGCAAGGCCCAGCTCAAACACACGGAAATCCTGCCGCTGTACGCGCGCCTGTCGCCGGCTGAACAGCAGCGGATTTTCCAGTCGCATCCGGGGCGGCGCGTGGTGCTGGCGACCAACGTCGCCGAGACCTCGTTGACCGTGCCGGGCATCCGTTACGTTATCGACAGCGGCACCGCACGCATCAGCCGCTACAGCTATCGCGCCAAGGTGCAGCGCCTGCCGATCGAAGCGATTTCCCAGGCCAGTGCCAATCAGCGTAAAGGTCGTTGCGGCCGGGTTGAACCAGGGATTTGCGTGCGGCTGTACAGCGAGGAAGATTTCCTCGGTCGCCCGGAATTCACTGACCCGGAAATTCTGCGCACCAACCTTGCCGCCGTGATCCTGCAGATGCTGCACCTGCGCCTCGGTGAGATCACCGCGTTCCCGTTCATCGAGCCGCCGGACGGCAAGGCGATCAGCGACGGTTTCAACCTGCTGCAAGAACTCTCGGCGGTGGATCGCAACAGTCAGCTGACCCCGCTCGGTCGCCAGCTCGCGCGCCTGCCGGTGGACCCGCGCATGGGCCGCATGCTGCTCGAAGCGGCCAGGCTCGGCAGCTTGCAGGAAGTGCTGATCGTCGCCAGTGCGATGTCGATTCAGGACCCGCGCGAGCGTCCGCCGGAGCGTCAGCAAGCAGCCGATCAGGCCCACGCACAATGGAAAGACAGCGATTCGGACTTCGCCGGTCTGGTCAATCTGTGGCGTGGTTTTGAAGAACAGCGCCAAGCGCTGACCGCCAGTCCGCTGCGCAACTGGTGCCGGAAGAATTTCCTCAATTATCTGCGCCTGCGCGAGTGGCGCGATTCCCATCGCCAGCTGAGCCTGATCTGCCGCGACATGCAACTGAGCCTCAACAAGGAACCGGCGGATTACCCGAAACTGCACAAAGCGGTGCTGGTCGGTTTGCTCAGCCAGATCGGTCAGAAAACCGAAGACGGCGATTACCTCGGTGCCCGGCAACGGCGCTTCTGGATTCATCCGTCGTCGGGCATCGGCAAGAAACGCCCGCAATGGCTGATGACCGCCGAACTGGTGGAAACCACCAAGCTCTACGCGCGGATGGTCGCCAAGATCGACGCCGACTGGATCGAGCCGCTGGCCGGGCACCTGATCAAGAAAAACCACTTCGAACCGCACTGGGAGAAGAAGCGCGGCCAGGTTGTGGCCTACGAGCAGATCACCCTGTTCGGGCTGATCGTGGTCGGTCGCCGTCCTGTGCATTACGGCCCGGTGGATCCGGTGGTGTCACGTGAGCTGTTTATCCGCGAGGGCCTGGTGCGTGGCGAGATTCAGTCGAAAGCCAAATGCCTGAGCGCCAACAAACAATTGCTCGAACAGCTCGACGAACTGGAAGCCAAGGCCCGGCGCCGCGACATTCTCGCTGACGAAGAAACCCTGTACGCGTTCTACGATGCGCGGTTGCCGGCGGAGATTCACCAGACCGCGACCTTCGACAGTTGGTATCGGGTCAACAGCCAGAAGAACCCGCAGCTGCTGATCATGCGCGAAGAGGATGTGCTGGCCCGCGAGGCCAGTGAGGTCACCGCGCGCGACTACCCGGACACGCTGCACATTGGTGATCTCGAACTGGCGCTCAGTTATCACTTTGAACCCAATCACCCGCGCGACGGCGTGACCCTGCGCGTGCCGGCACCGCTGCTGCCGATGCTGCCGCCGGAGCGCCTGGAATGGCTGGTGCCGGGGCTGATCGAGGCCAAGTGCATTGCGCTGGTGCGCAATCTGCCGAAAGCCCTGCGCAAAAACTTCGTGCCGGTGCCGGATTTCATCAAAGCGGCGTTGCAGCGCATGAGCTTCGCTGAAGGATCGTTGCCGCAATCGCTGGGTCGCGAACTGCTGCGCATGACCGGTGCGCGCGTCAGCGATGAAGCATGGGCGGAAGCGGCGCAGCAGGTCGAAAGCCATCTGCGGATGAACCTGGAAATCGTCGACGGCCAAGGCAAGTTTCTTGGTGAGGGACGCGATCTGGCCGAGCTCACCGCGCGCTTCGCCGAAGCCAGTCAAGCGGCTTTGGCCGTGCCGCAAAGTGCGAAAAGTCAGCAACCGGTGGAAGCAAAAGTGTTTGCTCCGGTGGCGGAAAAGACTCAGCAGAAGATTGCCGGCCTGTCGATGACGGTCTATCCGGCACTGGTGGAAGAGGGCGGCACGGTCAAGGAAGGGCGGTTTTCGACCCCGGCCGAAGCCGAATTCCAGCATCGCCGCGCCTTGCAGCGGCTGCTGATGCAGCAACTGGCGGAACCGGCGAAGTTCCTGCGCAGCAAACTGCCGGGCATCACCGAGTTGGGCCTGTTATATCGCGAGTTGGGCCGAGTGGATGCACTGGTCGAAGACATTCTGCTGGCCAGTCTCGACAGCTGCATTCTGGAAGGCGAAGACCCGTTACCCCGTGACGGTGCCGGGCTCGCCGCATTGGCTGAACGCAAACGCGGCAGCTGGACCGAACACGCCGAGCGCGTGGCGCGGCTGACGCTGGAGATCCTCAAGCTGTGGCACGGCCTGCAAAAACGCTTCAAGGGCAAGATCGATCTGGCTCAGGCTGTGGCGCTGAATGACATCAAGCAGCAAATCAGCCATCTGGTGTATCCGGGGTTTGTCCGGGAAACGCCGATGCAATGGCTCAAGGAGCTGCCGCGCTATCTGAAGGCGGTCGAGCAGCGTTTCGAAAAACTCGGTGCGCAAGTACAGAAGGATCGCGTCTGGAGCGGTGAATTGGCCGGCCTCTGGGCGCAATACCAGACCCGCGCGGCGAAACATGCCCAGGAAGGCAAGCGCGATCCGCAGCTGGAGTTGTACCGCTGGTGGCTGGAGGAATACCGGGTGTCGCTGTTCGCCCAGCAGTTGGGAACGAAAGTGCCGATCTCGGACAAGCGGCTGAGCAAGCAATGGAGTCAGGTCGAGGCTTGAACCCGCGACAGGCAAGGACTTTGTAGGAGCCGCCGAAGGCTGCGATCTTTTGATTTTGCTTTTTAAAGGATCAAGATCAAAAGATCGCAGCCTTCGGCAGCTCCTACAGGGAGTGCGTTTAGCGGGAGAGGCGCCAAAACCTTGGGTTTATGGCAAACTTCGCGACCATAAACGCCGGTTTCGTGACCCAGAGCCTTCGGCCGGGTCACGTGGCGGAATAAAGCGATGCCAGGTCAGCGTCCCCGGACGGGAACAGACCCTTTGTGTGTTGGTACGTCGGTGCCAGCGCTTTCTGCCTGAACAGATTAGAGAAACGACCATGCATAACGTCGTCATCAGCGGCACCGGCCTGTACACCCCGGCCAACAGCATTTCCAACGAAGAGCTGGTGCAGTCTTTCAATACCTACGTCGCGCAGTTCAACGCCGACAACGCCGATGCCATCGCCCGCGGTGAAGTCCAGGCGCTGACCGAATCCAGCGCCGCGTTCATCGAAAAGGCCTCTGGTATCAAGAGCCGCTTTGTCATGGACAAGGATGGCATTCTCGATCCGCAACGCATGGCCCCGCGTCTGCCGGAACGCTCCAACGACGAATGGTCAGTCCTCTGCCAGATGGCCATCGGCGCCGCCGAACAGGCCCTGCAACGTGCCGGCAAGACCGCCGCCGACATCGACGGCGTGATCGTCGCCTGCTCCAATCTGCAACGCGCCTACCCGGCCATCGCCATCGAAGTCCAGGAAGCACTGGGCATTCAGGGCTTCGGTTTCGACATGAACGTGGCCTGCTCCTCGGCGACCTTCGGCATTCAGGCTGCGGCCAACAGCGTGCAACTGGGTCAGGCCCGGGCGATCCTGATGGTCAACCCGGAAGTCTGCACCGGTCACCTGAACTTCCGCGACCGCGACAGCCACTTCATCTTCGGCGACGCGGCGACGGCAGTCATCATCGAACGCGCTGACCTGGCGACCTCCAAGTACCAGTTCGATGTGGTCAGCACCAAACTGCTGACCAAGTTCTCCAACAACATTCGCAACAACTTCGGCTTCCTCAACCGTGCGGCGGAGGAGGGCATCGGGGCCCGCGACAAACTGTTCGTGCAGGAAGGCCGCAAGGTGTTCAAGGATGTCTGCCCGATGGTTGCCGAGCTGATCGGTGAGCATCTGGAAGAGAACAAACTCAACGTCGGCGACGTCAAGCGCTTCTGGCTGCACCAGGCCAACCTGAGCATGAACCACCTGATCGTGCGCAAGCTGCTGGGTCGTGAAGCCACCGAAGAAGAAGCCCCGGTGATTCTCGACACCTACGCCAACACCAGCTCTGCCGGCTCGGTGATTGCCTTCCACAAGTATCAGGACGATCTGGCCGCCGGTTCGCTGGCCGTGCTGAGCTCGTTCGGCGCCGGTTACTCGATCGGCAGCGTGATTCTGCGCAAGCGCTGAGTTACCCGCCCTTGTGGCGAGGGAGCTTGCTCCCGCTGGAGTGCGTAGCGCTCCCAAAACCGGCGATTGCGGTCTTGTTGAAGAACCGCAATCGCCGGTTTTGCGACTGCTGCGCAGCCGAGCGCGAGCAAGCTCGCTCGCCACAGGTTCGAGTGGTTAACGTTAATCGGTATTGCAAACGAGGCGCGCATGGCCGCAACGGACGACACCCAACTGCTCGAACGCCTGTTGGCCGGTGAGCAAAGAGCTTTCAAGGAACTGGTCAGCACCTACCAGAGCGCCATGCGCGCTGTGGCTTACGCGATTGTCGGCCAACGTCATGTCGAAGAAGTGGTGCAGGACGCCTGGCTTTCGGTGGTGCGCCACATCGGTAGCTTCGAGGGCCGTTCCAGTCTCAAGACCTGGCTGCTGACCATCACTGCCAACTCGGCCAAGAGTCGTTACAAACAAAATCGTCGCGAAGTCTTGATGGATGACCTGCCGTCACCCCACGGCACCATCGACGATGATCGCTTTTCTCCCGGTGACGGTCATTGGCTGGTGGCGCCGTTCGCCTGGCATCAGGACACGCCGGAAGCCTTGCTGACGGAAAGCGAATTGCGCGACTGCCTGGAGCACACCTTGCTCAGCCTGTCGGAACTGCAAAGCAGTGTTTTGCTGCTGCGCGAGCGTCAGGGCCTGGAGCTGGAGGAGATCTGTAATCTTCTGGAGATCTCGCTCTCCAATGTCCGTGTGCTGCTGCATCGTGCGCGGCTGAAAGTCTTCGCCACGGTGGAGCATTTTGAGGAGACCGGCGAATGCTGACCTGCAAGGAACAAGTAGCGCGCTCCAGCGATTACCTCGATGGCCAGTTGAGCTTTCGCGAGAGACTGTTGGTGCGCCATCACCTGATGTTCTGCCCTAACTGCCGGCGTTTCATTCGCCAGATGCGTTTGATGCAGGCCACGTTGAAGGCGATGCCGGAGAAGCCGCAAGAGGGTATGGATGCGCTGGCTGAGCGCCTGGCCGAGCAACGCCGCAAAGATAATCTCCTGTAGGAGCTGCCGGAGGCTGCGATCTTTTGATCTTGTTTTCAAGGATCAAAAGATCGCAGCCTCCGGCAGCTCCTACATGTTTTTTGCATCCTGCAAAAAATAGCCCGACGCGGATGAAACGAACGGATGATGGGGATCGTCCCGCCCGCGTCAGGCTACAGGTGACGCTTTTTTAGAACTTCGCTTCCGCGTCCAGCTGCAGGGTGTTGGTGTCTGCGTCACGCTGGGTACGGCTGGAGAAGTCGGCCTTGGTCAGGAAGTAGGTGGCGCCGATGGCGAAGTTCTTGTCGATGTCGTAACCGACCTTGAACTTGTGGCCGCGCGAACCGGTGGTGCCGTTGGCGAAGTCGGAGTCGGTGAACGCGCCGACCACGGCGTCACGCTGTACGTCACGATAGTTGTAGTCCAGGTTCAGGCCGAAGACTTTCGACTTGGCGCCGACCAGCCACGCAGTGTCGGCATCGGTCACCGCATCGTTGTTCTTCACGTACTGGCCGTAGAACGACAGCGGCATTGGCAAACCACCGATATCGATCTGGCTGAAACCCTCGTACAGACGGAATTCGTTGTTGGCGGAGTTGCCGTTGACCGACAGTGCGCACGGTGTGGACGTCCCGGTGCAACGGCTGTCCTCGTCGTTCTGGTAGGCGTAGACGCTGCCGCCCAGGGTCAGTTTCAGGTTGTCGGTAATCGCGAAGCGGCTGCCCAACTGGCCAGCGGTCAGGCGCAGGTCGTGGCGAAATTGCACGCCTTCGCCGTCGACGTTGTCCTTGAGGGTGTAGTTACCCAGGCTGCCGAACAGTTCGGCGCTGCTGCCCAGCGGGTATTTGTAGGTCACGGCCAGACCTTCCGGGTTGATGTCGCTGTCCCAGATCACATCGCCCATGCTGACCCACGGTTGCAGCATCTTGCCGCCGATCACGTGCAGGTTCTTGATGGCATCGGGGTGGTAGTCGATGTAACCCAGATCGAGCCAGATCTGCTTCTTGTCGAAGTAGTTGTCCATGTCCTGGTTGGTCGAACGGGCATCGTCACCGCCGCCGGTGGCAATACGGATACCGGTGTCGACTTGCGGGTTGATCTCGGTGTAGGCGCCGAGGCGGGCACGGATACGCTGGCGATCCTTGTCGCGACCACCATTGTTGGATTCACCGTCGATCTTGACGGTCTCCTGACGGATACGCACGTCACCCTTGAACTGGGTCTTGGCGGCCCAGGCAAGTTTCTGGTCGAAGGAGCTCAGCTCATTGGTTTTCTTCGCGGTTGCCGCGATTTGCTCGTTGGTCTCTTGCTGCGCCTGCTGCGCGATTTGCTGAGCCTTCTGATCCTTGGCCAGTTCAGTTTGCAGTTCAATGTACTGCGCCTGGGAAATGGAACCGTTAGCCTTGAGCATGTCGAGCAGTTTGGCGTCGACTGCAGCACTGGCCGGAACGCTCATGGCCAGCAACAGGCCACCGCACAGGGCCGCCGCAGTTTTCGTGGAAGCAAGACGCATAGCAATCTCCGAAGATGAGAGGGATGGCTGAACCATCCTGGGCACACCGACGCGCACGTCGGAAAACAGTGTCCGGGTAGAACCCGGCGCTCTAAAAACAGGAGCGAGTATCGCGATGGTTTATGACAGAGCAGTGGCTAAGTGATGTCATGTCGATGACGATGCAAAGTCTTCGTGAACTCTTGAGCCAGAGCACTGTCGCCCGAATGAGCGTGTGCAATGGAAGCTGATCAGCGATACTCGCGGGGCTTTGACGCCAAGATGTGGAGAGCCAGTTGATGCCGTTGCAACGTGTGCAAAACCTGTCAGAAATCGCCCCCGCGACCTGGGATGCGCTGGTGCCCGAGAACCAGCCGTTTCTGCGCCATGCGTTCCTCGGCGCACTGGAGGACAGTGGCAGCGTCGGCCCGCACACCGGCTGGCAACCCGAGCATCTGCTGCATGTTGAAGACAATCGGTTGATCGCCGCGCTGCCCAGTTATCGCAAATGGCATTCCTACGGCGAGTACGTCTTTGATCACGGTTGGGCCGATGCCTGCGCCCGTGCCGGGATCGATTACTACCCCAAGCTGCTGACAGCGGTGCCGTTCAGTCCGGTCAGTGGCCCGCGCTTGCTGGCGGCGAATGTCGAGGACGGATTCGAACTGCTCAAGAGCCTGCCGGGTTATCTGGAAATCGAAGAACTTTCCAGCGCACACATCAATTTCACCGACCCGTTCACCGACGCCGCCATGGCCGAGCAACCGGGCTGGCTGCAACGCATCGGCTGTCAGTACCACTGGCAGAATCGCGGTTACCGGGACTTTCAGGATTTTCTCGACGTGCTCAGCTCGCGCAAGCGCAAGCAGATGCGCAAGGAGCGCGAGCAAGTGGCGGGGCAGGGCTTCGAATTCGAATGGCTGGAAGGGCGTGAGCTGGACGAGGCGCAATGGGATTTTGTCTACGCCTGCTATGCCAACACTTATGCCGTGCGCCGACAGGCGCCGTACCTGACGCGCGAGTTCTTCAGTCTGCTGGCTGCGCGGATGCCGGAGGCGATTCGGGTGGTCTTCGCCAGGCAGGGTTCACGGCCGGTGGCGATGGCCTTCAGTCTGGTCGGGGGCGACAGCTTCTATGGACGCTATTGGGGATGTCTGGCCGAGTTTGACCGGCTGCATTTCGAGACGTGTTTCTATCAAGGCATGGATTACGCGATTGCCCAGGGGTATCAGCGCTTTGATGCGGGGGCCCAGGGTGAACATAAACTGATTCGCGGCTTTGAACCGGTGATCACGCATTCGTGGCACTACCTGCGCCATCCCGGGTTGAAAGCGGCGGTGAAGGATTTTCTGCAGCAAGAGCGCGCTGGCGTCCTTGCGTACGCCGAGGAAGCCAGAACAGCCTTGCCTTACCGCCAAGCCTAGACCCCTGTAGGAGCTGCCGGAGGCTGCGATCTTTTGCTCTTTAAAAGTCAAAAGATCGCAGCCTCCGGCAGCTCCTACAGGGGAGGTAGTGGTTTCAGGATTCCTCTTTACCCAGCCAGCGATAGATTCCGCCGCCAACCACCGCGCCCAGCAGCGGCGCGACCCAGAACATCCACAACTGCGCGATCGCCCAGCCGCCGACCATCAGCGCCGGCCCGGTGCTGCGCGCCGGGTTGACCGAGGTGTTGGTGACCGGGATCGAGATCAGGTGAATCAACGTCAGACCCAGGCCGATGGCGATCGGTGCAAGGCCCGCCGGAGCGCGTTTGTCGGTGGCACCAAGGATGATGATCACGAACATGGCGGTCATCACCAGTTCGGTGACAAAGCCTGCGGCCATCGAGTATTTGCCCGGCGAGTGCTCGCCATACCCATTGGAGGCCAGACCTGCGGCAATATCGAAACCCTCCTTGCCGCTGGCAATGTGCGCAATCAGCGCCGCGGCGAGAATCGCGCCGAGCACCTGCGCGATGATATAGGCGGGCAACTCTTTGGCCGGAAACCGGCCGCCAACGAACAGACCGACCGAGACGGCCGGGTTGAGATGACATCCGCTGATGTGGCCAATGGCGAACGCCATGGTCAGCACCGTCAGACCAAACGCCAGGGCCACCCCCAGCACTCCAATGCCCAAAGGCGAAGACGCAGCGAGCACTGCACTGCCGCATCCACCCAGAACCAGCCAGAACGTACCCAACAACTCAGTGACTGAACGTTTGAACAGAGACATGAGAGAGTCCTTGATAGGCGTGCTATCGAGACTGTATCGAGTTGTGCTTCCTTGCAGATTTACGACAGGCTCCCTGCTGGAGCCTTGGCTGAGTACAGCAGGCTTTGGATGGATTGCCAGCAGCCATGAAAAAACCGCCAGAGCCCGTGGTTGGCGGGCTGGGGCGGTTTTTTGGCGGACAAACATTGTGTGGCGAGGGAGCTTGCTCCCGCTGGACAGCGAAGCTGTCCCAAAACTATCTGCACCGGTAGTGTCAGACTCGCACAGTTGGCGGGCTTTGCGCCTGCTGCGCAGTCGAGCGGGAGCAAGCTCCCTCGCCACAAAAGTTCACAAAGTCAGATTTTTTGTGATCAATCGATGCCGACAAATCCTCCGGTCTGGTGCGCCCACAACCGCGCATACAACCCGCGATGCGCCAGCAGTTCGGCGTGGGTGCCGCTCTCGGCGATCTTGCCGTTTTCCAGCACCACCAGCCGATCCATGCGGGCGATGGTCGAGAGGCGGTGAGCGATGGCGATCACGGTTTTGCCTTGCATCAGGGTTTCCAGGCTTTCCTGAATCGCCGCTTCGACCTCCGAGTCGAGTGCCGAGGTCGCTTCGTCCATGATCAGGATCGGCGCGTCCTTGAGCAGCACGCGAGCAATCGCGATGCGCTGACGCTGGCCGCCGGACAGCTTCACCCCGCGCTCGCCGACGTGCGCATCGAAACCGGTGCGGCCCTCGGCGTCCGACAGCAACGGAATGAACTCGTCGGCGCGAGCCTTGTGCACCGCATCCCAGAGTTCGGCGTCGGTGGCGTCAGGCTTGCCGTACAGCAAGTTGTCGCGGATCGAGCGGTGCAGCAGGGAGGTGTCCTGCGTGATCATGCCGATCCGTGCGCGCAGGCTTTCCTGGCCGACTTCGGCGATGTTCTGCCCATCGATCAGGATCCGTCCGCCCTCGACGTCGTACAGGCGCAGCAGCAGGTTGACCAATGTCGATTTGCCGGCGCCGGACGGCCCGATCAAGCCGATTTTCTCGCCCGGTTTGATGGTCAGGTTGAGGTCGCCGATGATGCCTTTCTTCTTGCCGTAGTGAAAATCCACATGCTCGAAACGCACTTCGCCATGGGCCACCGCCAGTGGTTTGGCCTGTTCGCGATCAGTGACGCTGACCGGTTGTGAGATGGTCTGCAGACCGTCCTGGACCATGCCGATGTTTTCGAAGATGCCAGTGACCACCCACATGATCCAGCCGGACATGTTGACGATGCGAATCACCAGACCCGTAGCCAGCGCGATAGCGCCGACCGTGATCAACGACTGCGTCCACAGCCACAGCGCCAGCGCGGTGGTGCCGACGATCAGCAGGCCGTTCATGGCGGTGATTGCCACGTCCATGCTGGTCACCACGCGGCCGGCCATCTGCGCCTTGACCGTCTGTTCCTCAATGGCTTCCCTGGCGTAATGCTGTTCAAAGTTGGTGTGGGCAAACAGCTTCAGTGTGGCGATGTTGGTGTAGCCGTCGACGATCCGCCCCATCAGTTTCGAGCGCGCATCGGAGGCCTCCACCGAGCGATCCTTGACCCGTGGCACGAAGTAATACAGGGCGCCGATGTAGGCGGCGATCCACGTCAGCAGCGGGATCATCAGGCGCCAGTCGGCTTCGGCGAACAGCACCAGCGAACTGATCGCGTAGATCACCACATGCCACAACGCGTCGACCGCTTGCACGGCGGAGTCACGCAGCGAGTTGCCGGTCTGCATGATGCGTTGGGCGATGCGCCCGGCGAAGTCATTCTGGAAGAAATTCAGGCTCTGTTTGAGCACATAGCTGTGATTCTGCCAGCGGATCATGCTGGTCATCCCCGGGCTCAGGGTCTGGTGCACCAGCAGGTCGTGCAGGCCGAAAAAGATCGGCCGCAGTACCAGCGCAACCACCACCATCCACGTCAGTTCGAGGGCGTGGTCGCTGAAGAAATTCGGGTTGGGTGTGCCCTGGGCCAGGTCGATGATGCGGCTCAGGTAACTGAACAGCGCCACTTCGATCAACGCAGCAAACAGACCGACCACCAACAGCGCGGCAAAGCTCGGCCAGACTTGTTTCAGGTAATAGGTATAGAAGGGCAGCACGCGATTGGGCGGAGCCGCCGTCGGAGCGTCGCGGAATATGTCGATCAGTTGTTCGAAACGGCGATAGAGCATCAGATAACCGCCCGGAGGCCGGGCTCTCCTTTTATCGGTGTGAGCGGCGTGGCATCAGGCCCGCGCCGCTCGATACGCCCTGTACAGCTTAGTCGATGACTTTGGCCGACTTGATGATCACAGGGTCGGAAGGCACGTTCTGCATGCCCTGTTTGGTGGTGGTTGGCGAGTTGACGATGATGTCGACCACGTCCATGCCTTTGACCACTTTGCCGAATACGGCGTAGCCATCACCCTGGTCGAGGAAGTCGTTGTCCTTGACGTTGATGAAGAACTGGCTGGTCGCCGAATCGGGTACGGAGGTGCGCGCCATGGACAAGGTGCCGCGAACGTTGGCCAGACCGTTTTTGTGTTCGTTCTTGATCGGCGCCTTGGTTTCTTTCTGCTGCAGCTGTGGCGTGAAACCGCCGCCCTGAGCCATGAAGCCCGGGATCACGCGGTGGAAAATGGTGTTGGTGTAAAAGCCGCTGTTGACGTAATCCAGAAAGTTTTTGGTACTGATCGGCGCCTTGACCGGGTCCAGTTCGATTTCGATCTGGCCGTTGGTGGTGTCCAGCAGCACGTGCGGCGCTTTGGCCGGGGTGGCAGCCATCAGGTTGGCAGCGAACAGCACGGTGCCGGCGGCGAGGGCGAGTTTTTTCAGCATGGGTCAGTGATCCTGAGATTGAATGTCGGCTGCGGCGAGAAACTCCAGCAGCGTTTGATTGAAGCGGTCGGGTTGATCGAGCGGGGTGGCGTGGCGCGAATCGGCGATGACCACCAGCCGCGCATCGGGCAGCAGTTTTACATAGGTTTCTTTCAGCGCCACCGGTGTGTAGTCACGGTCGGCAGTGACGATGAGGGTTGGACAGGTCACCCGGGAAAGTCGTTCCTGAACGCCCCAGCCAACAATCGCATCGAAGCTGGCGAGATAAGCACGTTTGTCGTTTTTTGCCCAGCGTTCGGACATTTTCTGCCGCAAATCAGCCTGTTCCGGTTTCGGAAAAAGTTTGCCGCCCAGCGCCTTGCCGATGGTTCCCAGGCTTAGCACACGCATCAGGCTCCAGCGTTTGAACCACTGCCAGTAATCGTCGCGGCTGCGGAGTTTGACTTCGGGGGCGCTGTTGACGATGGTCAGGCTTTTGAGCCTTTGCGGCTGATCGACGCCGAACTGAAAGCCGATCATCCCGCCCATCGACAGGCCGACGTAATGCACCGGACCGAGGTGCAAGTGGTCGAGCAACGCCAGCAGGTCAGCGCTGAAACCGGCGATGCTGTAGCGCTCGCGGGGTTTGTCCGAGCGACCGTGACCGCGTATGTCCGGGACGATCACCCGGTAATGCGCCGACAGTGCCGGAATCTGCATTTCCCAGTCCAGGGTGCTTGAGCCGAGCCCGTGAACCAGCAGCAACGGCGTACCGTGGCCATATTCCTCGTAGTGCAGGTTGCAACCTTCGTGCTCGAAATACGCCATCGGTGAACTCCGTGTCAGGCTTGTTCGGGGGCGGCGAACGGTGCGTCCAGCGGCAAGGTGTCGAAGGTACGCAGCAGTTCGATGAGGATTTGTGTCGCCGGGCCCAGCGGTTTGTCCTTGTTCGAGTACAGATAGAAACTCGGGTTGCGGCTGCCGCCCTGAACCAACGGTAGCAGCTTGAGCGTGCCTTCCTTCAATTCACGTTCGATCATGTGTCGGGGCAACCAGGCGAAACCCAGGCCGCTGCTGACGAACGTTGCGGCAGTGGCAAGGCTGCCGACCGTCCAGCGCTGTTCGGCACCCAGCCAGCCGACGTCGCGTGGCTGCTGGCGCCCGGAGTCGCGAATCACCACCTGCATCTGGGTTTCCAGATCCTGGAAGCTCAGTTCGCGATTGAGCCTATGCAAGGCGTGGTCCGGGTGGGCGACGGCAACAAACTCGACATCGCTCAATTCCGCACCAAGATAGCCGGGAATGCTCAGACCGGTGATCGCCAGATCGGCCACGCCTTCCAGCAGCACTTCTTCGACCCCCGACAACACCTCCTCGCGCAGCCGCACGCGGCAGCCACGACTTTGCGGCATGAACGCGGTCAGCGCCCGGACGATACGTGCGCTCGGGTAGGCCGCATCGACCACCAGCCGCACCTCGGCCTCCCAACCTTGCTCCATGTGGTGGGCGAGGTCTTCCAGTTGGCTGGCCTGTTTCACCAGTTGCCGCGAGCGGCGCAACAGTACGCCACCGGCTTCGGTGAGCACCGCCTTACGCCCGTCAATGCGCAGCAAGGGCACGCCGAGCTGGTCCTGCATGCGGGCGACGGTGTAACTCACCGATGATTGCGAACGGTGCAGTGCCTCGGCGGCTTGGGCGAAGCCGCCGTGATCGACCACGGCCTGCAATGTTCGCCATTGATCAAGGGTCACGCGGGGCGCTTTCATCAATAGCTCCTCTTGTCCTAAGCTGGCCGTCCCTCATGGAGACTGGCGAATGAAAAAATTCTGTTGTGTGGTGCTCGCGTTGCTGCCGCTGACTGCGTTTGCTTACCCGATCGATGTGCAGAAGAACCTCAATGGCTTGAAGATCGACTACGAAACCTATGACACCGACAAGGACATCGGCTCCATAAAAGTGGTCAACTTCGGTGATGTCGATGCCGTCTGCAAAGCCGTTTTCAACAATGGCCCGGAAGCGCCACGTACGCGCAACATCGAAGTCCCGGCCCGCAAGCATACGAACGCCACGGCCAAGTTCTCTCGCGAGATCATCAGGCTGCGCATTGAACTGAGTTGCAGCCCGAAATAACGGCGTCAATCCCTTGTGGGAGCGAGCTTGCTCGCGAAGTGGCCGTTTCAGTCGACATCATTGTTGAATGACACACCGCTTTCGCGAGCAAGCTCGCTCCCACAGGGGGCAAGTGCATCTAAACGAATTATTCGATGCTTTGCAGCAATTATTTGCGCTTTTTCATCGATACAACCCTGTTTAACCTTCACTCCATCGACCTACAACATTCTCGGATGGAGACTACACACCATGTCCCGCGTTCTGATCATCGAAAGCAGCGCCCGCCAGCAAGACTCGGTTTCCCGTCAACTGACCCAGACCTTCATCGGTCAGTGGAAAGCGGCGCACCCCAACGATCAGATCACCGTGCGTGACCTCGCCGTGAACCCGGTACCCCACCTGGACGCCAACCTGCTGGGTGGCTGGATGAAGTCTGCCGAACAGCGCAACGCCGACGAACAATCGTCGCTGGACCGCTCCAACGAATTGACCGAAGAGTTGCTGGCCGCCGACGTATTGGTGATGGCAGCGCCGATGTACAACTTCGCGATCCCGAGCACTCTGAAAGCCTGGCTCGACCACGTGCTGCGCGCCGGTGTGACCTTCAAGTACACCGAAACCGGCCCGCAAGGCCTGCTCAGCGGCAAACGTGCCTACGTGCTCACCGCTCGCGGCGGGATCTACGCCGGCGGCCCGGCCGACCATCAGGAACCGTACCTGCGCCAGGTCATGGGCTTCATCGGCATCCACGACGTGACCTTCATTCACGCCGAAGGCATGAACCTGGGCGGCGACTTCCAGGAGAAGGGCTTGAATCAGGCCAACGCCAAACTGTCCCAAGTCGCTTGATAGGTTAATCGCCAGATAATCGCCGCTTGTTTAAGTGACCTGGCGCAACCCCTTCAAGGCTCTACGCGCATCGAACCTCCCTTTGCACTTGTTGCTCCTGAGTGCTGTAGCCCGATTGAACGCTTTAGCGAAATCGGGCTTTTTTTTGCCTGAGATTATCTGAGCAACGTGTAACCCCTGTGGGAGCGGGCTTGCTCGCGAAGGCGGTGTGTCAGTCAAATATTCGTCGACTGACACGATGCCTTCGCGAGCAAGCTCGCTCCCACAGGGTTCAGTGTTGCCTGAGGTTCGCGGTCTGGCGTAAAAACCGCTATCGTCGCCGCCATTCGAAACAGAGGCGACCATGGGCTATCTACTTTTTGTCACGCTGATCCAGGCGTTTTCCTTCAGTCTGATCGGCGAATACCTCGCCGGGCACGTCGACAGCTACTTCGCGGTACTGGTGCGTGTGGTGCTGGCCGGGCTGGTGTTCATCCCGCTGACCCGCTGGCGTTCGGTGGAACCTTCGTTCATGCGCGGCATGCTGCTGATCGGCGCGTTGCAGTTCGGCATCACCTACGTCTGCCTGTACCTGAGCTTTCGCGTATTGACGGTGCCGGAGGTGCTGCTGTTCACCATCCTCACACCGTTGCATGTGACGTTGATCGAAGATGCGTTGAACCGACGCTTCAATCCATGGGCGCTGGTCGCTGCATTGGTAGCGGTGGGCGGTGCGGCAGTGATTCGTTTTGATCGGATCAACCCGGATTTCTTCATGGGTTTCCTGTTGCTGCAACTGGCGAACTTCACCTACGCCGCCGGCCAGGTGCTGTACAAGCATCTGGTGGCGAAACACCCGAGCGACCTGCCGCATTACCGGCGTTTCGGCTTCTTCTACCTCGGCGCACTGGCGGTGGTGTTGCCGGCGTTTCTGCTGTTCGGCAAAGCCAACTTCCTGCCCGAAGCACCGCTGCAGTGGGGTGTGTTGCTGTTTCTCGGCCTGGTCTCCACCGCGCTGGGCATGTACTGGTGGAACAAGGGCGCGTGCATGGTCAACGGTGGCACGCTGGCGGTGATGAACAACCTGCATGTGCCGGTGGGGCTGCTGCTGAATCTGCTGATCTGGAATCAGCATGAGGAACTGGGAAGGCTGTTGCTTGGCGGGAGTGTCATCCTGGCGGCCGTATGGATCAGCCGGTTGGGTATCCGCCGCACCGCATGACCCGGTGTAGGAGCTGCCGAAGGCTGCGATCTTTTAATCTTTAAAATCAAAAGATCGCAGCCTTCGGCAGCTCCTACATGAATTGTGGGTTACATGAGGTGTTTTTGCGGTTCCGCAATGTGCGCCGAACCCAGCACCGCCGGCAACAACCCCGAACGCAAATCTCCGCCACTCGGCTGCTGATACAGGCTCAAGCCAAACTCCGGCAGCACCGCCAGCAGATAATCGAAAATATCCCCCTGAATCCGCTCGTAATCGGCCCACACCGTGGTTGTCGTGAAGCAGTAGATTTCCAGCGGAATGCCCTGCGCCGTGGTCTGCATCTGGCGCACCATGCAGGTCATGTTCGGCTGGATCTCGGGATGGCTTTTCAGGTAGGCCAGTGCATAAGCGCGGAAGGTGCCGATGTTGGTCATGCGCCGACGGTTGGCCGCCATTGCCGCTACATTACCCTGCGCCTCGTTCCACGCTTTGAGTTCGGCTTTCTTGCGGCCCATGTAGGCGGTCAGCAGGTGCACCTGGGAGAGCTTTTCTTCTTCATCGTCGCGGATGAAGCGCACGCCGCTGGCGTCGATGAACAGGCTGCGCTTGATCCGTCGTCCACCGGACTGCTGCATGCCGCGCCAGTTGCGGAACGATTCGGACATCAGGCGCCAGGTCGGGATCGAGACGATGGTCTTGTCGAAGTTCTGCACCTTGACCGTGTGCAAGGTGATGTCGACCACGTCGCCATCGGCGCCGACTTGCGGCATTTCGATCCAGTCGCCGACCCGCAGCATGTCGTTGCTGGTCAGCTGTACGCTGGCGACGAACGACAGCAGGGTGTCCTTGTAGACCAACAGAATCACCGCCGACATCGCACCCAGACCGGACAGCAGCAACAACGGCGAACGGTCGATCAGGGTGGCGACGATGATGATCGCACCAAACACGTACAAGACCATTTTCGCCAGTTGCACATAGCCCTTGATCGAGCGGGTGCGCGCGTGTTCGGTGCGCGCATAGATGTCCAGCAACGCATTGAGCAGGGCGCTGACCGACAGCAGCAGGAACAGGATGGTGAAGGACAGCGCCACGTTGCCGAGGAAGGTCATCGCGGTTTTGCTCAGTTCCGGCACAAGGTGCAGACCGAACTGGATTACCAGCGATGGCGTCATCTGCGCCAGACGCTGAAACACCTTGTTGTGGCGAAAGTCGTTGATCCAGTGCAGCGCCGGCTGGCGCCCGAGCATGCGGCTGGCGTGCAGGATCAGATAGCGCGCCACTCGTCCGAGGACCAGCGCGATCACCAGTAGCAGCATCAGCGCCAGGCCGGATTGCAGGAACGGGTGCTTTTCGAGGGCACCCCAGAGGTCTTGGGCGTTGAGCCAGAGCTGTTTGAAATCCATGTGAGCAACGATTCTTCTGTAAGACGCGATGGGCGATTAGAGCATTTAAGACGCTGTGTATTACCGTTGGAGACAAATCGAGCAACAAAAAAGCCACTGATTACGCCCGTTTGTATAAAGAAACTCGGCCTGAGCGCTCGAAACCGGTAACCTATGCAGCTGTTTTTTTGCATATCTTCGAGGTAGCACCCGTGTTTTCCCAATTCGCCCTGCACGAACGCCTGCTCAAAGCCGTGGCCGAGCTGAAATTTGTCGAGCCAACGCCTGTGCAAGCAGCGGCCATTCCGCTGGCGCTCCAGGGGCGTGACCTGCGGGTGACGGCGCAAACCGGTAGCGGCAAGACCGCCGCTTTTGTCCTGCCGATCCTCAACCGCCTGATCGGCCCGGCGAAGATTCGCGTCAGCATCAAGACCCTGATCCTGCTGCCGACCCGCGAACTGGCCCAGCAGACCCTGAAAGAAGTTGAACGCTTCTCGCAGTTCACCTTCATCAAGTCCGGCCTGATCACCGGCGGTGAAGACTTCAAGGTGCAAGCGGCGATGCTGCGCAAGGTGCCGGACATCCTGATCGGTACGCCGGGCCGGATGATCGAGCAACTCAACGCCGGCAACCTCGACCTCAAAGAAGTCGATGTGCTGGTGCTCGACGAAGCCGACCGCATGCTCGACATGGGCTTCGCCGAAGACGTACAGCGTCTGGTCGACGAATGCCCTAACCGTCAGCAGACCATGCTGTTCTCCGCCACCACCGGCGGTTCCGGCCTGCGCGAGATGATCGCCAAGGTGCTGAACAACCCTGAGCACCTGCAGCTCAACGCGGTCAGCCAACTGAACTCGACCACCCGTCAGCAGATCATCACAGCCGATCACAACCAGCACAAAGAACAGATCGTCAACTGGCTGCTGGCCAACGAGACCTACCAGAAGGCCATCGTCTTCACCAACACCCGGGCCATGGCCGACCGCATCTACGGCCGCCTCGTGGCTCAGGAATACAAAGCGTTCGTGCTGCACGGCGAGAAAGACCAGAAGGATCGCAAACTGGCGATCGACCGTCTGAAGCAGGGCGGCGTGAAGATTCTGGTCGCTACCGACGTCGCGGCCCGTGGTCTGGACGTTGATGGCCTGGATCTGGTGATCAACTTCGACATGCCACGCAGCGGCGACGAATACGTGCACCGCATCGGTCGTACCGGCCGCGCAGGCAACGACGGTCTGGCGATCTCGCTGATCTGCCACGGTGACTGGAACCTGATGTCGAGCATCGAGCGCTACCTGAAGCAGAGCTTCGAGCGCCGCACCATCAAGGAAGTCAAAGGCACCTACGGTGGGCCGAAAAAGGTCAAGGCCTCGGGCAAAGCCGTCGGCGTGAAGAAGAAAAAGACCGACGCCAAGGGCGACAAGAAGAAAACCGCCGCCAAGACCCCGACCAAGCGCAAGAGCGCCAATCGGCCGAAGCCGGATTCGCTGGTGAGCAGCGACGGCATGGCCCCGCTCAAGCGCCGCAAGCCGGCCGAGCCTGCGGCTGAGTAAGGCGTTTTCGCAGGCAATAAAAAACCCGGACAGTGTCCGGGTTTTTTTATGCGCAGGGTTTGTCAGCTCCCCAACTGTCCGCTGGTGTCTGCGTCAAAGCGCTGTTTGGCGCGATCTGCCGCAGGTTTAAGCAAACCGAGCAGCGCGGCTTCGCTGTACAACCGCGAGTCGCCCAGCTCTTTCGGCGTTGGCTCGATCGGGATCAGTACATCTTCACCGTCCGCATGCAGCCAGATCGCCACGACGTGCAGTGCCGAGACAAACAGCACCCGCAGTTCAACGGTTTTGCCCTGCAATTGCGGCGCCTGTTCCGCCAGTTTCAGCGCGCCCACGGTGTCGGCGGCCCGGGTGCCGTGGTTCAGCGAAGCGAACTCGACATGGCCACGCACCTCGGCCAGTTGCGCATCGGCAATGCTCACGCCGTCGGCAAATACCAGGTAATGCCAGTCGCCGATGCGGGCGTCTTTCAAGCCCTTGCCCTGGCTCAGATCGTCGAGGGTCAGCGAGTAGCCGCGATAGGCTTCGCTGAGGCTGACTTTGGCTGGTGTCGCGTTGGCGAACTGGCGGTTGATGCCGAAGCCCTGGTTTTGCAGCGCGGCTTGCAGCACCGGACGCAACGTCTGTACGCCGTTGGAAGGCGCCTTTGGATAAGTCAGTTGCATGATGTCGCCCTCCTAGTTTTTCGCGGTAAAGTAAGTGTGAGTCCAGTTGCCGCCGCCGTTGTACGAACCGGGGAATGAGTTCAGCGCGCGGGTCGAGTAACCGTAGATCGAGTCGGCGATCAACACGTAGTTGCCATTGGTGCCGTAGATCGCCAGGAAGTGCGCACCGCCACCGTACCAGGCACAGCGCAGGCCGACCGGGCGGCCCATGTTGATCTGGTTCTGAATGGCCGACATCTGCAGCGAACCCTGATTCATGCCGTTGTAGCTGCGGGTGGTTTGCAGGGCTGAATCCAGATAGCCGTAGACGTTGCACGGGCCTGGCTGGCTGCAGCAATTGCGATCCAGTTGGGTGCTGGCGACGCCGCACTGGGTCCAGTTTCCAGTGCCGTAATAGTTGCCGACCGAAGCGGAAACCGCGGCCCAGCACCAGTTGGTCTGAGTCTGTTTCTGCATGCTGAAGTTGAGGCTGGCAGCGGCCAGTGCGGCGGTTTGTGCAGTGGCTTGAACCTCGACCAGTTGCGGGTCGAGCAGATGGCCGACAAGGCACCTTGGCAGGCTCTCGCCGGTGAATGATGTGGCTTGAGTGGTTAACATTTTTTCAGTCCTCCATGAATGAAAACAAGCGTCCAGCTTGTGGTGGTGTTGCGGTATTGCCGAGCGATCGGTGGGTAACGGTTTTCATCTGCGATGAACGGTGCCGATCTCCTTGCTCGATGTAACCTTAGTCTGGATATGCGTTTATGCAAGAAAATAAATGCACAAATGCATTTTTAAGATCAAAAGATCGCAGCCTTCGGCAGCTCCTACAGGGATCGATGTAGGAGCTGCCGAAGGCTGCGATCTTTGATCTTGCTTTTAGCCCTCGGCTTTTTTCTCAGCCGTCCCCAATTCCTTCAAGCGCTGATCAATCAACTGGCACTTGTCCGGCAAATCTGCACTGGCCGTGCCCAAGTCCATCTTCTGCAACTCGGCATTGATTTCCTTGGCCTTGGCCGGATTCTGTTCGGTGAGCTTGGCCACTTCCTTGGCCAGTTGTTCACGTTTGGCGGTGGCTTCTTCTGGGGTACAGGCCCAGACCGGCAGGGCGCAGGCGAGGGTGGCGGCGAGGGTGAGTTTGAGCAGGGGTTTCATGGGGCATGCCTCCGTTCCGGTTAAGGCGGGTTATTGGGTGGAGGCCTGGATGCGACGAAAAGTTCAGAGTTGTCGCAAACAGCATGTCGGTCGCTCGCTGCGGAAAATGCAGCTGAACGGCTGCGGTGTGTCCGGGTCACAACCTATGACAGTGCCCCAAATCACGCGCACCGGAGGTTGAATCAGGATGACGACTTATAACTGGGATTTGATTGAACGCTTGCTGCATGAAGTGCAGAACAGTGCAGGCGAAAGTTTCGCGCCGCGAAAATATGCCGAGGACTACGCAGCAGAGAAAGCCAGTGCGGGCGAGCCGATCGAGAATCTGGATCACCTGAAAACGGTGGCCTGCGAGTACGAGAAGTTACTGCTGGACCGTGGGTTCATCGAACCGCGTCCGGATCATGAGGGCAGCACCGGTAACAATTTCATACTGACCCCGCGGGGTTCCAGCTTGTTGAGCCTGATCGACAGCAGCATTCCCGGCAATGATCATCCGCGGCAAGTGCTGGATGAGCAGGACGATGCGCTGGATGAAGCGACATTCGATGAAGTGGCTTCAAAGGCGCAGATTGCCTGAATGTCAAAGATCGAAGGCTCCGGCAGCTCCTACACATAACCCTGTCGGAGCTGCCGAAGGCTGCGATCTTTTGATCTTCTATTCCTGCTTTACTGCCTTCAGACACTTCAAATCATTGAAGTCCTTACGCACACCCTCGATCTTCTTCAACAACCGCTGACGCTGCTGCGGCGTACTCTCGGCCATCAGATCCACCGCCAGCGAACGCGCCTGCGCTTCGGTGTTGGCGTAGGCTTTTTCGTAATCCGCTGTCCATAAACGCTCGCGGTTGACCAGAAGTGTCTCGATTCGTTGTGGGAATTCCGGACTCTTGCGCTGAGCAACGGCATTGCTGAACTGCTGCTGCCAGTGGGCGCGGTTGGCGATCCATTGGGTATTCTGATCGCCCAGGGCGGTCGACCAGGCCATTACCCGTTGTTCCTGAGTGACGCTCAACGGACCCAGCCAGTCGGTCAGGCGCTTGTCCATGCGTGCGCCGCGTTCGGCAATCTGTTGCGCCAGCGGCGGTTTAACGTATTCCTTTTCACGTTTGCGCAGATCCTTGGCGAACGCGTCGTTCATTTCCGCCACTTGTTTGTCGTCCAGCCCTTGCAATAACTCGATGGCCGACGGTGTGATCTGGCGTGCGGTTTCGGCGATGGCCTGTTTGGCCTCTGCGGTTCGCGCTTGCAGCGCAGCGTCGGTCACCTGATTGGTTTCAACCATGTTCTGCAAGCGATCCAGCCAGTCGAGGTAGCCCGGCAGCTGCGTGGTGCAGTGCCAGTTCAGGTGTTCCTTGAGCCGTTCATTGAACCAGTCCTTCTGCTCGCCGTTCATGTCCAGGTAGTCGCCGAGCGTCCACGGGATGATCACGTCGAGGTTGCGGTAGGCCAGGCCGACACGGCTGCAGGCGCCGAGGGCAAGGGTGAAGATCAGCAGGGTGGCGAGGTGTTTGAACCAGCGAGACATGGGCGAATCCTTGCGAGAGCCTGACGTCTGATTCTCATGTGAACGCAGGAAGCTCCCGGCAGTTCAGCCGATCAATAGAATGCGCGCTCTGCCTTGAGCGTCACCAGCCCGTCACACTGACTGTTGTGCCCCGAATACGCCGAGCAATCGCTGCCACTGAGGTTGGAATTGCTGTAGATCAGGTCGAGATCGACGCCCATGAACGGTCGGGAAAATTTCACCGACCAATCGGTAAAACTGCTGACATAACCACCGTCCACTGACACCGGCGTGTTCAATTGATGGGTGGTGTATTTCATGCTGATCCCGATGCCGAACGGCTGATTGCCGCCAAGGTCGGCGAACAGCGTGTTGTTCTGTTTGTCCGGGTCGTTGCTGACGGCTATGCCGAAACGGCTGCCGAGCAGGGTCAGGCCGCCGAACAGTTCCTGACTGTCGAGGGTCTCGACCTTGGGATAGCTGTAGTGGATCATCCCGACTTCGTAGCCGAGGGTCTGATCGAAAGGTTGTTTGAAGCCGACGTAGGAGTCGATTTCCAGGTTCTTGCCCGGGGTCAGGCCCATGCTCGGCGCGTATTGACCGACATACAGGCCGCTGTCGTGGCTCAGATCCAGGCCGCCGTGGAACGAGCCGACGGCTGCCGGCTTGACCAGACCTTGGGCCATGCTGCGGCTGGGCGTGGTGCCGAGTTTGAGGTCGAAGTCGCCGAGCTCGCGCTGGAAAATCTGCGCGTGCACCGATGACCAGGCCAGTAGGCCCACAAGCAATAAACAGGAATTTGATTTGAGCATGCGTCACTCCATGAACAGCGAGGGCAGGGCTGAGCCTGCTGAAACGCTTGATCCAGACGCGTGCAAGGATACCGGCGAATGCTCGGCAATGATGGCCGTTCGTCGATTTTCAAAAGATTGATTAAACAGAAGTGAGGGTGTTGCGCGGGTGCCTGTCCAGACGCTTCGAAGCTCAAAGCGTCTCAGGACGGGTGTTTTACCGGGTGTTACTTCTTGCCCAGGCTGATCTGCTTGGACGGGCCGAACGTCTGGCCGCTGACGCCTTTGGCAATTTGCTGGATTTCGCCGCCGGACTTGAGGAACGCTGCGATTTGATCATTGATCGATTCGCTGGTTTCAACGGCTGGAGCTGGCTTTGCTTTGCTGGTGGATGCTTTTACACGCATGGCGGCCATTAACCTGTAGAAAAGTAACTCGGCCAGGCATCGTACAGGAATAACTTGACAATTGCTTGATAAATATCCCCGGGAATAACTGAGTGTGCGGGTCGATTATTCTCGCTTAATTATTCGAAATATCCGCCTAAGCCACTGTTTTAAATAACAACATTTATTGCTCGTTACTGAAAATGTAAGCCGTGAAACGCTGCGTCAGGTGCCGCACTGGCCTGACGAATGGCGACTCGCTTGCGCCAAACCAAGGAAAATCAAGGTGCCCAGAGGATTTTCTTCGCCCGGTTGCTCGCTCGGCGAACGAGACCGGCAAAACCGGGTAGAATGCCGCCACGCAATGAGGGTTTTGGAAAATGGCTTTAGTCGGGCGTTACAACAGTTTGCAAGTGGTTAAACACACTAACTTCGGTTTATATCTGGACGGCGGTGCTGACGGCGAAATTCTTTTGCCCAACCGTTATATCCCTAAAGATATTCCCAGCGAAGATGAAGACTGGCTCAACGTATTTATTTATCTGGACAGCGAAGACAAACTTCTCGCTACCACTGAAAAACCAAAAGTTCAGGTCGGTGAATTTGCCAGCCTGAAAGTAGTTGAAGTCAACAGCATCGGTGTCTTCCTCGATTGGGGCCTGCCAAAGGATCTGTTGCTGCCGTATTCCGAAGAAAAGCGGCAGATGACCGCTGGCGAGTACTGCGTGGTGCACGTCTATCTCGATAAACACACGCGCCGCATCACCGCGACCGCACGTCTGGATCGCTACCTCGACAAGACACCGGCCAACTACAGCGCCGGTCAGGAAGTTGATCTGCTGGTGGCTGAAGCCACCGACATGGGTTTCAAGGCGATCATCAACAACAAGCATTGGGGCTTGATCCACAAGAATGAAATCTTCAAGTTCATGCGCTCCGGCATGCGCGAGAAGGGTTTCATCAAGGAAGTGCGCGCCGACGGCAAGATCAGCCTCAGCCTGCAACCGGTAGGTCAGGAAGCGGCGAGCAGCCTCAGCTCGAAAATCCTCGCCAAGTTGCGCGAAAACAATGGCACGCTGGCCGTCAGCGACAAGAGCGATCCGGCGCTGATCAGCAGTCTGTTCGGGGTCAGCAAGGGTAACTTCAAGAAGGCCATCGGTTCGCTGTACAAGGAAGGCAAGATCGTCATTCATGCTGATCGCATTGAACTAACCTGAGCCACCGCCGGCCCCATGTAGGAGCTGCCGCAGGCTGCGATCTTTCGATCTTCAAAGGCAAAAGATCGCAGCCTGCGGCAGCTCCTACATGAGGGTTTGCAGATGAAGAAAGCGTTAATTGCCTATGGCGCCACACTGCTGGCGTTTCTGTTGCTCGACGGTATCTGGCTCGGCGTATTGATGGCGCCCACCTACCGCGAGCTGCTCGGTTCGCTGATGCTCGAAAAACCGCTGCTGGTTCCGGCAGCGGTTTTTTATTGCCTGTACGTTTTTGGTTGCGTTCAGTTTGTGGTGTTGCCGGCGCTGAGCTGGCAACGCGCGGCAAAGATGGGCGCGCTGCTGGGGCTGGTGGCGTATGGCACGTATGACCTGACCAATTGGGCGACATTGCACGGGTGGTCGGTGCAGGTGAGTTTGATGGATTGGGCGTGGGGGACGTTTGCCACGGCTGTTGCCTGCTCGGTCGGTTTCCTGGTTGCGAAGCGATTTGTGAGGTCAGCTGCATAATCCTGGTTGTCTGGGCAGACGCCTTCGCGAGCAAGCTCGCTCCCACAGGGGAAGTGCGGTCGACTGTGGGAGCGAGCTTGCTCGCGAATGGCGGCGCAGCCGACAACCATTCACCTGTGACGTTACTGACGCATCCAAAGTCTTTTTCAGACGGCTTTTTTTGCCCGAGTGATTGATAATCCCCGACACAGATTTTCGACCAGTGGACGGCTGCCATGTTGTGTGTTTTCGAGGTGTTGCGGTGAGTGTCGAGCGGCGCAATGCCGACGGGTTTGCCTTGCAGGTGATGATCGGCCTCTGCCTGATCTGGGGCGTGCAGCAAGTGATGATCAAGTGGGCCGCGCCGGACATCGCGCCGGTGATGCAAGCCGCCGGGCGCTCGGGGATTTCTGCGCTGCTGGTGGGCCTGCTGCTGTGCTGGAAGGGCGGTTGGGATCAGGTGAGCAACACTTGGCGCGGCGGACTGCTGGCCGGTGCGTTGTTCGGTCTGGAGTTCTTCTTCATCGCCGAAGGTCTGCAACTGACCACCGCCGCGCACATGTCGGTGTTCCTCTACACCGCGCCGATTTTCACTGCGCTCGGCGTGCATTTCCTGTTGGCCAGCGAACGTCTGCGGCCGCTGCAGTGGCTGGGGATTCTGCTCGCGTTCGTTGGTATCGCCATTGCCTTCGCCGGCGGCGTGTCGTGGGACAACCTCGACCGGCGCATGCTGCTGGGCGACGCGTTCGGGGTCATTGCCGGCGCCTGCTGGGGCGCGACCACCGTGGTGGTGCGTGCCTCGCGTCTGTCAGAGGCGCCAGTGACGTTGACCCTGTTCTATCAGTTGATCGTCGGCTTCGCTGGCCTGCTGTTGATTGCGTTGTTTAGCGGCCAGATCAGCCACGTCAGCCTGACCCCCGTGGCGGTGGCCAGCGTGTTGTTTCAGGGTCTGGTGGTGTCGTTTTTCAGTTACCTGACCTGGTTCTGGCTGCTGCGCCGCTATCTGGCGGCCAATCTGGCGGTGTTTTCGTTCATGACGCCGCTGTTCGGCGTCACCTTCGGCGTGCTGCTGCTCGGTGAAGCATTGAGCGTGAACTTCGTCATCGGCGCGGTACTGGTGTTGCTGGGCATCACTTTTGTCAGCGCTGAGCAGTGGGTGCGTCGGCGTTTGCGCCAAGCCCTCGGCCAGCGCTGACTGACTGCAAGGCCAGCCCGCCGGCAATCAGCAGACCGCTGCCGGCGATCACCAGCGCCGGTTGCAAGCCGCCGCTGAAATGGCTGCTCAGCGCCGCCAGCAACGGGCCGCTGAGCTGGCCGACGGCAAAGCACGCCGTCAGCAGCCCGGCGTTGCGCTGGGTGCTGTGCGGCGCCAGTTCCCGCGAGCGTTGCATCACCAGTTGCATGCAAGCGAGGAACGGCATGCCGCACAACACCACCCCCAGCGCCAGGCCATAACCGCTGCCCAACAGACAGGCAAAGACCCCGAGCGCTTGCAACCACAGGGTGGCGGTCAGCCAGTGCCGTGTGGTGTTCGGGTCGTGGCGTCGCAGGCTCACCAGCAACACGCCGATGGCCGCGCCAAGGCCGAAGCACGGCCAGAACAGATCGGCCTGCCATTGCCCGTGAAACTGCGCGTTGGCCATTTGCGAAAGGAATGTGGCCGGGATGATGTAACCCAAGCCATACAGCGCATACACCACTGCCAGTCGCGGGATGCCGCGATTCGAATGATTGACGTTGAGCGTGGCGACCGGCGTGTGCACGCCCGGTTGCGGCAGGATTCGCACGATCCCCAGCAGCATCAGCATCGCCACGCCGGCATAGATCAGCCACAACGTGGCAGAGGTCTGGTTCAGCAGATGTGAGAACAGTGCCAGCAACCCGGTCAGAAAAATTCCCAGTCCGGGGCCGGCAAATACCAGCGCACCCAGCCGTGGCCGACCTGCCGCCGCTGCCAAAGGCTGACTCAGCGCCGTAATCATCACCAGCACCCAGGCACTCGCCACTCCGGTGCCGAAGCGCAGCAGCAAATGCGCCCAGAAACCGTTGGCCCAGAACGATGCCAGCGTCAGCACCACGCACAGCCACAAACCGCCATGCAAACGCCGCTGCACTTGCGGCGGACGATGGGCGAACATCGCATCCACCGCGCCCAACAGATAGCCGAGGTAGTTGGCCGCAGCAATCAGACCGGCGGCCGTCAGATCGATCTGGCCTTCGCTGAGCAGGTGCGGCAGTTGCGGGGTGAGGGCGAAACGCCCGATGCCCATGGCCATCATCAGGGCGATGAAACAGGCGGATAAGCGAATCAGTGGCGACAAGGTCAATATTCCTTTGGAGGAGCAATGACCGTCAGGCTAGAACCGATTGACTTTCTTTAAAATTGAATAATAGTGAGAAACTTGTTCTGTTATGGAGAAGGTTTGTGGAGTTCAGCCAATTGCGGATCTTTCAGGCAGTGGCCGAGGAAGGTTCGATCACCCGCGCCGCCGAGCGCCTGCATCGGGTGCCGTCCAACCTGTCGACCCGACTCAAGCAGTTGGAAGAGCAATTGGGCGTCGAACTTTTCGTTCGTGAGCGTCAGCGTTTGCAGTTGTCCCCTGCGGGAAAAGTCCTGCTGGACTACACCGGCAAGTTGTTCGCCCTGCGCGATCAGGCCAGTGCAGCGGTGATGGGCGGGCAGCCGGCCGGGGATTTTGTCCTCGGCACGCTGTACAGTACGGCGGCGATCCATTTGCCGGCGCTGTTGGCGCGCTATCACAAGCAATACCCGGCGGTGAACCTGCAAGTGCAGTCCGGACCCAGCGGCGAGTTGCTCGAAGGCCTGGTCTCCGGGCGCCTCGATGCGGCGCTGGTGGACGGCCCGCCGCAATTGGCCGGGATCGACGGCGTGCCGCTGTGTGAGGAGCGTCTGGTGCTGATCAGCGAGGCCGATCATCCGCCGATCCGCAGCGCCAAGGACGTCGAGGGAAGGGCGGTGTTCACCTTCCGCCATGGCTGCGCCTACCGCGCCCGGCTGGAGGCTTGGTTCGTCCACTATCAGGCGGCAATGGGCCGGGCGATGGAGATCGAGTCGTATCAGGGCATGCTTGCCTGCGTGATTGCCGGCAGCGGGGTGGCATTGATGTCGGAGTCGATGCTGGCCAGTCTGCCGGGGCGCGAGAGCGTTGCAGTGCACCCGTTGGCCGAACCGTTTGCCAGTGCGACAACGTGGCTCATGTGGCGCAAGGGCATGGTCGGGGCCAACCTCAATGCCTGGATTGAACAGCAGCAAGCGCTCTATCCTGTGGCATCGAGTGAACCCCGGCGGACGGCGTGAACCAACCCATCGTAATTCTGTTCAATTCAGTAACAGATCATTGCGGATTTGGCCGAGCATTGCGTAGGACTTCGGACTATTATCAGTGCGAAGCGGCCTCAGAATTCCGGCTGCTCAGCACTACCCTGAAGGGGGCATGACGATGAAAGAGAAAATTCAGAACTGGCTGCACGATTTGGGTGTTGCCCTCGGCTTGATCGAACCGCCTCTGCAACCCGTACCGATCCGCACCGATGACGAACAGCGCCGGCGTCAGCCTCGCCGGCGGTAGTGCTCAAATAAAAGATCAAAAGATCGCAGCCTTCGGCAGCTCTTACAGGGAATGTGTTTCCTGTAGGAGCTGCCGAAGGCTGCGATCTTTTGCTTTTGTGGTGGAACTCAAGCGTGCCCGCGCAGCCATGCGTCAATCATCGAACGCAAATGCCCGCCGGAAAAACTGCCGAAATGCCCGCCATGCACAGTGCGGATCGGCAGCGTCTGCAAGCGCCGCAGGCTGGCGGCGTAATCCTGCAGATCGGAGTGGTAGGCGTCTTCGATCAGCGGCCCGTCGTAGATGATGTCGCCGCTGAACAGCGTTTCGGTCGCCGCTTCATACAGGCTGATGCCGCCCGGCGAATGCCCCGGCGTGTGCAGCACTTGCAGCGTGCGGTTGCCCAGATCCAGTACATCGCCATCCTCGACAAACCCGGTGGCTGGCGCAGCCTTGACCCGGTATTCGGCGTAGCACAGCGGACAGTCCGGATGCGCCTCGAACATGTCGTCGCCGACGAAGGCCCGGCTCAGGTCATTCTCGCCGTCCGGCGCGGCGAGGATGTCGGCCTCGGCGCGATGCACCAGGCGTTCGGCGAATTCGTGATGCCCGGCGATGTGGTCGAAGTGGCAGTGGCTGGCGACCGCCACCAATGGCCGCTCGGTAATCCACGGCAACTGCTCGCGCAGGCTGACCAGTCCTGAACCGCTGTCGAGCAGCAGATCCTTGTCGCGGCCCTGGATGTGCCAGAGGTTGCAGCGATAGAACGGGCGGATGTACGGCTCGTGGATTAACCGAATGCCATCGCTCAGATTCTGAACTTCAAACCATTGATCGCGAGAAACAATCTTCATCAATCATTTTCTCCAGGCGAAAAAAACGGGTGTGGCAACCGACGCCACACCCGTCGAAGAAAGCATCAAGTCGTTACGTAAAGCTTAGATCGCGCTCGCCACCGTCGCCGGGCGAGGGGAGACCAGGCTGACCACCACAAAACTCACCAGGCCCACAGCCAGGCTGTAGTAGATCGGCGTGTTCGCATCCAGACCGTCCTTGAACATGAACAGCAGCGCGGTGGCGAAACCCAGGCCCATGCTGGCAATGGCGCCGGCGGTGGTCGCACGTTTCCAGAAGATCGCGCCGATCAGCGGAATCAGCATGCCGCCGACCAACAGGTTATAGGCCAGGGTCAGGGCGCTGATCACGTCATTCACCACCAGCGCAATACCCAGTACCACGACACCGGTGAGCAACGTGAACAGGCGGTTGACGCCTAAGCTCGACTGTTTGCCGCCGCGCAGTTTCGGCAGCAGGTCTTCGGTCAGGGTGGTGGCCGCGGCGAGCAGGCCGGCGCTGGCGGTGGACATCATCGCCGCCAGTGCCGCAGCGATCACCAGACCACGGATGCCGTCCGGCAGCGACAGTTTGACGATGGCGGCGAAGGCGTTGTTGACGTTGTCCAGATCCGGGATCAGCACGTGCGCAGCCATGCCGATCAGCGCGCAGGCCAGCCCGTAGAGGATGCAGTAGATACCGGCGATGCTGCCGGCGTACTGCGCGACTTTGGCGGTCTTGACGGTGAACACCCGTTGCCAGATGTCCTGACCGATCAGGATGCCGAAGAAGTAGATCATGAAGTAGGTGATGATCGTGTCCCAGCCGATGGTGGTGAAGTTGAACGCCGCTGCCGGCAGCTTCAGCACCAGTTCGTCCCAGCCACCGACGCGGTACAGGCAGATCGGCAACAGGATGAACATCAGGCCCACGGTCTTGATGATGAACTGGACGATGTCGGTGAGGGTCAGCGACCACATGCCGCCGATCGCCGAGTAGATCACCACCACGCCACCGCCGAGCAATACCGAGATCCAGAAGGGCAGGCCGAACAGCACTTGCAGCACGGTGCCGATGGCGAGGATCGAGGTCACGCCGATCATCAGCGCGTAGGCCAGCATGATCGCCGCGCTCGCCGAGCGGGCCATCGGGTTGTAGCGTTTTTCCAGGACTTGGGTAACGGTGTAGATCTTCAGTTTCAACAGCGGTTTGGCGAGGAACAGGTTCAGCGCGACGATGCCGCAACCCAGTGCCGCGCACAGCCAGAAGCCGGAAATGCCATGCACATAGCCCAGACGCACGGTGCCGACGGTGGACGCGCCACCGAGCACGGTCGCGGCCATGGTGCCCATGTACAGGCTCGGGCCCAGGTTACGCCCGGCAACGAGAAAGTCCTCGTTGGTCTTGGCCTTGCGCATGCCGTAGTAGCCGAGCAACAGCATGCCGGCGGCGTAGATGAGGACGACGAATAAATCCAAAGCCATGATGGCGTGTCTCCGATTGTCTTTTTTATGTGGAACGCTGAATCGAATGCCTCTCTGTGGCGAGGGAGCTTGCTCCCGCTGGGCTGCGAAGCGGCCCCAACAGCTTCATTGCGACTGCTGCGCAGTCGAGCGGGAGCAAGCTCCCTCGCCACAAGAACTCCAATCCTTCAAATTTTCTGTGTGAATCAGGCCGCCTGGCGCAGTGCCGATTTTGCTTGCGCCGCCGCGCCTTGACTGCGCGCATCCTGCGGTCCAAATACCTCCCGCGGTTCCGGGAACAGGCTCAGCAGTGTCAGGTACACCACCGACGCCAGACCCAGCGTCACCGGCAGGCTGATGTCGATGCCGCCGGCCATCTCGCCCAGCGGGCCGACGAACTGCCCCGGCAGGTTGACGAAGCACAGGCCGACCGCCGCGCTCGGGATCCATGCACCCAGACCACGCCAGTTCCAGCCGTGGTTGAACCAGTAGCGTCCGCCTTGTTCGCCGCGTGTGAACACTTGCAGGTCATCCGGGCAGTAGAAGCCGCGACGCACCAGCAGGCCGATGATCATGATCACCATCCACGGGGTAGTGCAGGTGATGATCAGCACGGCGAAGGTCGACACGCTCTGCACCAGGTTCGCCGCAAAGCGCCCGATGAAGATGAAGGCAATCGACAGCACGCCGATCAGCAGCGTCGCCTTGACCCGCGACAGCACCCGTGGGAACACGCTGGACATGTCCAGCCCGGTGCCATACAGCGAGGTGGTGCCGGTGGACATGCCGCCGATCACCGCAATCAGGCACACCGGCAGGAAGAACCAGCTTGGCGATACCGCCAGCAGGCCGCCCACGTAGTTGTTCGCCGCGATGTAGTCCGGCGCCTTGATCGCGACGATGGTCGCGGTGCTCAGGCCGAACAGGAACGGAATGAACGTGGCGATTTGCGACAGCACCACGGCGGCCATGATTCGCTGCTTGGAGGTGTCACGCGGGATGTAGCGCGACCAGTCGCCGAGAAACGCACCGAAGGAAATCGGGTTGCTCATCGCCACCAGCGCCGCGCCGATGAACGCCGCCCAGAAGCCCGGTTGCCCGAGGTTCACGGTGCCTGCGTAGTTGACGTCGAAAGGACCGGCGAAGGCGAAGATGCCCAGCAGGAACAACAGGCTGGCGCTCCACACCGCGATCTTGTTCACCCACAACAGAAAGCGGAAGCCGTAGATGCACACGGTCAGCACCAGAATCGCGAACAGACCGTAGGCCAGGCCCAGGGTCAGGTCGGTTTCCGGCAGACCGATCAGGCGTTTCGCCCCACCGATCAATGCATCGCCCGAACTCCACACCGAGAGCGAGAAAAACGCGATGGCGGTCAACAGCGACAGGAACGAGCCGACGATCCGCCCGTGCACGCCGAAGTGCGCCCCGGAGGACACGGCATTGTTGGTGCCGTTGATCGGGCCGAACAGGCCCATCGGGGCGAGAATCAGCGAGCCGAGCAGCACGCCCAGCACAATCGCCCAGACACCGGCCTGAAACGACAGGCCGAACAGTACCGGGAAACTGCCGAGCACGGCGGTGGCAAAGGTATTGGAACCACCGAAGATCATCCGGAACAAGTCCGTCGGGCCTGCGGTGCGTTCGTGGTCCGGGATCTGTTCGACTCCGTGGGTTTCAATTTGCGTAAGGCTTTGGTCGTTGTTGTTGTTATTCATGATCTGCTCCGATCATAAAGGCGCGCTCATCGTGCGTGAGCGTCACCCGTTTGGCTAAGGGGATGGCAGCCCTTCCGGCATTGCGGACAAATGTTCGTGGCAGGCCAGCCAATGGCCTTGTTGTTCTAGGCTCGACGCTTGTTTCCTGAAAACAATCGTCTCGCGCTCCTGGCTGAAATGTTGCTCCCCTTGCATGCGCAGCTCGGTGGCCACGTCATGGATAAACACCGCCACGTCACCTTGCAGGCTGACGAAGGCGTTGCTCGAAGTGCACGACAGCACTTCAAAGCCATCCTCGGCGCGCCAGCTGTCCCACAAGGCCTGATAGGCATCGCGCGACAGCAGCGGCTGTTCGAGGGTGTAAAACACGAAACTCGCATCGGCGCTGAACGCGCCGAAATAAGCTTCGCGATCGTTGCGAGCGAAGGCGGACACCAGATCGGCAGCCGCTCTCAGAACCTGATCACGTTCGTGCATGGCCGAACCCTCAGCGGTGGACCACGCCCGGCAGTACGCAGAGCATTTCGTACAGCAGGTTGGCGGCCAGCAGCGAGGTGTTGCCGGTGGTGTCGTAAGCGGGCGAGACTTCTACCAGATCGCAGCCGATCAGGTCGAGGCCCTGACAGCCGCGAACGATTTCAATCGCCTGAATGGTCGTCAGACCCCCGATTTCCGGGGTGCCGGTGCCTGGCGCCCAGGCCGGGTCGATACCGTCGATGTCAAAGCTCAGGTACACCGGGCCGCCACCGACTTTCTCGCGCACTTCGGCCATCAGCGGGGCCAGCGATTTGTGCCAGCACTCTTCGGCCTGCACCACGCGGAAACCCTGATCGCGGCTCCAGTTGAAGTCGTCAGCGGTGTAACCCTGCGCGCGCAAACCAATTTGCACCACGCGGTCGCAGTCCAGAAGACCTTCTTCGACGGCGCGACGGAAGGTCGTGCCGTGGGCGATCTTCTCGCCGAACATGTGATCGTTGACGTCAGCGTGGGCATCGATGTGCACCAGACCGACCTTGCCGTGCTTTTTATGGATGGCACGCAGGATCGGCAGGGTGATGGTGTGGTCACCACCCAGGGTCATCGGGATCACGTTGTGCTCGAGGATGTTGTCGTAGGCTTCTTCGATGATGCGCACGGCGTCGAGCAGGTTGAAGGTGTTGATCGCCACGTCACCGATGTCGGCAACCGACAGCGAGTCGAACGGCGCGGCGCCGGTGGCCATGTTGTACGGGCGGATCATCACCGATTCGGTGCGGATGTCGCGCGGCCCGAAGCGGGTGCCGGGGCGCAGCGAAGTACCGATGTCCAGTGGCACGCCAACGAAGGCAGCGTCCAGGCCGGCAGCGGTCGGTACATGGGGGAGTCGGAGCATGGTGGCGATGCCGCCGAAGCGCGGCATTTCGTTGCCGCCCAGTGGTTGGTGAAGAATCTTGTCCACGGGTAGGGCCTCATCGTCTTTGTTTTATTTATGTCGGCGCACCGTCCAGCACAGGTTCGGACGCCGCTGTGGGGTCGATTCTGCGAAATGTAGTGGCGGGGAAGAATCGCTACGGGCAAAAACTTAGTTCAGATTTTTCTAAACTAATGGTCAGGCCCGGGATAGACTCTTCGGGCATGTATTGATGAACCTGTGGCGAGGGAGCTTGCTCCCGCTGGGCGGCAAAGCCGCCCCAAAACCACACGACTCGGTACACCTGATCAACTGTATTTGCCGGGTTTGCGACTGCTTCGCAGCCGAGCGGGAGCAAGCTCCCTCGCCACAGGGGATGTGGTGTGGTGCAGCGTTCTACGCACCTGTGATCCTTGTTTGTGGAGTACCTGATGGCCAACGCTTTACCCGACCTGAAACTATTGCGCATCTTCGTCAGCGTGGTCCGACATCAGGGCTTTGCCAACGCGCAGCAGGAACTCAACCTGTCGACCTCGGCGATCAGCACCTACATGAGCCAGCTCGAAGCCGCGCTTGGTCTGGTGTTGTGTCATCGCGGGCGGGGCGGGTTCAGCCTGACCAGCAAGGGCGAGCTGTTCCATCAGGAAACCCTGCGCCTGCTGGCCGAACTTGAAGGTTTCGAGCAATACGCTGCTGCACTCAAGGGCGAACTGCGCGGTACGCTCAATCTCGGAGTGATCGACTCCACCGTCAGCGACAAGGCCTTGCCGTTCGCCGAAGCCATCGGCGCTTATAGCCAGGAGCACCCGGCGGTGCATTTGCACTTGTCGGTGATGAGCCCCTACGAATTGCAACTCGGTGTGCAGGACAACCGCCTCGATCTGGCCATCGGCGCGTTTTCCACGCGCATGAGCGGCCTGGTGTACATGCCGCTGTACCGCGAGCAGCACTGGCTGTATTGCAGCAGCCGCCATCCGCTGTTCAACGAACGGCGGATTCCCGAGCAGGTCATCACTCAGCAACGCATGGTCGGCCGTGGTTATTGGAGTCAGGCGGAACTGGCGCGCCACGGTTTCAAACACAGCGCGGCGACCGTGGAAAGTATGGAGGCACAGCTGATTCTGGTGCTGTCCGGCGCCTACATCGGCTACCTGCCGGAGCACTACGCTCAGGCCTGGGCCGACAAAGGAGACTTGCGCGTGTTGCTGCCGGCGACCTTCGGTTATCAGGCGCCGTTTTCGATGATCATGCGCCGGGGCCGCAGCCGCGAACCGCTGATCCAGACCTTCCGTGATTTGCTCAAAGCACAGCTCAATCAGGCATAAGAACCATGTCCAGACCCCAATGTCCGCGCTGCCTGCGTCCACAAAGCCACTGCCTGTGCCCGCTGATCCCGAGCCTCGACAGCCGCACCCGCGTTCTGCTGTTGCAGCATCCGAGCGAGGTTAACCATGCGTTGAATACTGCGCGGTTGGCGGCGCTGGGTTTGGCCAATGCCGAGTTGATTGTCGGTGAGATATTCGAGGATCTGCCGGCGCTGCTCAATCGGCCGGGATATCAGGCGCGGTTGCTGTTTCCCGCTGACGATGCGCAGCCGCTGCAGGCTTACCGCGAATCCGATCAACCGTTGTTGCTGGTGGTGCCGGACGGCACCTGGCGCAAGGCACGCAAGATGCTTCATCTCAACCCGCTGCTGGCGGCGTTGCCGCGGGTGACGCTGGCGCAGGGTGGGGTGTCGCGCTACCGGTTGCGCAAGGCACCGGGGCCGGGGGCGTTGTCAACGATTGAGGCGATTGTGCAGGCGCTGGAAACTCTGGAAGCGCCGATGACGTTTGCGCCGTTACTGAAGCCGTTCGAGGCGTTGATCGAGGGGCAGATTGCGGCGATGGGGGCGGAGGTTTTTCAGCGCAATCATGGCGACAGATAGTTGATGTCTGGGCTGGCCCCATCGCTGGCAAGCCAGCTCCCACAGTGTCCGTGTCGAACACAAAATCTGTGAGCACCTCAGAACCTGTGGGAGCTGGCTTGCCAGCGATGAGGCCAGTCAATTCACCACCAGATCCAGAAACTTCTACCGCTCGCGCATCGCCTCGGTCCGCGCTTTCAGCACCGGTTTCAGCAGGTAATCCAGCACACTTTTCTCCCCGGTAATAATGTCCACCGTCGCCACCATGCCCGGGATGATCAGCAGCGGTTTCACATCGCCGCCCAAGTGGTTTTTATCGGTGCGCACCTGAATCAGGTAGAAGCTGTTGCCCTTGTCATCGGTAATCGTGTCGGCGCCGATCAGTTCCAGTTTTGCGCTCAGCCCGCCGTAGATCGTGTAGTCATAGGCACTGAACTTGACCATGGCTTTCTGGCCCGGATGCAGGAACGCGACGTCTTGCGGACGCACCTTGGCTTCGATCAGCAGGTTGTCCTCCAGCGGCACGATTTCGACCATGTCGCTGCCCGGCTGCACCACGCCGCCAATGGTGTTGACCTTGAGCTGCTTGATGACCCCGTGCACCGGCGAGGTCACGGTGGTGCGGCTGACGCGGTCGTCGATGGCGATGCTCGAGGCGGTGATTTTCGACAGGTCGGTGCGTTTCTGATTGAGGTCTTTAGCCGCGTCGGAGCGGAAGGTCTGCTCCGATTCGTCGATCTTGCTCTTGATCTCATTGATCGCCGATTCCGCCCGAGGAATCGCCAGGGTCGTCGCATTCAGCGAACCGCGAATCTCCACCGCGCTGCGTTTGAGTCGCAGGATTTCCACCGGCGATACGGCGCCGGTGCCGACCAGAGGCGACGACATGTTCATCTCTTGTTGCAACAGCGCCAGGCTGGAACTGTACTGACCTTGTTTGGAACGAAACTCCGCCAGTTCCTGAGTTTTCTGCCGCAGCTGTTCAGTGAGGGTGCGTTGTTCGCTGGCCAGTCGACGCTGGCGCTGGTCGTACAACGCACGTTCGTCTTCGGCCACTTGTGGCGCCTTGCTGACGACTTCGTCCGAGAGTTTCATCGGCCGCCCTTCGGCTTCAGCCGACAAACGTTCGACCTGCGCCATCAACGCATAACGGTCGGCCTCGCTCTCGCCCTTGTTCGACAGAAACCGCGTGTCATCCAGGCGCAGCAACTTGTCGCCCTTGTTCACCATTTGCCCTTCACGCACGAAAATCTCGGTGACGATCCCGCCCTCGAGGTTCTGGATCACCTGGACCTTGCTCGACGGAATCGCCTTGCCTTCGCCCATGGTCACTTCTTCAAGCACCGCGAACTTGGCCCAGACCAGCGCACTGATCAACAGCGCCGCCGCCAGCCACACGGTGATCCGCGACCAGCGCGGCGAATCCTGCAGTGCAGCGCCGGCGGTTTCCGGCATGAACTCGGCTTCGGCGCTTTTGCCGAAACTGTCGAAGTAGCCGCGCTCTTTCGAAGATGAAGCTGACATGCGGCGATACCCCTCACTCAAGAGAAACAGGTCAACACAATCCTTGTGGCGAGGGAGCTTGCCCCCGCTGGGTTGCGAAGCAGCCCCAAAGATCTTGTGGGCGCTGCGCACCCAAGCGGGAGCAAGCTCCCTCGCCACAGAAAGTAGGTGGCCACAGGTTTATGTTGCATCAACTAAACCGCCGCCGAGCCGACGCGGCCCTTGCGCAGTGCATCGATGACCGCTTCTTTCGGGCCGTCGGCGACGACCCGGCCGTTGTCCAGGACCAGCAGCCGGTCCACCAGGCTCAGCATCGAGGTGCGGTGGGTGACCAGCAGCAGCGTCTTGCCTTGCACCCAGCCGTGCAGCTTCTGGCGCAGCAGGTCTTCGCTGCTGTTGTCCATGGCGCTGGTGGGTTCGTCGAGCAGCATGATCGGCGGGTCGAGCAGCAGCGCCCGGGCCAGCAACACCGCTTGGCGCTGGCCACCGGAGAGCAGTTGTCCGCGCTCGCCCACCGGCCGGTCGAAACCTTGCGGATGCTGCCGCGCCAGTTCGGTAACGCCGGTCAGTTCAGCGACTTCGAGCATGCGCGAGTCGCTGATGTAGCGGGCGCCGAGGGTCAGGTTGTCGCGCAGGCTGCCGGCCAGCAGCGGCAGGTCGTGGGCGACGTAACCGATCTGCTGGCGCAGGTCGGCGACATCCAGTTGCCGCAGGTCGAGGCCGTCGAGCAGCAACTGGCCTTCCTCGGGTTCATAGAAACCCATCAATAGCCGCGCCAGGGTGCTTTTGCCCGAGCCGCTGCGACCGATGATGCCGATCCGCTCGCCGGGTTTCATGCTGAAGCTGACGTTGCTCAGCGCCGGTGCATTCTGACCGTTGTAGTGAAAGGTCACGCCACTGACGTCCAGCGCACCTTGTAGCTGTGTACGTTCCAGTGGCCGCTGCTTGCCGTCACGCTCCTGCGGCAGGCCCATCAGCGCGTCGGTGCTTTTCATGGTCAGTTGCGCTTGCTGGTAGCGGGTGATCAGCCCGGCGATCTGTCCCAGCGGCGCGAGCACACGGCTGCCGAGCATGTAGCTGGCGACCAGCGCACCGACGCTGAGGTTGCCGGCGATGATGCTGTAGACCCCGGCAACGATCGTCGCCATCCCCGAGAACTGTTGGATGAACAGTGTGCCGTTGGTCGCGAGCGCGGAGAGGTTGCGCGCATGGCTGTCGAGGCGGGTGAGGGCGCCGTGGGTGCTTTCCCATTTGTGCTGGCGCTCGCTTTCGGCGCTGCAGGCCTTGAGGGTTTCCAGGCCGCCGAGGGTTTCGATCAGCAGCGCCTGCCGCTCGGCGCCGAGGCTCAGGCTTTTCTGCACGGTGTCGCGCAGGCGCACCTGAATCGCCAGAGCAAAAATGATCGTGATTGGAAACGCCAGCAGCGGAATCACCACCAGCCAGCCGCCGAGCAGGCCGATCACCACCAGCATCAACACCACAAAGGGCAGGTCGATCAGGCTGGTCAGGGTCACGGCGGTGAGGAATTCGCGCAGGCCCTGAAAGTCATGAATGCTCTGGGCGAAACCGCCGATGGTCGCCGGCCGGGCCTTCATCGCCATGCCGGTGATGCGTTCAAATAAAGTCGCGGAAAGGATCACGTCGGTTTTCTTGCCGGCGGTGTCCAGCAGGTGCGCGCGCACCACCCGCAACACCAGCTCGAAACCGGTGCCGATCAACAGGCCGATCGCCAACACCCACAGGGTCGAAGTGGCCTGATTCGGTACCACGCGGTCGTAGGTCTGCATGACGAACAGCGGCACCATCAGGCCCAGCAGGTTGATCAGAAAACTGGCGAGGATCGCATCGCTGTACAGCCATTTCGACAGCTTCAGCGTGTCGCGAAACCAGGCGTGGACCCGCGGCACCAGCGGTGAACGCAAGTCTTCGAGTTCGTGGCGCGGACGCGCGAACAAGGCTTGACCGCTGTAGTGCTCGGCCAGTTCTTCGCGCTCGACCCATTGCTCGCCGCCATCGGCTTCGCTGGGCAGGATCAGCGCTTTGCCGTCATCGCCAAAACGCCGCAGGACGGCGGTGCGCCCATCCTTGAGCAGCAACAGGATCGGCAGATTCAGTGCAGAAACATCCTTCAGTTCTCGCCGCAACAGGCGCGCCTGCAAACCGGCCCGGGCCGCTGCACGGGGCAGCAGGTCCAGGCTCAGGCGTTGCTTGTTCAGGGGCAGCCCGGCACTCAGGCTGGCGCGACTGACCGTCGCGCCGTGGAGCTTGCAGAGGATCAACAGACCGTCGAGTAACGGGTCATCGAAGCTCAGCCGCGGATCGATCCCGGTGTGTCCGCCTTCGGCCATGCTGGTCATATTGATCGCCCCTGTAATGACTGGTCCAACCTTGTGGCGAGGGAGCTTGCTCCCGCTTTAGTGCGCAGCACTCACAAAATCTTCATCGTTGAACGTTTTTGGGGTCGCTGCGCAACCCAGCGGGAGCAAGCCCCCTCGCCACAAGGGATCGTGAGACTTACTTCAGCTCAGGCAGGCGCGCTTCGTTTTTCACCTCGGTCGCCGCGATCGCATCCGCCGGCAGCACCACCCGTTGCTTGCTCAGCAACTGGCCCATGTTCGCCAGCACGCGGTACATCGAATATTCCTCGGTGTAGCGGATTTCGGTGTAGCGGCGGTTGGCGTTGTAGAGCTCGTTTTCACTGTCGAGCAAGTCGAGCAGGGTGCGTTGGCCGAGGCCGAACTGATCCTGATACGCCGCGCGCACGCGTTTGGTGGTCTCGGCGTATTCACGGGCGGTCGGGGTCTGTTTGTTCGCGTTGACCATGGCGTTCCACGCCAGGTGGATGTTCTCGTTCAACTGGCGCAGGGCGTTGTTACGAATGTCCATCGCCTGGTTGATCTGGTGCGCATCGGACGCCAGTCGGGCCTTGTCGCTGCCGCCACGGAACAGGTTGTAGTTCATGATCACGCCCACGCGCCATTCGTTGTCGTGGCCTTCATCGCCTTGCACGTTGTTGTTCGCACCCACCGCCGCTTCGGCATCGAATCGAGGATAGAACGGCGACTTGGCAACTTCGTACTGGCTCTCGGCTGACTGCACGTCCGCCTGCGCGGATTTCAGATACGGGTTGTTCTCGACCATGCTCTGCTGGGCTTCCGGCAGGCTGGTGGGAATTTCGCCGCGGGTCGACGGTGGTGCTTCGAGTTCATCGGGCATGCGCCCGACCACGGCGTAGAAGTTCGATTCGGCGTCGGCCAGATCGACTTCGGCGGTGTCGAGGTTGTTTTGCGCCAGCGCCTTACGGGCGACCGACTGATCGGAGTCGGCGGTACTGCCGATGCCGCGCTGGGTGCGCAGGCCGATCTGATCATTCACGCGCAGGTGCGCTTGCAGGTTGTTCTTGGCCAGGGTCACCAATTCGCGCCGCTTGAGCACTTCGAGGTAGACCTCGATTGTGCGCAGCGCCAGATCCTGGGCGGTGCCTTGCGCGTAGTAGGCGCGCGAGTTGGACACGCCCTTGGTGCGCTCGACTTCATTGGCCGTGTTGAAGCCGTCGAAGATCATTTGTCGCAGTCGCAGTTCCGACTGGGTGTAATTGAGAATTTCGGTGTGGTGATTACCGAAAGCCCGGGTATTGGTGTTGTCGCTGTAGCCGCGCCCGTAGGCGGCATTCAAGTCGACGGACGGATAGAAGCCGCCCTTGGCCACTTTCACTTGCTCATCGGCCGACAGTTTGGCGTCCACACGCGAGGCGAGATCCGGGTGGGTGGCAATGGTGCTCTGGATTGCTTCGGTCAGGTTCATGGCCTGGGCTTGAGAAGTGCAAGCCATGGCCAGCAAAACCGCGCTGCAAAGGGGGGTTAAAACGCGCATGGGGTGCATCTCCCTGGTCCTGATGGTGTGTTACTGTCGCCAAATATTTGACGATAATTTAAGGTGTAAGCGTTTCACTCTTGTAACAACAGAGCTAAGAACATCCTGAAGCGTAGCTAAGAAAAAATTTTCATAAGGCTTATGCCGAAAAAAACTTATGCGCTTGGCCAAAATCGGCACATTGTTCAGGACGAAAGCCTTTGTTTATGCGCTTCAGGGAGCACGGAGAGGCTTGAGGAAAGTTCCATTCACTTTGCGACATACGGCGAAGTAATGCTGAAGGGGAGGGACGCGTAGCGGCAGATGGGTGACGGTTTTTTGTCACTCGGGTGATTCACCACCGTTACGTAGCGCTAGTGGGTTTGCGGCATCAATCAGGATTGCGCAGTGCTTGAAAGCATCGACCTTTCCTTGTTTGCGCTACCTGCGAAACGAACTGTCGAGGTGCGAGCGTCACCCCGGCAACCCGCTTGAGCCATGGGCGTGCTTCGCGAACCAGTGCCGACGGTGTTCGGCAGCGGAGGAGTTTCACATGGCAACGCTCATCGGGATCGTCACTAAAGTCATTGGTCAGGTTTTTGCTCAAGGCACCGACGGCACTCGCCGCGCTTTGGTCGAGGGCGACCGCTTGTTTGCCGGCGATCAAGTGATCACCGGCGCAGAAGGCGCTGTCGCCATTCATTTGCAAAATGGCCACGAACTGACCCTGGGTCGCGACAGCAGCATGACCCTTTCCGGGCAACTGCTGGCCAATCAGGCGGTGCATGTCGACTCCCCTGAAGCGCTGACGCCGAGCGAAGCACAGCTGACTGACGTCGAGCAGATTCAGAAAGCCATCGCTGCCGGCGAAGACCCGACCAAAGCCGCTGAAGCCACCGCTGCGGGCCCGAATGCGCCGACTGGCGTGCCGGGCGAGGCAGGCGGTGGTCACAGCTTTGTGTTGCTGACTGAAGTCGGTGGACGAGTGGATCCGGTCATCGGCTTCCCGACCGCCGGTTTCAATGGCATTCCCGAGTTTCCCGAAGAGCGGCATAACGCGGTGATCGACAATGGCAACAACACGCCGATCGTGCCGCCGCCGGTCAACAATCCGGTGACGCTCAGCGGCCTCGCGGTGCCGGGGGGCGAGCTGACCCTCAACGAAGCCAACCTGCCCGACGGCTCCTCCTCCAACCCCAGCGCGCTGACTCAGAGCGGCAGCTTCACGGTGTCGGCGCCAGACGGCTTGAGCAGTCTGAACATTGGCGGCATCAGCGTGATCAATGGCGGCGTGGCGGCGGGTTTCCCGCAGTCGATCACCACGCAACTGGGCAACACCCTGACCATCACCGGTTACAACGCTGCGACCGGGGTCGTCAGTTACAGCTACACCCTCAACGGCAATGACGCCCATCCGGCCGGTGACGGCGCCAACAGCCTCAGCGAACATTTCACCGTGACTGCCGGTGACAGCAATGGCGACAGCGCCACCGGCTCGCTCGACGTCAACATCATCGACGACGTGCCCAGAGCGGTGAGCGACAGCAACGCCAATACCGCGTCGGAAACCCTGCTGACCCTTACCGGCAACGTGCTGACCAACGATGTGCAAGGTGCTGACCGCGTGCCCACCGGGCCTGTGACTGCGGGCACCTTCACCGGCACTTTCGGTACGCTGGTGTTGAATGCCAATGGCACGTACACCTACACCCTGAACACCAGCGACGCGGATTTCAAAGCGCTGCACGGTGGCGGTAACGGCACAGAGACGTTCACTTACACCATCACCGATTCTGACGGTGACACCAGCACTGCGAATCTGGTGCTGCAGATCTACAACAACGACGATCCGGTGCTGATCAATGGCTGGAACGCCGAGGGCGGCGAGCTGACTGTTTACGAAAAAAATCTCAGCACTGGCAGCGAGCCGGATTCCAACGCACTAATCCAAAGCGGCACCTTCACGATTACCGCTTTGGACGGCGTCACCACGCTGACTGTGGGCGGCATTGCCGTGGTTACTAATGGTGTGGCTGCAGGCTTCCCACAATCGGTGACCACGCCGCTCGGCAGCACGCTGACCATCACCGGTTTCAACGCAGCGACTGGAGTGGTCAGCTACAGCTACACGCTGGATCACAACGACGCCCACCCAACCGCCAACGGTGCCAACAATCTGCCCGAGCAATTCGCCGTCACCGTGGTGGATGACAACGGCACCACTGCCAATGCGACCCTCGACGTCAATGTGATCGATGACCTGCCAAAAGCGGTGAACGACAGCAACGCCAACACCGCGTCGGAAACCAATCTGACCCTCACCGGCAACGTGCTGACCAACGACGTGCAAGGTGCCGACCGCGTGCCCACCGGGCCTGTGACTGCGGGCACCTTCACCGGAACTTTCGGTACGCTGGTGTTGAATGCCAATGGCACGTACACCTAC